>JAURIJ010000065.1 GCA_030832825.1 Gammaproteobacteria bacterium
GCAGCCACTGATGTGCGGTCCGCCTCGCGCAGCATCTTGACGATCTGATCTTCCGTAAATCGACTCTTCTTCATGCCTCACCTCGATTGAGGGGGCCATACTCTCAAGTTTTAACTGGTCCGAAAATAGCCGGGCAGGTCATTCGAACGCAATACCCCTTGCTTAACTGCTGAATATTTGGTGGGATGAACCGGCACATGGCGTAGTGGTTCTATATCGAAGTATGGGATTTGCGTCTTGCAAGTCGTTCTCCAGTGATAGTCAAGTAGTGCCCTGGCAAGCATCACACTCTTGTCACATCAATAATAAAGGCCGCCCATTGCCCTTGCGATGGAGGCCAACACTGGAGATTAAAAATGCTGAAATTCACCCGACGGGGGCAGCTCCGTCATCTGATCCATTGCTGTCTCGGTGCTTCCCTGGCTTTCCCTTTCGCTGTCCTGGCACAAACCGACCCCGAGGTGGAAGAAGTCGTCGTGACGGGTTCCTACATACGCAACAGCAAGTTCACTGGCGCGTCGCCCATCGATACCGTCACGCAGGAGGATTTCTATACCTCGGGCGCCCCCACCATGGCGCAGTATGTGCGCAACCTGACGTATACCCAGAACACCAACGTGGTCAACAACGTGCTGGGCTCCGCCGACGGCGCGCAGACCTCCAATGGCACGCAGTTCAATCTGCGAGGCCTGGGTGAGAACAGCACTTTGGTGTTGATGGATGGCGTTCGTGTGGTGAGCAGCGCCATCACGGCCCTGCTGCCCGACATCGCCACACAGCGCATGGAAGTGGTGCTGGACGGAGGCTCGGCGCTGTACGGATCCGACGCAGTGGCAGGCGTGGTGAACATGCTGCCGATCAAGGAATTCGACGGCTTCCGGGCACGTGCCTATTACTCCCGAACGGAAAATGCGGATATGGAGGAACCGGCGATTTCCTTCATGGCAGGCAAGTCCTTCGACAATGGTGTGAATTGGGTAGGGGCCTACGAGTTCACCAAGAAAACTTCCTTGATGCCGTTCGAGCGCCCTGATGCATGGCGCATGGCCGATGGCTCGTCGACATCTGGCAACCCCGGCAATTTCCGCCGCGTCAACAATGGCAGTGCCAACATCGGCGGCGGACACGGCGGAACCGTGGTGGCCCCAAGCCGCATCGACCCCAGTTGTGGAACCTTCAATCAAGGGCTGGAAGATCTCACAGTGGCGCACAACACACCGTCCGGCGTACGAACGCCCATCGCATCGGCTGCCACCACGGCCACCTGCCGCTACAACTACTCCAAGGTGCATGCGTACGCTGCTGAGATCGCAGAGCAGAACCTGTATTCGAACCTCACCTGGCAGGCCACTGACTGGGCGCGCTTCGAACTCCAGACCATGCTGAACTTTCGCTTGCGTACCAATCGGGGCAGCACTTCCACGGCAGTCTCGGAGAACAATCGTGGCGCCATCTTCATTCCGGCTTCGCATCCGGCCAACCCGTTTGGATTCGATGTCGTCCCGTATGACTGGCGTCCCTTCACGGCCAATGCGACATGGCACAGTCATCTGGAAAGATCCACCGGCGCACTGCTTTCGGAGAACCGCGAGTATGCCGACCGTTGGAAGCTGGCTGCCTACATCGACCTGAGCGAGACATGGACCGCGACGGCCTATTACTCCCGACAGGAGAATCGCCAGTCCAATCGCGACAGCGTCACCCTCAGCCTCCCGCGCCTGCAACTCGCGCTGATCGGCAAGGGCGGACCGAATGGGAACGAGTGGTTCAACCCCTTTGGCTCTGCCGACAGCCGTTCGCCTTTCTACGTGAAAGGCGTCACCGGGAATTCCTTGGAATTGGTGGATTGGTTGTTTCAGCCCAACAATGGCACAACGTCGCGCGACATGCTGGAGATAGGCGAAATCGTGGCGACGGGTGAGTTGTTTGATGTGCCGGCAGGCGCTGTGCAGATGGCCACCGGCTACCAATGGCGGGATTCCCAGTACTGGACCTTCGCCAACCCCTATTCCATGCTGAAGCAGAACTACAACACCAATATTTTCTCCACACTGCCAGAAGACGAGTACTACGCCAACGCAGTGAAAGCAGTCTTCGCAGAGCTAGAAGTGCCCATCCTGGAAACGCTGACCCTGCAGCTGGCCGGGCGCCACGAGCAATTCGCCGACTTCGGCCTGGAATCCACGACACCGAAGGTGGCCTTGCGTTGGGAGGCGCTGCCCACTCTGGCCTTGCGCGCGTCTTGGGGCGAGAGCTTCCTGGCCCCGACTGCGCTCAGCATTCGTCCCTTCGATCCGAATTCCAATTGCACGGAATTGTTCTCGGGCTCGGATCCCTTCACGCCGATCGATCTGACCGGCGGCACCACTTGTCTGGCTGGCAACCCCAATCTGGTGCCCGAAACGTCTCAAACCACGAACTTTGGCTTCACGTGGGAACCTGACGGCTCACTTGAAGGCCTGAGCATCAGTCTGGACTATCAGAAGGTGGACTATGTGGACCGCATCCGCGCCTTGACCAACGACGACACAGTGAACTCGGAGTTCGGGCGCTTTCTCAGTGAAAATGGCTTGACCAAGGAGCAGTACGTCAAGACGGCAGGCTCCCCCACGCGTGTGCTCGCCAATCAGTGGCTGGCAAAGCCCGAGAACCAGCAGATCGTGTGGCGTGATCCGGCCTCGCAGCGAGTGATCAGGGTGATTCGTCAGTCAGCCAATATCAGCTCGCTTTGGATTGATCTGCTCGATGCACGCGCTCGCTACACCTATGAGACCGACGCCTGGGGCACTTTCCAGACCACCCTGACCTTGTCGCACTTCCTGAACTACGAGTACGCGGATCTGACCGGTGGCACCAAGGATGCCAATGGTCGACAGAATGCCAATACCTCCATCGTGCCTCCTCTGCCTGAATACAAGGGAACACTGATGTTGAATTGGTTCCGTGACAAGCACAGTGCCAGTGTGACAAGCAATTTCTACTCCAGCGTCATCTGGGACAATGTGCTCGTCGACCGCTACAGCCAGGGCTTCACTGCGCCACGCAAGATTCATGGGCAGGACATCTGGAATGCGCAGTACTCGTACACGTTCGATCAGTACTGGGACAGCGAGATCATCCTGAGCGCAGGCTTGACCAATATGTTCAACACGATGCCACAGCCCACTCCAGAACTGGGCGTGGGGGCTGGTTTCGAAAGCCGACTCCAGGATCCGTTTGGCCGACGTTACTGGGTGTCGATTGAATGGAGACCCCACAACTGAGTGAGGGGGATGGGCCTAGATGGCAGTGATGGATGCTGTCAAAACGCGAAAGGGAGACTGGGAGGTCTCCCTTTCCTTCTCGCATTCCAAGCCGCCACCTGATCCTCCATGACAAGTCGGAGCCCGAGCACAGGCCAGGCCAGCGTAGCCCTCAGTGCATCCGCCATTCCTGCAGCGCTATCCGAGCGGTTCCACCGTCAGTGGCTGCCTCAGGGCCATCCCTCCACGTGGCGACCTATCGCCCTTGGGCTTGCCAATTATTCCTTGAGGCTCTGATAAATGATGTCCCGCGCAATCACGCCCGCATTCGCGGCACCCGGCCGGCGCGGGCCCTGGGCTTGAATCATGGACAACCAGAAAATGTCATTCACCGGGTCGATCCAGAACGTGGTGCCTGCCGCACCGGCCCAGTAATAGGTGCCTGGGCCCTGGGGAGAACCGGCGGCGCGTGGATCGTAGGTCACGGCAAAATCGACCCCGAAGCCTTCACCGGGCTGGCCGGGGCCGCCGATGCCGGACTGCATGCTTTCCTTGCCGGTCAGGCTGTTGGTGCGCATCAGGCGCACCGACTCCGGGGTGAGGAGGCGCACGCCGTCCAGCTCCCCTTCATTCACGAGCATCTGCAGGAAACGCGCGTAATCCCGCGTGGAAGACACCAGACCCCCTCCGCCGGATTCCAGCCTGTCGGCATCGCGGTACCCGGGCCGATCGGTGCGCTCGGCCATTTGCACCAGGTGGTTGCGCTCGGCGTCCCAGTAATGCACTTCGGCAAAGCGCGATTCATCTTCCGGGCGCACATAGAAGCGCGTGTCGTCCATGCCCAGCGGTTCGAATACATGCTGGCGCAGGTACTCGCCCAATGTCATGCCGGTGAGTTGCTCGACGATGTAGCCCTGCACGTCGACGCCGATGGAGTAGTACCACTGCTCCCCGGGCTGGGCGAGCAGGGGGATGGCGGCCACCTTGTCGATCAGAACGTTCAGGTCGGGCGATGACAGCACGTCCTGTTCGCGAAAGGCGGTATTGACCGGGTCATCTCCGAACAGGCCGTAGCCGAAACCGGCGGTGTGGTTCATCAGCTCCCGCATGGTGGGCTGGCGCTGCAGATCTTCCAACACTCCATTGCCGGCGGCGTCGACACCCTGCATCACCTTGAGATCGGCAAACTGGGGGATGAACTTGCTGATCGGGTCATCAAACTGCCAGAGCCCCTGCTCCCACAACATCATCATGGCCACGCCCGTGACCGGCTTGGTCATGGAGTAAATGCGAAACAGCGAGTCCTCGGTCATGGGTGCCTGGTCGTCCACCTTGTTGAAACCGGCGGCCTCGAAGGTGGCCACCTTGCCCTCCTTTGCCAGCATCCACACCATGCCGGCAACGTCCTGAGTGCGGACAATCTCCTGCATGGCGGCATCCAGGCTCGCAATGCCGGCCTCGGTGAAGCCGGCCGCCTCCGCGCCGTCTTCCCGCAATGGCCAGAGTTCGTCGGCAGCCTGGGCGGCGATGCCGATCCAAGGCGCAATGGCGAGGCTTGTGAGTGCAAGGGTGCGTTTCATGCTGTTCGATCCTGGGCGTTTACTGGGGTTATTGGACGGGACTGGCTGACTCACTTGAACTTCGAGGGGAAGAAGCGCACAGAGGCGCGGGCCGACTCCGGGTCACAGCCAAAGGCCGCAATCTGATACCCCGGCGCGGCGGGCACCCAGCGCGTGCTGTACGAAGCCGGTGCGCGCAGGAACATCGGGTCTTCCACCGTCAGCGTGATGTGCAGGTTCTCGCCCTCCTTCCAGTAACGCTCGGTCACCACTTTCTGGGCCGATGAGGGAATGCCGTTGTAGTCGTCGAAACCCGTGATGTCGAACAGGAAGTGCGTGGTGGTCACGATCAGCGCGCCGTCTTCATAGCGGCCCACTGAAAACCCCTGGTTGCTGAAGTCCAGCGCCGTGGGCTCGCGGCCATCCAGCCACACGGTGCGCAGCTGGTCATCCTTTTCGTAGCGGAACATCACGCGGTCGGGCCACTGGGTGACCTGCATGTGATACGGGTCGTATTGAATGGCTGGAGATGAAGCCGGCTGGCAGTCGTACTTGGGCGCGATGATCTCTTCGAACACTTCCTGATAGGCCAGAGCGCGCTCATTGAGGACGGGGAAATTCTCGGTGGTCCAGGGCACTGTCTCACTGTTTACCGGACGGGCTCGGCCGCCGCCGTCCCACACACCGGACAAATCAGGAGTCGCGGCTTCATCCGATTGCGCCAGCAGCGCGCCAGTGGGCAGGGTCATCAGCCCGAGCAGGGCCAGAGCAGGGAGTGCGGTGAGCACAAGCGTGGATTTTGTGTCGTCGTGTTGCATAGCCGTTCCTTGTCAATGAAGGTTCTTGTTGTTGGGGCGGCAAGGCCGCATGCCAGGTCGATCAGCGGGGCGGCTGCACCGCTTCTTCCACACGCCCTCCCGAGAGCACGGGGCTGCCATCCTGGCGTGTCATGCGCACACAGCACAGGCCGGTGGAGCCTTCGGCGCGCGAGGGCTGCCCGGAGA
>JAURIJ010000044.1 GCA_030832825.1 Gammaproteobacteria bacterium
CCAGTCCATCTCCAAGGACGGCAAGAACGTTTTCGCTGGCGACCAGTACGCCGGCCTGTCCCTGGAAGCCCTGTACTACATCGGCGGCATCATCAAGCACGCCAAGGCGCTGAACGCCTTCGGCAACGCCTCCACCAACTCCTACAAGCGTCTGGTGAAGGGCTTCGAAGCGCCGACTCTGCTGGCCTACTCCTCACGCAACCGTTCCGCCGCGATCCGCATCCCCTACATCCTGGGCGGCAACCCGCGTGCCGTGCGCATCGAAGTGCGTTTCGGTGACCCGACAGCAAACCCCTACCTGTTCTTCGCCGCCATGCTGATGGCCGGCCTTGACGGTATCCAGAACAAGATCCACCCCGGCGATCCCGCCACCAAGGATCTCTACGACCTGGAGCCGGAAGAAGAGGCGTTGATCCCGCGCGTCTGCTACTCCCTGGACGAAGCGCTGGAATCTCTCGACAAGGACCGCGAGTTCCTGAAGAAGGGCGGCGTGTTCTGCGACGACCTGATCGATGCCTACATCGAGCTGAAGTCACAGGACTGCACACGTCTGAACATGTCCACCCACCCGGTGGAATTCGACATGTACTACAGCGTCTGATCCCGCTGCAGCGTCACCAGAAAGCCCGGCCTTCGCGCCGGGCTTTTTTTTGCCCGGCAGATGCCGGACCGGGGTCGCCGCGCCATTCTGGAACACCCCATCCTTGAGCTATGCACCATTGTGGTGCATAGTCCGAGCCAGCGGGACTGCTGCCTCCCTGCGCAGCCTGTGATTCCGGCACTCCTGCAATTGGTTTGCTTATTGCATGGTTCCCCGAAACCCCATGCGGTGTACAAATTGTGTGCACCGCGAAAGAGCAGCAGACGTGGCCATCGACCCTCTCCACAAACGCTTGTTGGACAATCTGAGCACCGGCGTGATCGTTTTCGATCAGGAGCTGCGGCTCACGTACATCAATCTGGCGGGCGAAGGCATGCTGGCCATCAGCGGCCGGCAAATCTACAAGTCCTGGATCGGGGACATCTTTCTTGGCGCCATCAAGGACATCGAAGATATCCAGAACGCCCGCAACAGCCACCACAGCTTCACCCGGCGCAAGGCCGAGCTGACGCTGCTGCAGGGGCGCACCATCTGCGTGGACTACACCATCACACCCCTCGTGGATCTGGAGGATGCGCAGGTCCTGATGGAAATCCAGACCATCAATTACGCGGAGCGCATCAGCAAGGAAGAAGCTCTGGTCAACACTCACGAGACCACACGGGAACTGGTGCGAGGCCTCGCCCACGAGATCAAGAACCCCCTGGGAGGCATTCGCGGCGCGGCGCAGCTGCTGGCCCGGGAGCTGCCGGAAGGCGAGCTCACCGACTACACCAGCGTCATCATCGAGGAGGCGGATCGCCTGCACAATCTGGTCGACCGTCTGGTGGGCACGCGCAAGCCTCCACAGCTCAAACCGATCAACATTCACGAGGTGCTGGAACGCGTCCGCAGCCTGATCGCCGTGGAGGTCATGGACAAGGACATCCATATCGAGCGCAATTACGACCCCAGCATTCCCGAAGTGATGGCCGACGCGGAACAGCTGATCCAGGCCGTGCTCAACATCGTGCGCAATGCGATGCAGGCGCTGGAGAGCCCGAACGTGCGCCACAGCGCCGGCAGGATCGAGCTGACCACCCGCGTGCTGCGCAACATCACCATCGGCACCGTCTTCCACCGTCTTGCGGCCCGCATGGAAGTGATCGACAACGGTCCGGGCATCCCCGAAGACCTGATCGGCAGCATCTTCTACCCCATGATCAGCGGGCGCGCCGAGGGTACCGGACTGGGGCTGTCCATCGCCCACTCCATCATCAATCAGCACAAGGGAATGATCGAGTGTGACAGCAAGCCCGGGCACACGCGTTTCGCCATCTACATCCCCGTTGCACCAACCACGCGGGGCAAGCGCATTCAGACAGAGGCACAGGACCAATCATCATGAGCAAGCACAACAGCGTCTGGGTACTCGATGACGACAAGTCCATCCGGTGGGTACTGGAAAAGTCCCTGAGCAAGAACGGCCTGAACACGCAATGTTTCGAGAACGGCGAGGACTTGCTGCACCGTCTGGAAAAGGAGCGTCCTGACGCCATCATCAGCGACATCCGCATGCCCGGCATCAATGGCCTGGACCTGCTGTCCACGGTGCATGACCAGTACCCGCAACTGCCCGTGATCATCATGACCGCACATTCCGATCTCGACAGCGCGGTGTCGTCCTACAGTCGCGGGGCCTTCGAGTATCTGCCCAAACCCTTCGACATCGACGAAGCCGTGGCCATGACCGTGCGTGCGCTCGAACATGCAAGAGAGAAGAACATCGAGGTGCCGCCGCCGATCCTGGAGAAGACCAAGGACATCATCGGCGAGGCGCCCGCGATGCAGGAGGTGTTTCGCGCCATCGGCCGGCTGTCGCAGTCCAACATCACGGTGCTGATCAACGGTGAATCCGGCACGGGCAAGGAGCTGGTGGCCCACGCCCTGCATCGCCACAGCCCGCGCAAGAAGAATCAGTTCATTGCGCTGAACGTCGCGGCGATTCCGAAGGACCTGATCGAATCCGAACTCTTCGGTCATGAAAAGGGTGCCTTCACCGGCGCGACGGCGCAGCGCACCGGCCGCTTCGAACAGGCCAATGGCGGGACGCTGTTCCTGGACGAGATCGGCGACATGCCACCCGAGACGCAGACGCGCCTGCTGCGCGTGCTCTCGGATGGCGAGTTCTATCGCGTGGGCGGGCATACCCCCATCAAGGTGGATGTGCGCATCATCGCGGCCACCCACCAGAATCTGGAAGCCCTGGTCGCGAAGCATCTGTTCCGGGAAGACCTGTTCCACCGCCTCAACGTGATCCGCATCCACATCCCGCGCCTGCGCGACCGTCGCGAGGACATCCCGCGTCTGGCTCAGCACTTCCTGCTCAAGGCAGCGGAGGAGCTGGAGGCCGAGCCCAAGGTGCTGCGACCGGAGACGGAGAAATACCTCACCGGTCTCAACTGGCCCGGCAACGTGCGGCAGCTCGAGAACTTCTGCCGCTGGATCACCGTGATGGCCTCCAGCCGCGAAGTGCACATCGACGACCTGCCGCCCGAGCTGCTGGAAACCCAGGCGCAGAGCAGCAGTGCGGGCAGCTGGTCACAGCTGCTGCATCACTGGGCGGATCAGGAATTGAATCTGGGACACAAGGAAATCCTCAACCAGGCCACACCCGTGTTCGAACGCACCATGATCGAGGTGGCCCTCAAGCACACGGCGGGCCGCCGGCGTGACGCCGCCCTGCTGCTGGGCTGGGGCCGCAACACGCTGACGCGCAAGATCAAGGAGTTGGAAATGGACGTGGGCGGCGACGAGCAGGACTGAGACTGCACTTTCGACCGTCCCGGAAAGAAGACATCGATCGCCCGCCTTTTCCACGCGACCACCCTGAAGTTTGTTTAAGTCACGACTAATTGAAATAGACCAGGATGACCGCAACGCGCGATTGCTTGATTGCACTGATCAATCCGATACTCGTTATCAAATTCGAATATCCACGCACTTTGCCAGAGTACTCACGTCGTTGCTGCACATAGCGCTCTATCAGCCTGAAATCCCACCAAATACCGGAAACATCATTCGCCTCGCCGCAAATACGGGCTGCCAGCTGCACCTGATCAAGCCGCTGGGCTTCGCGCTGGACGACAAGCACGTGCGCCGCGCCGGACTGGACTATCACGAGATGGCCTGCGTGCAGGTGCATGAATCCTGGGAGGCATTTGTGCAGACACGCCCGCCGGGACGACTGTTCGCACTGAGCACGAAGGCGCAGCGGCCATACGCCCGGGTCCGCTTCGAGGAGGGGGATGTGGTGCTGTTCGGACCAGAGTCGCGCGGACTTCCCCAGGAGATTCGCGACAGCCTGCCACAGGAACGCTTGCTGCGCGTGCCCATGCGCGCGGGCAGCCGCAGCCTAAACCTGTCCAATACGGTGGCTGTCGTGGTCTACGAAGCCCTGCGCCAGCAGGACTTCGCGTTCGGGGCATGAGCATGTGCCGGGTGGCGGATGAGAGCCCGGCATTCGAACTCAGTTGGCAGCGGGCTGACCGGCCTTGGCGGCGGCTTCAGCGGCCTGACGCTGCTTGGTCTGCAGGTACAGGGCGTCGAAATTCACCGGCGCCAGGTTGATCGGGGGGAAGCTGCCCTTGATGATCAGGGAATCCACCGCTTCGCGGGCGTAGGGGAACAGGATGTTCGGGCAGACGGAAGCCAGCACGTGCTCCAGGTCGGCATCGGCCAAGCCGACGCAGGAGAACACCCCTGCCTGATGCACTTCCGCCAGGAAGGCAGCGGCGTCATCCACCTTCGCTTCCACCGTCACGGTCAGCACGACCTCGAAGACGCCTTCGGCAATGCGGGCGCTCTTGGTGCCGAGATTGAAGCTCACCTTCGGCGTCCACTGGTTCTGGAAGACCACCGGGCTGCGGGGAGATTCGAACGAGGCATCTTTCAGGTAGATGCGCTGCAGAGCGAAGGCCGGGCCGGGGTTGGCCGCCTGCTGTCCATTGGCCGCACCGGCTTCCGGCGCTGTCGGGATGTTCTGATCGTGAGTGTTCTCTGCCATGTCGATTCCTGCATCGTTCGTGAGTGATTGAGAGTGATTGCCTTGCGTTCCTTGAGGAATTCCTTGTCATTGCACCAGTGGCAGACCCTGCGTGCGCCACTCGGTCATGCCGCCGGCAAGACGCAGCACCCGGGTGAAGCCTGCGCTGCGCAGCACCTTGACGCCGTCGACGGACTGCGGCCCGAGTCGGCAGGCCACGATGACGGGCACGCCCTTGTACTTGTCGAGCTCCGCCACGCGCGTGCCCAGCTTGGTCAGCGGAATATGGAAGGAGTCGACGATATGGCCGCTGTCGTAATCCTTCTTGTCGCGGATATCGACCACCACCGCATTGGAGCGGTTGATGAGCATCACGGCCTGCTGGGCCGTGACGGCTTCGCCTGAGGTCTTGTTGCGATGAAAGATCAGGGCAATGACCAGACCTACCCAGAGACTGGAGAGCATCCAGTGATTACCAACAAATTCAATGAACTGCGCCATATATCCCCGTGTTTTCGGCCGCCCGCACAGTGGCGGTGGCAGACACGCGCCGAGCGGCCGAAGCCGCCACGGGCGCGCAAAAAAGGTAGGCAGTATACACAGCATTCCCGGGCATAAGAAAGTTCGGACCGCCCGCGCAGGCTCGCCTTGCCCGAGGCTTTCCGGGATAATGCGCGGCACTTGCGTCCACCCCTACCGGAAGCCCTGTTCCCATGAGTTCACACACTGCTCCCCGTCGCTCCACCACCCTGCTGCTCATTCTCGATGGCTGGGGTTACCGTGAAGAGACAGAACACAACGCCATCAGCGCCGCCCACACCCCGGTCTGGGATGCCCTCTGGCAGCGCTGTGCCCACACCCTGATCACCACCTCCGGCGAAGCCGTCGGCCTGCCCAAGGGGCAGATGGGTAACTCCGAGGTGGGGCACATGAACCTGGGCGCCGGCCGCATCGTCTACCAGAACCTCACCCGCATCGACAAGGCCATCGAGGACGGCACCTTCTTCCTCAACGAGCCGCTGGTGGACGCCGTGGACAAGGCCATTCTCAACGAGAAGTCGGTGCACATCATGGGCCTGCTCTCGCCGGGCGGCATCCACAGCCACGAGGACCAGATCCTGGCGATGATCGACCTGGCCAGCCAGCGCGGCGCCGAGCGCATTTACCTGCACGCCTTCCTCGATGGACGTGACACCCCGCCGCGCAGCGCACTCGCTTCGCTGCAACGCACCGAAGCGCGGCTGCGCGAGGCTGGCAGCGGCCGCATCGTCTCCATCATCGGCCGCTATTACGCCATGGACCGCGACAATCGCTGGGATCGCGTGCAGACCGCCTACGAACTGCTGACGCAAGCCCGCGCTGATTTCCACAGCGCGAGCGTCGAGGACGCGCTGCATGCCGCCTACGCCCGCGGCGAGGATGACGAATTCGTGAAGGCCACCGTGGTGGCCGGGCCCGGCGAAGCGCCGGTGCACTTCGAGGACGGCGACACGCTGATCTACATGAATTTCCGCTCCGACCGCGCGCGCCAGCTGACCCGCGCCCTCAGCGACCCGGCCTTCAACGGCTTCGTGCGGCGTGTGCAACCGGCCCTGGGGGATTTCGTCACGTTGACGGAATATGCCGCCGACATCGGCGTGCTGTGCGCCTACCCGCCCCAGACCATGGACAATGTGCTGGGCGAATACCTGGGAGCGCTGGGCAAGACCCAGCTGCGCATTTCCGAAACCGAGAAATACGCGCACGTCACGTTTTTCTTCAGTGGCGGACGCGAGGAACCCTATGCAGGAGAGACCCGCATCCTGGTGCCCTCGCCGCAGGTGGCCACTTATGACCTGAAACCGGAGATGAGCGCCTTCGAAGTCACCGACAAGCTGGTGGAGGCCATCGCGGCCGGCACCTATGACGCCATCATCTGCAATTACGCCAACGGCGACATGGTGGGGCACACCGGCAGCTTCGACGCCGCCGTCAAGGCTGTTGAAGCCCTGGATGTCTGCCTCGGCCGCCTCGTGGAGGCCATCGAGACCCACGATGCCCAGTGCCTGATCACGGCCGACCACGGCAACGTGGAGCAGATGGTGGACACGGAATCCGGTCAGCCCATGACCTCCCACACCAGCGGCCCCGTGCCTCTGGTCTATGTCGGCAAGCGCGGCTGGACCTTCCGCAGCCACGGCAGCCTGTGCGACATCGCGCCCACCCTGCTCGCCCTGATGGAGCTGCCTGTTCCGGCAGAAATGACCGGCCAATGTCTCGTGCACAAGAGCGCCTGAGCCCCTGCCGGCAGGCCGCCGCCCTGCTGCTGACCGTCGCGCTGCTCGGCAGCCCGGCGGGCATGGCGGCCGAGGAACCCCTGCCGGAGGAACAGCTGGAGCAGGTGGCCGCCGCCATCGCACAGATCGAGGACTGGCTGCGCACGGCGGCCAGCGATCGCACAGCCCAGGAGCAGGCGCTGCGCGACAGCAACACCACCATCGCCGCCAACCGCACGGCCATTCTCGACACGCAAGCTCAGATCCTGGCGCTGCGCGAGGAACTGCAGCAACTGGAACGTCAGCAGCGTGAACTGGAGCAGGCACTGGCCGGCCAGGAGGCGCTGGTGCGCCAGGCGCTGCGCGCTTCCTACAGCAGCGGCCACGACAGTTACCTCAAGCTGCTGCTGACCCAGGACGACCCTTCCCGCAGCGCGCGCATGTTGCGCTATTACAGCGATTTCAACCGTGCCCGCCTCGACGGCATCACGGCCTACCGCTCCACCCTGCAGTCCCTCGACACCACCACCGCCCGTCTGCTCGACACGGAACAGACCCTGCAAACCTCGCGACAGACGCTCGAGGATGCGCAGGCCGCCCTGGCGACCGAGACGGCGCGCCGGGAGGCCCTGCTGACCGAGCTGGCACAGGAAATGGCCTCGCGCAGCACTCAGCTGAGCCAGTTGCGGGAAGACCAGCAACGCCTCGAAAGCCTGGTGCAGCAGATCCGTGACGTCGTCATCAACATTCCGGCACCGGAGGATCTGGCGCCCTTCGCGCAGGCACGCGGCCGCCTGCCGCGCCCCGTGGACGGCGCGGCCCTGAACCGCTTCGGCGAGAGCTACAGCGACGGCAATCTGCACCGCCAGGGCATCGTGCTGGGCGCCGCGGAAGGCACGCCTGTGCGTGCCGTGCATCCAGGCCGGGTGGTTTTCGCCGACTGGCTGCGGGGCTCCGGCCTGCTGGTCGTGGTGGATCACGGGGCAGGCTACATGAGCCTGTATGCCAACACCGGCAGCCTGATCAAGCGCAACGGCGACTGGGTCAATCGCGGCGAACCCCTGGCGACTGCCGGCAGGGATGGCGGCTCGGGTCAGCCCGGTCTGTATTTCGAGATCCGCCATGACGGCCAGGCGCAGGACCCGGCCCAGTGGTGGCAGCCCTGAAATTCGCGCGGCCCCTGTAGAGCCGCGAGAGTGCCGTGCTATGCTCGGCGCCACACGAGAACCACTCATCATCTGCGCTGCCCGTGGCACGCAGTCGGAGAGCCCATGAAGACACGACGCCACACCCCCGCTGGCATTGTCCCGCGCCGCCTGCTGCCTCGCGCCCTGACCCTGGCGCTGTGCACGGCCTTCGGCGCCCCGGTGATTGCCCAGGAGGCCGCGCCTGCGCAGCAGCCACTGCCCCTGCCACTGGAAGAGGTCCGCCTCTTCGTCGAAGCGCTGGACGCCATCCGCAACACCTATGTCGAGCCGATCGATGACAAGACCCTGCTGGAATACGCCATCAAAGGCATGCTGTCAGGCCTCGACCCGCATTCGGCCTATCTGGCCTACGAAGAGTTCGACTCCCTGCAGGAGACCACGACCGGCGAGTTCGGCGGCCTGGGCATCGAGGTGGGTGAGGAGAACGGCTTCATCAAGGTGATCACTCCCATCGACGATTCGCCCGCCCAGCGCGCCGGCATTCTGCCGGGCGATCTGATCGTCGAGATCGACGGCCGTCCGCTGGTGGAAATGCAGATCGACGATGCCGTGGAGCTGATGCGCGGCGAAGTGGGCACCCCCATCGTGCTGGGCATCATGCGCGAGGGCGAGCCCGAGCCGCTGGAAATCACCCTGGTGCGGGACATCATCGAAGTGGCCAGCGTGCGTCACCGTGAGCTGGAGCCGGGCTTCGCCTATCTGCGCATCTCCCAGTTCAAGGTGAACACCGGCGAGGAAGTGCTGGAAGCCCTGGAAGAGATCAAGGCCGCACAACCCGACCTCAAGGGGCTGGTGCTGGACCTGCGCAACAACCCGGGCGGCATCCTGCAGGCCTCGGTGGAAGTGGTGGATGCCTTCGTGCGCGAAGGCCGCATCGTCTACACCCAGGGCCGCGAGGGCGAGATCGAGATGGAATTCTTCGCCACACCCGAAGACCCGAGTCTGGGCGTCCCCCTGGTGGTGCTGATCAACTCCGGTTCCGCCTCGGCGGCCGAGATCGTCGCGGGCGCGCTGCAGGACCACGGCCGTGGCGTGATCATGGGCACCCGCAGCTTCGGCAAGGGCTCGGTGCAGAGCGTGATGCAGCTGGCCGAGAACCGCGCCATCAAACTCACCACGTCGCTGTACTTCACCCCCGAGGGGCGCTCGATCCAGGCGCAGGGCATCCAGCCGGACATCCTGATCGAGGAAGGCCTGGTCACCCGCACCACGGGCCGCACCGGGTATACCGAGGCCGACCTGGCCGGCCATCTGCGCAACGGCAATGACCTTGACGACATCGACGGCGAAGAGCGCCAGGCCGAAGTCTCGGCCGAACAGGTGGTGTCCACGGATTACCAGCTGCAGGAGGCCCTGACCCTGCTGCGCGGACTGAGCATTCTGGAAGGCGCCCGTGGCCTCGGCACGCCCGTCACCCAGGCCCCGCCTGCGGGAACCGCGCAACCTTGAGTCAGCGCGACCCTCTGCTCGAGGACATCGCCCGCTACCCCGCGCCGCTGATCATGACGGTCGTCGGGCTGGTGGGCATGCCGCTCTCCCTGTGGCTGTTCACGCCGGAACGCGCGCCCGCGCGCCTCGACACGCCGGTCGTGATCAGCGCAAGTGCCACGCCCACCGCGACGCCGACCGGCACCCCGGTCGCGGCCACTGCCGCTGCCACTCAGGACATCGCGCTGGCGCTGCCCGAGCAGAGCCCGGCGGATACTCTGACCGTCGATACGCCAGCCTCGGCAGAGCCGGCGATCCCTGCAGAGCCTGCCGCCGCCGAGCTGCTTGAGGAGGCCCCCGCCACTGCGCCAGCATCGACGACAGAGACGTTGTCAGCCCCCACTTCCGCGAACCCCGCGCCGTCCCCAGCGCAGAGCTTCGTGCCAGCGCCCGGGACCCATTACATCGCCCTGATCATCGACGACATCGGCTATGTCGACGACCTCGGCGCACGCGCGGTGGCCCTGCCCGACGATGTCACCTTCGCCGTGCTGCCCCACACGCCCCATGGCGTGGCGCTGGCCGAGGCGGCCCACGCCAATGGCAAGGAAGTGATGCTGCACGCGCCGATGAGCAATCTGGCGGCGATGCCGCTGGGCCCGGGCGGCCTGACTCCGCAGCTCACGCGGGAGGAATTCATGCAGACGCTCACCGCCGCCCTCGACGCCGTGCCCCATCTGCAGGGCCTCAACAATCACATGGGCAGTGAACTGACGGCGCAGGAAGAACCCATGCGCTGGGTGATGGAAACGCTGCAGCGGCGCAATCTCTACTTCGTGGACAGCTACACCACTGCCAGCAGTGTGGCCGGGCGCATCGCCCAGGAACAGGACATCCCCACGCTGACGCGCAATGTGTTTCTGGACAATGTGCAGACGGCCGAGGACATCGACAGAGAGTTCCAGCGCCTGCTGACGCTGGCGCGCGAGAAGGGTTTCGCCACCGGCATCGGACATCCCTATGCCGCCACCCTGGACTATCTGGAGAAAGCGCTGCCGACCCTGACAGCCCTGCACATCGAACTGATTCCGGTGTCGCAGATGATCGCGCTGCAGCGTCAGGCTACAGGCGCATGGTGATGCCCTTGTCGGCCATGTAACGCTTGGCCTGGGGAATGGTGAACTCCCCAAAGTGGAAGATGCTGGCGGCGAGCACGGCATCGGCGTGACCGATCTGCACGCCGTCCACCAGATCCTGCAGCGTGCCCACGCCGCCCGAGGCGATGATGGGCACCGACACGGCATCGCTCACCGCCCGGTTCAAGCCCAGATCGAAACCGCTCTTGGTGCCGTCGCGATCCATGCTGGTCAGCAGGATCTCGCCGGCGCCGTAACTCACCATGCGGCGCGCCCATTCCACCGCGTCGATGCCCGTGGCCTTGCGCCCGCCGTGAGTGAAGATCTCCCAGCGCTCGGCCTCGCCGGGCTGACTCACCTTCTTGGCATCCATGGCCACCACAATGCACTGCGAGCCGAAGCGCTCGGCCGCCTCGCGCACGAAATCCGGATTGAACACGGCGGCGGTGTTGATGGACACCTTGTCGGCACCGGCATTGAGCATGGTGCGGATGTCCTCCAGCGTGCGGATGCCGCCCCCGACCGTCAGCGGAATGAACACCTGACCGGCAATCAGCTCCACCGTCTGCACGGTGGTCTCGCGGCCTTCATGGCTGGCCGTGATGTCGAGGAAGGTGATCTCGTCGGCACCGGCATCGCTGTAGCGGCGCGAGATTTCCACCGGATCGCCGGCATCGCGGATATCCAGGAACTTCACGCCCTTCACCACGCGACCCTTGTCGCAGTCCAGACACGGAATGATTCGTTTGGCCAGCGCCATGGGTTGCCTCTTCGCCTGTTCAGGTGGCCGCGCTTGCGCGGGCGGCCTCGTCGCAGTAGCGCTGCGCGGCGGCCAGATTCAGTGCGCCTTCGTAGATGGCGCGGCCGGTAATGGCGCCGGCAATGCCGCCGCCCGTCTTCGTCTTCGCCACGGCCTGCAGCGCGTGGATGTCCTCGATGCGGCTGATGCCGCCCGAAGCGATCACGGGGATGCGCGTGGCTTCCGCCAGCGCGACGGTGGCCGGCACGTTCACTCCCTGCATCATGCCGTCGCGCGCGATGTCGGTGTAGATGATGGCCTCGACGCCGTAGTCCTCGAAGCGCCGTGCCAGGTCGATCACATTCACGTCGGTGACATTGGCCCAGCCGTCGGTGGCCACCATGCCGTTGACAGCATCCAGGCCGACGATGATCTGGCCGGGAAACTCATGGCAGGCCTCGGCCACGAAGCCCGGGTGGCGCACGGCCTTGGTGCCGATGATCACCCAGGACACGCCGGCCGCGAGATAGCGGGCAATGGTGCCGAGATCGCGGATGCCGCCGCCGATCTGCAGTGGCAGCGCGGGGTAGTGCCGCGCGATGGCCTGCACGACACCGCCGTTGACGGGCGTGCCGGCGAAGGCGCCGTTCAGGTCCACCAGATGCAGGCGGCGCGCGCCCTGGGAGAGCCAGTGGCCGGCGGTCTTGACCGGGTCGTCGGAGAACACGGTGGAGTCTTCCATGCGGCCCTGCTTCAGGCGCACGCACTGCCCATCTTTCAAGTCAATTGCGGGAATGATCAACATAATGAATCGTCCGGTCAGGAATCTAGTGCGTGCCGTCCCACGCGAGGAAATTGCGCAGCAGCTGCAGGCCACCATGCTGGCTCTTCTCGGGATGGAACTGCACGGCAAAGAGGTTGCCCTTGTTGAGAGCGGCGGTGAATTCCACGCCGTAGCGGGTCAGGCCCGAGGCCTTTTCGCCGGCGCCCAGAGTCACGTAATAGCTGTGCACGAAGTAGAAACGGGTGTTGTCCTCGATGCCGCGCCACAAGGGGTGATGGTCGGTCTGCCGCACGCAGTTCCAGCCCATGTGCGGCACCTTGAGCGGCGCGCCGTCGTCATCGCGCAGTCCGCTGCAAGCGCGCGTCGTGTCGCCCACGGCACCGGCATCGACATTGCCGAAGAAACGCACCTCGCCGTGCACCAGGCCCAGGCAGGGCACACCGCCATTCTCTTCGCTGGAGTCCATGAGCGCCTGCATGCCCACGCAGATCGCGAGCAGGGGCTTGGTGCGACTGACCTCGGCCACGATCTCGTCAATGTGCAGGCGGCGAATCTCGGCCATGCAGTCACGAATGGCGCCCACGCCGGGGAAGATCACATGGTCGGCCTGCGCGATGGCCTTGGCGTCGCTGGTGACCAGCACCTTGACGTTGTCACCGACATGTTCGAGCGCCTTGGCGACGGAATGCAGATTGCCCATTCCGTAATCGATCACGGCCACTTTCTTCATAATGCTGACCTGCTGGCGCGGCTCCGGGTATCAGAGCGCGCCTTTCGTGGACGGAATGACATCGGCGCTGCGGGGGTCGATTTCCATCGCCATGCGCAGGGCGCGACCGAAGGCCTTGAAGACCGTCTCGATCTGATGGTGGGAATTGACGCCGCGCAGAGTGTCGATGTGCAGGGTGACCAGCGCGTGATTGACGAAGCCCTGGAAGAATTCGTGGAACAGGTCGACATCGAAGCCGCCCACGGCACCCCGCGTGAAGGGAATGTGGTACTCCAGACCAGGACGGCCGGAGAAATCGATCACCACGCGCGAGAGCGCTTCATCCAGCGGCACATAGGCGTGGCCGTAGCGACGG
This sequence comes from Gammaproteobacteria bacterium, assembly GCA_030832825.1. GTDB lineage: Bacteria > Pseudomonadota > Gammaproteobacteria > Pseudomonadales > Pseudohongiellaceae > UBA5078. The sequence goes on from JAURIJ010000044.1 coordinate 13,261, forward strand.
ATGCCCTTGCGGTCCAGCGCCTTGTTGAAGGCCATGCCCAGGGTGATGCCCAGATCTTCCACCGTGTGGTGCGCATCGATGTGCAGGTCGCCCACGGCCTTGATGTCGAGATCGATCAGCCCGTGGCGTGCCACCTGGTCCAGCATGTGATCCAGGAAGGGCAGCCCCGTCTCGCAGCGCAGATCGCCCGTGCCATCGAGATTGACGGACACCTTGATCTGGGTTTCCTTCGTGTTGCGTTCCACTGTGGCTTGTCGTGATGACATCAATGCTCCTCGCATTCGTGTCCTGGCCATCGCGTGCGGCCGGTTTCAGGTGGCGGGCATTATACGGGCAGGCCAGCGGCTTTTGAAAGCGCGGATACCGCCGCGCAGGGCACGCAGGATGGCTGGAATCCGTGATTTTCCCGACACTTCCACTACCCTGACGATGCACCACGCGGCGGCCATGGGTTACACTTTCGCCTCCTCGAGACATGGCTGGAACATGCTCGCGCACCCCGGAACCCCACGATGTTGAAACTGTTCAAGACGCTCGCACTCGCCTTCGCCACCCTGGTCATCCTTTTGCTGGTCGCCGTGACGGCAGCATTTCTGCTCGTCGATCCGGCGCGCTACCGCAGCGCCCTGGAGTCCGCCTTCAACAGCCAGACCGGGCTGCAGCTCGAGATGGCCGGCGAGATCGACTGGACCCTGCGCCCGCAATTCGGCCTCTCCGTGACCGATGTCCGCCTGCGCAACTCCGAGTCGCCGATGGAGCTGGCCTCGCTGGCGCTGCTGCACATCCGGCTGGAACCGCGGGCTCTGCTGGACGGGCGCCTGGCGCTGCAGGAATTGCAGATCCAAGGCCTGCACATGAACTGGCTGGTGGACGAGAGCGGCCGCAGCAACTGGGAACGCGGCACGGCTGCCAGCAGCACGGCAGGCGCCACAGCCACAACCGCCGGGAGCGCAGCCGCCGACAGCCTCGTGGATTCCAGCCGCATCGAGCACATCGGCGTGCGCGATGCCAGTCTGGGCCTGCAGGATCGGCAGCGCGGGCTGAACTTGCGCCTGCACGATCTGCGCGCCGACGCCACCGGCGCGAATCTGCGCGGCACCCGTTTCCCCTTGCAACTGGCCTTCGCCCTGACGCGCGATGACATCGGCCACGACGAAGTCTTCGACATCGCGACGCAGGTGCGCGTGGACCGCGCCGCCGGCAGTGCCAGCATTGAGGAGCTGACACTCAAGCTCAATCCGCTGCAGCTGCAGGGCCGGCTGGCGGCGGAGAACCTCAACGGGACGCCGCGCTGGCAGGGCAGCCTGCAGAGCAATCGCTTCCCGCTGAACGATTTCCTGGATTTGCACGTGCGACCGGAAGCTCCGGAACCGGCCGCTGCGGCACTGGCGCAGGACTTCGACCCGAACCGCGACCAGGCCAGCCTGAGCGTCGACTTCAGCGGGGATGCCAGTGCGCTCGACATCCCCAGACTGCAATGGCTGCTGGATGAAAAGCAGATCGATATCCGCGCCACCTGGACGGCCGCCAGCGCGAACACGCCCGCGCGTCTGACTTACAGCCTCATCGGCAATGCCCTGGACTTCAACGGCGCGCCAGCGTCGCCCGGGGCGGCCCCCGGCGCTGCAGAACTCGCAGAGCCCGCAGAGCCGGCAACCCCACCCGCCGCGACCACGGACATCGAACTGCCCGTCGACCTGCTGCGCAGCCTCGACGTGGATGGCACTCACAGCATTGCGTCCCTCGCTGTCGGCGGTTTGCAGGTCGGCACCGTCGATGCGCGCCTCACCGTGAGCAATGGCCGCCTCAACCTGAACCTGCGCCCGACCGAGCTCTATGGCGGCCAGCTGACGGCGGCACTGAGCTACGACACACGGCAGCCGACGCCCGCCCTGAGCAGCATCATGTCGCTGCAGAACCTCGATGTCAGCCTGCTGGCCCAAGCGTTTCCGGCCGCCGGCTTCGCCCAGGGGCGCCTCAACCTGGAGTCCTTCCACACGGCTCAAGGCAGCACCAGCGCCCAGCTGCTCAGCTCGCTCAATGGCTCGACCAGCTTCAGTCTGGCCGACAATGCCATCGACATCGGCATCGTGAAACAGGTGTTCTCGGCGATCTCCGTGCTCAGCCCGGCAGGCTCCGGCGACCTGGCCCAGCAGTGGCCGGATGTCGTGAACTTCGCCAGTGTCGAGGGCAGCCTGAGCTTCGCGAGCGGCATCGCCAGCGGCCAGCAGCTGAAACTGCAGATGGACAATTTCGAGATCACGGCCAACGGCGGCGTGGACCTGGCGCAGGAGCGCTTCGACTATGCCACGCTGATCACCGTCTATGGCGAGCCGGCCGTGCAGACCATTCCGGTGGCACCGCTGTACCAGAACGTCGGCTGGCCGGTGCAGTGCAGCGCCCGCTTCGACGCTCAGTACAGCCAATACTGCGGGCCGGACTTCGGCCGGGTGCGGGATCTGTTCGTGGAGATTTCGCGCAATCAGGTGCAGCGCCGCGTGCAGGACGCCGTCTCGGACCAGGTGCCGGCCGACCTGCAGGATGCCGCGCGCAGCCTGCTCGACCGCGCGCTGCGCTGAGTCGGCTCTCTCATGCCCAGTCCCGCCTTCACCGACACCGTACTGCAGTGGTTTGCCGCGCACGGCCGCCACACCCTGCCCTGGCAGCAGAACCCGACGCCGTATCGCGTCTGGGTGTCCGAGATCATGCTGCAGCAGACTCAGGTCAGCACCGTCATCCCCTATTTCCAGCGCTTCATGGCGCGCTTCCCCGATGTGCACGCCCTGGCGTCCGCCCCGCTGGACGAGGTGCTGCATCTGTGGACAGGACTGGGCTACTACGCTCGCGGCCGCAATCTGCATCGCAGCGCGCAGCTCCTCAGCACGCAGTGGCAGGGGGAATTCCCCCGCACGGTTGACGCACTGTGCGAGCTGCCCGGCATCGGCCGCTCCACCGCCGGCGCCATTCTCGCGCTGGGCTGCGGCGTGCGGGCGCCCATCCTTGACGGCAATGTGAAACGGGTGCTGTGCCGCTTCCACGGCATCGAGGGCTGGCCGGATCTGCCCGCGGTGCAGAAACGTCTGTGGGTGCTGGCGGAAGAGGCCACGCCCGCTGAAGGCTTCGCTGCCTACACCCAGGCCATGATGGATCTGGGCGCCACCGTGTGCACCCGCAGCCGGCCCACTTGTCCGCAGTGCCCGCTGGCCGAGGGTTGTCAGGCGCTGGCAACCGACAACGTCGCGGCACTGCCTTCGCGCAAGCCGAAGCGTGCCGTGCCGACGCGCGCCGTCTGCATGCTCATGTGCCGCCAGCCCTCGGGGAAGGTGCTGCTGGAGCAGCGCCCGCAGAGCGGCATCTGGGGCGGGCTGTGGAGCTTTCCGGAATTCGCCGACGTCGCCGCGGCACAGCAGTTTCTGGCCAGGCAGTGGCCCGGGCAGGACCTGCCGCAGCAGGCCTGGCCCGTACTCAAGCACACCTTCAGCCATTTCCAGCTGCAGATCACGCCGCTGCTGGTGCAGGCCCCGGGCGAGCTGCCTGGCGTCATGGAGGCCGGACGCTGGCTCTGGTACGCTGCAGGCCCGGACGCTGCCACGCCCGCCGCCACGGTCGGCCTCGCGGCACCGGTGCTGGAGCTGCTGCAGCGCATCGCCGCCCACCGCGCAGGCTGACGCGCGAGCGCAGGCCAACGACCCATTCATCGCAAGGAAACCGCCATGTCCCGAACCGTGTTCTGTCGCAAGTATCAGCAGGAATTGCCCGGCCTCGAAGCGCCACCCTATCCGGGCAGCAAGGGGCTGGAGATCTTCGAGCAGGTGTCGCGCCAGGCCTGGCAGGAGTGGCTGAAGCAGCAGACCATGCTGATCAACGAGAAGCAGCTGAGCATGATGAATCCGGATCATCGTCGCTATCTGCAGGACGAAATGCAGAAGTTCCTGAACAACGAAAGCCACGACACGGCGTCCGGCTACGTGCCCCCGCAGGCCTGAAATCTCGCGCTTGACTCGGCCCGGGCTTCGCAGGTTTAATACGCGCCTTGTCAAAACCGGCGGCAGGCACATGCCCGCAAGCCCGCAGGTTTCTTGACGCCCAGGTAGCTCAGTCGGTAGAGCAGAGGATTGAAAATCCTCGTGTCGGTGGTTCGATTCCGCCCCTGGGCACCATAACCCTCTGATTTCCTTAGTTTTTAATTCCTTTAGCCTTACCAAATCCTATAGCATACTCATAGCATACTTTTAGCTTTCTAAAAGGGTGCAAAACCACATGAGAAGTGCTGAATTGTAAATGATTAACTATATTTAACAGGCATGTTTAATGGTTGATATCCGAGAAGACTTAGATCCTGAGCGAGACAAAATAATTCATCAGCTTATTCTAGAATCATATTCACGATTCATAAGTGTTGAGCGAAGAAATCTATTGCTGATATCAGCGATAATTTTGATCTCTGTTATTACTGGCGTCACGCCAGAGGGCGTTAGTGCTGCTGGAATGGCTTTCGATATTCTTACACCAACAACCTATTACTTAGTCTTGTGTTTTCTCATAGTGTATTTCGGAGCAGCTGACCTGCCCGGCTATTTTCGGACCAGTTAAAACTTGAGAGTATGGCCCCCTCAATCGAGGTGAGGCATGAAGAAGAGTCGATTTACGGAAGATCAGATCGTCAAGATGCTGCGCGAGGCGGACCGCACATCAGTGGCTGC
>JAURIJ010000057.1 GCA_030832825.1 Gammaproteobacteria bacterium
ACCATCGCCGATGAACTCGTTGATGCCGTCGCGGAAGTACTCGACCATTGCCGGGTCGGAGAACGTCAGCGCGAATTTCACGCCGTGCTGCGCCGCCTGACGCTTGAGCTCCAGCACGGCACTGCGCGCACTGGGCGACGTCACCAGATAGCCCTCGACGTAAGCGTACTCTGACGCCGCCAGTGCGTCTGACACGAGTTCATCCACCGAGACGCGCTGAGAGATGCCAAGCGACGTGAGCATGGTGCGCTCGGCATCCGGCGTCACCATCACCAGGCAGCGCCCGGTGACGCCTTCCTCGCGCTCTGCGCTCAGATTCGTCTGGATGTTCAGCGAGCCCAGTTCCTGCATGTAGAAATGGCCGGCCTCGTCATTGGCGACCTTGCAGGAAAAGAAGGCCTTGCCGCCGAACTGACTGAGGGCGTACAACGAATTGGCGGCTGAACCGCCTCCCGCCTTCTTCTTCAATGGGTAGCGCTGCATCAGCTGGTCCAGCAGCGTCTGCTGCTGGGCCTCATCGATCAGGGTCATGAAGCCCTTCTTTATGCCCCCGTCCATGAAGAACTGATCGTCGACCTCGAATTCCTTGTCCACCAGCGCATTGCCGATGCCGTACACGTCGTATTGCTTCATGTCTATTCCAGTCTCTGTCAGGGGTGGCGGAACTACAGGGCGGCGAAGGCCTGCTCGGCAGCGTCCAGGGTCTGGTTGATCTCGGTGTCACCGTGTGCAGCCCCCACGAAGCCGGCTTCGAAGGCCGACGGCGCCAGGTAGACGCCGCGCTCGAGCATCAGGTGGAAGTACTTGCGGAACTGCTCGACATTGCTGGCCATCACCTGCTCGAAGCGGGTGATCTTTGCTTCGGTGCTGAAGAAGCAGCCGAACATGCCGCCCACGCTGTGCGTGGTGAAGGGAATGCCGGCGGCGCGTGCGCGCTCCTCGAGCCCTTGCATCAGACGCTGAGTGCGGGCGCTCAGGGCCTCGTGAAAACCCGGTGCCTGAATGGCTTTCAGCATGGCCATGCCCGCGGCCACTGCCAGCGGACTGCCGGCCAGGGTGCCGGCCTGGTAGACGGGGCCGAGCGGGGCCACCATCTCCATGATCTCGCGACGTCCCCCGAAGGCGCCCACCGGCAGTCCGCCGCCGATGACCTTGCCGAGCGTCGTCATGTCCGGGGTCACCTTGTAATGCGACTGCGCGCCGCCCAGTGCCACGCGGAAGCCGGTCATGACCTCGTCGAAGATCAGCACCGCGCCGTACTGCGTGCACACTTCGCGCATGGTCTCCAGGAAGCCGGGCACCGGCGGCACGAGATTCATGTTGCCGGCCACGGGCTCGACGATCACGCAGGCGATCTCGCGCCCATGCTGCTCGAACAGGGCCACCAGGGCATCCACATCGTTGTAGGGCAGCACGTGGGTCAGGTCGGTATAGGCCTTGGGCACGCCGAGGGAGTCGGGCTCGCCCAGAGTCAGCGCGCCGGAGCCGGCTTTCACCAGCAGGCCGTCCACGTGGCCGTGGTAGCAGCCCTCGAACTTGACGATCCGGTCGCGGCGCGTGAAGCCGCGCGCCACGCGAATCGCGCTCATGGTTGCTTCCGTGCCGGAGGTCACCAGACGCACGCGCTCGATGGAGGGCACGAGGGAGCAGATCGTCTTTGCAATGGTGATCTCGGCTTCCGTGGAGGCGCCATAGCCCAGTCCCAGCTGCAGCTGCGTCTGCAGGGCGGCGATCACGTCGGGATGACGGTGGCCCAGAATGAGTGGCCCCCAGGCGCCGACGTAGTCGATGTAGCGGTTGCTGTCTTCGTCGATCAGCCAGGCGCCTTCGCCGCCCTGGAAGAACAGCGGATTCCCACCCACACCGCGAAAGGCGCGCACGGGGGAGTTCACGCCCCCGGGAATGTACTGTCGGGCTTCCTCGAACAATGCGGCGGAGCGGCTGTGGATCTTCTTCGGTGTGCTGTCAGTGGCGGACATGAGTTCCTCGACGGCCTCGGTGAAAGAGGCAGTTCAATGTGATGAAGTGAACAGTGAATTCAGTTTTCGAGCCCGGGATTCGACATCGGGAAAGGCGAACAATGCGTGTATGACGGCCAGCATGTCAGCGCCGGCAGCGATCAAGGCCGCGCCATTTTCAGCGGTGATGCCGCCGATTGCAACCACAGGGATGTCCAGCTCCTGGCGCGCCTGCGGCAGGATGGCGATATCCGCCGGTGGGGCGGAAGGCTTGGTCTTTGATGCGAAGAAGCGACCGAAGGCCACGTAGGAGGCGCCGGCGGCCTGCGCCTGCCGGGCCAGCGCGAGCTGGTCGTGGCAGGTGATGCCGATGATGGCCTCGGGGCCCAGCAGTCGTCTTGCCTCGTTCAGCCCCTGGTCCCGCTGGCCCAGATGCACGCCCGCCGCGCCGGCTGCCAGGCACAGCGGCACATCGTCATTGATCAGCAGTGGCGTGTCGTGCTGGCGGCACAGATCGACAAGAGCACGCGCCTGCTGCAGGCGCTGCGACTCGCTGCCCTGCTTGCTGCGGTATTGCAGCAGGGCGAGCCCGGCGCGCAGAGCGGCTTCCACCTGGGTGAGCAGCAGATCTGCGGGCAGTAGTGCCTCATCGGTGATGGCATAGACTCCACGCAGCGGGCGTCGCAAATTCACGAGTGGCGACTCCAGAAGGCGCGGTCGGGCAGGTGCTGGCCGCGGCCGGGTTGCTGGCCTGCCTTCAGGGCTTGCCATGTGTAGTGCTGGGCCCGCCGGGCCGCGTCGGCAACGGCGAGCCCGTGCGCCATGTGGGCCGCGAGACTTGCCGCCAGCGTGCACCCTGAACCGTGATACTCCCCGCTCAGGCGCGGCCATTCCTGCCGTAGCGGCGGCTGATGGGGGGTGTACAGCTGATTGATGACATTGGGGCTGTCGGCATGCGTGCCCGTCAGCAGCACGTGGGAACAGCCCAGATCCAGCAGGGCATTGGCGCAGGCGTCATCGCTGTCGGCCGCCGAGGTGAGCAGGCGCAACTCCACGGTGTTGGGCGTGACCACGGTGCACAGCGGAATCAGCAGGCTGCGCATCGCGGCACGCAGCTCCTGTGCGCTGAAGTCGAAGCCTCCGCCGGCGCGCAGAATCGGGTCGAGGATCACGGGGATGCCCGGGTAGTCGCGCAGGAGGCTGTGAATCACCTCGGCGGCAGCGATGCTGCCAAGCAGTCCGATCTTGATGGCCGCCACCGGCATGTCTTCCAGCACGGCACGTGCTTGCTCGATCAGCAGGGTTGGCGGCACCGGATGGCAGGCCAACACATTGCGGGTGTCCTGCACCGTCAGCGCCGTCACCACGGGCAGGCAATGGCAGCCTGCACTGAACAGCGCCTCGATGTCGGCTTGTATGCCGGCTCCGCCGGAAGGGTCAAGCCCGGAGAAGCACAGCACATTGGGTTTGAGCGCGTTGAGGTCGGGCGTTGCGGACACGTCGTGCACACCTCCAGCAGAGGATCAAAACGGCCTGACGACCACGAGAATCACGATGGCGATCAGAAGCAGCACCGGTAACTCATTGAAATAACGGAAGAAAACGTGGGTTCTCTGATTGCGCCCAGCACGGAAGTCGAAGAAGAAGCGATAGCAGATGCCGTGGTAGATCAGCAGCAGCAACACCAGGCCGAGCTTGGCATGCATCCAGCCCGAGCTCATGTAGTAGCTGCCATTGAAGCTGATCAGCCACAGACCAAGCACCACCGTGGCGATGGCGGAGGGCGTGCCGATGCCATTGAGCAGCTTGCGCTCCATGATGACGAAACGGTCACGACTGATCTGGTCTTCGGCCATGGCGTGGTACACGAAAAGGCGCGGCAGATAGAAGATCGCGGCAAACCAGCACACCACCGCGACAATGTGAAACGCCTTCACCCACAACATCCTGCCCCCCTTGTCTGCGCGCTGCGCTCTGACGGCCTGCGGCCGCGAAAATCGAGCCGGTACGTTAGCACAGCCGCCAACATGGATCGAGCCTGCAATCGGCGGTATCATGCCGGCCTCGCTTCGGGCGGCAATTCTGGATATTTCATTCAAGTCAGCACATTTTCGACAGGCAGGAGGGCAGGATGATCAAGGTAGGCATAGTCGGCGCGACAGGGTACACGGGCGTGGAGTTGCTGCGTCTGCTGGCGCCGCGCAAGGATGTCCGCATCGAGGTCATCACGTCCAGAGAGATGCAGGACACGCCGGTCGCCGACCTGTTCCCTAATCTGCGCGGGCATGTCGATCTCAACTTTTCCGCCCCGGATACGGACGCCCTGTTTGCCTGCGATGTCGTCTTCTATGCCACGCCTCATGCCGTTGCCATGAAAACGGTGCCGACACTGCTCGAACGCGGTGTGCGCGTCATCGATCTGTCTGCCGACTTCCGCCTGAAGAACCAGGCCTTGTGGGAGAAGTGGTACAACGTGGCGCATGAGAGCCCGCAGTACCTTGCGCAGGCAGTCTACGGCCTGCCCGAGGTCAATCGTGCCAGCATCGCCGGCGCGCAATTGCTGGCGGTGCCGGGCTGCTACCCGACTGCCATTCAGTTGGGCTTTCTGCCCTTGCTGGAACAGGGGCTGGTCGATACGCAGCAACTGATCGCCGATGCCAAGTCCGGGGTCAGCGGGGCTGGCCGCAAGGCTGCAGTGGGCAGTCTGCTGTCCGAGGCTTCCGAGTCCCTGCACGCCTACGGTGTCAGCGGTCATCGCCATCTTCCCGAGATCAGTCAGGGCTTGGACACCTATGCGGGCGAGTCGGTCAGACTGACCTTCATTCCCCATTTGACGCCCATGATTCGCGGCATTCACGCCACGCTCTACGCGCCGCTCAAACGGGGCATGCAGGGATTGGATCTGCAGGCCGTGTTCGAGAATCGCTACCGCAACGAACCCTTCGTGGACGTGCTGCCCTCCGGCAAGTACCCGGCCACGCGCAATGTGCGCGGCGCAAACCAGTGCCAGATCGGTGTCTGCTACCTGCCCGCCAACAACATGGTTGTGGTCATGTCGGTCATCGACAACCTGGTAAAGGGCGCATCCGGCCAGGCCATCCAGAACATGAACATCATGTTCGGGCTGGAGGAGACAGCGGGCCTGCAGACGGTTGCGCTGCTGCCCTGAGGGAGCCTTTGCCATGGCTGGTGCAGTCAAGGGAAGCAGGCAGACCAGAATGGTCGTGGTGCCTTACCGCCCATGGCTGCCGGCCATCCTGGTAGCTGCGTTTGTCTGTGCGGTATTGCTGGCGGCAGTCGGGGGGCTCTATTGGGGTTACTTCGGCGCCTCGCGCGAGCATATCGAAGTCGGCGCCGAGAACGTGCTCCTGAGCGATGCCCTGCTGCAGGCGCAGGAGCAGGTCGCAGAACTGCGTGCCCAGCTTGCCATGTCAGGGCAGGACACCCTGCTCGATCAGCGCGCGGAAGCTGAAGTGCAGGGCACGATCAATTCACTGCGCGGCCGCATTCGGCAACTGGAACAGGACGTGTCCTTCTATCGCCAGGTCATGGCGCCGGAATCTGCCGAGCCTGGCCTGATCATCGAGAATCTGCGGCTTGCTGCGGCCGCAGCGCCGGCCAGCTATCGTTATCATGCGTTTGTCCGGGTGGCCGGTGCTGGGGATGAGCGGGTCAGGGGCACCTTTCGCGTGACCGTTCACGGGCAGCAGAACGGCGCGCCGCGCAGCTACGAACTTGCGCAACTGTCACACGTCCCCGCCGAGATTTCGGACATCCTCGAGTTCCGCTATTTCCAGGCACTGGAAGGAGAATTCGAACTGCCTCCCGGGTTCATGCCGGAGGAGGTACTCATTCACGCGCAATCCAGTGAGCCCGGCCGCTACACAACGGAGCGCCGTTTCAGCTGGACAGTGGAGGAAATTTGACATGTTTGGATCAGGAACCAAGGCTGCTCAGCCGGCAGGAACTGCGCACACGCTGGTCTCGCGACAGACCGAAATCATCGGTGACGTGCGCTTCGCAGGGGAGTTGATCGTGGAAGGGCGCATACGTGGCAATGTGTTTGCTGACGATGAATCCGGTGCCATCCTGCGTCTTGCCGACGGCGGTGTGATCGAAGGGGAAGTCTGGGTGCCGGTGGCGGTAATCAATGGGCTGGTGGAGGGTGATCTGCACTGTGCCCGTCAGCTTGAGCTGGCCGCCAAGGGCGTGGTGATGGGCAATGTATTCTACAATCTGATCGAGATGGTGATGGGGTCGGAGATCAACGGCAGCCTGCTGCATATAGGTCGGGCACAGCAGGAAGCCAAACGTCTGGGCTCCAATACACTGGCCTTCGAGACGGCCGCCGGCACCCAATCAATAGTTGACTGAATTACTCGGGCTTCTCCATAATCCCGCCTGCTCGCGAATCGCGCGCATCCCCAATTCCAAGGTGTGCCCATGTCTGCTGTTCAAACTCATGATCCGGTTGTCATTTCCATGACCACCAATGCCGCCAACAAGGTCAAGACCTTGATCGCCGAGGAAGGCAATCCAGGGTTGAAACTGCGGGTGTTCGTGACGGGGGGCGGGTGTTCGGGCTTTCAGTACGGCTTCAGTTTTGACGAGGCGGTCAACGAAGACGACTCGGTGATCACCAACCATGGCGCGGAACTGTTGGTGGACCCACTCAGCTACCAGTATCTGGCCGGCGCTCGCGTGGACTATGTGGAAGGTCTGCAAGGTGCGAAGTTCGTGGTCAACAACCCGCTGGCAGCCACGACTTGCGGTTGTGGCTCGTCTTTCTCAGTGTAACGTGGGCGTGTCCTGCGTCTCGTGCTTGTAGATTCCGCCCAGAATGCAGGGCCGTGTCGCCCCGGTCACCGAGCCGGTGGCGATTGCCTCCCCCAGCCAGGCCTTGCGGGCCATCCAGGCGAACGCCACGCCTTCGACCCAGTCGGGGGCCAGCCCCGCAGCGGCGCTTGAGAGTACCTTTGTCTCTGGCATGCTGCGTTGCAGTGCAGCCATGAGCGTGCTGTTGTGAGCCCCGCCTCCGCAGACAATGACGTCCTCTACACCATTCGATTTCCAGTTCACACTTTGCGCGATGCTGCGAGCGGTGAATTCCAGCAGGGTGGCCTGCACATCTTCGTCCGCCATCGTGGGCAAACTCTGCAGGTGTGACCGCAGCCAATCGAGATTGAAGAGTTCCCTTCCAGTGCTCTTGGGCGCAGGACGCTGCAGGTAAGGCTCGCTCATCAGGACATCAAGCAAGGACTGGTTGACCCGACCGGTCGAGGCCCATTCTCCGTCATGATCGTACGCCAGGCCGCGCTTGGCCTTGATCCACGAGTCCATCAGCACATTGCCGGGGCCGGTGTCGAACCCCAGTGTCCTCTGGCGTCGCGACGATGCCAGCAGCGTGATATTGGCGATGCCGCCGATGTTGAGAACTGCTCGATCCGTGCCTTGGCGGCCGAAAAAGTCCTGGTGAAACAATGGTGCTAGAGGGGCCCCCTGACCGCCGGCGGCCATGTCCTTGCGGCGGAAATCCGCGACGGTGCTGATGCCGGTCAGCCAAGCAATCGTGTTTGGGTCTCCGATCTGCAGCGTGAAGGGGAATTCTCCGTGCGGATGATGCATGACAGTCTGTCCGTGGCTGCCAATCGCCACCACATCGCGAGCGGCAATCGCAGCCATGCTCAGGAGGGAATTGGCCGCTTGCGCGAAAAGGCGACCGAGCGCGACATCCGTCTCTCCAAAGGTCACCAGACTTACCCGTTGCCCTGAGCACAGTTCGAGAATGCGGGCTCGCAAGGTATCGGGGATCGGCTCGCTGTGGGTGGCGATCAGTCTGGGGGGGGTGGCGGCGAAGTCGACCACCACAGCGTCGATTCCGTCGACACTTGTGCCGGAAAGCAGGCCGATGAAATATTCATGCGCGGACATGGGTGAGCCTCTCAGCCTTGCAATGGCAGGGGAAAGCGCAGGCGCCTCTGCGTGGTCAGCGGATCTGCGGGGTGTTGGCTGAGCCGGTCTGCATGGACAGCATCCGGGTGTCTGCTTTGGCGTTCTGCAGTCGGGCGAGTACGTCCCGTGTCTGTGCCTTGAAGCGCGGGAGTTCTTCAGGCGACAGGGCAATCGCCTGAGGCAATTGGTCGACGATGGTTCTCGGATCCTTGTGAACCCCGTTCACCAGGAACTCGTAATGCAGGTGCGGGCCGGTGGAGCCGCCTGTTGTGCCGACATACCCGATCACCTGGCCCTGCGTCACACGAGCACCTTTCTTGATGCCCTGTGCATAGTCGTTCAGATGGGCGTACTTGGTCTCGAAGCTGCCGCCATGCTGGAGAACGACGAGCTTGCCGAAAGAACCGCTTCGGGCAGCCCAGGTAACGGTGCCGTCACTGGTGGCGCGCACTGGCGTGCCACGGGGCGCTGCGTAGTCGGTGCCGCGATGAGCGCGAATGGTATTCAAGATGGGGTGTTTGCGAGTCAGGCTGAAATTGGAGCTGATGCGGAAGACATCCAGCGGGGTTCGGAGGAAGGCCTTCTGCATGCTTTCACCTTCCGGGTTGTAGTAACCCGTTTCACCCGCCTCGTTGGTATATCGAACCGCGATGAATTCCTCACCCTGGTTGATGAAGCGAGCCGCGAGAATCTCGCCGTGGCCGATGAATTCATTCTTCAGGTACTTCTCTTCATACACGATGCTGAAGGAATCGCCAGCCCGAGTATCCAGAATGAAGTCGATCTCGCCTCCGAAAATGTCTGCCATTTCCATGATGGAGGACGCTGGAATGTCGGCGCGCTGACCGGCCATGAACAGACTGTCGTTGATGACGCCATCCTTGACCACTGGCACTATGTCCGCCGACAGCTGGATGGGGTCGACGCCATAGCCGTCTTCATTGCGAGTGAACAAGTACCCTTCCAGCGGTGACTTCAGCACGCGCAGCTGGGCGAGCTCGCCGGGGGCAGGGATGTGAAAACTCAGCTCGTAGCCAGGATAAAGCCTGTCGAGAACTTTGGCTTCCTCACTGCTGTTCAGCACCTTGTACATGTGCTGGGCGCTGAGGCCCACCCTTCCGAAAATCTCGGAGAGATTGTCTCCAGCCTGCACTTCAAAGCTCGTCCAGGCTGCCTCAAGCTGCTCGTTGTCATCGTCTGGATTGACCACCTCATCGCGCAGGGTCGAATTGGTGCTGGCTCCCGCCAAGGCCCTTGAGAGTGCGCTTGGCCCCACCTGGATTGGCGAACTTGCCCTTGCGCCATGCGCGGATTCTTCGGGTGCGAAGAAAAGTGTCAGCACCAGCGCAACGCTCAAGTAGCTGGCAAGTTCCAGATGCTTGCGGGGATAGTGCGTGCACAGAAAGCACTTGGCTGAAGAGAAAAAGCCCATTGAAATCGTAGTGTTCTGAATATGTTTTGAATTGTGGCCCGCATTGCAACAGGGGCTCGTGAGCGATGGATTCTTATGAGTTTTCAAATGCAGGTCAAGTCATATTCCATTTACTAGTGTAAAATCCGACGCCTTTCACTTGTCAGGCAATTGACCTGCCCGGCTATTTTCGGACCAGTTAAAACTTGAGAGTATGGCCCCCTCAATCGAGGTGAGGCATGAAGAAGAGTCGATTTACGGAAGATCAGATCGTCAAGATGCTGCGCGAGGCGGACCGCACATCAGTGGCTGC
>JAURIJ010000005.1 GCA_030832825.1 Gammaproteobacteria bacterium
AAATCGTGGCCGACTTCCTGCTGAAGCTCACCTGGGTAAGGTTCACCCCCTACGAGCTCACAGCCTTTCGATTTTTATATTGTCTGACGACCCGCGACCTCACGATTTGCGCGCCCGTAAGGTGCGTGGTAGGCATGTTGACGTTCGTAGCCAAGGCCCTTCGCAGCCGCGCACCTCCTGGGCTTTCGGCTCAAAGAACCGGCTCCACGGCTTTCGCGTGGCGATCTGCTGGGGCTGCTGCTTGAGGTGAAGGGTACGTTGATTGATTTCGATATTCGGCGCCGGCACTGCAACTGCTTTTGGACAAAGGTGAGCGTTGTTTCACCTCAAGATCAGAGAAACGGGAATGCGCTGCAGGATAGTCTTGACATCGGTCATGGCCGGGAAATGGCAGTTGAACTCGATCGGACACTAAATCAGCGCACGGTCCTGTGGCCGGACTTGCTTGATATCGATCGTTCCCGGACCAATACCAACACGAAGGGAGATCAGGTCGAAGACAACACTTGTTATCAGTTCTTCCCGATTGGATCGCACGAAGGCGATACCATGGACACGTTGCTGCAGCGGGTCGATCGGGCGCTCTACATGGCCAAGGAAAAGGGGCGCAATCGCGTCGAGGTGGCCGACTAGTCCGGCGAGTGCTCGCGCAGCACCATGTGCGGCTTGCAGGCGATGTAATGGCGGCGGAAGGTCTCGAAGTAGGTCTCCAGGGCCTGTGCCGCCGGCTGGTCTCCCCCCAGCGCCAGCACGGCCGCCGCCACCTCGGCGGTGCACAGCTGATGCTTGTGCACGGCTTCGCGCAATTGATAACGAGAGCCTTCCTCCGGCTCGATCCCCAACACCGGCAAGTCCTTCAGATACGTGCTGCGAAACATCTTGCGGGCCTCGCGCCAGGTGCCGTCCAGCATCACGTAGAGCGGCGTGCGGCCGGCGGCGATGCCGGGCAGTTCCGCCGGGCTCTTGATGCAGCGCTGCGGCTCGGCGTACTGGCTGGGGAAGATCACGATGGGCTGGTAGCGCGGGTCGGCCAGCAGGGCCAGCAGCGCCGGGTCGTGCTGTGTGCGGTCCCACAGAAAGGCGTGATTGTCCTGCACCACATCGGCCACCAGGCGCCCGGTGTTGGTGGGCTTGAAGGCCTCCCCCCAGTAGAGCAGGAAGCAGAAGGCACTGCCGGGCAGCGGCTGCGGACGCTCGCTGCAGATGCAGCCTCGTTGCGGCAGCAGGCAGTCGGGGCAGCGAATGACCTTGCTGCCCCGGGCCAGGAAGGGGCGGTGAGGTTTGGCGAGTTCGCGCTCGCGCAGGGCCATGATGGAATTGCAATGAGGAGCGGTGGTCACGAGGGGTTTCCTGTAGCGGGGAGGCGATCAGCGCGCGGCTGCGTCGACACTGACGCTGAGCCACTGCGTGGTGCCGTTGAAATTCAAGGTCTGCACGCGGCCGTCACGTTCGATGTTCACCAGATTGTTCTGCTGCGGCCAGAGTTCGCGCAGTGCGTCGTGAATGACCCCGAGAGAGGTCAGCCCGGCGGGAATGGGCAACTCCTGATAGATCCACAGAAACGGGCCCTCGACCTCCTGCCCGACGTACTGCAGGGGCAACGGATTGCCGTCGTCACCGAGCAGACTGAAGCGCTGCTGCACGTAGCCGGCGAACTGCTCTCGGGCTGCCGTCGAGGCAAGCAGGTCGGCCTCGGGCTCGAACAGCACGCGCACGGCATGTTCGGCATCGTGCAGCAGGAAGCGGTGCATCACTTCAAGATTGCCGGTGCGGGCATTGAACAGCACCCGGGTCAGGGCTGCCTGCTGCTGATGCGCGGCAGCTCCGGCGCTGTTCAGCAGGGTGGCGAGTGCGAGCAGAGCCCAGGCGCAAGTGCGCTGCGCAGGACTCACGGCGTCACTGCCTCGGCGTCCGCTGCCGGCTCGTCTGTCTCCAGTTCCGTCTTGATGTCCTGCATCAGGTCGCGGCCGGTGAGCCCGCCGCTGCCTTGCGCCTTGAAGGCTTCCACGCGCGAGGGGATCAGGCGCCGCGGGTAGTGGTTGTTCTCGATGTCCACATCGGCGGTTTCCCAGTACGGGTCCACCACGATGCTGGCCACCGGCTTGTCCACCACGATCAGCTTGCGCACGCGCTCCGGGCTGCGCCGCCAGATCTCGGCCGGAATGTAGATGTCCTCGCTGCTGGCATCCTCGTAGGTGACCCCCAGGATGATCGGCATCACCAGACCGCCCAGATTGGCGAACTCCAGAACGTAGTAGTGCTTGTCCTCGGCGATGGCCCGCTCCAGCGCCTGACGCTCCCAGTCTTCCAGACCCTCCAGGAAGTCGTTGTAGGCATTGCGCTCCTTGTTGGTGACGGTGAAGCGGTCGTTCTCATCGTAGAAGTCCCGCACATCGGGATTGCGTTCCACCCAGGTCTGCAGGCCGGCCGCGGCATTGCGCTGCACGAACAGCGAGGCGGGCTTGGCGGCGTCCTCGGCGCGGCGTCGCTCGAAGTCGATGTCGGGGTTCTCGGTGTCCAGCCGCATCTCGAATACCCGCTCCAGCGCGATGTCCACATGATCGGTGGAGTAGAACCAGCCGCGCCAGAACCAGTCCAGATCGATGCCTGAGGCCTCTTCCATGGTGCGGAAGAAGTCCGCCGGCGTGGGGCGCTTGAACATCCACAGGCGGGCGTATTGCTGGAACGCGAAGTCGAACAGGTCGCGGCCCATGATGGTCTCGCGCAGGATATTGAGTGCCGCGGCCGGCTTGGAATAAGCATTGGGGCCGAGGCGCGAGATGCTGTCCGACTGCGTCATGATCGGCACCTGGTCCTGGGAGCGCATGTAGTCGGTGATGTCGGCGGGCTCCACGCCCCAGGGAACGTCAGGGTCCCACTCGCGCCCGGCCACGCCGTCCAGGAAGCTGTTCAGGCCCTCGTCCATCCATGTCCACTGGCGCTCGTCGGAATTGACGATCATGGGAAAGTAGCCGTGGCCGATCTCGTGAATCACCACGCCGATCAGGAACTGCTTCTCGGCCAGGGAATAGGTGCGGCTGCCGTCGTCCTGCAGGGTGGTGCGCGGGCCGTTGAAGGTGATCATCGGGTACTCCATGCCGCCGACCGGCCCGTTGACGGACTGCGCCGTGGGGTAGGGGTAGTCGAAGGTGAAGCGCGAGTAAACTTCAAGGGTGTGGATGATCGCCTCGGTGGAGTAGGTGGACCACAGCGGCTCGCCCTCCTTCGGGTAGAACGACATGGCCATCACGAAGGGGCGCACATTGCCGCCCTGCCGATGGCCCTTGGCGTCCCAGATGAACTTGCGCGAGGACGCCCAGGCGAAGTCACGCACGTTCTGCGCCGAGAAGCGCCAGGTCTTGGTCTCGCGGGTGCCTTCGCGCTCGTTCTCCAGTGCCTCCTGGGGGGTGACGATGAACAGCGGACGCTGCGCCGTTTCCGCCGCCGTGAGTCGTGCGCGCTGTTCCGTGCTCAGTACCTGGGCCGGATTGTTGAGCACGCCGGTGGAGGACACGATGTGGTCGGCCGGCACCGTCATTTCCACTTCATAGTCGCCGAACTCCAGCGTGAACTCGCCACGGCCCAGGAATTCCTTGTTGGTCCACCCTTCGTAGTCGGTGTACGCCGCCAGCCGCGGGAACCACTGCGCCAGCAGGAAAATGTCGTTGCCGCCCTCGCGCGCGTCGTCGGGGAAGTGCTCGTAGCCACTGCGTGCCGAGACGGCGTCCTCCTCCACGATGTTGAACGCGAAGTCGAGATTGAACTGCGTGCTCTGGCCGCTGCGCAGGGGGGCACTCAGATCGATGCGCATGAGGGTGCCGACGATGGTGTAGTCGAGGGGGTTGCCGCGGCTGTCGCGGACATTGCTGATCTCGTAGCCCATGGCCACGTCCGCCATGGCCTGCTGGCGGCGCAGCTCGTCCAGACTCAGGCGGGCCGGACTGTCGAGCGAGCCGGCTTCCACGGCGGGGCCGCGCCGGCCGACGCCGCCGAAGTCCTCGCTCATCTCGGCCATGGAATCGGCGCGGAAGATGTTCTGATCGAGCTGCAGCCACAGGTAGGTCAGCGTGTCCGGCGAGTTGTTCTGATAGCTCACGCCCTGAGTGCCGGTCAGGCGGCGATTCTCTTCATCGAGCGTGGCGCTGATGCGGTAGTCCACCTTCTGCTGCCAGTATTCGTGGCCCGGCTGACCCGCCGCGTTGCGCCATGTGTTGGCCGTGGGAAGGCTGTCCTCGAGCTGGCGAAACTTGTCGTCGAAATCGCCCTTGGTCTGGCGGATGGCATCGGCCAGCGCGGGGAGCGACAACAGCAGACTGCCGCCCAGTGCGAGGCAGCACAGCGACAGACGTCGAGCAAGGCGGTTCGGCGACATGAGAGGGGCTCCGGCAGGGCGGCGCGCAGGGGCGCGCACCAGTGAACTTGCCCGGGATATTAGCCTGAGTGTCGCATCCTCTGGAATCGCTTTTGCGCGCTGCGGGGGTTTTTAATGGGCTTGAGATAAAGGTAGTATCCGCGCTCATTCCCGTGCAATGCCGGGGCCCTTGCGAGCGGGAGAACAGGATGCAGGACAACGAGATAACAGACACTGCTGCCGCAGACGTCCCCGCGCAGGAACAGCACTCACTCTGGCTCGCGCTGGTGCCCCTGGTGGTGTTGTTCGTGCTGCTCGGCTACAACGTGGCTGTCTATGGCGATGACTCGCTCTCGGGTGCCAATCAGACGGCCCTGATTCTGGCCGCCGCCGTGGCCGCTGCCACCAGCCTGCGACTGGGCACGCGGTGGGACGAGATCCAGGAAGTGATCCTGGAAAACATCCGCGCCGCCACGCCGGCCATCCTGATCCTGCTGATGGTGGGGGCGCTGGTGGGCACCTGGCTCATCGGCGGCATCGTGCCCACGATGATCTATTACGGTCTGCAGATCTTCAATCCGGCCATCTTCATCTTCAGCTGCTGTGTGCTCACGAGCGTCGCGTCCATCGTGATCGGCAGTTCCTGGTCCACCTCTGCCACGCTGGGTGTGGCGCTGATCAGCATCGGCTACACCCTTGGCTTCAATCCGGGCCTGGTGGCAGGCGCCATCATCTCCGGGGCCTATTTCGGCGACAAGCTCTCACCCCTGTCAGACACCACCAATCTGGCCTCGGGCGTCACCGGCGTGGATCTGTTCACCCATATCCGCTACCTCACGCTGACGACCATTCCTTCCATCCTCATCACGCTGGTGTTCTATCTCATCGTCGGCTTCGTCCTGGGCACGCCCGACGCCCACGAGAGCACCACGGCCGAGACTCAGGCCCTGCTGGCGGAGAACTTCGCGCTCAGCCCGTTTCTGCTGATCGTGCCGGCCGTAGTGATCTACCTGATCGTCAAGCGCGTGGCCGCGCTGCCTGCGCTGTTCGTCGGGGTGCTGCTCGGCATGGCTGCCGCCCTGGTGCTGCAGTACCCGCTGCTGGAGAAACTGACGGCGACCTACGGCAACATCTACCAGGTGATCATGCAGGCCGTTTATGGCGAGATCAGTGTGGTGAGTGGCAATGCGGTGCTCGATGAACTGCTGACCTCCGGCGGCATGGCCGGCATGCTGGACACGATCTGGCTGATCATCACCGCCATGGCCTTCGGCGGGGTGATGGAAGCCTCCGGCTTCCTGCAGAAGATCACGCACACCCTGATCAGTCGCGTGCGCGGCACCGGGGGCCTGGTGACGGCCACGGCGGGCACCTGTCTGCTGACCAATGTCTCGGCCTCGGATCAGTATCTCGCCATTGTGGTGCCCGGGCGCATGTTCACCCGGGCCTACAAGGAACGGGGGCTGGCGCCGCAGAATCTGAGTCGCACGCTGGAAGACTGCGGTACCGTCACCTCGGTGCTGGTGCCATGGAACACCTGCGGGGCGTTCCATGCCGGCGTGCTGGGAGTGGCCACGCTGAGCTACGCGCCCTGGGCGCTGTTCTGCCTGATCAGCCCGTTCATGACGCTGCTGTTCGCGTGGGCGAACATCCGCATCGCGAAGGCCTAGCTCCGACGGCGACTACTCGCGGCCTAACAAGCGGGAGTCGAGGCTGGCCGGACCGGGTCCGCGGGCGAAGATCAGGAAATACACCATGAAGTACATGGCCGCCAGTTCGCCAATGTTGATGGTGGGGAACCACGCGGCATGCGCCGTCACATACGCCATCACCATGAGGATGGCGGCCAGCAGGGCGACGATGCGAGTGAAGAGTCCGAGCACAAGCAGCGCCCCGCCGAACAGTTCGATCACGGCAGCGATCCACAGCATGTTGATGCCGAGATCACTGCCGAAGAAGTCCATGCCGCCCAGCATCGGTTGCGCATTCTCGCCCTAGAGCTTGGCCCACCCGTGCGTCATGAACATCGCGCTGCTGAGCACGCGCAGCAGGAAACAGGCAAAAGTCTGGCACTCCTTGGCGAGGCCTTCAATGAAGTCTGTCATTGTCTAACTCCCTTTATGGCTGTTGTCTTTGTGGTTAAAAAACGATCAGAGACTGCATCATAGTCCTTGCGCGCGCTCGGTCTAGAAAAATTGAACAAAAGATGACCAGGCCTGTGTTGATCATGAAAACCGGCGAAACCTTCGCTCCCTTGCGAGCCCGTGGGGAGGATTTCGAGGACTGGATCGGGGCGGGTCTTGGTTTGGACGCCAGGCTGCGGGATGTCCGCGATGTGGTTCGTGGGCAGCCCTTGCCCGAGGTGAGTGCCGTGGCGGGTGTGGTGATCACCGGCTCGCCGGCGATGCTCACTGACGCAGCCCCGTGGAATGCCATTGCGGCCCAGTGGCTGCGTGAGGCGCACATCACGCATTCCCAGTCCCTGCTGGAACTGCCGCCGACGGCCACCTTGCTGGCGTCGAGTGCTCACGACAGGCATCAGGCCTATCGCGTAGGGGCCCGTGCCTGGGGGGTGCAGTTTCATCCGGAGTTCTCTGCCGAGGTCATGCGCACTTATGTGCGGGAGCGGCAGCAGGCGCTGCAGGCGGAAGGTTTCGATGTCGAGGCGCTGCTGCGCGACGAGCAGGAGACGCCGGCAGCGAGCAAGGTGTTGCGGCGCTTCGCCGCGCTGTGCGGGTTCTGATCAGGACGCGACGGCGCCGTCGATCAGACTCACCAGTTCAGACACCGTGCGTGGCGTCGGCACCAGCCGGCCC
Source organism: Gammaproteobacteria bacterium (assembly GCA_030832825.1). Classification (GTDB taxonomy): domain Bacteria; phylum Pseudomonadota; class Gammaproteobacteria; order Pseudomonadales; family Pseudohongiellaceae; genus UBA5078. Next base: position 7,168 of record JAURIJ010000005.1, read on the forward strand.
TCCACGAACAGGGTCGGCGTCGCGCGCACGCCCGAGCGGGTGCCGCTGCGCTGGTCACTGCGAATCTTCTCGATCAGCGCTTCGTCATCCAGGTCCGCGCGGGCCTGCTCCAGATCCAGTCCCAGTTGCGTCAGATAGCCCTCGAACTCTGCGTCCACCTCGGACAGCCCGGACCAGTAGGCCTGGTTGATGAACAGCAGGTCGTACATCTCCCAGAACTTGCCCTGGCGGCCAGCGGCTTCCGCATAGGTGGCAGCACGCCATGCGTGCGGGTGGGTGCCGGTCAGCGGGTAGTGCCGGAACACCATCTGGGTGCGGTCACTGATGGAATTCCAGGCTTGCGCAAGCAGCATGTGTTCATTGGCGCAGGCCGGGCACTGGAAGTCGGCATACACCACCAGCTTGACGCCCTGGCTGTTGCCACGGGTGTGGTCCGTCTCGGCGATATCGACCGGCGAATAGGTCGGGCCCTGAGAGAGCAGGGCGTAGAGCACCAGGATCATCAGCAGCGGTGCCAGCACCATCATGGCGATGCGACTGATCAGCTTCTGGCGGGCGGTACTCTGCTCGGCCGAGCGCTGCTTGGCTTCACGTATCCGGCGTTGTTCTTCACGTTTGTTCATCGATTGGCGACCTGTGGCTGCGCGGGCAGGCACCCGCGAGGACGTGGAAACGAAGGGGCACTATAAAAGAATTCGCCAGGCAAACCAACGAGCAGGCTGTTCAAACGGCGAACAGGTACCCGACCTTGAAGCCCAGATGCAAGCCCTGGTCCTGGTGGAAATTGATCACGCCCTCGGACTTGGCCGAATCGATGACCCAGTGGGAGACGGTTTCGATCACGCCCAGCAGCAGGCTGTTGGTGATCAGGTACACCATGCCGCCGTGCACCAGCGCGTGCGCGCTCAGCCAGTAGTACCAGCGGGGGAAGCCGTCCGACTTGACGCGATGGATGTCGCTGTGTCGAATCTTGCCACGTGCCATGGCTTCCGGCTGCAGGACGAAGTCTGCGGTGGCATGACCGGCGAGCAGCAGGAAGAAGAGTTCGAATCCGGGCATCGAGTGAAGCATCCTGGCAGCGAAGACTGGCGCGCCGACTGAGGCAGGGGCGCACCGATTGGAAACGCGGCCGATCTACCGGAGCACTGGTCAAAAAAGTAGCAAAAGCGAGGGCAAGAATTGGGCTGTTACGTTTTGTTCAATCGAGGAGAAACAGCGCCGGGTCCACCCGGACATTGTTCAGATTGACGCTCCAGTGCAGGTGTGGCCCGGTGACGCGCCCCGTCTGCCCGACCGCGCCGATCTGCTGGCCGGTTTCCACCCGTTGGCCCACTGCCACGTCAATGGTGTTCATGTGGCAATAGAGGCTGATCAGGCCGTGGCCGTGGTCCAGGATGATGGTGTTGCCATTGAAGAAGTAGTGGCCGGTGGCCACGATCACTCCGGGCGCCGGGGCCACAATGGGGGTGCCCTCGGGCGCGGCGATGTCCATGCCGGAATGGGGCGCGCGGGGCTGCTCGTTGAAGAAGCGGCGCAGGCCGAAGGAGCTGCTGCGCACACCCTCAGTGGGGGCGCGCATGCGCAGCACCGGCTGCAGCGATTCGTCCCAGCGACTGAAGGCGGCGTTCATCTCGGCGCTTTCGCGGTTGATGCGCACCATGTCTTCGTCGATGGGATTCACCTGGCGCTCGTTGGTGATGGTCAGCCGCTGTTCCACATACTGCTTGTCAGTGACCGTGAAGTTCAGTGAGCGGCTGTTGCCCGCCGCGTCGCGCAGTTCCAGCGCATGCGTGCCGGGCGTGGCCGACAGGGGAATGCCGATGACGGCGTACTGCTGCCCGTCGACTTCCGCCAGCAGCACGCGCGACTCGCGATAGCGGGCCGCGACGGCCTGGATGCCGGTGGGCAGCACGGCCACGCCGCCAGGCACCGCTGCGGAAACCGGCAGGGCGTCCACCGGCACTGCAAGTGCGGGGGCGGCCTGGGTGAAGGCAAGCAGGAGGGTCAGCAGCGGCAGTGACAGTCGAGAGAGGCGGTGGGTGCGGGTCATGGGCGGACTCCAGGGGCTCAGGCGTCAGGAAGTGGCGCGTCGGGCAGGATGGCGACGACGGTGCTGCGCACGGCGCCGCTGCCAAGCCGGGTGTGCAGTGTCTGGCCGGGCGCGAGCTGCCGGGCGTCGCGCACCAGCTCGTGGCGCTCGGTCCAGGTGATGCTGTAGCCCCGGCGCAGGGTCTGCAGCGGGCTGATGCTGTCCAGGCTGCGGGCGAGTCCCGCCAGCGCAGCCTGCCGGCGCTGCAGGCTCTGCTGCAGGGCCCGTTGGAGGCGATGCTGCAGGGCCGCCTGGCGCAGGCTGTGCTGGCGGATCACTGTCAGCGGCGAGCGCAGGGCAAGGGCCTGCTGCATCCCGTGCAGTCGATGTCCGGCGTTCGCCAGCCTCTGCCGCGTGGCGCGCAGCAAGCGCGCTTCCATCATGTCCAGGGTCTGTGCATGTTCCTGCAGCCGGCGGCCCGGATGCTTGAGCTGTCTGGTCAGCCAGAGCAGGTCGCGGGTGGCGTGCTGCAGGCGCTCGCCGATCAGCCGGCGCAGCAGCAGGGAGAAGCCTTCCAGCGTCTGCAGCAGCTCGTTCTGGTCCGGACTCAGCAGCTCGGCCGCTGCCGACGGGGTCGGTGCGCGCAGGTCTGCCACGAAGTCGGCGATGGTGATGTCGGTCTCGTGGCCCACGGCGCTCACCACCGGCAGCTCGCTGCCATGGATGGCCCGCGCGACGCTCTCCTCGTTGAAAGCCTGCAAGTCTTCGAGTGAACCGCCACCGCGCCCCACGATCAACACGTCCAGGCCGAGCTGCGCCGCCCGGCGATTGGCCGTGGCAATGGCCTTGACGATGGCGGGCGGCGCTTCCACCCCTTGCACCGGCACGGGCAGGATGGTGATGGCGATGGTGGGAAAGCGGCGTCGCAGCACACTCAGGATGTCCCGGATCACCGCGCCGGTGGGCGAGGTGATCACCCCGATGTGGCGCACATGGGGGGGCATGGGGCGCTTGCGCTGTGCGTCGAACAGGCCCTCGGCGGCCAGCGTCTGCTTGAGCTGCTCGAAGCGGCGGCGCAGGGCGCCATCGCCGGCTTCCTCGACGGACTCGGCGATCAGCTGATAGTCCCCGCGCCCCTCGTACAGACTCAGGCGCCCGCGCACCTGCACCTGCATGCCGTCCCGCGGCCGCATGCCGGCGCCCATGTTGCGGTTGCGGAACATGGCGCAGCGGATCTGCGCGCCTTCGTCCTTCAGAGTGAAATACCAGTGGCCGGAGGCCGGCAGCGCCAGATTCGAGATCTCGCCTTCCACCAGCACGTTGGGGAAATGCCCTTCCAGCAGGGATTTCGCGAGGCGGTTGAGGGTGGTCACCGAGAGCACGTCGCGGGGCTGCGTGCTGAAATTGTGCTGAAAATTTGACATGTCCGCATGATATGTCACGGCTCCTGTGGCATACAAACACCCAGGAATCAGGGTTAATCATGCCTTAAGGTCATGCTGCCAGCCTGAGCCTGCTGAATACCGTCCGCACACCAAGGAGAATCTCCATGAGTGACACCAAGTCGCCTGTCCGTCCCGCCCTGTCCTCGCCCGCCCTGCAGTCCCATGCCGTCTGAGATGCCGGCGTGCGCTGGTTCGACTGGATCAATGTCCTGTGTGTGCTCGGGCTGATCGGCGTGGGCATCGTCATCCTCAATGCCAACTCCCTGGGGGTGAGCAGCGAGGGCAAGGTCGATCTCAAGATCCTGCATGCCTGGCTGGGCTACGCGTTCTCGCTCAACCTGCTGTGGCGGATCCTCTGGGGCTTCATCGGCAATCCCTATTCGCGCTGGTCGGCCGTGCTGCCCGGCGGTCGCGGCTACGGGGCCGCGCTGCGCGAGTGGATCGCCGGCGCCAAGGCCGGCACGCCGCCCGCCTACAAGGGCCACAACCCGGCCGCCCGGCTGATGCTGGCCGTGCTGTTCTTCCTGCTCGGCGCCCAGATGATCACGGGGCTGGTGCTGGCCGGCACCGATCTGTATTTCCCTCCCTTCGGGCATGAGTTCGCCGAGTGGGCCACGGGCTCGGGCGAGGACCATGCCGGGCTGGTGGGCCTGGTGCCCGGCGCCAAGGAGATGCTGGATCCGGAGGGCTATGCCGCCATGCGCCGCTTCCGCGAGCCCTTCATCGAGATTCACGAGATCGGCTTCTGGGCCATGCTGGTTGCCATCGTGCTGCACATCGGCGCCGTGGTGGTGAGCGACATCAAGGAAGGCAATGGCTTGATTTCCGCCATGTTCAGCGGCCGCAAGGTGTTCACCGAGGAACCCCGCGAGTGAGCTGCAAAAACCCTGCGGTCTTAATAGTCAATTAAGATTCGCGTCCTACAGTGGCGACATGATCAGCCAAAACGGAGCCCTCGATCATGTCAGCCACGTCGCTTTGCACCAGTGTTGCCAGTGCCCTGAATTTTCCGCTCGCCACGCCAGCCGCGTCCGAGCAGCTCAGTCTGCATTCCCCGCTTGCCTTCCACCGGGCGCAGATCGAGCAGTTCATTCATGTTCGTTACGCCGAGACCTACGGCGCTGACATCTCTCATTTCCTGCCCCTGCTGATGGCCAGCTGGCGCGAGGGCGAAGTGGCCGGCGTGCTGGGCCTGCGTCCAGGACAGTCGGGTCGCTTCTTCGTGGAGAACTATCTGGAAAAGCCGATGGAGGCCGTGCTCAGCGAGCGACTCGGCGAGACCGTGCCGCGCGCGTCGCTGATCGAGACCGGCAAACTGGCCGGCACACGCGGCAGCAGCCAGCTGCTGTTCATCGTGTTGACGGAAGTGCTGTACCGGTCCGGTTTCCGCTGGGTCACCTTCACCGCCACCGCCCAGGTCAGTGCCCTGCTGCAGCGTCTGGGCTTCGCGCCGCAGGCCCTGTGCGAGGCCGACCCGCGCTGCCTGGGTGAACACGCCGGCGCCTGGGGCAGCTATTACGCGAATCGTCCCTGGGTCGTGGCCGGCGATGTCGTGCAGGCCCATCAGACCCTGCAGCGCAATGAATTCGCCCAGAAGCTGCTGCGCGAGCATGCCGATGAGATCGACCGCATCGTGGCCGAACTCAAGCCCTGCAGCGAGGAGTCCTTCCATGCGTGAACTGTGGGCTGCGATCAACGCGAATGCGGCAACCCGAGGGGACGACAGTGCCCTGATGGTGTTCGATACCGCCCTGGAAACGGCCTACACCTGGAAGCAGTTGCAACGGGCTGTGCGACGTCTGGTATGGCGTCTGCGCCAGGATCGCGTCCGCGTGCTGGCGCTGGCAGCCGACAATGTCCCGGCCTGGGTCATCGCCGACATCGCCTGTGGTGTGGCCGGCATCACGCTGCTGCCGTTGCCGGGCTTCTTCGCGCCGGGTCAGCTGCAGCATGCGCTGCACACAGTGCCTGTCGATGCGCTGCTGCATGACGCCACGCTGCCGGATGCCGTGGTGGCTGCCCAGAACCCGGCGCCGGTGTCGTCACACAGGCTGTTGGGCCTGCACTATCGCCGCTTCGAGCGTGATGAGCGGGCTCTGGCCGCGCGCGTCGACTCCCTGCCACAAGGCACCAGCAAGATCACTTTCACCTCTGGCTCCACGGGCACGCCCAAGGGCGCCTGCCTGAGTGCCGGCCATCTGGAGGCCGTGACCACGTCCATCGTTGCTGCCACGCAGTCCTGCGAGATCACGCGTCACCTCTGTGTGCTGCCCCTCGCGACTCTGCTGGAGAACGTCGCCGGCGTGCATGCCCCTCTGCGCAGCGGGGCCGCCGTGGTGCTGGTGCCGCAACAGCGTCTGGGCTTCAACGGTGCCAGCGGATTCTCCCTTCCGGCCTTTCTCGACGTGCTCTCGCACTGCCGGCCGCAGAGCCTGATCCTGATTCCGCAACTGCTGGAAGCCCTGGTGATGAGCGCCGCGTCCGGCTGGAGGCTGCCCGACTCCCTGCGTTTCGTGGCAGTCGGCGGCGCCAGTGTGAATCCTGTGCTGCTCGAGCGTGCCTGGCAGTTCGGCATTCCGGCCTTCGAGGGTTATGGGCTTTCCGAGTGCGGCTCGGTGGTGAGCTTGAACACGCCCGGACAGCGTCGCAACGGCAGCCTCGGCCGACCGCTGCCGCATGTGCGTGTCGAGATTCACGACGGCGAGATCCAGGTCTTCGGTCCGCGCTTTCTGGGCTATGCCGGCGACAAGGCGTCGTGGCTGCCGCAGGACGACATCACGCCGCTGGCCACGGGTGACCTCGGCCATCAGGACGCCAACGGCTATCTGCATTTCAACGGCCGCCGCAAGAACCTGCTGGTGAGCAGCTTCGGCCGCAACATCAGTCCGGAATGGGTGGAAACCCAGCTGGCGGCCAGTCCCTGCATCGCGCAGAGCATCGTGTTCGGGGATTCGCGTCCCTACTGTGTGGCGCTGGTGCAGCCACGCCACCCCCGCATCCGCGATGAGGAGATCAACGCCAGCATCACTGCCATCAATGCCGCGCTGCCCGACTATGCCCGCGTGCAGCGCTGGGCACGCCTGAGCGAGCCGCTGGTACGCGGCAGCGGGCTGGAAACGGATCTGCTCACCAGCAATGGACGACCGCGTCGCGCGCAGATCGCGCAGCGTTTCGCGGCCACGCTCGAGGCGCTGTACAGCGCATCCAATGACGACATCCTCACCCCCCACCAGGAGGCAACGCACCATGTTCTATGACACCTTGAAGCAGGAAACCGCCGGAGAACAGATGGCGCTGGTCAGCAGCGAGATCATCACCCGCTGCATGGCGCGCAACATCACTCTGGACGAATACATTGCCTATCTCACCCAGGCCTATCACCACGTGAAGTTCACCGTGCCGCTGCTGATGGCGGTGGGCGCACGTCTGCCCGAGAGTCGTGAGTGGCTGCGCGTGGCCGTGGCCGAGTACATCGAGGAAGAGATCGGTCATCAGGAGTGGATCCTGAACGACATCGCCGTCTGCGGCGGCGACAAGGAAGCCGTGCGACGCAGTCAGCCGGCCATGCAGACCGAGCTGATGATCGCCTATGCCTGGGACATGGTGAATCGTCGTGACCCCATCGGCTTCTTCGGCATGGTGCACGTGCTGGAAGGCACCAGTGTGAACCTGGCCGACCACGCCGCCGATCAGATCAAAGCGACGCTCAATCTTCCGGAACGGGCATTCAGCTATCTGCGTTCCCATGGCAGCATCGATCAGTCGCACATCCAGCATCTGGAGGGACTGATGAATCGCTTCACCGACCCTGCCGATCAGGCGCTGCTGATTCACAGCACGAAGATGTTCTTCCGTCTGTACAAGGGCGTGTTCGACAGCGTGCTGGAGCGTCCTGCCCAGACTGCCGTGCGCAGCGCGGCCTGAGGAGGCATTCATGCGCGTACACGGCAGAACGATCCTGTTGACGGGAGCCACCGGTGGCATCGGTCGCGCGCTCGCGCTTACCCTGGCCGAGGCCGGCGCGCAGCTGCTGCTGGTGGCGCGCGACGCCGTGGCGCTGGAGCAGCTGGGGCGGGCACTGCCGTGTGCAGGCGCACCGCATCGCTGGCTGTCCGCCGACCTGACGCAGGAAGCGGCACGCGACGAGGTGGTTCGCATCTGTGCCGAGGCGCCGTTGTCGATGCTGATCAACAATGCCGGCACCAGCGAGCTGAACTTCCTGCAGGACACGCTTCCCGAGACCATTGAGCGCCAGTTCGCCCTCAATCTCACCGCGCCGGTCCTGCTGACGCGCCTGTTGCTGCCCAAGCTGCTGACACAGCAGAGTGCCCTGGTGCTCAACGTCGGTTCGGCCTTCGGCAGCATCGGATATCCTGGCTTCAGTGTGTACTGTGCCAGCAAGTTCGGCTTGCGCGGCTTCAGTGAGGCACTGCGCCGGGAGCTGGCCGACACCGGTGTCGGCGTGCTGCACATCGCCCCGCGCGCCACGCGCACAGCGCTCAACAGCGAACGGGTGGTAGCGATGAATCATGCGCTCGGCAATGCCATGGATGACCCTCTGCAGGTGGCCCGGCAAGTGCTGCAGTGCATCGAGCGCGACCGCCGTGGCACCGTGGTGCTGGGCTGGCCCGAGCGTCTGTATACCGTGATCAACGCCGTGCTGCCCGCTGTCACCGATCGCGCCCTGCGCAAGGCGCTGCCCGTGATTCGGCGCTTTGCCCGGCCGCAACCCTGACGCCGGCGAAATGTTCCTCTGACCCCATTCAAACCATCCTGGAGAAGCCCATGAAAATTCGTCATCTTGCCTTGCTCGTCACGCTCCTGTGGGCGGCCGCCTCGCAGGCGCAGACCAGCCCTGCCGTCGCTGCCCTGCAGGATCGCTGGGCGGAAATCAATTACCTCACCCAGGGCGATGCCCAGGTGGAAGCCTTCAGCGTGCTGATCGAGGAAGCCCGCAAGCTCACCGAGGCCGAGCAGGACAGCCCCGAGGCATGGATCTGGAGTGGCATCATCAAGTCCAGCTATGCCGGCGTGAAAGGCGGGCTGGCGGCCCTGTCAGCAGCCAAGGCGGCCAAGGCCGATCTGGAAAAGGCCATCGCTCTCAACGGTGAAGTCATGGAAGGCTCTGCGTACACCAGTCTGGGCGTGCTCTATCTGAACGTGCCGGGCTGGCCGGTGGCCTTCGGCGATGAGGACGAGGGCGTGGCTCTGTTGCGCAAAGGTCTTGCCATCGGCCCCGACGCGATTGACTCCAACTATTTCTACGCGGAGTATCTGTTCAAGAGCGACAAGTTCGAGGAAGCCCGGCAGTATCTGCAGAAGGCGCTGCAGGCGCCGGCCAGACCCGGCCGCGAGATTGCTGACCAGGGGCGACGCCAGGAAATCGAGAAGATGCTCGCGCAGATGCGCTGAAGCACAGGGAATGCAATGCAAGTCATGCTGGTGGAAGACAATGCGATGCTGGCAGCGGCCGTGGCGAAAGCGCTGCGCACGGCCGGCTTCAGCGTGAATCACGTCAGTCGGGGCGATCAGGCGCTGGCGGCACTCAAGACCTCGAAGCCCGACATCCTGGTACTGGATCTCGGGCTTCCCGGCATGGATGGGCTGGAGGTGTTGCGGGGCGCGCGGCGAGCGCAGTTCACCAATCCGGTGCTCATCCTGACGGCGCGGGACAAGACTCAGGACAAGGTGGCCGGTCTGGACAGCGGCGCCGACGACTACCTCGCCAAGCCCTTCGAGATGGACGAGCTGCTGGCCCGCCTGCGCGCGCTGGAGCGTCGACTGGGCAGCGTGAAGAGCGCCAGCATCGTGATCGACGAGGTCAATCTGGACACCCAGACGCTTGAGGTGTCGGTGGCCGGCGTGCCGCTCACACTGTCGCGCCGCGAGTACATGCTGCTCAAGGCCCTGATGGAGAGCGCCAACAAGGTGCAGACCCGGGACATGCTGGACAGCAAGCTCTACGGCTGGGGGGAGGAAGTCAGCAGCAACTCCGTCGAGGTTCACATTCACAATCTGCGCAAGAAGCTGCCTGCGGGGTTCATCCAGACCGTGCGCGGGCTGGGCTATGTGGTGAAGAAAGGGGGAGGTGGCAGCTGAGCGCCGAGCAACTCTTGCCATGACATCGATCCGGATCTTCCTCACGCTCAGCGTGAGCGCTCTCATCCTGCTCGTCAGCTTCCTGTCTGCGATCCGCGGTTTTCGCGAGAGCATGGTCGAGGCTGAACTGCTGTTCGACCAGCAGTTGCTCGAGCACGCCAAGATGCTCAGTCTGCTCAACCCCTCGGCCTTGAGCGGCGGGGTGCGCGTGGTGCAGGACCTGGTGCTGCCGAACGTGGTCAATCCGGAACTGGGCGACGAGATGCAGATCGCCTATCAGATATTCACGGAGCAGGGCGGCTTGATTCTGCGCTCGGTGCTGGCCCCCGTCACGCCCATGAGTCCCTTCGAGGTCGGCTTTCGTGAAGTCAATTTCGGCAGCTATCGCTGGCGGGTGCTGGCCATTCTGGACGAGGAACAGTCCCACTGGGTGTTGACGGCCCAGCGCATCGACATTCGCTACGACCTGGCAGAGGGCATCATCCTGGATGCCGTGGTGCCGACCATCGTCACCGTGCCCCTGGCGGCCGTGCTGATCTGGCTGTTCGTGAGTTTCGGCCTGCGACCCCTGCAGACCCTGGCGCGCGAGGTGCAGGCCCGGGAGGCCAGCGATCTGAGCCCCGTGCGACTGGATCAGGTGCCACGGGAGCTGACGCAGCTGAGCCGTTCCATCAACGATCTGTTGCGCCGGCTGCATGGCTCCTTCGAACGTGAAAAACGCTTCGCCGCCGATGCCGCCCATGAGCTGCGCACGCCGATCAGCATTCTCAAAGTGCAGGTGCACAATCTCCTGCAGGAATTGGAGGCACCGGCAGCGCGGGCAAGCGCCCGCGAGCTGCGCGAAGGCATCGATGCCATGGGGCATCTGGTGGAGCAGATCCTGGAGCTCAACCGCACGGCCCCGGATCAGTACTCCATGCGCTTCCAGCCTCTGGATCTGCATGCGCTTGCCCAGGAAGTGGTCAGCCAGGATTTCGACCAGATCCTGCAGCGGGGGCAGGAATTCGAACTGGAAGGGGGGGGCGGCACGGTGCTGGGGGACGCGACAGCCCTGCGTTCGCTGTTGCACAATCTGCTCACCAATGCGAGCAAGTACACCCCGGAAGGAGGGCGACTGCGGCTGCGCGTAGCGCCCGACGACCATGGCACCTGCTGCACCATGGAGGACTCCGGTCCGGGCATTCCCGAGCAGTATCGCGAGCGCGTCTTCGATCGCTTCTATCGCCTGCATGGCGATCAGCACGATTCGGGCGTCAGCGGTTCCGGGCTGGGACTGGCCATCGTGAAGCACATTGTAGACATGCACCACGCCAGCATCACGCTGGGTCGCTCCGAGCTGGGCGGCCTGCAGGTGCTGGTGCGATTTCCCGCCGCCGGAGGCGGTCGTATTGCAGGTTTGCCAGAGGAGGCAGCGTGACACGTTCAGACAAAGGCAGAAGACGCCCCGGGATGCCCTGGCTGGCGGCTCTTGCACTGGTGCTTGCCGGCGCAGCAGGACCGGCAGCGCTGGCGCAGACACCTGAGGTAGAGATCCAGATCCGCGAGCATCTGTTCTTTCCCGCCGAGGTGCGGATTCCTGCCAACATCAAGGTCAAGCTGATCATCCGCAATCTCGATACCACGCCCGAGGAATTCGAGAGTTACGAGCTGAACAGGGAGAAGGTGATCGTCGGCAACAGCCAGGGCGTCGTCTTCATCGGCCCGCTGGCGCCGGGCGAGTATCCCTTCTTCGGGGAATTCAATCCGCGCACGGCGCAAGGCAAGGTCATCGTTGAATAAGCGTGTCGCCGTGGGACAGGCGCAAGGAGTGCCGGCATGATCAGCGCTGTCATCATCGTGCTGCGCGAAGTGCTTGAGGGTGTGCTGTTGATGTGCATGCTGATGGCGTCATCTGCCGCCATGGGCAATCGTCTGCGCTGGTTGCCCGTCGGACTCTTGCTGGGCGTCGCCGGTGCCTATTCGTATGCCGTGTTCCTGGACCCGATTTCCATGCTCTTCGAGGGGCTCGGGCAGGAGATCATCAGTGCGGTCATGCTGCTGAGCGCGGCTCTCGCGCTGGTCGTCTATGTCCATCTGATCGCGTCGCGTGCGCTGCGGCCGGCCTCCGACAAGCCTTCCAGAGCCGTGCTGGCCTTGTGTCTGTTGGCCGCGGCCCTGTCCATCTCGCGTGAAGGCGCCGAAGTCTACCTCTATGTCTACGCCTTTGGCGTGCAGGCCGGGCAGATGGCCTCCATCATGTCGGGCGCGGTGATCGGCACCGGCATCGGACTCAGTTTCGGCACATTTTTCTACTACGGCCTGCGGGCGCTCTCACGCAAGGCGTGTCTTTGGACGTGTGCGGGCATCGCCACCATGACCAGCGCGGGCTTGGTCATGCAGGCCACCTACAATCTGGAGCAGGCCGATCTGCTGCCGGGTCAGCAACCTCTCTGGGATACCAGCGCGCTGGTGAGGGAGTCGTCTCTCACCGGGGAGATGTTGCAGGCCGCCTTCGGCTATGAGGCCACGCCGACTGCGGTGCAGCTGAGTTTGTATCTGGCCTCTGTGCTGGCCTGCCTGGCCGCCATGGCGCTGGCCCGCCTGCATGCCACCAAGCGACAGGAGACATCGACATGACATGGTTCAGGAACCGGGGTCACGCGTCCCGCAGTGGGGTCATCACGCTGGCATTGTGGGGAGCAGGCATGCTCCCCGCCTTTGCCGATGTGGAGTTTCAACACAACGGGGTCGGGCGCGTCTACGACCCTTACGTGCAGCCCCTGGAGCGTGAGCTGGAGTTGCGCACGCTGTATCAGACCGACCAGGACCCCCTGGAGTCGGACATCCTGCGCCAGCGCATCGGCTTCGGTCGCTCGATCAGCGAGCGCATCTTCGCCGAGGCCTATCTGCTGGCCGAAAAGCAGCACAGCGGCGGTCTGCGTCTGCGGGGCTACGAGGCCGAGCTCAAGGTGCAGCTCACCGAGCAGGGCGAGTACGCGGCCGACTGGGGTCTGCTGTTCGAGTTCGAGCGCGAGCGCAGCGAGAGCATCGCGGAAGCGGCCGTGGCCGCGCTCACCAGCCGGCAATTCGGCAACTGGGTGGGCACGCTCAACCTGGGGGTGGAGTATGAATACGGGTCGGACATCGCCAACGAGTTCGAGACCTTCGCGTCAGCGCAATGGCGCTATCGCCTGCGCGAGAGCCTGGAGCCCGGCGTCGAGTTCTACGCCGACCAGTTCACCCGCGGCATCGGCCCGGTGCTGACGGGACTGGTGCGCACGGGCGGCGCCTCGAAGTGGGCGTGGGAAACCGGCCTGATCCTGCCCCTGAACGACACCACTCCCGACTACACCTTCCGCTTCCTGCTGGAGTACGAGTTCTGATCCGCTCTTAATGCTTGCTTAATCTTGGCTTCCTAGACTGATGCACATTTCACCGTCGTCCGTGCTTGAGGATACCGCTGCCATGCCCGTGCTTGCGCCACTTCGCAGTGTCCTGCTGACGCTGCTGTGCACCTTCGGTTTTCTCCTTGCTCTCGCTGCACCCGCCGTGACAGGCCCGACTGCCGGGCTGTTTCTGCTCATCGCTGCGCTGGTGCAGACGGCGCTGCTGTCCAGTCCCGTGCTGTTGCTGCACGCGCTTCACGAACGCGCACAGCGCCGCGGGCGTGCGTCACCCTCGCTGGCGGCTGCCGTCCATGCGGCTGCCTTGCTCACCCTTCTGTTCCTGGTGGCCAACTACAAGCTGCAGCAGATGTTCGGTTTCTATTTCAACTACTTCGTGCTCAATCTGCTGACCACTCCTGGGGGCGTTGAGGCGATGGGCGTCTCAACTTCGACGAATGTGGCGCTGGGCTTTCTGGTGCTTGGTCTGGCGGCGCTGCTGTTGCTTGCCGTGCGTCTGTTGCCAGTCGAGCGACTGTTGCCGCGCCGGCGCTGGCGTGTGCTGCCCGTGTTCGGCGTGCTGCTGCTGACCCAGGCGCTCTGGTATGCCTGGGCAGACTTTCGTTATGAGCGGAGTATTCTGGCCACGGCGGATCGTCTGATCTGGTATGTCCCGGTCACCGCGGATTCCCTTCTCGAGCGCGCCGGCTTCACGAGTCAGCGCCCGGCGCAGGATGCCAGCGACCTGACGGGCACCTCCGGCAGCATCGACTATCCCGCAGCGCCCACGGCGCCCCTGGAGCGCCCGCTGAACATCGTGTGGCTGGTGGCGGAATCCTGGCGTGCCGACTCCCTCACGCCGCGGATCATGCCGCAGACCAGTGCCTTCGCCGCGCAGACGCAGAATTTCCTCGAACACTACAGCGGCGGCAATGGCACGCGCATGGGGATGTTCTCGCAGTTCTACGGGCTCTACGGCAGTTACTGGTTCGACTTCCTGGGTGACCGGCGGCAGCCCTTGCTGATGGAGTTGCTGCGCAACCATGACTACGCCATGAAGGCATGGACCAGCTCGCGCTTTTCCTACCCCGAATTCGACCAGACCGTATTCTCCGGCTTCCCCGCCGCTGACCTGCATCCCGACACCGACGGAGATGGCTGGGAGCGCGACAGGCGCAACGTGACGCGGATGCTCGACTTCATCGAGAATGCTGACGAGCCCTTCTTCAGCTTCATGTTCTTCGAGTCCGCTCACGCGAATTACTATTTCCCAGAGGAAAGCGTCATCGAGCCGGACTACATCGGTGACTTCAACTACCTGACGGTAGACATCGAGCAGCAGATCGAACGCATCCGGGCCCGCTACATCAACGCTGTGCATCATCTGGACAGTCAGCTGAGTCGAGTGTTCGACACCCTGCAGGAGAAAGGGCTGCTGGAGAACACGATCGTGATCGTCACCGGGGATCACGGCGAAGAGTTCATGGAAAATGGCCGCTGGGGACACAACTCGACTTTCAGTCAGCAGCAGATCCGTGTGCCATTGCTGGTGCATATACCCGGGCAGGCGGCAGGCGAAGTGTTGCGCATGACCAGCCACCTGGACCTGCCAGCCACCGTGCTCGTGGCGCTGGGCGTGGATCTGGATCCTGCCACGTACAGCTACGGCAGCGACCTGCTGTCGCCCCAGTACGCTCGTGATTACACGGTGGCCAGCGACTGGCACGGCAACACCCTGATCACGCCCGAGGTGAAGATGGTGTTCAGCAAGAAGGGCGCCGCACTCGATGACGGCACCACCACGCTGCACGATGAGCCGTTGGCCATTGCCAGTGTCGATGGCTCCTTTCGTGACGCCCTGGGTCTGTTCGCGCGCGAGCTGTCGCGTTTCTATCACTAGGAGCCTGCCATGCATTTCCTGCAGACACTCCCCTTGACCCGGACGCGCCATCCTGTGCAGGTGCGCGACGGGGAATTGCTGCGCGTGCTGGAGCGCGCCGGCCTGGACAGTTTCGAGGCGCTCTGGGACTTGCCGCCCGAGTTCGTCGAGCCCATCAATCAGCGGCGGGGCGGCTGGAGCGGCGTCAGTCGTCTGCAGCTGCCCCAGTCCGACGACACCATGGGCCACTGGTATCTCAAGCGCCAGGAACGGCAAAGTCGCTACTCCTGGCGCTATCCACTCGGGGCGCCTACCTTCCGCTATGAAATCGACGCCCTGCGCCAGGGTCTGCTGCAGCGCTGGCCGTCAGTGACACTGGAGGCCTTCGGCATTTCCTGTGCGGGCCAGCGGCAACGTGCTCTGCTGCTGACGCGGGAAATCGCGCTGCCGACGCTGGCCGCGTTCGAGGGCACGCCAGACGCGTTGCGCGAGTCGCGCGCCGGGCTCACGGCGATTGGCCGCGCCCTGTTCGATCTGCATGCCACTGGCTGGCAGCACGGCGCCTTGTTTCCGAATCACATGTTCATCGATCTGCAGCGGGGACAACTCCAGCTGATCGATTTCGAGCGCGCCCGCAAGCGCCTGTTCGCTGCCGATGCCGCCTGCGCCGATCTCACGCAGTTGCTGCGCCGTGCGGACTGGCTGGCGCCTGCCCTGGTGCAGGCGCTCCTGCAGCCCTACTTCGACAGAGCGCCGCGGGTGATTGCCCGTCTGACGCGCCGTTTTTCCGTTCTCTCCGACTTTTCCAAGGAGTTCTCTGCATGACCGACAACATCAGCTATGCCCGCGTGAAATCCGACGCGGAATCGGCACGCACCTACAATCAGCGCAAGCAGTCCAAGCACACGCAGGAAATGGCCATGATCGACGAGGCCATGCGTCATGTGCACGGGGTGTCCACCCTGCTCGACGCGCCCTGTGGTGTGGGGCGTGCCAGCATCGCGCTGGCCCGCAAGGGACTGCAGGTGACCGGTGTCGATCTGGGCGAAGCCGCGCTGGAACTGGCGCAGACGCTTGCCGCCGAGGCGAAGGTGCCGGCGCGGTTCGAGCGTCACGATCTCTTCGCGCTGCCCTATGCCGATCGCGCTTTCGACGCCACCCTCTGCTTCCGTCTGCTGCACCATTTCGAGAGTCCTGCCTTGCGTGGCCGTCTGCTCGACGAACTGTGCAGAGTCAGCGCGCGCTACATGCTCGTATCGCGCATCTCGCCCCTGTCGGTCACGTCGATGCGTCGTCGTCTGCGACTGCTGCTGAAGGGAAAACCGATCAAGCAATACAGCGTTTCGGCGCGTGAACTGCATGCCGAAATGGCCCGCAACGGCTTCGAACCGGTCGCGAAATCCGGGCGCTTCGCCCTGTTCCACTCCTTGCAACTGCAGGTGTACAGCCGGAAATGAGGTGGGTATACTCGCGTTTTTGTAAATACGTGGAAATCTTATGTTGCGCATTGCTGAAGAAGCTTTGACATTCGATGACGTTCTCCTTGTGCCGGCACACTCCACCGTGCTCCCCAAAATGGTCAGTCTCAAGACGCAACTGACCGCGTCAATCTCTCTGAACATCCCCCTGATTTCCGCTGCCATGGACACGGTCACCGAGTCTCGACTCGCGATCGCCATGGCGCAGGAAGGTGGTCTGGGCGTGATCCACAAGAGCATGACCATCGAGCAGCAGGCGCGCGAAGTGCGACTGGTCAAGAAGTACGAGAGCGGGGTGGTGAAGGACCCGATCACCATCGCCCCCACCGCCACGATCCGCGAACTGATCGCCCTGATGCGCGAGAACGACATCTCCGGCATGCCGGTGGTGGATGGCCCGAATCTGGTCGGCATCGTCACCAGTCGCGACGTGCGTTTCGAATCCAATTACGAAGCTCCCGTCTCCGCCATCATGACCCAGAAGCAGGACCTGGTCACCGTGAATGAGCACTTCACGCATCAGGAAGTGAAGGACCTGCTGCACACGCACCGCATCGAGAAGATCCTTGTGGTCAACGATGCGTTCGAGCTGAAAGGGCTTATCACGCTGAAGGATATCCGCAAGTCCGAAGATTATCCCAATGCCTGCAAGGACCAGTACGGCCGCCTGCGCGTGGCCGCTGCCGTGGGCACCGGGCCGGACACCCCGGCGCGTGTCGCGGCGATTGTGGAGGCGGGCGTGGACGTGATCATCGTCGACACGGCCCATGGCCACAGCCAGGGCGTGCTCGATCAGGTGCGTCGCATCAAGGGGCTCTACCCGCACATTCCCGTGATCGGCGGCAACATCGCCACCGCCGAGGCTGCCAAGGATCTCGCTGACGCCGGCGCCGACGCCGTGAAGGTCGGCATCGGCCCGGGCTCCATCTGCACCACCCGCATCGTGACCGGTGTCGGTGTGCCGCAGATGACCGCTGTGTCCAATGTGGCTGAAGCGCTGAAGGGCACGAATGTCTGCATCATTTCCGACGGTGGCATTCGCTTTTCCGGGGACATCGCCAAGGTGATCGCGGCCGGCGCCCACGTGGTGATGATCGGCAGCCTGCTGGCCGGTTCCGAAGAGGCCCCGGGCGAAGTCGAGTTGTTCCAGGGCCGCAGCTACAAGGCCTATCGCGGCATGGGCTCACTGGGCGCCATGGCGGCGTCTCAAGGGTCCAGTGATCGCTACTTCCAGGATGCCGGTTCCGGCGCCGAGAAGCTCGTGCCGGAAGGCATCGAAGGCCGCGTGCCCTACAAGGGGCCGATGTCGGCCATCGTGCATCAGCTCATGGGCGGCGTGCGTTCCAGCATGGGCTACACCGGTTGCGAGAACATCCACCGGATGCGCACCAAGCCGCAGTTCGTGAAGATCACGTCGTCCGGCATGAACGAAAGCCACGTGCACGACGTCAGCATCACCAAGGAAGCCCCGAACTACCGCATGAGCTGAAGGCTCATGCGGTAGTATGTCCGTCGCGCGGGCGTCCGCTCGCGCATCCACACGAATCAGCAGCAAGAACCCAGAGCATGAGCAGCCAAGACATTCACAGCCAGAAAATCCTGATTCTGGACTTCGGATCCCAATACACCCAATTGATCGCCCGCCGCGTGCGCGAGCTCGGTGTCTACTGCGAGATCTGGGCCTGGGACAATGCCAGCGACGAGGACATTCGCACGTTCAATGCCCGCGGTGTCATCCTTTCCGGCGGACCCGAGACAGCCAACCTGGCTGATTCGCCCCGCGCGCCGGCTTTCCTGCTGGAAGGCGCGCTGCCGATTCTGGGCATCTGCTACGGCATGCAGACCATGGCCGAGCAGCTGGGCGGCAAGGTGCAAGCCTCGGACAAATCCGAATTCGGCTATGCCGAAGTCACGTTGCCGACAGCCTCTGCGCTGTTCGAGGGCATCGAGGATCGCGTGGCCGCCGACGGCACGGCCACTCTCGATGTCTGGATGAGTCATGGCGACAAGGTGGTGACCCTGCCGCCGCAGTTCTTCATTGCCGCCGCCACCGCCAGTGCGCCGATCGCCGCCATGGCTCACCTCAGCAAGCCGCTTTATGGCGTGCAGTTCCACCCGGAAGTCACCCACACCCTGCAGGGCATGCGCATTCTTGAACGCTTCGTGCGCCAGATTTGTGGCTGCGAGGCGCGGTGGACCTCGGCCAGCATCATCGAGGACGCCATCGCGCGCGTGCGTGCCCAGGTGGGCAGTGACCACGTGTTGCTGGGCTTGTCCGGCGGCGTCGATTCCTCGGTGGTTGCCGCTCTGCTGCACAAGGCCATCGGCGATCAGCTGACCTGCGTGTTCGTCGACAACGGCCTGCTGCGTCTGAACGAAGGCGAGCAGGTGATGGCCACCTTCGCGAAGAACATGGGCGTGAAGGTGATTCGTGCCGACGCTGAGGCGCGGTTCCTCGGTGCGCTCGCGGGTGTCAGCGATCCGGAGAAGAAGCGCAAGGCCATCGGCAACACCTTCATCGAGGTGTTCGACGACGAGGCCGTGAAGATTCCGAATGTGAAATGGCTGGCCCAGGGCACCATCTACCCGGACGTGATCGAGTCCGCCGGCTCCAAGACCGGCAAGGCCCATGTCATCAAGTCCCACCACAATGTGGGCGGTCTGCCCGAGGACATGAAACTGGGACTCGTGGAACCTCTGCGCGAGCTGTTCAAGGACGAGGTGCGTCGCATCGGCCTCGAACTAGGGCTGCCCTATGACATGGTCTACCGTCACCCATTCCCCGGCCCCGGGCTGGGCGTGCGCATCCTCCGCGAAGTGAAGAAGGAATACTGCGACGTGTTGCGCCGCGCCGACGCCATCTTCATCGAGGAACTGCACCGCGCCGGCTGGTATCACAAGACGAGCCAGGCCTTCGCCGTGTTCCTGCCGGTCAAGTCGGTGGGCGTGGTGGGCGATGGCCGCCGCTATTCTTGGGTGATCAGCCTGCGGGCGGTGGAAACCATCGACTTCATGACGGCGCGCTGGGCGCATCTGCCGTATGAACTGCTGGAAACCGTCAGCAATCGCATCATCAACGAGGTGCCGGAAGTCTCCCGCGTGGCGTACGACGTCTCCAGCAAGCCTCCCGCGACGATAGAGTGGGAGTAGAAATAACGATCTAAGTCATTGATTTATAAGACATTGTTACTTTCACAAAAGTGGCACACTGAATTATAAGCTATTGATTTAATTGATCTCTGGAATTAGAGTTACACAAAAAGTGACGCACTCGTGCTACTACTCAATTTCATAGGTCACGCAAGCGAAAATGACACTCAAAAAGAAAGAGTTCGCAGCAGACGAATTTCCCATCTTTGATGACGCAGTTATCTTCAAGCGAGGCGAGTTCTGGCAGTTCAGAATGTGGCTCGCAAAAGAGCACAAGTACGCTCGCTTCAGCTTGAAGACTCGCAACAAAAGCACTGCCCTCGACAAAGCAAAACTCCATTACCACGAACTCAAAGCACTTGAGCTGGCTGGTAAAACTTACTACTCGAAAACAATCAAGCAAGGCGTTGAGATGTATCTGGCTCAGCGACAGAAAGAAGTTGATTCAGGAGTAGGTATCAAGAAAGGTCGTTTGGGTACGATCAAAACGCATCTTCAGCATTTCATGGATTTCATTAAGCGAGATACAAAGCTCAAAGATCTCCATCGAATGGATTGTGAAAACTACTATCTGTCACGCAAGAAGATGAAGAAAAGCGTTGATGTAAGTGTTACCACAATCACAAACGAGCAAAGCACAATCAATGCGTTAATCAATTGGCTTTACAAGCACGGCGAGACTTACATTGATTCGTTCGAGTTTCCGCCGATGAAGAAAATTGATCGCGGTGACGAAGAGCTAAGACGCAGTATCTTTGACGAAGAAGAAATCTGGCAGATCAGACTCGCACTTGAAAACTATGTAGCTGAAGCAAAGCGCGATCTTAGTGCTGAAGGTAATCTGAGCAAATTTGTCACAGGCTTGTACTTGCTGATTTCAATGATTACAGGGATGCGTAGGGGCGAGCAGTTACAACTGAAGTGGAAAGATATTCAGTTCAAGCAGCAACAAGTGAAAGACGGCACTGAAGATGACGCATTCAATCTGGTAAGAATTCACATTGATGCTGATATCTCAAAGGTACAGAAAACACGCAATCTCTATGTGCATGACAACGAGTACTTTTTGACGCTTCAAGATGTCTTGATGCGTAGGTACATCAAGAAAAACGGCAACGCAAAGAACTTCATGGAAACGCTTGTTTTCAGCCAAAACGGCGACAAAGCAATTACACCACGAGCAATCAGCTATCACTTAGACAAGATCATCGATATCGCTGATATCAAAGATGTAGACAAGCGCAATCTTGTCCCATACAGCTTCAGACATTCATTTATCACACACATGATCAATCAGGGCGTGGACGAGCGTGGTATCGCTGACATGTGTGGCACAAGTCGTCTTCAGATTGAAAAGACTTACTATCATGTGACTGAAAAGCGCATGATTGAAAACGCACTGCCTAAAGTAAAATTTCAAGACGGCGCACTTGTTTTGCCCGAATTGATGAAACGAAAGCTTTCATAGCTAGTCAAAATATCCGCATTCATTGCGTAAAATATCTGGATATATTGAATCTCGATAAATTCAATAAAAATTGGAAAGCTGTGATTCTGCATAAATAAGAATATGAGATGCAGAAATGATCAGATATCGAGTTCGACGCAAGACAGCATGAAGGATGCTGTTCGCAGCCATTTGTCTTCTTTGCCTATTCATATTCAGTTCTGCGTAACCATAACCTTAAAGCAGCATAGAGAAGCTTTCGACAGAAATGGCATAAAGTATGTTGAGAAGCTTACTTCTGAGGAAGCAGGTCGTGTAGCTGAAAGATTCATGGTTAGACTCAACGAGCGAGTCTTAAAGCGTAGATTCAAGATGTTCAGAGAGTCTCTGTTCTTTGTTCCTGTCTTAGAGTCTGGATCAAAGTCAGGAAGGCTTCACTTGCATATAGCTATTGGAAATATTCCGAAAGAGATTAGTTGGTTTTCTATGAAGTTTCCCATTCATAAATCTCTTTCAGGTCTGGATTGGGTTGATGATCAAGTTTTCATTGATCCATCTCCTGACGAAAAAGCAGTAGGTTCGTATCTAACGAAAACGGTAAAGAAAAACAGCGATATGATTCTCTGGGAAAGAACTCCAGAGAAAATGCTGTAGTACGCATTCAAGCCTAGATGGCAGTTTGCAGATGTTCTATGAGGCGTCGGAAGAAGCTTCAATAGTGAAACTTTGCTTTTAAATTCTCCTCTTCCAATCCAATCTAAATCTTCATAGCTGCTAACAGTAGGTATCTCTAGTGAATAAATACTCAGAGGAGCTTACAGATCATGGCAAGAAATCTAAACCAACAAGAAATCACGGAACTGCTAAATCACATATCTACTAAAAGGCACGCATTTCGGGATAAGGCAATATTGATGCTTTTTCTATACGCAGGAATGACTGCGAAGGAAGTTTCAAGCTTAGAACTTTGTCAGGTGATAACAAGCGACGGATCAGTCGCTAACGAGATTGATCTTGGTGGAAGACAAACGAGAGCAGGTAAGGAAAGAAAAGTCTATCTGACGAAGCAAGTACAAGCTGCAATCAAAAGATACTTGTGTGATCGCTTCGGCTGCAATGATCTTCTTCCATTACTGCTAACTGATACAAAAAGACCACTTTTCATAAATCAGAAATCAACTACGCGTGGCTTCAGCGCAAATACACTTGCAGGGCATTTCTGCAAACTGATGACAGAAGCTGGTGTTCATGATGCAAGCTCTTACAGCTTGCGCAAATCATACTCAATAAAGCTTGCTGAGCGAGCTATTCCAAGCAAGCTGCTGGCGATGATTGGTGAAAGCTCAGAGCTTGTTGCGATAGCAGATCGCATAGCTTCAAATCCTGAAGCTCTAAAGCTGTTACTGCGGGTTTAGGTCTGGACTTATGCGATTTCATGAATTCAACCCACTTAGACCATTTAGAGCACAAGTCAGACTAAAAACAGACAAGTCACTTGTGATGACTTTGATGTGGGCAGACAGCCAGGTTTCGGCTCGCAGAAACTTGGGGCATTTGTACGGAACGAGCAATGTCTTGTCCGTGTCGGAGATCTCGCTGACAGAAGCAAAACAGCTCACAGCTCAAGATCAGCAGATCAAAGCTCTCAAGACGAAAGCCAAGCAGCTTAGTCAGCAAGCAAAGCTCAAGAAAGCACAGCAATCAGTCACCAAAGCACAAAAACAGCTCACACAAGCGACAGCACCCACACCCATTACAGCGAGCAATCAGTAATGTTCTGCTCAGGGGCAGAGTTCTGGTTGATGCGCAAATGCTACTACTTGAAGAAGTTCAAGCAGCAAGGGCGCTTCAGCGCGATATGGGAAGCAAAGTTCTATTGGGCAATCTACAGGCTTGCGATTCAGCGCGAGCTTGAAGCTGAAGACTGAGATTTCCAGCGCTAGCAAGCCAACAAAAAAAGAGCTGATCTCAAATACCCGTTTATTCCTGCTGTCAGAGCGCCTCAGATCGCCTGTGAGCGCCATTGTCGTTCTGTTTGTGTGTTTGTACTGCTAGCGCGGGAAACGCGAAGAAGGCAGAAAACATGTGGTTTTCATCAATTCCACATGTTCAGAAAATAACCAATGGCTTCCAATGGCTTAGCACAAGGCAGGAAAGTGGTAGGAATATCAAATGTGCGGAAATATAATAAAAACTAATTAAAACATATATTTGGCGCAGTTTGAGAGGGTGATAGACATGAAACAAGCACGAGTACTGACACAAGCAGAAATCAAGCGATTGTTGCGCGTGGTTAGCACGACTAAACATGCAGCAAGAAACAGACTTGTCGTAATGCTCAGCTATTTGGCTGGGTTGCGAGCTTGTGAGATCTCGGCTCTCAAAGTCGGTGATGTGATCACTGAACTGGCTGACGGAAGCTGGGAAGTCAAAACTGAAGCAGTCTTGAAGTCGAATCAGACGAAGGGCAACAAAGCACAGACTGTGGTCTTCAGCTCAGCACTGAGAAAAGAGATCGCAAGCTACTACCAAGAAATCTTAGTAACGACTGAAGCTACTGATTTCCTGATCATGTCACAGAAGAAGAGTGGGTTCTCAAGTCAGACAATACAGAATCTGTTCCGCGAGCTGTACGAAGCAGCAGCTATCTCAAACGCAAGCAGCCACAGTGGTCGCAGGACATTTATCACTACTCTTAGCGAGAAAGGAGTCTCTGTTCGCGTGATACAAGCTCTGGCTCGTCACAGTAGTATGCAAACAACTGCTCGATACATCGATGTCAGTCAAGACAAGCTCAGGGCAGCAGTCGAAACTGTGTCTTTCTAAGCCGTTAGTCGCATTTTCTCGCTCATTTCCCATCCATTCCCATCAAGATAGCGAATAGCTATCCAGCTCCCACTTTTTCGGCTAATCTCTGAACGACAACTCACAGCTCAAGCTAATGAATTGGCTTGGGTTTCTGGCAGAGACAGGACGAAAACACGCATGTATGAAGCAGCTTTTAGGAACATAGACAAGACACTGCGCAAAGACGCTGGTTGTGGCACTGAGCTTGATTACATAGAGCAGACAAGTTGGATACTGTTTCTCAAGTATTTGGACGACTATGAAGCAGAGAAGGAAACAGCAGCTCTACTCAACGGTACGACTTACAAGCGCATCATAAATGGCGAGTTCGCTTGGAGTGAGTGGGCAGCACCGCTCAGAGCTGACGGCGCTTTTGATATCAACAAAGCTCTGACGGGCAACGATCTCAGAGACTTTGTGAATAACGAGCTATTTCCCTACCTTTCTAACTTCAAGCATTCAGCAGACAACCCACG
This sequence comes from Gammaproteobacteria bacterium, assembly GCA_030832825.1. GTDB lineage: Bacteria > Pseudomonadota > Gammaproteobacteria > Pseudomonadales > Pseudohongiellaceae > UBA5078. The sequence goes on from JAURIJ010000005.1 coordinate 31,380, forward strand.
CACGATTCAATACAAGATCGGAGAAATCTTTTCTGAGATTCGCAACAAGCTCCAAAGTGGCTACGCGCTCAGAGAAGTAGTCAACAAGGTCAATGGGCTGCATTTCTTGAGCAATGACGACAAGCACGAGTTAAGTAGCTTGTATGAAGACAAAATTAAGAACATGGGCAATGCGGGAAGAAACGGGGGCGAGTACTACACACCACGACCACTGATCAAAAGCATAGTTAAAGTCATTGATCCAAAGGTTGGTGAGCGAGTCTATGACGGAGCTGTAGGTAGTGCTGGCTTTTTGTGTGAAGCATACGACTACATGCGAAACAGCAAAGAGCTAAGCGCAGCAGAATACGAAACGCTTCAGCGCGACACATTCATAGGCAAAGAGAAAAAGAGTTTGGCTTATGTGATTGGGATCATGAATATGATTCTTCACGGTATAGAAGCACCAAACATAATTCACACAAACTCACTTGCTGAAAACATAGCAGACATTCAACAGAAGGATCGTGTTGAAGTGATTCTTGCTAATCCCCCGTTTGGTGGAGAAGAGTATGCTGAAGTTCAGCATAACTTTCCCATTAAAACTTCAGAAACGGCTTATCTGTTTCTTCAGCACTTTATCAAGATGCTGAAGGTAGGTGGTCGTTGTGGTGTTGTTATAAAAAACACTTTCTTGAGCAACACAGATAACGCAAGCGTGGCATTAAGAAAGCAGTTGCTTGAAGAGTGTAATTTGTTAGCTGTTTTAGATCTACCGAGCGGAGCGTTTACGGGAGCTGGTGTTAAAACAGTTGTGTTGTTCTTTGAGAAAGGTGAGTCAACGGAGAAGGTTTGGTTCTATCAGTTGAACTTGGGCAGGTCGCTTGGAAAAACGAACTCACTGAATGAGCGTGACTTGGCTGACTTCGTAGACTTGGCAAAAAAACAAGCATTGAGCGAAAACAGTTGGTTGGTGGATGTTGGTGATATCAACAAGGCTACATACGATCTGACAGTAAACAATCCAAATCGCAAAGAAGAGAAAGACGAAAGAACACCACTTGAGATCATTGCTGAGATTGAGGAGTTGGATCGTCAGGCTGCTGAAGCATTACAAGCAATCAAGGAGTTGCTGTGATGTGGAAGACTTTAAAGCTTGGTGATGTTGCGTCTCTTCAAAATGGATTCGCATTTAAGAGTAGCGATTATGTTGACAGTGGGCACTTCGTTATGCGGATCACAAATGTTCAGCAAGGATACATTTCAGCGCACAACCCAAAATATATAAGTATTGATCCGACTTCATCTCTTGCAAGATTTGTACTTAATGAAGGCGACATACTTATTTCTCTTACAGGTGATGTTGGAAGGGTTGGGGTGCTGAAAGAGCATCACTTGCCTGCTGTTCTAAATCAGCGTGTAGCACGCGTGACAGACATAAGAAGTCGTCTTATAGAAAAAAAGTATCTCTTTATTTTTCTTAATAGCGATCTATTTCGTTTTCAAGTGGAGGAGCTTGCGCGTGGAGCAGCACAAGCTAATGTCTCAACAAAGGATATCTTGTCAATTTCCTTTCAGATTCCGCCACTAGTAGAGCAACAGCGCATCGTTGAAAAGCTTGATAGAGCGTTTGAAGAGATTGATCGGGCGATTGAGGCGACGGAAGAATGTCTTGAAAACTATCGTGACTTATACAAAAGTGCAATTAAAGACCTGTATTTCGGAAGCAGGCAGGCGGAGATTGTTCGGCTGGGCGAAATAGCAAAAATAAAGGGCGGGAAAAGAATTCCGAAAGGGAAGAAGTTAACGACTGAAATTACCAAATATCCCTATATTAGAGTATCTGACTTCACAGATGAAGGTACGATTGATGAAGACTCAATACAATTCATCACTGACGAGATCAGATCTGAGATTGCAAGATATACAATATCTTCTGCTGATGTGTATGTAAGCATAGCTGGCACTATTGGAAAAACTGGTGTGATTCCAGAATCACTTGATGGTGCGAATCTAACTGAGAATGCAGCCAAAATTGTATTGGATGAAAGATGTCTTAGAGATTATTTTTATTTTTTCACGACATCATCTTCCTTTGAGGAGCAGGCGATTACTCAAACAAGAACTGCGGCGCAACCAAAGCTAGCTCTAGAGCGATTAGCGAAAATTGAGTTTCCATTACCAGATACTGAAGCTCAAAAGGAAGTAATTAGAAAAGTTAGAGCTATTAAGAAAAAGGTAAATTCTAATAAGGATGCTCTTATATACAAAAAGCAACTTTATCAGAACCTGAAATCCGCAATTCTCGCTCAAGAACTCAAAGGACCAGAGTCATGAATGAAGCTGACACAAGAGCAGAGTTGATAGACAAACAGCTTGAAGCTGCTGGTTGGAAAACTGGCAACGATGTTCGTGTGTTCAGAGAGTTCAATATCAATGATGGCGAGATCAGATCAAGTGGTATCAGAACTGGTCAGCTCAAAGCAGATTACATTCTTGCTTACAAGTCGATCAAGCTTGCTGTAGTTGAAGCAAAGAGCAATGAAGTTGAAGTTGGTGAAGGTGTTGCTCAGGCAAAGATATACGCGCAAAAACTCAGACTGGAAAACTCGTTCGCAGCTAACGGAAAGCAGATATATCAAATCTGCTTAAAGACTGGCGAAGAGAAGCTAGTTGATAAGTTTCCCACACCAGAAGAACTCTGGAAAAAGACATTCAGCGGAAATAACGAATGGCGAGACAAGTTCAATACTGTCCCGTTTGAAGATATCAACGGGACAAGACAGGCAAGGTACTATCAAGAGCTTGCTGTAAACAAAGCTGTGGAAGCTATAGCGAACAACAAGCAGCGAATCTTGCTCACACTGGCAACTGGCACAGGCAAGACTTTCATCGCATTTCAGATAGCTTGGAAGCTTTTTCAAAGTAGATGGAACTTACAGCTTGATGGCAGGCGCGCACCACGAATTCTGTTCTTAGCTGACAGAAACATCTTAGCAAATCAGGCTTACTTAGACTTTGGTCAGTTTGGTGAAGATGCGCTAGTCAGAATCAATCCAAGTGAAATTTCAAAGCGCGGCGAAGTTCCAAAGAACGGCAGCGTGTTCTTCACTATCTTTCAAACTTTCATGAGTGGCAGTGAAAGCGAAAAGTATTTCAAAGCGTATGAAAGAGACTTCTTTGACATTGTGATTATTGATGAATGTCACAGAGGTGGAGCAAATGACGAAAGCACTTGGCGCGGAATCTTGGATCACTTTGATGCTGCTGTTCATCTGGGATTGACTGCGACTCCCAAACGAACAGATAACGCAAACACATACGAGTACTTTGGCGACGCTGTTTTCACTTACAGTTTGAAGGAAGGTATTCAGGACGGTTTTTTAACACCATTCAAAGTAAAGCGTATACAAACAACCATTGATGAGTATGTGTACACGCAGGATGACGAAGTTCTAGAAGGTGAAGTTGAAGAAGGCACTGTCTACAAGGAAAGCGACTTCAACAGAAAGATTGTGATTGAAGAGCGCGAAAGAATGCGCGTGAAGGAGCTGCTTCAAGCAATCAATCAAAACGAAAAAACCATCGTTTTCTGTGCTAACCAAGCTCACGCTGCTTTAGTGCGTGACTTGATCAATCAAGAGGCAAAGAGCAAGCGCGTTGATTACTGTGTGAGAGTCACTGCTAACGATGGCTCGATTGGTGACAATTACTTGAAGCAGTTTCAGGACAACGAGAAAAGCATTCCCACTATTCTGACAACGAGTCAGAAGCTGACAACTGGCGTGGATGCTAGGAATGTCAGAAATGTCGTCTTGATGCGTCCCATCAACAGCATGATTGAGTTCAAGCAGATCATAGGCAGAGGCACTAGGCTGTTTGAGGGCAAGCACTACTTCACTATCGTGGACTTCGTTAACGCTTATCACTTGTTCAGCGATCCAAATTGGGATGGTGTCGCTCAAGATGTGGAGTACGGAAAGGAAGGAAGGCAGGAAAAGGAAGGAAAGGTCGGAGAGGAAGAGGTTCAGGATAGAGAGGAGAAAAACGAACAAAACGACGATCAACAAGCGAAACCAAAGATCAGAATCAAGCTGAGCGATGGAAAGGTTCGTGAGCTTCAAAGCATGAAGAGCACTTATTTTTATGTAGACGGAAAGCCGATCAGTGCTGAAGAGTTCTTAAAGCGTTTGTTTGATCAGATCAAATTACCAGAGATTCTGGGGAGCGAAGAGCAGCTAAGGCAAGTCTGGTCAAATCCGCTTACTCGCAGAGACTTGATTCAAAAGCTTGAGAAGGCAGGTTGCTACAAGGATGACTTGATGAAGCTTCAAGAGCTGATCAATGCTGAGAACAGCGACCTCTTTGATGTACTCGAATATATTGCTTATCTGAAATCACCAGTAAGCAGACAAGCTAGAGTTGAGACTTCGCAAAGCAATATCTACAACCTCTTAAACGAGCAGCAGCGCGAGTTTATTCGCTATGTGCTAAGAAACTACATTGCTCAGGGAGTAGAAGAACTTGATATTGGAAAGCTTGCGACAGTGCTTAGAGCAAAGTACGGCAGCATTCACGCAGCTCAACAGGCGCTTGGCAGTGCTGAGGATATACATAAGACTTTTATCGACTTTCAGAAGTATTTGTATCAGGAAGCTGTTTAGCTCTTTGACAGTGATAATGACTGGAGAAAAATATGATCGGTACACACTATAAAAACAAGTTACCAAAAACTATTGTGCAGGCAATGCAGCAGGTTACAGACGATGATTGCTACATAATTAATCGTAGGATTAAAGGTGTCACTGGAAACGGGAAAAACAACAACTGTCATTTTAATGTGCAAGATTTAGTAGACAGGATTGGAGGTGAACGAATCTCTGGTTGGTTGCTGACGAGAGATAAAGCACTTTACAGAAATGGTATATATGTATGGGTGTTTCACAGTATCTGGAAAACCCCAGAAGGCAAGTTTTTTGATGTTACAAAAAGCGAAGGATACGGAAACGAGAAACTTGCAACTTTTTGGCATGACTCTCATAGGCATGCAGATCTAGCTGAAGGTACAGCTTTTAATAGCGTGATTACTTTGGAGAATGAAAAAGCAGTTCAGATTATTGAAAAAGCCACCAACACTCGTCTCGCAATTGAAAAAGCTTATTGGACAGTTAGCAATTTAAGATATTTTTCTGAGCTAGATGACCATAGTGGTGTATTCCGTTTTTTACTTAGTGAGTACCCGCATAATAGAAAGCTTTTAGAGGAGAAGTATAATTGTAAAATCGAGGGTAGGGGTTTTGTATCAAATAACGGAGACAATTCAGTTTCTACCGAGATGCTCTTTGATTTTGCTATTAGTTGAATACTGATATGGCGCTCAAGTATTGATCTAAGCGTCTGTGTATAAGAGCGTGGATACAGGGTGATACTGTTGACTAGCGAATATTAGTCAGCTCACGCTATCAACCCACACATTCTCTCCATATCTTTCCACATCTTTGTGTGGCTTCAACCTGTGCAAGCATTTAGAATCTAAGCCATTGGTAACTATGAAAAGATCATAAGTTACCAAGCCGTTTAAGACGGCTAAAAAACTTACGCGAAAGTTACTCATGGCGGCTTGCAGCACGCAACCAATTGATATCTATAGATTTAAAATATAGGTAACTATTGAGTGGGAGTGATCAACGGAAGACATCCACGAGCTGTTGCATTCGCGCCACGTTGGTTACCATGCGTGGCATTCAAAACCCAAAAGAAGGCGATCTTGAATGAGTTCTCTAGTCCCACTGCAAAATGACAAGCACGGCAAGTTGAAGGTTGTGCAGTCGAGCGATTACCGCCGCTACAGCAAGCGTCATCTCGTCCCCATCGTCATCCAGGATTTCTTCACGCTGGCCGTCGAATTTCCTCTGGTGTTCGTCAAGATCAACCGCTCCGAGGAGTTCATCCCGGTGGCCATGATGGGCTTGCGTGACGGCCTGAACCTTTACTGCCAGACCGCGCAGTGGCAGGCCAGTGTGGCGCCCGTCAGTTTCGGCAACGCGCCGTTCGCCATCACCCGCGTGGACGACAAGTCAGACCAGTACATGGTGCTGGTGGAAGAGGGCAGTCCGCTGTTGAGCGAAAACAGCGGCGAGCCGCTGTTCGAGGCACCCGGCAAGCGCAGTGCGTATTTCGAGGGCCGCATCGAGTCTCTGGTGAAGGTGGCGGATCAATCCCGCAACACCCAGGAGTTGTGCAAGCGCCTGACCGAGAAGAATCTGCTGAACACGCAGCAGGTGCAGCTGCAGCACCGGCCGGATGGCATGCGCTACAACATCGATGGCATCTACACCGTCGATGAGATCCGACTGAATGAGTTGTCCGACGAGGATTATCTGCATCTGCGCCGCATGGGCCTGCTGCCGGTGATCTACGCGCATCTGGCGTCCTTGCAGCAGCTGCGGCGGCTGTCCGAGCGTCAGTACCACGCCGACAAAGAGGCAGAGGCGAAGGCGGCCGAGGCCAAGGCATCAAGCTGATTGAATTCAGAGTCGGGTGGCTTGTTGTTTCACCGCCATACCGACTCTCGCCTGGGCTTTTCGAGGTAAGTCACCGATGGACCCGCTGAGCTCACTGATCGACTGGATATCCCTCTACGGCGTGTTCGGACTGCTGGCGCTGGGCGTCTTCGAGCGCTTCGTGCCCATCGTGCCGTCCTACGGCGTGCTGGTGGCCATCGGCATTGCCGCCGACGAGCGCGTCTGGTCGGTCTGGACCGCCGTTTTCGGCTCTGTCGCCGGCAGTCTGTTCGGCAGTCTGGCCCTCTACTGGCTCACCCTGCATCTGAGCGAGGAGCGCGTGCACCGCATGTTGCTTGGGGTCGGGCGCATGACGGGTATCTCGGCACCCCGCATCGAACGAAGCATCGTGCTGTTTCGCGAACATCAGCGCGGGCTCTCGTTCGGCATGCAGCTGGTGCCCTCGATCCGGCTGATCTCCCCCATCATCGCGGGCATGTTCCGCGCCGACGCCAATGCCTTCGCCATCGCGACACTTCTCGGCATTTTGTCCTGGAACGGCCTCTTCATCGCCGTGGGCTGCATCGCCTCCAATGTCACCGTGGAAACCAATGCGTCGACACTGGCGCTGCAGGTGGTGGTGGTGCTGCTGCTGGTAGAGCTTGGCCTGGCGCTGCTGTGGCGCTGGTACCACCAGCGGTCCGACCGCCATTGAGGGCGCACGCGCTCGGCGGCTGCTCGGCGAGCGGCTCGCCAGTGTCTATACAAATCGTCCCGAGGTGGCTTATCCTCAGCGGCGTTCCGGTTTCCCCACACATTCCATGCGGTTACTTCCTGAGGCATCCGAGCAGGGTGCGATGACCCACTGAGAGCGCGACGACAATGCTCAACCGATACATAGTAGTGGACGATTTCTACAACGATCCGGACACCCTCGTGAAGGTGGCCATCAGCACCATGCGGGAGGAAGACTCCCCGAGCGGCAACTACGCCGGCGTCATGACCACCCAGTCCTTCGTGGGCGAACAGCATGCCGAGATCTTCAAGCGCCTGACCATGGAGCAGAGCATCAGCCCCTCCACCAATGCCAATGGCCGCATCCGTTTCACGCGCGAGAACGACACCTTCCGTTTCCACATCCATTACGATGTCGACGTGCAGACCCGATGGGCCGGTGTGGTCTATCTCTCCAAGGATCACCCGAAGACGGACGGCACCAATTTCTGGCGCCATCGGCGCACCGGGCTCGAGATCGCCCCCAACACACCGGAAGGCTTCCTGCAGTACGGCTGGCGCAATTTCCATGACCTCAAGGCCTTCCTTGAGACCGAAGGGCTGGACGAATCCCTGTGGGAAAAGACCTTCTCGATTCCGTACAAGTACAACCGTCTGGTGCTTTTCCGCCCCTGGCTGCTGCACTCGCCAGGACCCGCTTTTGGCGACACGCTGGAGAATTGCCGCAAGGTGCAGACCATTTTCCTGGGGAATTAGGTTGGCTTTGGGGTGTTTTTGCGGAAAAACAAGAACATATGAATGAATTCTTGACAAGATTCTGGGCCGATCACTAGAATCCGGCCACTTGCATAAAAAACATGCATGACAGAAGGGGGCAGGCCTGCCGAATTTCCGCTGTCATGGGAAGAAGAACAGTTTTCAGGATGGCCGATCATGCAGAAATTGACCCTGGCATTGTTGACGGCATGCCTCGCCACCATGGCGACTCACGCCGGTGCCCAGACCCTGACGGGTTCTCGCTCCTCGATGGAAAAGCAGTACCAGGTGGCTGTGTCCCACGGCTACGTGTTCGCCAGGACGGCCTCGACGGTGAACACGCTGGTGGAGCAGGGCGAACTGCTCAAGGTGAATCCGAACCGGCACTTCGAACTCCACAACGTTTCCTTCCCCTACGCCAAGGCTCCCGTGAAGCTCTTCATCGAGCAGCTCAGCGCCCGCTATGCCAATGCCTGCGGCGAGAAAGTCACTGTCACCAGCCTGACCCGACCGCTCGATCGTCAGCCCGGCAATGCCGCCGATGATTCCGTGCACCCCACTGGCATGGCCGTGGATCTGCGCATTCCCCCGGCCGGCAAATGCCGTTCCTGGCTGGAGCGTGAACTGCTGTCACTGGAAGCCTCCGAAGTGCTGGATGTGACCCGTGAGCGCAATCCGCCGCACTACCACGTCGCGGTATATCCGGAACCCTATCGTCAGTTCGCCCAGGCCGAGACGGGCACAGGCTCTGACAGCGAATACGTCGTGCGTCGTGGCGACACCCTGTCCCGCATCGCCACCATCACTGGCGCCAGCGTGGCGCAGCTGAAGTCCGCCAACGGTCTGCGCAATGACATCCTGCAGATCGGGCAGAAGCTCGCCGTCCCCGCTGCCAACACAGCGGTAGTCAGTCGCGTGAATCCGAGCACCAACGCCCAAGTGGCGGCCGTGGCCGAAGTCTCCCATCGCGTCAAGCGTGGCGACACGCTCTGGCGCATTGCCCGCCAGTACGGCACCACGGTGGATGCGCTCAGTGCCCGGAACGGCCTGAACAGCGAATCGCTGCAGGTTGGTCAGGTGCTCAAGGTCAAGTCGGGTGCCGGCTCGCTCTGATTCTTTCCAAGTGACGCGAAGTGGTCACCTAACTGCCACTTCGCCGTCACAGGCCTTTCAAATTCCCTAGTTACTTTCTCCTGGTCGCTAACGCAATTCGCTACCTGGAGACTGGTATGACTTTTCGCTTTCCTTCCCGCAAGGCACTCTTCGTTGCCGTTCTGATCGGAATGGGCGCCTCGCCTGAGCTCATGGCCCAGGGCACCAGCTCGGGCATACGTGGACGTGTCACTGACGAGTCCGGCAGCCCGCTCGCCAATGCCAGTGTGCAGGTGATCGATACGCGGACTGGTGCGTCGCGCACCCTGCAGACCAATGACGCTGGCGCTTTCTACGCCACGAATCTGGCAGTCGGCGGCCCCTACCGCGTGGTGATTGCGAATTCGCAAACGGTGACCGTTGAGTCCATCGCGCTTGGTGATGTCTACAATCTGGCCGTCAGTGTGGGCGACCAGAGTCAGGTGGAGGAGATCCTGGTGCTGGCGAACAGCGGTGCGATCGTGGACATCGCCTCCGGCCCTGCCGCCACATTTTCCACTTTCGACATGGCGACCTCGGTGTCCTTCGATCGCGACATCAAGGACGTGTTTGTCTACGACCCGCGCTTGAATCTGGACACCAACTCAGCCGTCAACTGCGTCGGCAAGCATCCCCGCTTCAACAGCATCAGTCTGGATGGCGTTGGTCAGAACGACCGTTTCGGTCTCAATGACAATGGCTACTCCACCGCCACAGGCATGCCCTTTCCCTATGAAGGTGTGGCACAGGTGGCCGTGGAGCTGGCGCCCTTTGATGTCACTTATGGCGGGTTCACCGCGTGCAACATCAACGCGGTGACCAAGTCCGGCAGCAATGAGTGGACCGGCACAGCCTTTTACGAATACACCAGCGACGAGTATCGCGGCGACACCATCAAGGTGGGCGGCACTGACATCGACCTGAAATCGGCCGCTTACGATGAAACCAAGCGTGGCTTCAGTCTCGGCGGTCCGCTGCTGCGCGACCGCTTGTTCCTCTACGGCGCCTACGAGGAAACCGAGGAGCCTGAATTCATTGCCCAAGGCTTCGCCGGCTCTGGCAACGGTGTCGAGCGGCCGTGGCTGAGCCAGGCCAGTTACACGCGAATCGCCGACATCGCGCAGCGCCTCTACAACTACGACCCGGGTGGGCAGGCGGGCGACGGCCTGCAGACAGACGAGAAGTACATGCTGCGGCTGGACTGGAACATCAACCAGAACCATGATCTGGCGCTGATCTACAACTCCTACGAAGGTCTGGAGGACCGGGCGTCGGACTTCAGCAGCAATCAGTTTGCCTTCGCCAATCACTTCTACCAGAAAGGTGCCGTGGCCGAGACCACCACCCTGAAGCTGACCTCACAGTGGAATGCGGCGCTGTCGACGGAAATGTTCGTGAGTCGCAACACGATGGACGACTCCCAGGTGACGGTCGGGCCCAAGGACTTCGCGGAAGTGCGCATCGCCATGGGCAGCAATACCGTGTTTCTGGGGGCTGACGACTCGCGTCAGGCCAATAACCTGAACACAGAATCCGATTTCCTCAGGTTCTCGGGCGAATACCTGCTGGGCGATCACGTGCTGACAGCCGGTTACGAGCGCGAGACGCTGCAAATCTTCAACCAGTTCGTCCAGCACGCCCGTGGCGGCGAATATTTCTTTGCCGATCTCTCGGCCAACAATCCCGCACGCTGCGCACCTCTCACGGCACTCCAGCGTCAGGCTGACCCGCAGTGCGAACTCACGGGCATCGATCATTTCGAACTGGGCATTCCGGATGACGTCTTCTATGGCAGCGGAGGCGGCACCAACGATGCGGCCGATGCCTCCGCGTCCTTCGAGAACCTGCAGCACTCGCTCTACCTGCAGGACGAATTCCAGTTCCCCGATCTGGCACTGACGGTGGTCGCCGGTCTGCGCTATGACTGGTTCACCAGCGATGACCAGCCGAAGTTCAATCAGGCATTCACGACGCTCAACGGCGGCCTGCGCAATGACACCGGGGTGGATGGCCTGGATCTGCTCATGCCTCGAATCGGCTTCACCTGGGATGCGCTGGATGACGTGACGGTGCGCGGCGGGCTGGGGCTTTACTCGGGGGGCAATCCCAATGTGTGGTTGTCCAATGCCTGGAGTAACGATGGCCTGTCCAACGTGCAGCTGCGTGACACCAACAATGGCAATGCCTCACTCTTCGGCGGCTATGCGCTCAGTGGCGACAAGCGGCCTGGCTACGATGTGCCACAGGCGATGCGCAACACCGTCGCCGCGACCACAGCCAGCAACGCGGCCAGCAGCTTCCTGGTGCTGATCGACCCCGATTACGAGCAGCCTTCGGAATGGAAGCTGGCGCTGGGGGCCACCTGGAATCTGCCTTCGGGCATGGTGCTGGATGCGGATTATCTCTATTCCCAGCAGATCGACCCGGCCTATTACGTCGATGTGGCCCAGAGCATTACCCGATTCACGCGAGCCGGGCAGCCCATCTACACGAACGTGCGCGGTCAGAGCAATTTCATGCTGACGAATTCGGATGAGACACCGGTGAGTCACTCGCTGTCTCTGGTGGCCCGGCAGTCCTATGACTGGGGCCTGGATTGGGTGTTCGGCTATGCCTTCACCGACGCCCAGGATGTCAGCCCCATGACTTCCGCGGTGGCCGCGTCCAACTTCAGCAATGTGGCGTTGTATGACATCAACAATCCTGTGGCCGGGACGTCCAATTACGAGGCGCCGCATCGCTTCACGGCGCGTGTCAGCTACGGACATGAGTTGTTCGCAGGCTATGAGACTCGCGTTACCGCGCAGTGGTTCCGCCAGAAGGGTCAGCCGCAGACCTTCGTCATGAGCAGTCGTGGACTGGAAGGCAGCAATACCAGCAACCGTCGCCATCTGCTGTATGTCCCCGGTCCCAACGACAGCAGCGTGATTGCCGGTCCGAATTTCGACGTTGCCGGATTCGCCGCCTTCGTGGCGTCCAAGGGTCTGAGCCAGGGCTTTGTGGAACGCAACGATCAGTATGCCAAGTGGAGCTCGCGCATGGACTTGCGCATCGACCAGGAGCTGCCGCTGTTCTTCGCCGACAGCAAGGCCCGGCTGTATCTCAAGGTCTACAACGTGTTGAACCTTCTGCATGACGAGTGGGGCATCCAGCACGATGCGGAGTTCTTCTCGCCCGACATCGTGACGTCGTCGGTGAACGCTCAGGGGCAGTATGTGTACGAGCGCTTCACGCCGAAGAGCGTGAGCGATCTGCGCGAGACGGATTCACTCTGGCAGGTGCGCCTCGGTGTGCAGTTCGAGTTCTGATATGACGCATCGAACTCTCTTGCTCGTCGCGCTGCTGATCAGCCTTGGCGCCGGCAGTGTCCAGGCCCGCGAGCCTCTGCTGCTGATCGGCATCGACGGCCTGCGTTGGGACATCATCGACCGGCATACCGCCCCCGTGCTGCGAGCACTGGCGGCGGGCGGGGTGCGCTCCCAGGGCTTGGTGCCCGTCATGCCGTCCAAGACCTTTCCCAATTTCTACGCCATCGCCACTGGACTGTACCCGGAGAACAATGGCGTGTTGGACAACGCCAGCTACGACGAGGCGCTGGACATGACCTTTCGCATGAGCCTGCAGGACGATGCGCGCTGGTTCGAGGGCGAGCCGATCTGGATCACCGCCGAGCGACAGGGGGTGCCGGCTGCCACAATGTTCTGGGTGGGCTCAAGCGTGGAGAACCAGGGCCTGCGGCCGCGCTACTGGCATCCGTTCGATGGCAGTGTCAGCAATGCCGACCGGGTGGCGCAGGTGCTGGACTGGTTCGCGTTGCCGCCCCAGGAGCGGCCGCAGTTCGTGAGTGTGTATTTCGAGGCCATTGACTCGGCCAGTCATGAGTTCGGGGTCGACAGCCCTGAGGAGCGCGCGGCGGTGGCTGCCGTCGATGCCAGTATCGGACAATTGCTGGAAGGCCTGCGCGTTGGCGGACAGCTGGAGCAGCTCAATATCCTGGTGGTCGGCGATCACGGCATGACCAACCTCGACGCGGACCGGATCATTTACCTGGATGATTACCTCGACATCAGCACACTGGAATCGCTCTACAGTCCGCAGCTAAGCGGAGAGCGGCAGGGCAACGCCGTGTTCGCTGCCTGGCATGGCGAAGCCGACCAGATCGACACGCTCTATCAGGCTCTCGCCCTGGCCCACCCGGAGCTTGGCGTGTACCGTCAGGCGCAGTTTCCGGAGTGGTTTCATCAGCGCCATCCGCAACGATCGCCTGACCTGATTCTCTTGCCGGAGCCGGGCTGGATGGTGTCCAAGCGGGGGGTGCCCTATACCGGGCCGCGCGCCAATCATGGTTTCAGCCCGCACGAGCGCGACATGCATGCGGCGTTGATTGCCAGCGGACCGGCCTTCAACTCGCCGCAAGTGGTGGAGCCGCTGGAACTGGTCCATCTCTACAACCTCATGGCGCGGGTGCTCGAGATCGAACCTGCGCCCAATGACGGAGACCCTGCGCGCATCCTGCCGCTGCTGGTGCCTGGGCGCTGAGTCAGGCGTCGCCTCTTTGCTTTTGTGTCGTTAACGGGAAGAATGCCATTCCTGCATGACCTGACCGGGCGAATCTTGAGCAAGACAACAACTGACGAACACTGGATGCGCCAGGCGCTGGCACTGGCACAGCAGGCGGCCGACAAGGGTGAGGTGCCCGTCGGCGCCGTGCTCGTGTCTGCCCAGGGTGCGCTGCTGGCCGGTGGCTGCAATCAGCCCATAGCCGCCCATGACCCCACGGCCCACGCCGAGATCGTGGCGCTGCGCACCGCAGCGCAGGCCGTGCAGAATTACCGTCTGCCCGGCAGCACCCTCTATGTCACCATAGAGCCCTGCACCATGTGCGTCGGCGCCATGATCCATGCGCGTGTGGCCCGGGTGGTGTTCGGCGCCCCGGAGCCACGCTTCGGCGCGCTGGTCAGCCAGCGCCGCCTGCTCGACGAGGGCGTGTTCAACCACCTCATGCAATACGAGGGTGGCGTGCTGGCGGCAGAGTGCGGTGCCGTGATGCGTGACTTCTTCAGGCGGCGCCGTGAGCAAAATTTGAGCAATCCTGAGGCTTGAGTTTGCCTGGCAATCGAAGTACCGTTCGTCGGCCCCTTGAGACAACAGTCCGAATAGAAAACTCATGACAAGTTCATTCGCAACCCTTCTGCGCCCGGCGACCCGTCGCCTTCTGCTGCTGCCGCTGCTCGGTCTCCTGCTGGCCTGCTCCGCGACACAGCCCCCCTACAAGGCCTATGACGGCGCTGAACGTCCTGTCGCGGCTCTGGCCTTGGTGCGTGGCGACTTCTACTACCGCAAGGACTTCCTCAATTCCTATGCCGATGCGGTGCGCTTCCAGCGTGTGGACGATCACGTCATCGAGAACAGCCGGGCCTTCGAGGAAGTGCTGCTGGCCCCGGGCACGCGCGAGTTGGAGGTCTATTATTCCTGGGACATGGGGGCGCGCATCGGTCTTGCGCCGGCGCTGGTGAGCTATGCGTCCTCACGCGAGGCCATCAGTCGCACCCTGCGCCTGACTCTGGAAGCCGGCCGCCAGTACGCCGTCAAGGCCGAGCCCGTCTTCAATGGCAATCCAGGCGACATCGGCTCGCTGCAACATGTGGACTTCTGGGTGGAGGACGATCGCGGACGCGTGATTCTCAGTCGTGAGGAAGGGCGCTACCGGCCCGAACGCTGAGCGGCGGGCGTCCAATTTCGGCCGCTGCCTGCCTTTTCGGGTGCCGTTCGCGTATCATTGCCGGCCTCAGAAACCGCTTCCCCTCTTGCTGAAGGCCCTTGCTCACGATGCTAGTTCTGCCCGGTGTGTCGGCACTTTCCGCTTTCCGGAATGCCAAACTGCTTGCCTCCCTCCAGTCCCGACTTCCCGCCGTCCGTGCCCTGCAGGCGCGCTTCGTGCATTACGCCGATTGCGCTGGCCTTGCGGTCGAACAGCAGAGCGTGCTCGATGCCTTGCTGGACTACGGCACGGCTGCCCAGGCCCTTGTCACCGAGCCTGCGCCCGGTGCACTGCTGCGCGTGGTGGTGCCGCGTCCCGGCACGATCTCGCCCTGGTCCAGCAAGGCCACCGACATTGTGCACAACTGTGGGCTCACGGCCGTGCGCCGCATCGAGCGCGGCATTGCCTTCCACATCGAGACGGCTGTGCCACTGACGGACGCCGAGATGCAGGCGCTGGACGCGCTGCTGCATGACCGCATGACCCAGGCCGTGCTGGCCGATCACGCCGCCGCCCGAGTGCTGTTCGAGCGTGCCGAACCCCGCGCACTGCAAAGCGTCGATATCCTGGGGCGCGGCAAGGGCGCGCTGGTCGAGGCCAATCAGCAGATGGGGCTGGCGCTGGCCCCCGACGAGATCGACTATCTCTACGACAGCTTCAATCACCTGAATCGCAATCCGAACGACATCGAACTGATGATGTTCGCCCAGGCCAATTCCGAGCACTGCCGGCACAAGATCTTCAATGCCAGCTGGACCATCGATGGTGAGGACCAGCCGCATTCCCTCTTCGGCATGATCCGCAACACCCATGCGGTGTCTCCGGACAACGTGTTGTCGGCCTACAAGGACAATGCCGCCGTGATGAGGGGCAGTGTGGCCGGGCGTTTCTTCCCCGATCCCGTGAGCCACCAGTACGGCTATCACAGCGAAGACATCCACATCCTCATGAAGGTGGAGACACACAATCACCCGACGGCCATCGCCCCGCACCCCGGTGCAGCCACGGGCAGCGGCGGTGAGATCCGTGACGAAGGCGCCACCGGGCGCGGTGCCAAGCCCAAGGCCGGCCTGTGCGGGTTCAGCGTGTCCAATCTGCGCATCCCCACGCTGCCCCAGCCCTGGGAAGAAGAGGACTTCGGCCGCCCGGCGCACATCGCCTCCGCCCTGGACATCATGATTGAAGGGCCCATCGGCGCCGCCGCCTTCAACAATGAATTCGGCCGCCCGAATCTGTGCGGTTATTTCCGCACCTTCGAGGAAACCGTCGACTGCGGCAACGGCCCCGAAGTGCGTGGCTATCACAAGCCCATCATGATCGCCGGTGGCATCGGCAACATCCGCGCCGACCACGTCGAGAAGGGCGAGATTCCCGTGGGCGCGAAGCTGATCGTGCTGGGCGGCCCGGCCATGCTGATCGGCCTGGGCGGTGGCGCGGCCTCGTCGATGAGTGCCGGCAGCAGCAATGCCGATCTGGACTTCGCCTCGGTGCAGCGTGACAACCCGGAGATGGAGCGGCGTTGCCAGGAAGTGATCGACCAGTGCTGGCAGCTGGGCGAGCGCAATCCCATTGCATTCATTCACGACGTGGGCGCGGGCGGTCTGTCCAATGCCCTGCCCGAACTGGTGAAGGACGGTGGCCGCGGCGGCCGCTTCTCGCTGCGCGACATCCTCAATGCCGAGCCGCAGATGTCGCCGCTGGAGATCTGGTGCAACGAGGCCCAGGAGCGCTACGTGCTGGCCGTGTCTGCCCGCGATCTGCCGCTGTTCAAGGCCCTGTGCGCCCGTGAGCGCTGCCCCTTCGCCGTGGTCGGCGAGACCACGAGGGAAGACGTGATCCAGCTCGTCGACACCCACTTCAACAACACGCCCATCGATCTGCCCATGTCCGTGCTGTTCGGCAAGCCGCCGCGCATGCACCGTGACGTGCGTTCGCTGCAGGGGCGCCCCGTGGCGCTGGATACCGCCGAGATCGCGCTGGACGAGGCCGTGACCCGCGTGCTCAGTCTGCCCACGGTGGCCAGCAAGCAGTTCCTGATCACCATCGGCGATCGCTCCATCACCGGTCTGGTGAGCCGCGACCAGATGGTCGGGCCCTGGCAGGTGCCGGTGGCCGATGCAGCGGTGACCGCTGTCGCCTTCGACACCTATGCGGGCGAAGCCATGGCCATGGGCGAGCGCACCCCGCTGGCCCTGCTCGACGCGGCGGCCTCCGCCCGCATGGCCATCACGGAAGCCGTCACCAATATCGCCAGCGCGGCGATCAGCGACATCGGCGACATCAAGCTGTCGGCCAACTGGATGGTGGCGGCGGGCCACCCGGGCGAGGACGCCAGACTCTATGCGGCCGTGAAGACGGTCGGCATGGAGTTCTGTCCCGCGCTGGGCATCTGCGTGCCGGTGGGCAAGGACTCGATGTCCATGCGCACGGTCTGGCAGGACGGGGACACCCGACGCAGCAACGTCGCACCGCTGTCCCTGATCATCTCCGCCTTCGCGCCGGTGGAGGACATTCGCCGCACCTGCACGCCCCAGCTGCGCCTGGACGCCGGCGAGACGGACCTGCTGCTGATCGACCTCGGCCATGGACGCCACCGCATGGGCGGCTCGGCCCTGGCCCAGGTGTACCGCGAGATCGGCGCGGACGCTCCGGATCTGGACAACCCGGCCGACCTGAAGAACTTCTTCGCCCTGATCCAGCAGCTCAACAAGGCCGGCCTGCTGCTGGCCTATCACGACCGGTCTGACGGTGGTCTCTTCGCCACGGTTGCCGAGATGGCCTTCGCCGGTCACACAGGCGTGGACCTGCGCCTGGACGAAGTGCTGGCAGACGGCGATGTCGACGCCGTGCGTGTGTTGTTCAGCGAGGAGGCCGGTGCGGTGCTGCAGGTGCAGCGCTCGCAGTTGAACATGGTACTGCAGATGATCGAGCAGCATGGTCTGTCGGACTGCGCGGCGGTGGTTGGCACGCTGAATGCGCGCGATGAGTTGCGCGTGCTGCAGGGGGGCAGACTGCTGTTCGAGGCGAGTCGCGTGCGTCTGCAGCGGCTGTGGGCGCAGACCAGTCACGAGATCGCCGCCATGCGCGACAATCCCGCCTGTGCCCGTGAGGAATTCGATGCCCTGCTGGACGCGACGGACCCGGGCCTGCAGGTGCAGTTGAGCTTTGAAGTGAATGCCGACATCACGGCGCCGTACATCAACACCGGCGTGCGGCCGAAAGTCGCGGTGCTGCGCGAGCAGGGCGTGAACGGTCAGGTGGAGATGGCCGCGGCGTTCGAGCGTGCGCGCTTCGATGCCGTGGATGTGCACATGACTGACTTGCTGACGGGCCGCGTCAGACTCGAGCAGTTCAATGCCTTGGTCGCCTGTGGCGGGTTCTCCTATGGCGACGTGCTGGGAGCCGGCGGCGGCTGGGCCAAGTCCATCCTGCACAACGAGCGACTGCGGGCACAGTTCCTGGCCTTCTTCGAGCGCGAGACCACCCTGACGCTGGGCGTGTGCAATGGCTGCCAGATGGTGTCTCTGCTGCGCGATCTGATTCCCGGCGCCCAGGCCTGGCCGCGCTTTGTGCGCAACCGCTCCGAGCAGTTCGAGGCGCGCACCACCCAGGTGCTGGTGGGCGAGTCCAACTCCGCCTTCTTCAGCGGCATGGCCGGCTCGCGCTTCCCGATTGCCGTTGCTCACGGCGAGGGGCAGGCCGAATTCCGCACTGCGGCTGATCTGGCGGCGCTGCAGGCCGCAGGAGGCATCGCGCTGCGCTATGCCGACCATCGCGGAGACGTCACCGAGCGCTACCCGCTGAACCCGAACGGCTCGCCGCAAGGCATCGCCGGGCTGTGCAGTGCGGATGGTCGCGCCACGATCATGATGCCGCACCCGGAGCGCGTGTTCCGCGCGGTGCAGAACTCCTGGCGACCGGCGCACTGGCTGGAGAATGCGCCCACGCTGCGGCTGTTCCGCAATGCGCGTGTGTGGCTGGGCTGAGCATGTACAAGCTCGTCTTCTTCGTGCCCGCAAGTCACCTCGAGGCGGTCAAGCAGGCCGTCTTCGCGGCGGGTGCCGGGCACATCGGGGACTACGAGCACTGCGCCTGGCAGGTGCTGGGGGAGGGGCAGTTCCGCCCCCTGGCCGGCAGCAATCCCTTCATCGGTCGCCAGGATGCGCCGGAGACCGTGGCGGAATATCGCGTGGAACTGGTCTGTGCCGCGCCGCATATCGCGGCGGCCGTCGCCGCCCTGCGCGCCGCACACCCCTACGAGGAACCGGCCTTCGACGTGACGCGGCTGGAGGTGTTCTGAGAAGAGGCGTCAATGAACAAGGCGGGGGAAACGCCGAAGCGACTCGCCAATGCCCGAATCTGTCTCACATTGAGCGATCTCTTGCCTGCAAGCAATTCTGACACCACTCCCTGACTGCCGATTTCCGGCAAATCTGACTGCCCCAGTCCGTTCTGCTGCAGCAGAAACCGCAATATCTCGCCCGGCGTCGATGTCGCTTCCCGCAGCACCGTGTGCTCGTATTCGCTGACCAGGTCCCCCAGCATCTCCAGAAGATCCGCAAGCGGATGTTCTTCATCCCGGGCTCCCGCGTCCAGAAGGGCGTTGATGGACGTCACTGCTCGCTCGTAGTCATGGTCGCTGCGTATCGGGCGCAGAGGAACTTGGGCACAGAGGGCGGCGTAGTGATTGATGAGGTCATTGATCCTCAACATTCTCATGCACTCCAGTGGTCGTAGTGTTCATGGGTCAGGATTGACCTGATGAAAACCTTCTGTCGATTGAAATGAATGGCCGCGATTAGTCGGAACTTGTTGCCCCCGATATTGAACACGCAGTAGCCACCCACTTTGTCCACGGAATTGAAGCACCGCCGCAGGTCGGCGAATGAACGGAAACTGGTTTTCTCCATGATGCTGAACCACGCTTCCGGGGGGTTGCGGGCTTCGGGATGCCACTCACTGAAGTCCTGCAGTGTCTTCTTGCTGATGACGTGCACCTGTCGTTCCTTGACGGGGTGAAGTTATCTCAAGATGAGATTACGGGCAAGGCGACTTATCGTCGCCCACCTGCCTGTCTCATGGGGTCGGTTGCCGCTGCCAAGTCATGGCAAGCTGCACGAACAAGCTTAGTTGAGTGGCCGGCCAGTTGCCTTGCGGTGCGCGGACACGGCGAGTCGGGCCCGCTTCACGTCTCGTCCACCAGCAGCACCGAGGCATCCCCGACGCCCACGCTCACCTCCATGTCGAACGCGCCCTCGCCGGCACCCTCCGCACTCTCAGCCACGAAGGCCCGGTGGCTGCTGTGCTGCCCTGCGCCGTGCAGGCTCGCACTGCCCACGCCGGAGGACACCTCGACCTGGCCGACCTCCATTCGACTGCCGGTGACGTCGACTTCGCCAACGCCCACATGCACCTCCAGCGCCGTCCGGCCCACACGAGCCGTCACCTGACCCACGCCCAGGTGGATCGCCGTGGCGGCCACGGCGGGCAGCTTGATGGTCCAGTGCACCTCGATATCGTCGTGATCATCTTCCGACAGGCCGATGCGCAGCTCGCCGTTGTCGCGCTCCTGCACCAGGTCAATGCCGCTGACATCGCGCTTGCGCCGCAGCAGGCCGGTGCGATCGCCTTCGATGTCCACGACGACGGACAGGGTGTCGCCGGTGACGGGTTCGATGTCGATCGAGCCGACGCCGCCGTCGATGCGCAGGGTCTGGACATCGTCCAGGGCAATGGTGAGACGGCGGGTGACTTCGTGTTCGGCGGCCCAGGCGGACGTACCGCACAGCGACAGCAACAACAGGATGAGAACGGGCAGGGGTCGACGCATGACAGGGCTCCTTGTGTGTGATGTGAGCGTATTCAGCAAGGCCTGTGCCATGTCATAAATGGTATTTAAAACAGTGAGTTGTTTGCATTTGGTGGTCATCTGAAGAAAAAAGCTCGGCGTGAATCGCCAGCTGTTGCGAGTTCTGACCATGTGATCTTTCCAGGCCTCACGCCGCACGCCGTGTCAGAAAGGGCCGCGGTGACTGGTCTTGCAGCCACAGCCCGAGTCCTCGTGGCATCATGCTGCAAACCCATTCTTCTCAGGAGTGTCCCCGTGAGCCAGCCCCGCCCCCTGTCCGTCGTCTCGATCTCCTCCCGCCCGCTGCCGCGGCGAACCTTCCTGCGCGGGCTGAGTGCCGCCGCGCTGTTGCTCACCGGCGCAGGCCGGCTCCACGCCCAGGCAGCGCGCGAGCGCCTCATCGTGTCCGGTGCCTCCGGGCAGCTGGGGGCGCTGGTGGTAGAGGAGCTGCTGGCGCGGGGTGCCGATCCGCGTGACCTCATCCTGGTGAGCCGCACGCCCGAGGAACTGGCGCCTTATGCCGCGCGCGGCGCCGCCACGCGCTTCGGCGACTTCACCCAGCCCGAGTCGCTGCCGGCAGCCTATGAAGGCGGCACGCGCATGCTGCTGATCAGCATCAGTGCGGGCCCGGACAACCGCCCGCAGCTGCACCGCAATGCCATCGAGGCGGCCCGCGCCGTGGGCGTGCGCCACATTGTCTACACCTCCACCGTCGATGCCGACAATCAGGACGTGCGTGCCCTGTCGGCCGCCATGCACCGCGAGACCGAGCAGATCCTGCGCGACAGTGGCGTGGCCTGGACCATGCTGCGCAATCATCTCTATGCCGACAACATCGTCAGCCAGGCGCAGCGCATGGTGGCGCAGGGCAGGGTGGTGGTGCAGCCGGATGAGATTCCCACGGCCTATGTGACGCGCGAGGACTGTGCGGCAGCGGCGGCCGCAGTGCTGCTGACGCCGGGACACGAGGGAAGGGTTTACGACATCACCGGGCCGCAGGCGGTGCTGCGCAGCGACATCGCGCGCATCGCCAGCGAAGTCACCGGCAGGCCGGTGGAGATCGTGCGCGGGCTGGGCGGCGAGCCGCAGGCCAGCGGCGCCATCGCCGGGTTTGCCTCGTTTGCCGTCACCAGCGATGCGGTGGCCACCCTCACCGGGCGTCCGGCCACCAGCATCGAGGCACTGCTGCAGCGCAATCGCGAACTCCTGCTGCAGCCCGCTGGCGCCGCACCCTGAGTCGCGTGGGCTGGCGCGCACTGCGCTCTGGCGAAGCTGCTCTTTGCCAAGGCCTCAGCTGGCGGCAGGCACGGGAATGATGCTGTCGCTGGCGGAGGAGGAACTTGTCAGCGTGGCCTGCAGCTGTCGCTGCGGCGTATGTCGAAGATCGAACATCCTCACGGGGAAGCGGGTGTCACGACGGTCGGCAAAATACTGCTCGAGCGTGACGCGGACCACGGAGAAGGCCAGTTCATCCCACGGAATCTCGTCTTCGCGCAGCAGCGCCACTTCAAGACTTTCGACGCCAGGGTGAAAATCCTCGTGGCGCAGCGTCGCCAGGAAGAAGAAATAGACCTGATTGATGTCGGGCAGATTGAACAGCGTGTAGAGCGAACAATCTTCAGGCAGCACGACGGCGCCGGCTTCTTCCAGCGTCTCGCGAATCGCGCCCTGCAAAGTCGTTTCCCCGTTTTCCAGAAATCCCGCAGGCAGCGTCCACAGGCCGTAGCGCGGCTCAATGGCGCGGCGGCACAGCAGCACGCGATCGCCCAGCACGGGCAATGTGCCGACGATGTTGCGCGGGTTCTCGTAGAACACGACGTCGCACTGCAGGCAGCAGTAGCGCAGCTTGTCGTCCCCCGGCGGGATGTGGTGCACCACGGGTGCTGCACAATGTTGGCAGAATTTCATTGGTTCAGATTCAACAGGTTGCCGCGGCAGAGCGGCGAACAGCGGCGATCTGCCCGGGCAGCGGCGCCTCGCACTGCCGCGCCTGCATGGTCGGCGTGGTGTCTAGCGCGTCGAGGGCGATGGCGGGCGCCTGCAGCTTGAGATGCGCGAACAGGGCGCGGCCGTTGTCGGACAGCGGCCGCAGACTTTCCCCCTCGTCCTGCACCGCGTGCATCACCTTCATGCGCACCGAGCTGCGCACATTGCCGCCGATCACCATGATTTTCATGGCTTGCGGGTCGACCTTCACCACGATGTCGCAGTGCGTGCGCGCGCCGGCGCCCAGCTGGGCGCGGCGCTCGGCCAGGCTGCGGTAGGCCGGGCGGCTGCCTCGGCACAGCAGATCCCCGGGCATGATCTCGGCCTCGCCCGGGTCGTGGGCGGTGAACACGGCCCGCGTGTCGCGGCCGTCGCTGGCGCGGATGGCCTGATCGATGTAGGTGTGGTGGGCGATGGCGCGGCGGAACTGGGCAGTCTCGCCGATGCCGCTTTCGCACATGACCCAGGAGATGAAGGCGGCCGACCAGGCATCACGCCAGCGCGCGCCGGTGCCTTCGGTGTTCCAGTTGGCGTTCTGGCGCTGCAGGATCCAGTCGCTGTCCGGCGTGGCCGCCCAGTAACCGGCGATGGTGCTGGCGAGCCGAGTGCTCTCGCCGGCACTCAAGCGGGCGAAGGCCCCGCGCGGCATGGGCTGGGAGGATGGCTCGGCGCGGGGCTGTTCGTCGACGCCATGGCCGAACCAGGCCCATTCCTGCACGGCGGTGTCGACAATGCGGCGTCGCACATCGTCGAGGGGCAGGGCGCGGCAGCTGCGATCGGTGATGCGCATGGTGCCGGGGGTGCCCGTGACCCGTTCACTGGGCGCTCGTACATCCAGCACGTCGGCGGGCAGGCGTTGCAGGGATTCACCTGTCTGTGCCTGCGCAGCGGCACTGGCGAGACAGAACAGGCTGGCGTGCAGAAACGGCTTGAATGCGGGCATCGGGTGGGCAATCCAGGTTCGGCTGGTGAGCGGACAGTGCCCGGAGTGTAGCCGCTTGCCCTGAAGCCGGGAAGAGGCCTGCGCCCCCGCGAGCGGGGATGAACGGGAGCGCAGGCAAACCGGTTCAGATGCGCTTGATCTCGCAGTGCAGACGGAAGCGGCGCGAGGTGATGAACGCCTCCACATCGCGCAGGCGGGCCTCTACCCCTTGCAGGGCGGCGGCACATTCGCGCACGGACATGGCGTTGTCGGCCTGCCGGTCGGCACGGCGGTCCGCCTGCTGCTGCGTCGAATCGATCCCGCCGTCGTCCTCACGGCTGTCCCTTGGGCGGCGGCTGGCAACGCCCATGACGTCCTGTGGCGCCTTCTCCAGCGCGATCCACAGCACGCCGTAGACGAAGAAGGTGAACGGGCCGGCGATGAAGAACGACAGCACGGCCAGGATGCGCACCGTGCGGGCGCGCAGTTCCAGATACTCGGCGATGCCGCTGCACACGCCGGCCACCTTCACGTCCCGGCCGCGATACAGCGTCTTGCGGTAGTTGAGCGAGCGGAAATGCTCGGCTGTGCGGCTGGCGGAAAGATAAGAGCGCACCTTGCCGTTGCCGTCCGGCTTCACCCACCAGTAGGCGACGAAGTACACCAGCACCAGCGTGGGCCAGGTGATGCAGGCCAGCACGACGATGACGCGCACCAGCACGACAGGCACGTCCATGTAGTCCGCCAGCCCGGCGCACACGCCCAGGAAGCGCTTGCGCTGCTGGTTCAGCTCAAAGGGCCTGTTGCGGGGGTTCATGCTGCTCTCTCCAGGTGGGCACTTCCGCATCGAGAATGGCTTCCAGCGTGTCGATCCGGGTGCTCAGCGAACGGGCGATGGCTGAGAGTTCACGGATGTCGTACTCGGTCTCGGTGGAGAGCCGCACTTTCTTTTCCTTGCGCTGGTAGAGAATGAACGTCCAGACGGTGATGAAGCCGCCCACCATGCCCACCAGCACGATGACAAATTCGAAGAATTCCATTGCCTGAGTCCCGTCGCGGCTTACTTGTTGAGTTTGGTCTTGATGGCCTGCAGTTCCTGCTCGATCTTTTCCTGGCGTGCCAGTTCCTCGAATTCGCTGTGCAGGCCCTTGCCCTCGCGGCTCAGACTTTCCACCTGGCCTTCCATCAGGTCAATCTTCTTTTCGTAGTACTCGAACTTGTTCATCGCGCTGTCGATGCTGTAGTTGTGCAGCTGGCGGTTCACGTCCACCCGGGACTGGGCGGCGGTGGTGCGCATGACGATGGTCTTCTGCCGTGCCCGGGCGTCGTTGAGCTTGGATTGCAGCAAGTCAATCTCGTGACTGAGCTTGTCGAGTGTCTCGTCCAGCTTGAGCATCTCGCTGTCGAGCAGTTCCACCGTGGCCAGCACGCCGGCACGTTCCACCAGGGCGGCCTTGGCCAGGTCCTCGCGGTCCTTGCTCATGGCGAGCTCCGCCTTGCTCTGCCAGTCGTCCGCCTGGCGGCGCAGCTGTTCGGCGCGGCGGTGCAGGGTCTTCTTCTCGGCGATCACCTTGGCGGTGCCGCTGCGCACTTCCACCAGGGTCTCTTCCATCTCCTGAATGACCATGCGGATCATTTTTTCCGGGTTCTCGGCCTTGTCGAGCAGGGCGCTGATGTTGGCATTGATGATGTCGGTCAGGCGCGAAAAGATGCTCATGGTCTGGATTCCTTCGTTGAGTGTGTGGGATTGGCGAATGACTGCAACAAAGCAGCTTCTGTGCCAGTCTTGGTAATCTCTCCAACCTGTTGAATTGCAATGATTAAAAGCATCTGCCTTGCCGACCACCCGTTTGCGCGTGGTGAAATTGCTCACTTGGTGGTACTTTCGGCGAAATCCTTCTGCTGGAGTCTGCCATGCCTTCTGATGCGTCCGCGCCTCGCATGATCGGGGAATCGGCGAGCTTTCTCGAGATGCAGGAGCATGTGTCGCGCGTGGCCCCCCTGCGCAAGCCGGTGCTGATCGTCGGCGAACGCGGCACGGGCAAGGAGCTGATCGCCGCACGCCTGCACTTTCTCTCCAGGCGCTGGCAGCAGGCCTTCCTCAAGATCAATTGCGCGGCCGTCAGCGAGACGCTGCTGGAGTCCCAGCTCTTCGGTCACGAGACCGGCGCCTTCACCGGTGCCACGTCGCAGAAGAAGGGCTACTTCGAGCGCGCCGATGGCGGCACGTTGTTCCTGGACGAGCTGGCCAACACCGCGCTGCCGGTGCAGGAGAAGATCCTGAGGGTCATCGAGTACGGCGAGTTCGAACGCCTGGGAGGCAATCAGACCCTGAAGGTGGATGTGCGCCTCGTGGCGGCCACCAACGAGGACCTGCCGAGCCTGGCCCGGCGCGGCCGTTTCCGCGAGGACCTGCTGGACAGACTCGCCTTCGATGTCATCACGCTGCCGCCCTTGCGCGCGCGCGTGGAGGACATCCTGGTGCTGGCCGAGCACTTCGCCGTCGGCATGGTGAAGGAGCTGGGCGGTGACTATTTCCATGGCTTCAGCCCCAACATGCAGCGCATGCTGCAGACTCACACCTGGCCCGGCAATGTGCGCGAACTGAAGAACGTGGTGGAACGCGCGGTCTATCAGAGCCCCGAAAAACCCATCAGTCATCTGGTGTTCAACCCGTTCGAGTCGCCCTACCGGCCGAGCGCTCCTGCGGCACCGGCACAGCCCGCTGCCGCGTCTGCCGACGCCGCGACGTCCGGGGCGCCGGATCTGAGCGAGCTGGACACCCTGGACTTCGTGACCCACGTGCAGCAGCACGAGATCGAGCTGCTCAAGCAGGCGATGAAGCGCTCCCAGTTCAATCAACGCAAGGCGGCCGAGTTCCTGCAGATGAGTTATCACCAGTTGCGTGGCTATCTGCGCAAGTACGATCTGCTGGGCTGAGGCGGCATCCATGGCGTTCCAGTTTCCGGCGATCAACCATCTCTATCTGCTGGCGAGTCTGCTGGCACTTGCGCTGGCCATCGGCAGTCGCGACAAGCTCGTCGACCGTACCTCCATGCTCTGGTTCGGTGTGCTCTGCAGTTTTGCCGTCTGGACCCTGCGTGAGTTGCTGGCCAATATCGGCACCACTCTGGCATGGCAGCTGGCGTTCCAGCGTCTCGTCTATCTCGGCGTCGTTTTTGGCGTGGTGTTCTGGCTCTTCTTCGCGATTCACTATGCGGGTCTGCAGCGCTGGCTGAGTCCCCTGGTGGTCACGCTCCTGCTGCTGGTGCCCGCCGCCACGTTCGTGCTCGTGAATGCCCCGGCGCAGATGAAAAACGTGGCGATGCAGCTGCGCCGTCAGGCGCATACAGACCCGCTCACGCAGCTGGCCAATCGTCGTGGACAGCTCGACTGGGTGGCAGGCCTTAAGGCTTGCATTCTCAGGCTTGGTTTAGAGCGGGTCCCGCAAAGCCTTGCACGTTGTATGACTCGCCTGTTCGGCTTGATTGACGAGGTGCAGCGCAGTGGTGCAGCGAAAATTCGTATTGGTACTATGCCAGGCACAAGCGCTTGTGCGGCATTTCTGCTGGAGAGTTTTTATCCAGATTTGCAGAAGCACGAAGGCAAGCGACAGGGGCGCAATTGTGTGCTGTCGGCCGCGTCTGTCGTCGAAGGCTCCGCAACATGAGCACAGCGCTGATGCCGAGCGGCGTGCAGCTGTGGCAAGTGCCGCAGCACGGCCAGGATGTGGCAGCGCAGACGAGCTTGCTCTCGCCCCAGGAACTGTCTCATCTGAATGCGCTCACAGACGCTGCCACGCGCGATCGCCATGTGTTGGCGCGTGCCGCATTGCGCGTGGCGCTGAGCCGCTGGATGCCTGCCGTAGCGCCTCAGGACTGGCGTTTCACGCGTTCCGCCCATGGGCGCCCGGAGTTGGCCGGGTCCCTCGATGCAACATCCCTTTCCTTCAATGTGGCGCACACTGATGACGAGATCATTGTGGCGCTGTCGGCTGACGGGCGCGTGGGCGTGGATGTCGAGGCCCTGCAGCGCCAGGCCGATGCCCTGGCCCTGGCGCGTCGCTATTTCCAGCCCGAAGAAGTGGCGGTGCTGGAGGCCCTGTCGGTGCACCAGCGGCAGCAGCGCTTCCTGGAGTTGTGGACGCTCAAGGAAGCCTGCGTGAAGGCGACGGGGGAGGGGCTGGCCCGGGGGCTGCGACGGGTAGGCTTCACGCTGGACGCTGCCTCAGGCATTGTGCCGTTGTCGATGGCGCACGAGGGGGATGATGCCTGGCAGTTCTGGCAATGGTCACTCGCCGGCCGGCATCTGGTGGCCCTGGCTTTGCAGGGCGGGAGCGAGCCTTGCGTGGTGCGCTGGGGGCGCTTGCAGAATCTGCAGCCTGTCGAGATGGACGCGCCCCACTTGCTGCGCGCGTCCGCGGCGTATCAGGCGAGGATGTATTCCAGCACGAACTTGGAGCCGTAGAAGCCCAGGATCAACAGGCCGAAGCCGGACAGGGTGAAGCGGATGGCCGTGGTGCCGCGCCAGCCGAGTTGATGGCGGCCCCACAGCAGCACGCAGAACACGCCCCAGGCCAGCAGGGAGAACACGGTCTTGTGCGGCAGCCCCTGCGCCCACATGTCCTCGACGAACACGAAGCCGGCCATGATGCCCAGTGTCAGCAGTCCCTGCGCCACCCACAGCAGCTCGAAGAGAAAGGCTTCCATGTCCTGCAGGGGCGGGAAGCGGCGGATCACGCTGGCCGCGTGATGGTGGCGCAGCTGGTGATTCTGGAAGGCCAGGAAGCCGGCCTGCAGTGCCGCGATAGTGAACAGGCTGTAGGCGAGAATCGACAGCAGAATGTGTCCTGCGAGCCCGGCCTCCAGGGGGCGGGGAGGGTAGCTGCTGCGAATCAGCAGCGAGGCCAGGATGGCCACGATCGCCAGTGGAAACAGGCCCATGAGCAGGATGCCCAGCGGCTTGCGCAGATTGCTGACGAGCACCAGCAGCGAGATGGCTGCGCAGATCAGGGTGCTGATCTCGACGATGCCGAAGTGATAGCCGGTTCCGTTGTGAATGACCCCCCCAGCGCTCAGGGCGTGCGAGATCACTGCCAGCACTCCCAGCACGAACACGGTGCGATGAGTGCCGCTTTCCTGCATGCGGGCACGCAGCAATCGAGCCTGGAAAACCAGACTGCTGACGTAGAACAGGATCGCGATGACTCCGGCGATGGTACTTGGCTGCATGGGTATCTCTGGCACTGCGGCGGATGCGGGGGTGCATCGGGGCGCCTCTTGGCGCGAAAGTTTCTCACAAGGGGGCTGGGGCGTTGAAGTGATATTTTCCGCCGAGTCGCGGCTGTCAACGCAGTGGCGTATCTGGCTATAATCGCGCGCACTCTGCGTTTCACCCACGGCGAGATGAACACCACCAGACGGACGTGATCTATGTTTGAAAGCCTGACCGAACGACTTTCCGGTGCCCTGCGCAAGATCAGCGGCAAGGGGACACTGACCGACAACAACATCCAGGACGCGCTGCGCGAAGTGCGCAAGGCCCTGCTCGAAGCCGATGTGGCGCTGCCGGTCGTCAAGGGTTTCATCGAGCGGGTGCGTCAGCGGGCTGTCGGCCAGGAAGTGTCGCAGAGCCTGAGTCCCAGCCAGGCCTTCATCAAGATCGTCCAGGCCGAACTCGAAGCCGTCATGGGCGTGGCCAACGAATCCCTGAACCTGCGTGCCCAGCCTCCCGCCATCATCCTGATGGCCGGTCTGCAAGGCGCCGGCAAGACCACCACGGTGGCCAAGCTGTCGCTGTGGTTGAAGCAGAATCAGAAGAAGAGCGTCATGGTAGTCAGCGCCGACGTCTACCGTCCTGCCGCGATTGCTCAGCTGCAGACGCTGGCGGCCGATGTCGGGGTGGAATTCTTCCCCAGCAGCGTGGGGGAAACACCGCGCGCCATCGTGGAAGCGGCCTTGAAGGACGCCAAGCGCAAGTTCATGGACGTGCTGATCGTCGACACTGCTGGCCGTCTGGCCATCGACGAGGACATGATGGCGGAGATCCGCCAGCTCCACGCCGTCCTGAATCCGGTGGAAACCCTGTTCGTGGTGGACGCCATGACGGGCCAGGATGCGGCCAACACTGCCAAGGCGTTCAATGATGCGCTGCCCCTCACGGGCGTGATCCTCACCAAGGCCGATGGTGACGCGCGTGGCGGTGCCGCGCTGTCCGTGCGCCAAATCACCGGCAAGCCGATCAAGTTCATCGGTGTGGGCGAGAAGTCCGATGCCCTGGAGCCGTTTTACCCCGATCGTATCGCCACCCGCATCCTGGGCATGGGCGACCTGCTCTCGCTGATCGAGGAAGTCGAACGCAAGGTGGATCGCGAGAAGGCCGAGCGCATCGCCAGCAAGATCAAGAAGGGCAAGGGCTTCGATCTGGAGGACTTCCGCGAGCAGATCAAGCAGATGCAGAACATGGGCGGCATGGCCAGCATCATGGACAAGCTGCCCGGCATGGGCGCTCTGCCGCCGGGGGCGGCAAAGATGGTGGACGATTCGCTGTTCCGCCGCATGGAGGCCATCATCAATTCCATGACCATGAAGGAGCGCATGAACCCCGACATTCTCAACGGCTCGCGCAAGCGTCGCATCACGCTGGGTTCGGGCACGGACATTCAGGACCTGAACCGTCTGCTCAAGCAGCACAAGCAGATGCAGAAGGTCATGAAGAAGATGAAGAGTGGCGGGCTGGCGAACATGATGCGCGGGCTGGGTGGCATGCGCGGACCGGGCGGATTCCCCGGGGCCGGCGGTCCGCCTCGCTTCTAGCGGTCTGATCACAGGGGAATTTCTCCAAAGTTTTCTTCCATCTGCGCAGTTATTCACATAGAATGCCTGCCTTTTTCCGGCCTCCGCACTTCAATGGTCGCCCGCTCTCGGTGGGTACACGGTGCAAGTGCTTGAGGTCATGTCAGTTTTTTTGTTTGGATGCCTAACTCAGGAAGCTTACGTTTATGGTCACTATTCGACTGGCTCGTGCCGGTGCCAAGAAGAAGCCGTTCTACTACATCACCGTTGCCGATCAGCGCAACGCCCGTGATGGCCGTTTCATCGAGCGCATCGGGTTTTTCAATCCCGTTGCCCGTGGCAAGGAAGAGCGTCTGCGCATCAACCTGGATCGCGTGCAGTACTGGTCCGGCAATGGCGCACAGGCCAGCCAGCGCGTTGCTGCTCTGGTGAAGGAAGCCTCGTCTGCGGCCACCACCGCAGCCTGAAGGCATGAGTCTTGACCCACAGTCACTGGTGACCATCGGGCGCATCGGGCGCCTCTACGGCATCAAGGGCTGGGTGAAGCTGATTTCCTATACGGATCCGCAGGACAACATTCTTGATTACCAGCATCTGCTTGCCCGCATCGGCGGTGAGTGGCAGCCCTTCGAGATGGATGACTGCAAGGTGCATGGCAAGGGGCTGATCGCCCACTTCGCCGGGTACGACGACCCGGATCAGTCCAAGTTGCTGGCCGGTGTGGAACTGGCAGTGACGCGCGATCAGCTGCCGGCCCTCGATCCGGATGATTTCTACTGGCACGAGTTGATCGGCATGCGTGTCGAGACTCTGGCCGGTCAGTGGCTGGGGAATGTCGCCAAGTTGCTGGAAACCGGTGCCAACGATGTGCTGGTGGTGAAGCCCTGCAAGGGCAGCATCGATGGTCGGGAACGTCTGATCCCCTACCTGCCGCAGCGAGTCGTGCATCGGGTGAGTCGTGATGACAAGTGCATTGTGGTCGACTGGGAGCCGGAGTATCTGGCCTGACGCGGCGCAAGGGGGCAGGGCGTGAAGATCGACATAGTCACGCTGCTTCCGGAGATGTTCGCCGCCGTCACCCAGCATGGCATCACGGGGCGGGCGTGTCGCGAAGGCATCGTGACAGTGCGCAGCTGGAATCCGCGGGATTTCACCTTCGACCGTCACCGCACCGTGGATGATCGCCCGTTCGGGGGCGGCCCCGGCATGTTGATGAAGACGGAGCCATTGGCTGCTGCCATCGGCGCGGCAAAGGCAGCGCTGAATGAGGAAGGTGAAACGCCGGTCGTGATCTACCTGTCACCCCAGGGACGGCGGCTCGATCAGCGCGGGGTGGAGGAACTGGCCAGGCGCAGCGCGATGGTCCTCGTCTGCGGCCGCTACCAGGGCATCGACGAGCGTGTGCTGCAGAGCGAGATCGACGAAGAGTGGTCGGTCGGGGACTTTGTCCTGAGCGGCGGCGAACTGGGAGCCATGGTCATGATGGATGCCGTCATTCGCTACCAGCCCGGCGCGCTGGGGCATGAAGGCTCTGCCCAGGCCGATTCGTTCGCGGATGGCCTGCTGGATTGCCCGCAGTACACGCGGCCACAGGAGTTTCGCGGTCAGGCAGTGCCGGCGGTGCTGACCGGCGGCAACCACGAAGAGATACGCAGATGGCGATTGCAGCAAAGCCTCGGGGCAACCTGGCTGAAGCGACCGGATCTGCTGGAAGGAATGACGCTCGACAACGAGCAGAAGAGTTTGCTGGAACAATTTATTGATGATTACGAGGCGCAGCGCTGACGCGTGGCCCTCGCACCCGGGAGCAAGGCAATGAGCAAGAACAAGATCATTCAGATGGTTGAGCAGGCACAGATGAGCAAGGAGATCCCGGAGTTCAGTCCCGGTGACACCGTCGTCGTGCAAGTGAAGATCAAGGAAGGCGACCGTGAGCGTCTGCAGGCTTTCGAAGGCGTGGTCATCGGCATCCGCAATCGCGCGCTGAACTCCTCCTTCACCGTGCGCAAGATCTCTCACGGGGTGGGCGTCGAGCGTACTTTCCAGACTTACAGCCCCATGCTCGACAGCATCACGCTGAAACGTCGCGGCGACGTGCGTCAGGCCAAGCTCTACTACCTGCGCGACCTGTCCGGCAAGGCAGCCCGCATCACCGAGAAGCTGGAAAAGAAATCAAGCTGATTCAGCACCGCTGCATGCAGCGGGCTCTGGCAGCCTGAAACAAGGGAGAGCGTTCGCGTGTCTCCCTTTTTTCATTGGCGAGCGAAAAGCCGCCTGTGATACCTTTGCCTCCATTCACACTTGCCTTCGAGGGCCTGTGCTCATGAAGATCTCGTTCCGTCGTTGCTTCACGCTGGCGCTGCTCGCCGGCAGTCTGTCCTCCATGTCCTTCGCGCAGGACGCCGCCATTCCCGAGTGGGCGCAAGAGCTCAAGAACCGCCTGACCGCCTCCCTGACGGCGGCGACGGGAGCGCCATTGCAGATTGTCGCCATCAACGAGACCTCCTTTGATGGCCTTATCGAAGTCGAGCTGGATTCCGGCGAGAAGCTGTTCTCCGATCGCACCGGCGAACACTTGGTGACCGGGGATCTGTTCCAGGCCACCGAGACCGGGCTCGTGAATCTTTCCGCCGCTGCCCGCCAGAAGCAGATCGCCGCGTGGGTCGCCGCAGTGCCTGAAGACGAGATGGTGATCTTCACCCCTGAGCAGACGAAGGCATCGATCACCGTGTTCACCGACGTCGACTGCGCCTATTGCCGCAAGCTGCATGGCGACATCGAGGCCATTCTCGATCTCGGGATTCAGGTGCGTTACGTCGCCTATCCGCGGGGCGGCGAAGCCTCCGAAGCCTATCCGAAGATGATTTCCGTGTGGTGCTCGGATGACCGCAAGCGCTCCCTGACGCAGGCCAAGAATGGGCAGAACCTGCCGAATCGCGACTGCGACAACCCCGTGCTGCGTCACTACAATCTGGGCAACCGCATCGGCATCTCCGGCACGCCGGCGCTGGTGCTGCAGGACGGCACCGTGATTCCCGGGTATCTAGAGCCGGCCCAGCTGGCAGGCGCCGTTTTCGGCCAGTAAGCCCACCGCCCGTATTCCTACCGCTCGCCATGCCACTTCGCCGCGCCAGGCCGCGAAGTGGCTGCTTTTTCGTGCGTGTTTTTGAGTACAATGGGCGCCGTTTTTCACGTCAGGCTACGAGGACAGGTCTTGAAACAGAGCGCAGAAGCAGCAGGCAAACAGCAATTCAACGTCGGTATCTGTGGCTTGGGCACAGTCGGAGGCGGCACCCTGACCCTGTTGCAGTCCAAGCAGGAAGAGCTGGGGCGCAGACTCGGTCGCACGCTGCGAGTGACCCACGTTGCTTCACGTCGCCGCAACCCTGACTACGACTACACCGGCGTGCAGTACAGCTCGGACGTGTTTGCCGTGGCCGATGATCCGGCTGTGGACATCCTCGTGGAAGTGCTCGGCGGCACCGAGCCGGCTCTCTCCCTGATTCTGCGTGCCATCGAGAATGGCAAGCACGTCGTGACTGCCAACAAGGCACTCATCGCCGTGCACGGTAATGTGATCTTCGCCGCCGCCCGCCGCCGTGGCGTGATCGTGGCCTACGAAAGCGCAGTGGCCGGCGGCATTCCCATCATCAAGGCGCTGCGCGAAGGCCTGGCGGCCAACTCGATCCAGTGGCTGGCCGGCATCATCAATGGTACCGGCAATTTCATCATGACCGAGATGGCACAGAAGGGCCGCAGTTTCGAGGACGTGCTCAAGGAGGCGCAGGCGCTGGGCTATGCCGAGGCCGACCCGACCTTCGACGTGGAAGGCATCGATGCGGCGCACAAGCTCACCATCCTCGCGTCCAATGCCTTCGGCATTGCCCTGAGTTTCGACAAGGTCTACACCGAAGGCATCAGCAAGGTCACCACGGCGGATGTGAGCTATGCCGAAGAGCTGGGCTATCGCATCAAGCATCTGGGCATTGCTCGCTTGACGGCCGCCGGCATCGAGATGCGCGTGCATCCCACGCTGATTTCCTCGCAGAAGCTGATCGCCAACGTCAATGGTGTGATGAATGCCGTGGTGGTGAAGGGGGACTCCGCGGGGTCCACGCTTTACTACGGCCCCGGAGCGGGTGCCAAGGCCACGGCCTCGTCCGTGGTGGCAGACCTCATCGACATCGTGCGCAGCTATGGCAGTGGCGAGGCTGTGCGTCCTGCCTCCGTGCCGGCGCTCTCTTTCGCCAGTCTGCGTGATGATCTGTCCATCCTGAAGATCGAGGACATCGAGAGCGAGTACTATTTGCGCATTTCCGTGCGCGACAGGATCGGGGTCATGGCGCACCTGTCGCAGATCCTCATGCAGCACAGCATCAACATCGAGGCCCTGATCCAGAAAGAGCCGGATGCCGCACAAACCGGCGAGGTGATCGTGCCCGTGGTTCTGCTGACCGGCAAGGTGCAGGAAAGCAACATGAACAAGGCCATCGCGGCCATCGAGGTACTGCCGGAAGTGGTCGAGCGCATCACCCGCATTCGCGTGGAGCTTTTCGACGGCGACGGCAATTGATGAACACGACTTCAAGCAGGCACGCAGCATGAAATACATCAGCACACGCGGGCAGTCGCCCGCTCAGACCTTCGAACAGGTTCTGCTCACCGGACTGGCGCCAGACGGCGGCCTGTATGTCCCCGAGTCACTGCCTCAGTTCAGTCAGGCGCAGATCGCCTCCTGGGCCGGGCTGGATTACCCCGCATTGGCGCATCAGGTGATCACGCCTTTCGTCGACGGCGCAATCGATTCCGTCACGCTGCGTGGCCTGATCGACAAGAGCTATGCCGGCTTTGCCCACAAGGCCGTCGCTCCGCTGCGCCAGCTCGGTCACAACGAATGGGTGCTGGAGCTGTACAGCGGGCCCACGCTCGCGTTCAAGGATTTTGCGCTGCAATTGCTGGGCAATCTGCTGGACCACGTGCTCACTCGCAACAATCAGAAGGTGGTGATTCTCGGCGCTACCTCGGGTGACACCGGCTCCGCCGCGCTGGAAGGCTGTCGTCACTGCGAGAACGTCGACATCTTCATCCTGCACCCGCATCAGCGCGTGTCGGAAGTGCAGCGCCGGCAGATGACCACGGTGCCGGGCAGCAATGTTCACAATATCGCAGTGCGCGGCAATTTCGACGACTGCCAGCGCATCGTGAAATCGGCGTTTGGCGACCAGTCGTTTCTGCCGCCCGGTCGTCAGCTGGTGGCGGTGAACTCGATCAACTGGGCGCGCATCATGGCGCAGATCGTCTACTACTTCTACGCCGCACTCGCGCTGGGCGGGCCGCATCGGCCGGTCTCCTTCTCGGTGCCCACCGGCAATTTCGGTGACATCTACGCAGGCTATCTGGCCATGCGCATGGGGCTGCCCGTCAAGCAGCTGATCATCGCCACCAACAGCAACGACATCCTGCATCGCTTCATGCACAGGAACGACTATTCTCAATCGCCACTGCAGCACACGCTGACGCCCAGCATGGACATCATGGTCTCGAGCAATTTCGAGCGCTACCTGTTCGATCTGTTCGGGCGCGATGGCAAGGCGCTCGCGCGCTTCATGACCGACCCGACCGAGGCCGCCCGCGGTGTGGACCCGGCGCTGTGGCAGCAGGCGCGCCAGATTTTCGCCAGTGCCCGTGTCAGTGACGACGAGACCTGTGCCGTGATCCGCGAGGTATACGAGCAGTCCCAGTTCCTTGTCGACCCGCACACAGCCATCGGCATCAAGGCTGCGCGTGACTGCAATCCCGACACGGCCGTGCCGATGATCACCCTGGCCACAGCCCATCCGGTGAAGTTCAGCGACGCCGTGCAGCGTGCCGGGCTGGAGTCGCCGGAACTGCCGCCGCATATGCGCGATCTGTTCGAGCGCGAAGAGCGTTATGCTGTGCTCGACAATGCTTTGGGCGCCGTCACGGACTTCGTGCAACGCCATCTGTGAGCATGCTGATCCGGCGCCGTGAGTCGAGTGCAGCAGGGCAGAGCGCGCTGGCAGTGCCCGCGCTGCTGCGGCGGGTGCTCGCCGCCCGGCAGGTGCTGCGCGAAGACGAACGCGCGCTGGATTTCCAGTATCTGCTGCCGCCCGCCGCCCTGCATGGCATCGACGCCGCCGTCGCCTTGCTCATGGTCCAGCTGCCCGCGCAGCGCCGCATCCTCATCGTGTCCGACTTCGATGCCGACGGCGCCACCAGCTGCGTATTGGCGCTGCGGGCACTGCGCGCCATGGGCTTCGCTCACGTCGACTACATCGTGCCCAACCGTTTCGAATACGGCTACGGCCTGACTCCCGAGATCGTCGAGCTTGCCCGCGGCAAGGCGCCCGATCTGCTGCTGACCGTGGACAACGGCATTTCCAGTCTGGAAGGCGTCAGGGCGGCCCGGGCGCTCGGCATGCAGGTGCTGATCACCGATCACCATCTGCCCGGCAGGGAGTTGCCCGAGGCGGATGCCATCGTCAACCCCAATCAGAAGGCCTGTCACTTTCCCAGCAAGGCGCTGGCCGGCGTTGGCGTCGTGTTCTATGTCATGGCGGCCTTGCGCAGTGCGCTGCGCGACGCGGGCTGGTTCGTTCAGCTGGGTATTGCCGAACCCAATCTGGCCGCGTTCCTGGACCTGGTGGCGCTGGGCACGGTGGCCGATGTCGTGCCCCTGGATCGCAACAATCGCATCCTGGTGAACGAAGGGCTCAAGCGCATTCGGGCGGGCAAGGCCTGTCCCGGCATTCTGGCGCTGCTGGCACTCGGCAAGCGCTCCCTGGCGTCGCTGCAGGCCAGCGATCTCGGCTTTGCGGCCGGGCCTCGGCTGAATGCCGCCGGGCGGCTGGACGACATGGCACTCGGCATTGAGTGTCTGCTGTGTGACGACCCGGCGCGTGCCATGCGGATCGCGCAGCAGCTGGATGAGATGAACCAGCAGCGCAAGAGCATCGAGGAGGACATGCGCGATCAGGCGCTGCAGGAGCTGGAAGCGCTGGAGATTGCGCCGGATGCCGCGCCGGCCGGCGTGTGTCTGTTCCACCCGCAATGGCATCAGGGCGTCATCGGCATTCTGGCGGCGCGCATCAAGGAACGCCTGCACCGGCCGGTGATCGCCTTCGCCCGGGCCGGTGCCGATGAGAACGGGGAGCCTCAGCTCAAGGGCTCGGCGCGCTCCATCCCCGGACTGCACATCCGCGATGTGCTCGACACGCTGGCGACGCGCAATCCCGGGCTGATCAGTCGCTTCGGCGGCCATGCCATGGCGGCCGGGCTGAGTCTGCGCGAGTGCGATTACCCGCGCTTCAGTCAGGCTTTTGCCGAACTGGTGGCGGCGCAGTTGAGTGAGGATGCCCTGCAGGCGCGCATCCTCACGGACGGCGAGGTGGAGGCGGACGAGCTGACACTGGCCACCGCCGAGCTGCTGCGTGAGGCCGGCCCCTGGGGGCAGGGTTTCCCGGAGCCGAGCTTTGACGGCGAATTCGTGGTGCTGCAGCAGCGACTTCTGGGCGAGCGACACCTCAAGCTGTTGCTGGGTTTGCCGGGCCGGCCCCAGCGCCCGCTGGACGCCATTGCCTTCAATGTCGACGGCGAGTTCTGGCGCTGCTGTAACGCGTCCAGGATTCGTGCAGTCTATCGCTTGGATGTGAATGAGTTTCGCGGTCAGCGCGCCCTCCAGCTGGTCATCGATCAGCTGGAGCCCGTGCAGGACTAGTGTTACCTTTAGTCACAAGAAACAGCCGTCGCAGTGCCTCGACCGCGGCTAGAATGCGGTCATGTCAGCAGCATGCAGACCCAGGAGAGTGACAATGCACAAGCCATTCAAAGCCTTTCTGGCCACCGCCGTCTTGCTGGTCCTGCCAGCCCTCGGTCAGGCCCAGGTGTTCCAGGGCGAGGAAATCGAGGTCGAGCTGATTTCCGAGAGTCGCAATGTCGTGCCGGGCGAGACACTCTGGCTGGCCCTGCGTCTGACGCCCACCGAGCACTGGCACACCTACTCGCGCTGGCAGGGCGACAGCGGCGAGGCGACCCGTCTGACCAGCTGGCAGCTGCCCGAAGGGGCCGTGGCCGGCGAGATCCAGTTCCCGACGCCCACCTGGCTGCCATTCCCCGGTTCCGATCTGGTCACCTTCGCCTACGAGAACGAAGTCTTTCTGGCCGTGCCTGTTGACGTGCCGGCAACCCTGTCCGCCACGACCTTTGATATTTCAGTCTTTGCCGAATGGCAGGTCTGCGACGAGATCTGCATCCTGGGCGAAGCCCCGCTCTCCCTGAGCCTGCCTGTCGAGGGCAGCAGCCTGGAGGCGGACCCGCGCTGGCAGCAGGCTTTCGCCACGACGCGCGCCAATCAGCCCTTGGCGGTCGATCAGCACGCCGTGCAGGCGCTCTTCGCCGAAGCAGGTGAGCGCATCAGTTTCTCGTTCCAGGATGCGGGCAGTGTGTTCGACGGCGCCACCGATGTGTGGTTCTTCCCGGAAAGCAAACGCATCCTCAAGCCCGGTCCGCTGCGCGACGTCACCCTGTCGGAAGCCATGGCGCAGATCACGCACGCCAAGGCCCGCCGTTTCCTGGTGGAGAACGGCCAGATCCCCGGGCTGCTGTCCGTGGGCTTTGCCGATGGGCGCACGCAGGGCTATGTGGTCGGGGCAGTGCCCGTGACCAGCGACAGTCTGGCATCCATCACCGCTCTTGCAAGCAGTGCTTCCAGCAGTGCGGACAACACCGCGTCAGGGGGCGGCCCTGGCCTGCTGAGCGTGGTGCTGTTCGCCCTCGCGGGCGGCCTGATCCTCAACCTCATGCCCTGTGTGTTCCCGGTGCTTTCGCTCAAGGTGCTTGGTTTCGCCGCGAACAGCGGTGCGGAGCAGGCGCAGCAGCGACTGCACGGGCTGGCCTATACCGCCGGCATCATCGTCACCTTCATGCTGCTGGCGTCCATCCTTCTGGCCCTGCGCGCCGGGGGAGAGGCGGTGGGTTGGGCTTTCCAGCTGCAGTCACCGTGGTTCGTCGCCCTGTTGATCTACCTGTTCTTCGTGATGGGTCTGAGCCTGTCAGGGGTGTACGAGTTCGGCAGCAACTTCATGGGAGCCGGCAGCTCGCTCGCCGGCAGCACCGGTTACAAGGGCTCGTTCTTTACCGGCGTGCTGGCGACTATCGTGGCCAGCCCCTGCACCGCGCCCTTCATGGGGGCGGCTCTGGGCTTCGCGCTGTCGCAGTCCTGGCTGGTGGCCATGGTGGTGTTCGTGTGCCTCGGTCTGGGCATGGCATTGCCGTTCTTGGTGCTCTCCTTCAGTCCGGCCCTGCTGCGCTTCATGCCGCGCCCGGGTGCGTGGATGAACACCTTCAAGGAGTTCATGGCCTTCCCGATGTATGCCACCGTGCTCTGGCTGTTGTGGGTGCTGGGGAATCAGACCGGCGTCAATGGCATGGCAGCGGTGGTCGGTTCCTGTCTTCTGCTGGCCTTTGGCCTGTGGCTGCTGCAGAAGCGACGCGTGGCCGGTCCGTTCTGGCGCACCGCCAATGCCCTTGTCGCCGTCGTGCTGGTGCTGATCGTGGCCTATGCGCTGCAGTCCCCGCTGCTGCAGACGCGCCAGGCCAGTGCTCTGGTGGCCAGTGCCGACGGGGAAGAGTTGCTGTTGGACGAAATCCATGAGCCTTTCTCAGCCGCCCGCCTCGCCGAGCTGGAGGCCGCCGGTCGCCCCGTGTTCATCAACATGACGGCCGCCTGGTGCATCACCTGCCTGGCCAACGAGCAGACCACACTCAGCTCCGAGCGTGTCATTCAGGCGATGCAGGACAGCAACATCGTCTACCTCAAGGGCGACTGGACGAATCAGGACCCGGAGATCAGCGAGGTGCTCGACCGCTTCCAGCGCCCCAGCGTGCCGCTCTACCTGCTCTATCCCGGCGCAGGCAAGGAGCCGGTGATTCTGCCGCAGATTCTCACGCCTTCGATCATGATCGACGCGTTCGCCGAAATCTGACGCGTAACGAGTGTGCCGGTCCTGCCCGGCTCCGCATGACGCCGGGCCGGTATCACGAGCAATCTGCGCAGCGGCACACTGCTGCTGCCGCGGGTTCTCGCTTTCGCCGCCACCCTCCACTCGTTCGACTTCGGCAACTCTTTGCTGGTGCTGTTCATCACGTGCAGTCTGCCCACCATCGTGCTCGCGCACTTCCCCTGCACACGAGCCATCGCCATCCTGCTGTCGAGCGACGGACGTGCGATCTTCACTGAAGATTGACCTGCAAAGCCGCGGCACAGAGGGTATAATTTTGGGCCATTTCGAGAGAAACCACTGATTGGAACAGCCGATGAAAATTGCCGACATTCGCCAGAAGTTTCTGCAGTACTTCCATTCCCAGGGACACCAGATCGTGGCCAGCAGTTCGCTGGTGCCTTCCAATGATCCGACACTGCTCTTCACCAATGCCGGCATGGTGCAGTTCAAGGACCTGTTTCTCGGCAACGAAGTACGCTCCTACAACCGCGCCACGACCTCCCAGCGCTGTGTGCGTGCCGGTGGCAAGCACAACGATCTGGAGAACGTGGGATACACCGCGCGTCACCATACGTTCTTTGAAATGCTCGGCAACTTCAGTTTCGGTGACTACTTCAAGCGTGATGCCATCCGCTTCGCCTGGGAATTCCTGACGAAGGAACTCGGCCTGCCTGCGGACAGGCTCTGGGTCACAGTCTTCCACGAGGACGACGAGGCCGCCGCCATCTGGCTCAATGAGGTGGGGGTGCCTGCCGATCGTCTGTCGCGTCTGGGCGAGAAGGACAATTTCTGGGCCATGGGGGACACCGGACCCTGTGGACCCTGCACCGAGATCTTCTACGACCACGGCCCGGAAGTGGCTGGTGGCCCGCCCGGCAGTCCCGATGACGACGGCGATCGCTACATCGAGATCTGGAACCTGGTGTTCATGCAGTTCGACCGTCAACCTGACGGGACGCTGGTGCGTCTGCCCAAGCCTTCTGTCGACACCGGCATGGGGCTGGAGCGACTCGCCGCGGTGCTGCAGCACGTGCACAGCAATTACGAGATCGATCTGTTCCAGGCGCTGCTGAAGGCCGCCGCCGCCATCACCGGCACGGCAGACACCCACAACACATCTCTGCGCGTCATCGCCGATCACATTCGCTCCTGTTCCTTCCTGGTGGCCGACGGCGTGCTGCCCTCCAATGAAGGGCGCGGCTATGTGCTGCGACGCATCATTCGTCGCGCGGTGCGCCATGGCTATCAGCTCGGTGTGAAGGACATTTTCTTCTATCGTCTGGTGCAGGCGCTGGTCGAACAGATGGGCGACGCGTATCCGGAACTCAAGGCGCGTCAGGACTTCGTCGAGAAAGTGCTGCGCGAAGAAGAGCAGCAGTTTGCCCGCACTCTGGAGAACGGCATGGCCATTCTCAAGGAGGCCATTGCAGGGCTGACCGCCAGCGTGGTGCCGGGAGACACAGTATTCCGCCTGTACGACACCTTTGGTTTCCCCGTCGATCTGACGGCCGATGTGGCCCGCGAGCATCAGCTGACGCTGGACATGGAAGGCTTCGAGCGCGCCATGGCTGTGCAGAAGCAGCAAGCGCGTGCGGCGAGTCAGTTCAATGCCGTGGAAAAGCTCGTCATCAATCTGGAGCAGGGCACGCAGTTCACCGGCTACGACACTCTGCAGGGTCAGGCCCGCGTGCTGGCGATCTACAGCAATGGTGCACAGGTTCGCGCCATCAATGCCAACGAGGAAGCATTGCTGATTCTCAATCCGAGCCCGTTTTATGCCGAGTCCGGCGGACAGGTCGGCGACAAGGGGCTGATCAGCTGCCACAGCGGTGCAGCGAACGAAGCCGTCTTCGAAATCATCGACACGCAGAAGCAGGGCGAGCATTTCATTCACAAGGGCATTCTGCGCTCGGGCACCCTGGCTGAAGGCGATGAGGTCGATGCCAGCGTCGCCGCCGAGAATCGTGCCGCCATCGCACTGAATCATTCGGCGACGCATCTGCTGCACGCCGCGCTGCGCAAGCTGCTCGGCGCGCACGTCACGCAGAAGGGCTCGCTGGTGTCCGCTGATCGTCTGCGTTTCGACTTCTCGCACCAGGCGGCCGTGACCGCTGCCGAGCTGGCGCAGATCGAGGCGCTGGTGAATGCCGAGATCCTGCGCAACTCGCCGGTGAGCAAGCAGGTCATGGGCATGGAGCAGGCCATGAACAAGGGAGCCATGGCACTGTTCGGCGAGAAGTACGGCGACGAAGTGCGAGTGGTCAGCATGGGCGATTTCTCCACCGAGCTGTGCGGTGGAACGCATGTGGAGCGCACGGGCGACATCGGCCTGTTCAAGTTTGTCAGCGAGTCCGGCGTGGCCGCAGGCGTGCGCCGTGTCGAGGCCGTCACCGGTAAGGGCGCTCTCGCACTGGTCGAGCGGCAGGAAGCTCTGCTCAAGCAGTTGTGCGAGGTGGTGAAGACCAATGCCGACACGCTGGTGGAGAAAGTGCAGCAACTCATTGGCAGCAACAAGGCGTTGGAGCGTGAGCTGGAGCAGACGCGCATCAAGCTCGCCAGTGCCGGTGGCAGCGACATGGGCAGTGGCGCCCAGGCCATCAATGGCGTGAATGTTCTGGTCAAGTCCGTGGAAGGTCTCAATGCGCGTACGCTGCGTGAAACCGTGGATCAGCTCAAGAACAAGCTGGGCACGGCCATCGTGGTGCTGGCCTGCATCGAGGACGACAAGGTGAGCATCGTGGCGGGTGTCAGCAAGGACGTCTGCGAGCGCGTGAAAGCCGGAGATCTGGTCAACATGGTCGCCTCTCATGTCGGTGGCAAGGGCGGCGGTCGACCGGAAATGGCCATGGCCGGCGGGCCCGATGTGGCAGGTCTGCCAGCAGGTCTGGCGGCGGTTCCTGCCTGGGTCGAGGCGCGACTGCAGTAGTTCGGCGAGGTGCGCCACTGCCGTCATAACGGCGGGGCGCGCCCGGAAATAGCGATTGCATTGGAAACTGCAATTTTGTTTAATCTGCACCCATTTTAATTCTGCGTACCTGGAAAATGGCACTTTACGTTCTAAAATTTGGCGGCACTTCAGTAGGTTCCACCGAGCGCATCGAATCTGTTGCGAACAAGATCATCGCGTTCCGTGAGCAAGGTCATGACATCGTTGTCGTGGTCTCTGCCATGAGTGGGGAAACCAACCGTCTGCTGGCGCTCGCGCATGCCCTCGACACGCAGCCTGATCCGCGCGAAACCGATGTGCTGCTCGCCACGGGTGAGCAGGTCACCATTGCACTGCTCAGCATTGCGCTGCAGAAGCGTGGCTGCAAGGCGCGTTCCTTCACGGGCGGTCAGGTCCGCATTCTCACGGATGAAGCCTACACCCGCGCGCGCATTCGCGAGATCGACGACAAGCGCATCCGTCAGGAACTTGCCGATGGTTGTGTCGTGGTGGTCGCCGGTTTCCAGGGCATCGACGAAGAAGGCAACATCACGACGCTTGGCCGAGGCGGTTCCGATACCTCCGCTGTGGCACTGGCCGCGGCCTTGAAGGCCGATGAGTGCCAGATCTACACCGATGTCAAAGGCGTATACACCACCGACCCTCGAGTGGTGGAAGACGCGCGCCTGCTGCGCAGCATCACGTTTGAAGAAATGCTCGAACTGGCCAGCCTCGGCGCCAAGGTGCTGCAGATCAGGTCGGTTGAATTCGCTGGCAAGTACAAGGTTCCCCTGCGTGTGCTTTCCAGTTTTGAAGATGATCCGGGCACCCTTATCAGTTTGGAGGAAGAGAACGAAATGGAAGCTCCTATTATCTCCGGGATCGCATTTACTCGAGACGAAGCAAAGATCGTGGTCTCTGGAGTGCCAGATGTCCCCGGAATCGCCTATCGCGTCATCGGTCCCGTCAGTGATGCGGGAATCGAAGTTGATGTGATCGTGCAGAACGTGTCGGCAGACGGCACTACCGACATCACCTTCACGGTGAAGCGTGCCGATTGCGAACAAACCCGGCAGATCATCGGTCGTATAGCCAAGGACGTGAACGCGCGCGATGTCACCGTCGACACCAAGATCGCGAAGATATCCCTGGTGGGTGTCGGCATGCGCTCCCACGCGGGAATCGCGAGCAAGATGTTCAAGACATTGGCCGACGAGTCCATCAATATCCAGATCATCACCACGTCCGAGATCAAGATTTCCGTGGTCATCGATGAGAAATACCTGGAACTCGCCGTGCGCTCACTGCACAGTGCGTTCGGATTGGCCGA
Organism: Gammaproteobacteria bacterium; assembly: GCA_030832825.1. Taxonomy (GTDB): domain Bacteria; phylum Pseudomonadota; class Gammaproteobacteria; order Pseudomonadales; family Pseudohongiellaceae; genus UBA5078. Next base: position 76,073 of record JAURIJ010000005.1, read on the forward strand.
AGAAGGCAATGCCTGATGGCTTTTCGCCTTTCCACCGTCCGTGAATTGGCAGAATGAGTGCGTAGTCGCGACACAATCCGCAAGGAAATCGAAGGAAGGAAAGGAGAAAGAGCATGTTGATTCTGACTCGCCGAATAGGTGAAACCCTGATGGTCGGTGATGATGTGACGGTAACTGTCCTCGGAGTGAAGGGCAACCAGGTGCGCATTGGTGTGAATGCGCCCAAGGATGTTGCTGTGCACCGCGAGGAAATCTACCAACGAATCCAGAAGGAGCGTGATACCGGACACGGGGAGTCACAGGCCTGATACACGGGAAATTAAACCCTCGCGCCTCTGCCATTCCCCACTATCTATGCTATCATTGCGCGCGTTTTTGGAGAGATGGCCGAGTGGCTGAAGGCGCACCCCTGCTAAGGGTGTATAGGTTAATACCCTATCGAGGGTTCGAATCCCTCTCTCTCCGCCACTATTGCCGTTGACCTGCCCCCTTTGATCATCTGCTGTTGTTTCCGCTTCCGTCCCTGTGACACCATAGCCGCAACATCAAGAAACGGGGGCGTCGACCATGCGTCTGTCACAGCTTTGCAGTGCCTTTCTCCTGTCTATCACCTTGCTGGCATCGCCGTGGTCCGCGGGCCCTCACGCGCAAAATTCCGCGAGTGACATCAGGCCTTTCACTATCGCCATTCCAGATGCGGACATCGCCGATCTGAAGGTGCGGCTCGCCCTGGCCCGCATTCCCGATCAGATACCCGGCACCGGCTGGGACTATGGCACCGACATGAGCTACCTGCGCGAGCTCATCGATTACTGGCAGAACGACTTCGACTGGCGCGAGCAGGAAAGTGCCCTCAACGAGTTCGATCAGTTCATCACGACCATCGACGGCGTGGACGTGCATTTCATTCATCAGCGTTCCACTCACCCTGATGCGATGCCGCTGCTGCTGACGCATGGCTGGCCCGGCTCCATTGCCGAGTTTCGCAAGATCATCGGCCCTCTGACCCAACCAGAGTTATATGGTGGTGATCCTGCTGATGCATTTCATGTGGTGGCGCCTTCGCTGCCCGGCTTCGGCTTCTCTGGCAAGCCGACCGAGCGCGGCTACAATCCGGAACGCATGGCTCACATGCTGGCCACGCTGATGCAGCGCCTGGGTTACGAGCGCTATGGCGCGCAGGGCGGCGACTGGGGTGCCATCATCAATCGCATTCATGCGCATCGTTATCCTGAGCGCCTGATCGGACTGCATTCCAATTTCGTGCTCGCCAACCAGCCTGCCGACCAATCACTCACGCAGCAGGTGCCTGAGGCCGAGATGGCCGCGCGCGAGCAGCGCCAGGCCTACATGCTCGATGAAGTCGGCTATCAGCAGATTCAAGGCACCAAGCCCCAGACTATCGGGGTTGCCTTGAATGATTCGCCCGCCGGGCTCGCCTCCTGGATCGTCGAGAAATTCCACGGTTGGAGCGACATCGATCACAGTCTGCCAGCGGGCTTCGGGCTCGAAGAGAAGTTCACCAAGGACGAGATACTCACCAATATCAGCCTGTACTGGTTCAACAGCAGCATCACGTCTTCGGCACGCATCTATTTCGAGAACCGCAATGTCGCCATGCAGGAGCCGCTTGGCTTCGTGAGCGTGCCCACGGCGGGAGCCATTTTTCCGGCCGAGATCTACCTCACACCCAGGCTATGGGCGGAAGCGAGTTACAACATCGTGCGCTGGACCCCGATGCCACGGGGTGGCCATTTCGCTGCCATGGAAGAGCCCGAGCTGCTGCTGGAAGACGTGCGCGCGTTCTTTCGCACCTTGCGCTGAGCTGCAGGCCAGGGAGAGGACTGCATGGGGTTTTGGCTGAGTTGCTCCAATCGTGTGGAAAGCCTGCAGCAGCAGCTGTGTGCACGCTTGCAGGAAAGCCCGCTGCGCGATCCCTTCCAACCTGAAATCATCATCGTTCCAGGCAATGCCATGCGGCGCTGGCTCGGCCTGCAGATAGCCACGGCCCATGGCGTCGCGGCCAATATCGATTTTCCGCTGCCAGCAGCCTGGATCTGGCAACTGGCCGCCAGGGCCCACAGTCTCGATCCGAACAATGTCCCCAACGAAGACCCGCTGTCGCGCGAGCAGGCCGCCTGGCAGATATTCGCTGCGCTGCCGGCCCTGCTGCCCAACGTGGGCTTCGAGGAACTGAACCGTTATCTGGGCGATGACGCCACGGGGGTCAAGCGCTGGCAGCTGGCCCAGCGCATCGCCGATGTCTTCGACCGCTATCAGTATTATCGTCCCGACTGGATTCGCGCCTGGAGTCGACCGGGGTATACCGGTGCGCCGCCCGGCGCCGCCTATCCCGCCTGGCAGCCATTGTTGTGGCGCGTGCTCGCGGCGCGCTGCGCAGGCGCGCATCGGGTGGCGCTGATTGATCAGCTGCTGCAGGTGCTCGAGACCGGTCAGCCGCAGGCAATTGCCGCGCTGCAACTGCCAGAGCGACTTTCCTGTTTCGCTCTCAGCAGCCTGCCCGCGCTCTTCGTGCAGGTGATCAAGGCGCTGTCGGTGCACGTCGACGTTCATTTCTACCAGCTCAGTCCGACGGATCAGTACTGGGCCGATCTGCGCAGCAAGAAGGCGCTGGCACGGCAGCGACTGGCGGCGCCTCAGGCCGCTGCGCTGTTGGAGACTGGCAATGAACTGCTCGCGTCCTGGGGACGCCAGGGGCAGGCCTTCCAGGATCAGCTGCTGGATCATGAGCTGCTCGATGCCGTGACCTGGGAGGATTATCGGCAGCCCGGCGCTGACTCTCTCCTGCATCAGTTGCAGAGCGACATGCTGGGCCTGGAGCAGGGCGCGTGCACGAGGAAACCGGACGCGTCGATACAGATCAGCATCTGTCACAGCCCGCTGCGTGAATGTCAGGTGCTGCACGATCACCTGTTGCACCAGCTTGCCGCTGACGCAAGTCTGAAGCCGGAAGACATTCTGGTGATCGTGCCCGAGATCAGTCGTTATGCGCCGGCCATCGAGGCGGTGTTCCGTCGAGACCCTAACGAAGCACGGCCCTATATCCCCTGGAATCTCTCGGACATCACCGTAGTGGATGAACACCCGCTGGTGCGTGTCTTCTTCGCCTTGCTGGCACTGCCGGCGGCGCGCTTGCGCTTCTCCGAGGTGCTCTCCATCGTCGAGGTGCCACGTGTCGCCAGCACCTGGGGGCTGGACAGCACGGCGCAGGAAGAGCTGCACGTCCTGCTGCGCGCGGCGCAGGCGCGCTGGGGGCTGGATGCCGCGCACAAGGCCGCGCTGCAATTGCCGGCCACTGCGCAGAACACCTGGGCTCATGCCTTTGAGCGGCTGCTGGCTGCCTATGCGCTGGGCGACGACGAGCTGTGGCAGGGCATCGCGCCGCAGGCCGGCGCCACCGGCAATCGCGCCGTGATGCTCGGGCGTTTCATGGACCTGCTGGCGGTGCTGGAGCACTGGAGTCGTGAGCTGCAGCGTCCGCGTGGCGCGCGACAATGGCAGCTCGATCTGAATCGCCTTCTGGATCAATTGTTCGGGAAAGCGGACGAACAGGAAGACCGCGTGCAGCAGATTCGCGACGAGATTGCCGAGCTGCAGGCGCTGGCGGGCGATGAGCAGCTCACGGCCGCCCTGCTGAGCCAGTGTCTCGAAGAGCGACTCGGTACCCGCACCGTGCACAATCGGTTCTTCAGTGGCGGTGTCAGCTTCTGCGGCATGCGGCCCATGCGCAGTCTGCCGTTCCGACTGATCTGCGTGCTGGGCATGAATGACAACGCCTTTCCGCGCCGCGATGCCGCGCCCTCTTTCGATGCCATGGCGACCCAGCCGCGTGCGGGCGACCCGCGCAAGGCCGACGAGGATCGCTATCTGCTGCTGGAGACCCTGCTGTGCGCGCGTGAGGCGTTGTATCTGAGCTATACCGGGCGCAGTCTCACCGACAATGCGGAATGTCAGCCGTCCGTGCTGCTGCGCGAATTGCTGGACTGCATTGATGCGCATTACACGCCAGAGGATCGCGAAGAGGCGTCGATGAGTGCGTGCGTCACCCGCCTGCAGCCGATGCAGCCCTTCAGCCGGCGACACTTCCAGAGCGCAGAGGCGCACCGCGTCACGGCGAGTCACGATGACTGGTGGTGTCGCATGGCGCAGGCACTGCAGGGGGAACCTGCAGAGTCTTCTGCGCTGCCTGCCTGGCCCGAAAGGGCGTTGGAGCCCTTGCCGGAGCCCGCCACGCGCGTCGAACTGTCACAGTTGCTGCGTTTCCTGGAGCATCCGGTCAAGGGTTTCTTCAACACCCGTCTACGCGTGTATCTGAAGGAAGACGAACCGGCGGAGGACGAGGAGGTCTTCACGCTCACCGGGCTGGCGTCGTGGAAGGTCGGGCAGGCACTGGTGGAACACTGGATGCAGGGCGATGATGCCGTGCCGGCTCTGCAGCAGCGTCTGGCGGCGGAGGGCCTGCTGCCGCATGGCAGTCAGGCGGCGCTTGCCTTTGCGCAGGCACAGGACAGGATGCAGGATCTCTGGAGTCGCCTGGAGCCCTGGCGCAATGTGCCCGCCCAGCGGCGCCATGTGTCACTCAGTCTGCGTGTGGCGGGTGCCCCGCAAGACCGCCTGCAGTTGCAGGCACAGATTCTTCACTGCCATCCTGGACTCGGCCTGCTGCATTGCACCAGTGCCAGGCTCAAGGGCAAGCATGCCCTCAAGCTCTGGCTGGAGCATCTGGCGCTGTGCGCCACCGAGCAGTTGCCGCCAGGGGAACTCAGTGTGCTGCATTGCGGCGACACCAGTCTCAGCCTGGCACCCCTGCCGGCGGAGGAAGCCAGTCAGTGGCTCGCCGAGTATCTGGCGCTGTCTCTGCAAGGCCAGTGCCGTCCCTTGCCACTCTTCCCCAACGCCAGCTATGTGCTGAGCAGCAAGGGGTTGGCCCAGGCACACAAGGCCTGGGAGGGCGATCAGTTCGGCGGCGATGCCGATGACCCCTATCTGCAGCTGGCCATGCGTGGCTGTGAAGGCTCGCCCATCGCGCTGCCTGAACATCAACGACTGGCACAGTCGGTCTATGGCCCCTTGCGGGCGGCACAGGTGACCTCATGACAAGCAGCCACACGCCCATGCAGGTGCTCGACGTCGTGACCACGCTGACGATGCCGCTGCACGGCCTGCGCCTGATCGAGGCCAGTGCCGGTACCGGCAAGACGTATGCGATCAGCAATCTGTATCTGCGCCATGTGCTGGAGGGCGTGCCCGTCAGCGCCATCTTGGTGGTGACCTTCACCAATGCGGCCACGGAAGAGTTGCGGGGCCGCATTCGGCAGCGTTTGCAGCAGACCCTGCAGTGGCTGGAGCGTGTGGAACAGGGCGGGCAGACACCGCCGCAGGATGCGTTCCTGCTGGCTCTTCTCGCCGGGCGCGCCATGGCAGCCGACGTGGAACGCCGCCTGCAGTGCGAGCGCCTGCAACTGGCCGTGCGCTCGATGGACGAGGCCGCCATCTACACCATTCACGGGTTCTGCCTGCGTGCCTTGACCGACCACGCCTTCAACAGTGGTCAGCCGTTCGACATGCAGCTGATCACCGACGAGGACGGGCTCTGGCAGGAGGCACTCAAGGACTGGTGGCGACGCAACACCTATGCGCTGGACCCTCTGCACCTCGGCATTCTGGCCCGCGCCTTCGCCGGCCTCGACGCCTTGCTGACGCAGCAGCGTGTCTTGCGCGATGCCCATGACAAGCATGTGCTGCCGGTGGTTGCAGGCACACTCGCGCAGCAGTTCGCACGCTGGGACTCGCTGTTGCCGGCGCTGCGGAGGCTGTCCGCTCAGTGGCAGGCCCGTCAGGGGGAGTTGGAGGACATTCTGCTGCGTTCCCCGGCCTTGTCCCGCGCCAGGACCGGCGACTATGGCACGGACGTGCTCCCGGCGAGTCTGGCACTGCTCGATGCCTGGCTGCGCAGTGACGATCTGCTGGATGTCCCGGCGCGCCTGCACCTGCTGAGCGCCGCTGCCCTGCGCGCTGGCTCGACGCCTGCGATGCGGGACAAGGACCCAGCCTTGATGGATCCGTTCTTTGTGGAATGTCAGGGGGTGGAAGAGTGCGTGCTGGACATCCTGCTCGGCGTGCGCCTGGCGGTGCTGCAGGACTCCACTCGCGCCGCGCGCGCCCAGATCGATGCCGTCAAGACGGCCACGCGCAGCCTCGGTTTCAGCGATCAGCTCACTCGCCTGCACGAGGCTCTGCACGGTGCCGGCGGCGAGTCCCTGACCCAGGTGCTGAGGGGCAGTTTCCCGGTGGCGATGATCGACGAATTCCAGGACACCGACGCGCTGCAGTACGGCATCTTCCGTCGCCTCTACCATGGCGCGCCCCTGCAGACCGAGCACGGCGCACTGTCCTTGACGATGATCGGGGATCCGAAGCAGGCCATCTACAGTTTCCGGGGCGGGGACATCTTCGCCTACGCCATGGCACGCCGCGATGCCGGGGCGGCACTTTATACCCTGGACACCAACTGGCGCTCGACGCCCGCTCTCATCGCTGCCGTGAACACGGTGTTCCAGCAGCGCGCTGCACCTTTCGTGTTTGCCGAGGCGATCTCCTTTGCCCCAGTGGCGCCCGCGCCGAAGCAGCACGCGCCGCTGTGCGAATCCGGCCACGCCGCGCCCCCGTTGCAGCTGTGGCAGATTCCGGCAGACGAGCAGGACCGTGCACGCAGCAAGCGCGATGCCGAGGCCTTGCTCAGTGCCGCCGTGGCGCAGGAGATCGTGCGCCTGCTGGCCGGCAGCGTGCGTGGCGAGGTGACGCTGGGGCAGCGTCCCGTGGTGCCGGGCGATGTTGCCGTGCTGGTGCGGGATTCGCGGCAGGGGCGCACGGTGCGCGAGGCGCTCATGCGGCGTGGCATCAATGCGGTGACCGCCGGGCGCGACAATGTGCTGCGCAGCGAGGAAGCCGCGGGTCTGCTGCTGTTGCTGCGCGGCATCGTGCATTGCCGTGATCGGGGCACGCTGCGCGCGGCCCTGGCCAGCAGTCTTCTCGGGTTCGACTACACGCAGATCGCGCAGCGCCAGGCGGACGAACAGGCGTGGCTGGAATGGGCGCAGCAACTCAGCGCCCTGAACGAGGACTGGCAGCGCCGCGGCTTCATGGTGATGTTCCATGCCATGCTGCAGAGTCTGGGGGTGGGCCTGCGTCTGGCGGCAATGCCCTATGCCGAGAGGCGTCTCACCAATCTGCTGCATCTGGGCGAGCTGCTGCAGCAGAGTGCGCGCAGCAGCCCCGGCCAGGAAGCCCTGTTGAGCTGGTTCGAGCAGCAGATCGCCGCGCCCGAGGAGCAGGAAACAGAGCTGCGTCTGGAGAGTGACGAGGCGCTGGTGAAGATCGTGACCATTCATGCCAGCAAGGGGCTGGAATATCCCATCGTCTTCGCTCCATTCCTGTGGGGAGCACGACCCGTGAGCCGCCATGCCGGTCGAGCCTGCATCCAGTATCACGACCTGGAGGAGCAGGCGGTGCTGGACTTCGGCGTGCCCTCGGAGTCGGCGCTCGCGCTGGCCGATCGTGAACGCCTCGCAGAGGACGTGCGTCTGGCCTATGTCGCGCTGACGCGGGCCTGTTCTCGTCTGTACCTCGCCTGGGGCCATGTCGGGTATGCCGACGCGGGCAGTTCTGCCCTGAGCTGGTTGCTGCTGTCGCAGAAGACGCCCGCCGAATTGCTGTTGGCGCCGCTCAAGGAAACCCTGGACGATGCCGCCATCGCGGCCGCGCTGCAGGCGCTGGTGGCTGCCCGGCCCGAGGCCATCGCCCTGCAAGCCTTGCCAGTGCCCGACGGCAGCCGGTATGGCGAGTCTGCAGCCGGCGTACCGCTGGACTTGCAGGCCCATGCCTTCCACGCGCGCATTGCCACGGACTGGCGCATCAGCAGTTTCAGCAGTTTGACCCGCGATGTGCATCAGAGCGCCGCCACGAGTCGAAGCCGTGTCAGCCAGGATGCCATCCTGCAGTTCGAGGCGGGCAGTCACGTGGGGCTGTTCCTGCACGAGATTCTGGAACACCTGGATTTTCAGGGCGATCTGCGCGCGCAGACGCTCGAGCTCAACGCCCGCTTCGCGCCGCGCTATGGCTTCGATGCTCGTGCCCAGCAGGAGACGCTGGTGAGCTGGATCCGGCACATCGTGCTCACGCCGCTCACCGCCTCCGGCCTGCGTCTGGCGGTCCTGCCGCGCAGCCGACGGCTGAATGAGCTCGCCTTCGACTTCGCCATCGATCGGGTGGACCTTGCCGCTCTCAACGCCCTGTTGGACGAATATGCGGGCGAGTCGCTGCAAGCCCTGCAGGGCGAGGATCTGCGCGGCCTCATCACGGGAGTCATCGACCTGGTGTTCGAGCACGACGGGCGTTTCTACATCGCCGACTACAAAAGCAATCTGCTGGGCAACGCACTGCAGGACTACGCGCCGCCAATGTTGCGTCGCGCCATGCTGGAGCGGCGCTACGATCTGCAGTCCTTGCTCTATGTGCTGGCCCTGCACCGCTACCTGCAGCAGCGTCTGCCGGACTACGCCTACGAGCGTCACATGGGAGGGGCCTTGTATCTCTTCCTGCGCGGGCTGCGTGTGGAACAGGGGCCCGCCAGCGGCGTCTTCCACGATTGCCCGCCGGTGTCCCTCATTGCCCGGCTCGAGTGGCTGCTGCGGCCTGGCATGGCAGCCGGGGAGGGCAGCGCATGAGCATCCTCGCGAGTCTGCAGGAGAATGGCCAGCTCTCTGCCCTGAGCGTGCATTTCGCCCGCTTCATCGCCCGCACGGCCGGGCTGGAGGAGGACGACCCCGCCGTGCTCACGGCGGCGGCGCTCAGCCAGCGCAATCAGCTGGGCGATGTCTGTCTGCCACTGGCTGAACTGGCCGGGCAGGCCTTGTTCCCCGCTGCGACACTCGCCGAGCGCACGCGGGCACCGGCATTGCAGAACTGGCGCGAGGCCTTGCTGCGCTGTCGCTGCGTGGGGGAGCCGGGCGAGCGTGCGCCCTTTATCCTGGATGGCGAGCGCTTGTATCTGCAGCGCTTCTGGCGCCACGAGACGGCGGTGGCGCAGGCCTTGCTGGAGCGGCTGCAGTCGCCCCCGCAGGTCGATGCGCCGGGCCTGCAGAGCGCGCTCGCGGCTCTGTTCCCGGAGCCACCCTCGACCGTGGGGCCGGACTGGCAGAAGCTGGCCTCGGCGCTGGCCGTGCTGCAACGCTTTGTGGTGATCTCCGGCGGCCCGGGCACGGGCAAGACGACCACGGTTGTGAAAGTGCTCAGCCTGTTGCTGGCCCAGCAACCAGGCCTGCGCATCGCGCTGGCGGCCCCCACGGGCAAGGCGGCTGCTCGGATGGTGGAATCGATGCGCGCCGTGCGCCGCTCGTTGCCACTCGCACCCGCCGTGCACGCAGCGCTGCCCGATGCCGCGAGCACACTGCACCGTCTGCTGGGCTGGCAAGCGGACATTTCGCGTTACCCTTACCGGCACCAGCGGGACAATCCGCTGCCACTGGACTGTCTGGTCATCGACGAGGCCTCCATGATCGACCTGCCGCTGATGCACGCGGTGCTCGACGCGCTGCCCGCCGAGGCACGCCTGATCCTGCTGGGGGATCGCGATCAGCTGGCCTCGGTGGAGGCGGGCAATGTGCTGGGTGACATGACGGGCCACGGTCGTGCGCTGGCCTGCTCCCATGCCATGCGCAGCCGTCTGCTGGCGCTGGAGGTCGATGCCGCGCAGGCCCTGCCCGCTGCGGACACGGTGGCGCCGATTCAAGACGCCATCGCGATCCTGCGCCACAGCCATCGCTTCGCGGCGGATAGCGGCATCGGGCGCCTTGCCCGCCTGGTCAATGCCGCAGACGCAGCGCAGGGGCTCGCTCTGTTGCAGCAGGCGGTGGCGCAGGCGGCCTCAGCATCAGCGGATCTTGTGTGGCTGCAGAGCGGCGCGCAGCCGCGCCCCGCGGTGCCGCACGACGCGCTGGACTGGGCCCTGCGGCATTACAAGGAATATCTGGCGCAGACGGATGTGCAGGCGGCGCTGACCGTGTTCGCGCGTGCCCGCATTCTGTGCGCAGCCCACGAGGGTCCCTTGGGCAAGGAGGAATTCAATCGGCAGGTGGAAGCGGCACTGCGGCGACTGGGCTTGCTGGAGGCAGACACGCAGGGCCATGGCACGCCAGTGATGGTGACGGCCAACGACTACGAGCTACAGTTGTACAACGGCGATATCGGTCTGCTGTGGCGTTCGCCGCAAGGGCGGCTGGAGGCGTGTTTTCCGCAGCTCGATGGCCAGGTGCGACGCCTGCCGGCCGTGAGTCTGCCGGCCCACGAGGTGGCCTGGGCGATGACAGTGCACAAGTCCCAGGGCTCGGAATTCGATGAGGTACTGCTGGTGCTGCCGACCGAACCCGACAGCCCCTTGCTGCTGCGTGAGCTGCTGTACACGGGCATCACGCGGGCCAGGCGTCGACTGCTGTTGCTAGCCGGCGCCGAGGCGTTCGCCCGCAGCTGCGTGAGTCCCGCCCGGCGCAGCTCAGGCCTCGCGGCGAGGCTTGGCTGGCCGGATGACTGAGGTCTCAGCCCGTGGTCAGGATGGTGTGCGCCATGTGCAGATGCTCGGCTGCCTCGCGCCCCAGGTCGGTGAGGTAACCCCCATCGGCGTGGGTGATCAGGCCCTTGTGGTGCAGGCGCTGTGCGGCCTCGATGCGCGACGCGTCGGCGTCTTTGTGAATCTTGATGCCTTCCTGTGGGTTGGTGACGTTGTAAAGCAGCAGTGTGTTGAGTTCAGCGATGAGATCGGCGCTCAGTGCCATTGGAAATTCCCCGTGATTTATTGTTGTCCGCTGGCAGTATATGCCTGACGTGAGTGATGACGAAGCGCGAAAGCGAGAAAGGAGCCCATGAAAGTACCCCCGCGATTGCAGCCTCTGCTGGAGGATGGCCTGATTGATGACGTGATCAGTCAGTTGATGAGTGGCAAGGAGGCGCAGGTCTATGTGGTGCGCTGTGGCGGGGTTCTGCGCTGCGCCAAGGTCTACAAGGAAGCAGGCAAGCGCAGCTTCAAGCAGGCCGTGCAGTATCAGGAAGGTCGCAAGGTGCGCAACAGTCGCAGTGCCCGTGCCATGGACAAGCGCAGCCGCTATGGGCAGCAGGAGGCGGAACAGGCCTGGCTGAATGCCGAGGTCGATGCGCTGCGCCGTCTAGGCGCGGCCGGCGTTCGTGTGCCCGCGACGCATGGCTTTGTTGATGGCGTGCTGCTCATGGACATGATCTGCGATGACGAGGGCTACCCGGCACCTCGGCTGAACGATGTTGCACTGTCCGAAGAGGACGCTGTGGATTTCCATGCCCGCATGATCGGTGAGATCGTGAAGATGCTGTGTGCGGGGCTCGTGCACGGCGATCTCTCGGAATTCAATGTGCTGCTCAGTCACAGTGGGCCGGTGATCATCGATCTGCCCCAGGCGGTGAATGCGGCGGGCAACAACAGTGCCGCCGCCATGTTGCTGCGTGATGTGGAGAACATGGCGCGCTATTTCGGCCGCTTTGCGCCGCAGCTGCGCCGCACCGAGTATGGTCGGGAGATCTGGAGTCTGTACGAAAAGGGACAACTGCGCCCCGACAGCCGGCTCACCGGTCAGTTCGAGGGCAATCTGCAGAGTGCGGATGTCGACGAGGTGCTGCGCATCATCGCCCATGCGCGGGAAGAGGCGGAGCAGGAGCTCGAGCGCCGCCGCGCGGCACTCGAGGAGTGACGGCGCGGCGCTGGCACAGGCCGCGCGTCGACGTTCAGGAGGCGCTCAGACGCTCGGCGATGTCGGCGGGTTCCACTTCGAGGCCGCTCATCTCGGCGTCCCAGTTGGGGCCGGCCATGACTTCATCCTCGTGCATGCCGGGCAGCCAGTTCTCCACGAAGTCGTCGAGTTCGATGATGCTGGGCGTGTAGATGGCCCAGTCGTCCACGCAGTGGATCTTCGCGTCGGCCTCGTCGGACCAGAACGGAAACACGTCCGTCTGCTCGAATTCCAGTGAGGGGCAGACAGCCCAGCCATCCTTCGCCTTCAGGCCCCAGACCTTGCCGGTTTCCTGAATCTCGCTGATGAACAGGTCGTAGTTCTGCTCTTCGTCCTGGCCGAGCCGGGTGTTGGGATTGACGGGGGCTTGTGACTGCATGACATCCTCGCTGGTTTGATGATAGCTTGCGGCCCTTCGCGGAGCCGGGGCTCATGTTACCCCAGGCGAATGCCTGAACCCAGCGCAAAAGCGCTCCCTGCGGCAGGAGAGAAGGCCCACATGACGCACTCGGCAAATCCGCAGCCAGGCTGCAGCGATCGTATCGACGCCCAGGTCAGCCCGCGGGGCACCCTGGAACTGCTGTCCCAGCTCGAGGTCGACAGGCTGCGCCAGGTGCGCGACTCCAGTGTCTATGAGTTGTTCCGCCGCTGCGCGCTGGCGGTGCTGAACTGTGACGACACCACCGACGACGCCGCCGAGGTCTACGCGCGCTACGCCGATTTCAGCATCGAGATCGAGCACCGTGCCCGAGGCATCAAGCTGCATCTGCGCAATGCACCGGCCTGCGCCTTCGTCGATGGCACCGTGATGAACGGGGTCCGGGATCACTTGTTCGCCGTGCTGCGCGACATGGTCTTTCTGTCCGGGGAGGTCGAGGCCCTGGCGGCTGCCAGGGCGCTGACCAGCGAAGAGGAAGACCTGCTGACGCGCAATCTGGTGTTCAACTTCCTGCGCAATGCCGGCCTGCTGCGGCCGCGTCTGCAGCCGCGCCTGGTGGTGTGCTGGGGCGGACATTCGATCGGCCGCGAGGAGTATCTCTACTCCAAGGCCGTGGGCTATCAACTCGGTCTGCGCGGGCTCGACATCTGCACGGGCTGCGGCCCCGGTGCCATGAAGGGACCCATGAAGGGTGCCACCATCGGGCACGCCAAGCAGCGCAATCGCGAGGGACGCTACATCGGCATCTCCGAGCCCGGCATCATCGCCGCCGAATCGCCCAACCCCATCGTCAATCATCTGATGGTGATGCCGGACATCGAGAAGCGGCTGGAAGCCTTCGTGCGCCTCGGGCATGCGATCATCGTCTTCCCCGGTGGTGTCGGCACCCTGGAGGAAATCCTCTTTCTCATCGGCACGCTGATGGACCCGCGCAATGCCGAGGTGAGCCTGCCCGTCATCTTCACCGCAGGCCCAGGCAGCGAGGACTATTTCGCCGGCATCGATGCGTTTCTGGTGAGCACGCTGGGGGAAGACGTGCGACGCCATTACCGCGTCATCGTCAATGACACCGTGGCTGTGGCCCGTGCCATGCGCGAGGGCATGGACGCCGTGGTCAACAATCGAAAGGCCACCCGCGATGCCTTCTACTACAACTGGCTGCTGCACATTCCGCCCGAAATGAAACGCCACTTCGTGGTGAGTCATGCCAGCATGGCGGGACTGGACCTGCGTCGCGGACTGCCTCCGGCCGAACTCGTGTGCAATCTGCGCCGGGCGTTCTCCGGCATTGTGGCGGGCAACGTGAAGGAAGCCGGCATCCACATGATCCGGGATCACGGGCCCTTCCAGCTCCACGGGGATCCGGACATCCTGCAGGCCATGGATCGCCTGCTGCAGGGATTCGTGGCGCAGGGCAGGATGAAACTCGGGGGGCGGGCGTATAATCCCTGCTACCAGATCAACTGAGGTCTGCAGGCCGGGCATGAATACTTGACTGTTTTACTCGGACAAGCAACAATCGCGGCCTCAAAATCTGCTCAGAAATCATGCGTGATGGCCCGCTCTGTGGCCACCGCGCCTCCCATCGCCACAGGGGTGAGTCCGTGTCCGAACAAGTAGAAAGCCTGATCCGCAAGGATTATTCGGCAGGGTTCCACACCCAGATCGAGTCCGACACGCTGCGACCGGGTCTGGACGAAGACGTGATCCGCTTCATTTCCGCAAAGAAGGAAGAGCCGCAATGGCTGCTGGAGTGGCGCCTGAAGGCCTTCCGCGCCTGGCAGGAAATGGAGGAGCCCACCTGGGCGCATGTCAGTTATCCTCTGGTCGACTTCCAGGCCTTGTCGTATTACAGCGCACCGCGCAGCATGGCGAACAAGCCGAAGAGCCTGGACGAAGTCGACCCGGAGCTGCTCGCGACCTACGCCAAGCTCGGCATTCCCCTGCACGAGCAGGAAGCCCTGGCCGGCGTGGCCGTTGATGCCGTGTTCGATTCAGTCTCCGTGGTCACCACTTATCGTGCGAAGCTGGAAGAGGTCGGTGTGATCTTCTGCCCGATCAGCGAAGCCGTGCACCGCTTTCCGGAGCTCGTGAAGAAATACCTCGGCTCCGTCGTGCCGCAGAAGGACAACTTCTATGCGGCGCTCAATTCCGCCGTGTTCTCGGATGGCTCCTTCGTCTACATCCCCAAAGGAGTGCGTTGTCCCATGGAGCTGTCCACCTACTTCCGCATCAATGAAGTGAAGACGGGGCAGTTCGAACGCACGCTGATCGTGGCCGATGAAGGCTCGCATGTGAGCTATCTGGAAGGCTGCACCGCGCCCATGCGCGACGAGAATCAACTCCACGCCGCGGTGGTGGAACTGGTGGCGCTGGACGACGCGCAGATCAAGTATTCGACGGTGCAGAACTGGTATCCGGGCGACAAGGAAGGCAAGGGCGGCATCTACAATTTCGTCACCAAGCGCGGTGTGTGCCATCGCAATGCGCGTATCTCCTGGACGCAGGTGGAGACGGGTTCGGCCATCACCTGGAAATACCCCAGCTGCATCCTCAAGGGAGACAACAGCGTGGGCGAGTTCTATTCAGTGGCGCTCACCAACAATCTGCAGCAGGCCGATACCGGCACCAAGATGATCCATCTGGGCAAGAACACGCGTTCCACGATCGTGGCCAAGGGCATTTCCGCCGGTCGCAGCCAGAGCGCCTACCGTGGCCTGGTGCGCATCAATGCCGGTGCCGAAGGTGCGCGCAACTACACCCAGTGCGATTCGCTGCTGATCGGCGATCGCTGTGGGGCGCATACCTTCCCCTACATCGAGAGCCGCAACGCTTCGGCCGTGATCGAGCATGAGGCCACCACTTCCAAGGTCAGCGACGATCAACTCTTTCTGTGTCAGCAGCGTGGTCTGGATGCCGAGAAGGCGGTGTCCATGATCGTCAATGGTTTCTGCCGCGAGGTCTTCAAGGAGCTGCCCATGGAGTTTGCCGTCGAGGCGGGCAAGCTGCTGGAAGTCAGTCTCGAAGGGTCCGTGGGCTGACGGCTGACGCAGCACTCACTTTTTCACTACAAGGCAATCGATGAAGCAGGCAGCCAGCATGTTGGAAATTCGCAATCTCAGTGCACGCGTTGAAGGCAACGACATTCTTCGACAACTCACTCTCAGCATTCGTCCGGGCGAGGTGCACGCCATCATGGGGCCCAATGGTGCCGGCAAGAGCACGCTGGGCAACGTCCTGGCTGGCCGGCCGGGCTACGAGGTCACGGGCGGTGAAGTGCTGTTCCAGGGCAAGGACCTGCTGGCCATGGAGATCGAGGAGCGTGCCCGCGAAGGCGTGTTCCTGGCGTTCCAGTATCCGGTGGAGATTCCCGGCGTCAGCAACATGGAGTTTCTCAAGGCGGCCGTGGATGCCCGTCGCCGCCATCGCGGCGAGAGTGAACTGTCGTCCTTCGACTTCATGAAGCTGGCGCGCGATGCCGCGAAACGCGTGAGCCTGGATCAGGCCTTCCTCAAGCGTGGCGTCAACGAAGGATTTTCCGGCGGCGAGAAGAAGCGCAACGAGATCATGCAGATGATGCTGCTGGAGCCCTCCCTGTGCATTCTGGACGAGACGGACTCCGGGCTCGACATCGATGCCCTGCAGGTGGTGGCCGCCGGCGTTAATGCCATGCGCGACGGTCAGCGCAGTTTCATCGTGGTGACGCATTACCAGCGTCTGCTCGACTACATCGTGCCGGACCATGTCCATGTGCTGGCTGCCGGCCGCATTGCCCGCTCCGGTGGCAAGGAGCTGGCGCTGGAACTGGAAGCCAAGGGGTACAGCTGGCTGGAGGACGAGGGTGTCTGAGCTGATGAACGAGCTGCCGGAAGCCACGTTCCAGCAGCAGGTGCTGCAGCTGGCGCAGGGGCAGGACGTGCCTGACTGGTTGAACTCCCTGCGCCTCGCCGGTGCCCGCGAGTGGCGCGAGGCGGCATGGCCGGGCCGTCGCACCGAATTGTGGAAGTACACGCCGCTGGCCGCCTTGCGCAAGCATCGATTCCAGCAAGCCTGCGGCACGCTGCCAGTCTGGCCGCGGGATTTGCCGCTGCAGGTCGATGCCATCCGCCTGGTGTTCGTGAACGGCGTCTTCGATGCCGCTGCCTCCAGCCCGGCGCATTCTGCCGTGGTGCGCTTCAGTGCTGCCGACGCCGAGCAGCAGGCACTGATCGCCCGTCATCTGGGACACGTGGCCACCACCACGCGGCATCTGTTCGCCTCGCTCAGCAATGCCCTGGTGGCTGACGGCGTGCTGGTGCATGTCGCGAAGGATCAGGCCTTGGACAAGCCAGTGCATATCGTCCACGTGGCCGTGCCACAGGCCGAGCCGGTGGTGGTGAACCCGCGCGTGCTGGTGGTGCTGGAAAGCCACTCGCAAATGGAGCTGATCGAGCAGTTTGTTTCCGACTCGCAGGTCCAGAACAGTTTCGTGAACAGCCTCACCGAGATCCACTGTGGCGCTGGCGCGCAGCTGCGGCATTACCGCGTCAACCTGGAACAGGAGCAGCTGCTGCATGTCGGTGGCGTGCACGTGGATCTGTGGCGTGACGCGCATTACCGCGGCTTCACCCTGGCTGAAGGCAGTGTGCTCAAGCGCATCGACTACCAGATCAATCACCAGGCGGCAGGCGCCAGCGCGGTACTGGATGGCATCTATCTGCCGCGCAACCAGCAGTTGCTGGACTATCACACCAATGTGGAACACAAGGCGCCGCACTGCACCACCAGCGAGACCTTCCGTGGCATCGTGGCCGACGAGGCGCGTGCTGTGTTCAATGGCCGCATCCACATTCATCCGCAGGCGCAGAAGACTCTCGCGGAGCTGAACAATCGCACCCTGCTGACCTCCGACCGTGCCGAGATCGACACCAAGCCGGAGCTGGAAATCTATGCCGACGACGTCAAGTGCGCCCACGGCGCCACCGTCAGCCAGCTGGACACCACGGCGCAGTTCTACCTGCGCAGCCGCGGACTCTCCGAGACCCAGGCGCGCAGCATGCTCAGCTTCGGCTTCATCAACGAACTGCTGCAGGGCATCGAGCAGCCCGCGGTGCGGGAGCACCTGCACGCGCATCTGCAGCGGCTGTTCGCCGAGTCGCTGCCCGTGACGGTGACGGCCCCATGAGCGAGGATGCACCCGTGTATCACGTCCGCCCGACAGAGCAGCGAGCCACGTTCAAGGTCGAGCGAGTGCGCGCCGATTTCCCGATCCTGCAGCAGCAGGTGAACGGGCATCCGCTGGTGTATCTGGACAACGCGGCGACGACGCAGAAACCCGAGTGCGTCATTCAGGCCCTGGTGGACTATTACCGCCGCGACAACAGCAATGTGCATCGGGGCGCCCACACGCTGGCGGACCGCGCCACGGCCGCCTTCGAGGATGCCCGCCGCAAGGTGGCCCGTCTGCTCAATGCCGAAGATTCCCGGCAGATTATCTGGACGCGCGGCACCACCGAGTCGATCAATCTGGTGGCGGCCAGCTGGGGGCGCAGCACCCTGCAGAAGGGCGATCGCATTCTCGTTTCCGCCATGGAGCACCATGCCAACATCGTGCCCTGGCAGATGGTCGCGGCCGAGTGCGGTGCCACGGTGGAGCCGATTCCCGTGGATCGCAGCGGCACGCTCGACATGACCGCCTTCGAGGCCATGCTCGATGCGCGTGTGCGCATGGTGGCCGTGGGCCATGTGTCCAATGCCCTGGGCAGCATCAATCCGGTGGAACGCATAGTCGAACTGGCCCATGCCGCAGGCGCTCTGGTGCTGGTGGATGGCGCTCAGGCGGTGGCGCACTGGCGTGTCGACGTGCAGGCGCTGGGCTGCGATTTCTACGCGTTCTCCGCCCACAAGCTGTTCGGCCCAACCGGGATCGGCGTGCTCTACGGGCGCCGTGAACTGCTCGAGGCGATGCCGCCTTACCAGGGTGGCGGCGAGATGATCGAGTCCGTCAGCTTCGCCGGCACCACGTACAATCAGCTGCCCTACAAGTTCGAGGCAGGCACGCCGGATATCGCGGGCGCCATCGGTCTGGGTGCCGCCGTGGATTATCTGCAGGCGCTGGATCGTGCTGGTGCCGCGCGCCATGAACAGGCCCTGCTGGAGCACGCCGTGGCACTGGCCGAACGTGTGCCGGGCCTGGTGCTGGTGGGCACGGCGGCGCACAAGGCCAGCGTGCTGAGTTTCAATCTCGCGGGCGTGCACCCGGCCGATCTGGGCACGCTGCTGGATCAGCAGGGCATTGCCGTGCGCACCGGCAATCACTGTGCCCAGCCGATCATGGCGCAATTCGGGATACCTGGCACGGTGCGTGCGAGTTTCTGTTTCTACAACACTCTCGAAGACGTGGATCGACTGTTCGCCGCCCTGGATAAGGCGCGACAGTTTCTCCAGTGATCGCCGTGACACGCGTGAGGATGCCGCAATGAGCGTACAGACTTTTGATCCGAGCCAATCTCCGGCCGACAATGTGGTGGACGTGACCCCGGCCGCAGTGTCCCATTTTCGCGCGCAGCTGCAGCGCGCCACGCCTGCCAGTGCGGTGCGTTTGAGCGTCAAGAAGAGCGGCTGCACCGGCTACATGTATGTGATGGATCTGGTGCCTCAGGCGAGCCCCGATGATCTGCACGTGCCGCTGGACGAAGGCGTCGAACTGCTGGTCGACCGCGACAGCCTGGCCATCGTGCGCGGCACGCGCATCGATCTGGTCACCGAGGGCGTCAATCGCCAGCTGCGTTTCATCAACCCCAACGCCAAGGACCACTGTGGTTGCGGCGAAAGCTTCAATGTGAACTGACATGGAAAGACGCATGGTGCTGGCGCAGGAGGACTGTCCTGCGCGCCGCGTACCCGATGGCATGCCGCTGACGATCCCGAAGAACACTTTCGTGGCCATCACCCAGGCGCTGGGGGGCAATTACACGGTGGTGTACAACGGGCAGATGGTGCGCGTCGACGGCACCGATGCAGGCGCGCTGGGGCTGGCCGCCGAGCCGCTGAGCTTCCCGGCACCGACCAGTGAACTGATCGACGAAGCCCAGGTCTGGCAGGCGCTGGGCACGGTTTATGACCCGGAGATCCCGGTCGATCTGGTCAATCTGGGCCTGATCTACAAGGTGAGTGTCGATCAGCGGAACAAGCGCGTGGACATCGCCATGACGCTCACCGCGCCCAGCTGCGGGATGGGGCCGGTGCTGGTGGGCGATGTCGAATACCGGGTGCGTCTGGTGCCCAATGTGAAGCATGTGCAGGTCGAACTGGTGTTCGATCCGCCCTGGAGCCGGGACATGATGAGCGAGGAAGCCCAGCTCGAAACCGGCATGTTCTATTGACCTTGAAGGAGCGCCCCGCGCGCCGCACACCATGACGTCCAATCGCTTTGGCACGCAGATCACCCCCGAGGACATCGTCGAGGCGCTGTCCTTCTTCGACAGCTGGGAGGATCGCTACAAGTACATCATCGATCTGGGCAAGGAACTGCCTGCGTTGCAACCGCAAAGTCGCACCGAGGAGAACCTGGTGCGGGGCTGTCAGAGTCAGGTCTGGCTGACGCATCGGGAGGAGGGTGGCAAGCTCTATTTCGAGGCCGACAGCGATGCCTTCATCGTGCGCGGTCTGCTCGGCGTGGTCCTGGCGGCCTACAACGCCCGCACCCCGCAGCAGATCCAGGCCTTCGACATCACCGCCTATTTCGACAGTCTCAATCTGCTCAAGCATCTGAGCGCCACGCGAGGCAATGGTCTGCAGGCCATGGTGCAACGCATCAAGACGCTGGCCGCAAGCCACTGAACAGGCTCCCTCACACGACTTCCTAGAGCGCCAGCAGCCATTGCGCGAAGGCCTGCCGCGCGGCGGCGAGCTGCTCCGGGCTCATCGCCGCGCTCAGTCGCTCCAGCAGTGCCGGCGCATCGGCGAATTCGTTGTACTGCGCCGCACTGGCCCAGAAATGGGCGCGGACCAGATCCTGCGCCACCCCTTCCCCGTTCTCGTACATCGTCGCCAGGTTGAATTGGGCGCCGGCATGCTGAGCCTCGGCGGCCCGTTCGTACCAGTGAAAGGCCTGTTGCAGGTCGACGGGGGTGCCGCTGCCGGTGTAGTGCAACACCCCCAGATTGAATTGCGCGTTCACGTGGCCCTGGTCCGCAGCTGCCTGCGTCCAGCGCAGGGCCTGGGCATGGTCCTGGGGCACGCCCTGGCCGGTGAAATAGAGAATCGCGAGATTGTATTGGGCGAGATCGAGTCCGGCCTCGGCGGCAGCGGTGAATTCCCGCAGGGCCGTGGCGTAGTCACCCGCCTGCGCAGCCGCCACGCCGTCCTCGTAGTCCGCGTGCACGGCGGGGCAGAGCAGGGCGGCACACAGCAACAGGCGAGTGCCCCGGCGCATCACTGCGCTCCGGGGTTGGCGAAGGTTTCGTTGTCGGTGGGAATGCCGCGACCGAGGCTGGCGTTGAAGTGCTCGATCCACTCGTTGGCGAGCCGCTGGGCTTCGACGATATCGGCGTCGGACATCATTTCCTGATACAGGACCAGATTGGCCGCCGCCGCACGGTGGCCGCCCGAGGCCGCGAGCGTGAACCACTTGTGCGCCTGCACCGGGTCCTGCGGCACGATGCGGCCATTGGCGAACAGCGTCCCCAGGGTGAACTGGGCAGGCGCATCGCCCAGATCAGCGGCGCGCTGGAACCAGCGCAGAGCCTCGTTCAGATCGGCCAGCACCCCGGTGCCCTGCATGTACATCACGGCAAGATTGTATTGCGCGTTGTTGTTGTTCTGCTCTGCAGCGAGGCGGAACCAGCGCGCGGCTTCCAGTTCATCTGCCACCACGCCGGTGCCATAGAGAAAGCGATTGCCAAGCTCGAACTGGGCGTTGCCGTCGCCGGCCGCGGCGGCGGCCTGCAAGGAGCCGAGATCCTGTGCAGGCGCCTGCTGTGCCACTCCCGTCAAGGGCAGCACCAGCAGGCAGGCAATCAGGGCGAGTTCGCGCCAGCGGCTCATTGTCGGCGACTCGCGCGTTGTTCGGTGACCCACTGGATCGCCGCCTGCTCGGCCGTGGTGATGTCCTCGGCCTTCATGTAGCCACGCAGGGTGGCGATCACATTGGTGGCTTCCTGGTCGCCATTGCTGTTGGCGATCTTGAACCACTTGTAGGCATTGACCAGATCCTGCTCGTCCATCCCCAGACCATTGAGATACAGGCGGCCGAGGAAGGACTGGGCCGGGACATCGCCCCGTTCAGCCGCCTGCAGGAACCACTCGCGGGCCTTCACGTAGTCACGCTCGACGCCCTGGCCAGAGGCATAGGCGATGCCCACGCGCGCCTGTGCGGCGGCGATGCCCTGTTCCCCGGCGCGCAGGAACCAGCGGAAGGCCTGGGACGGGTCCGGCATCACGCCAACGCCGTCCTGATACATGATGCCGAGATTGAACTGGGCGTCGGCCTTGCCACCCTCGGCGGCGGCCAGGAACCACTTGTGAGCCTCGTTGGCATCGGGCGGCGTGCCGTAGCCATTGCCATGCATGATGCCGAGGTTGTACTGCGAATCCCGATGGCCCTGAGCCGCGGCCTTGCCGTACCACTGGATCGCGAGGCCGTAGTCCTCGGCCTTGCCCTGGCCGTAGAAATTCATGGTGGCCACGGCGTACTGCGCGGCGGCGTCCCCCTGGTTGGCAGACAGTTCGTACCAGCGATAGGCCTCGACATAGTCCTGCTTCACTCCGAGACCATTGTCGTACAGCGTGCCCATGTAGAACTGGGAGCGGATGTCGCCGTTCTCGGCTTCGGGCCGGAATTCCTGCAGGGCCTTCGCGTAATCCTGCGCTTCATATGCGGCGAGGCCAGCGTCGAAATCCGCATGTGCTGAGGTAAGAGTGAGACCTGCACCCAGACAGAGCAGGGCGAGCATTGGGGCGACTTTCTTCATGACTCGAGTTTCCACGGCTTGGACGAGGACACGTGTGCAGACGCCTGTGCAGTGGCGTCCGGAATGTGCTGCAATCTTAGCACGCGTCCCGGCTATAGCTGAAACGGGGAATGCGGCCACTGAAAAAAGCGCTTTGCAAAAAGGCTTTTTTCGAGTTAAATACGCACCTTTCAAAGCGCCCGTAGCTCAGCTGGATAGAGTACTTGGCTACGAACTAAGGGGTCGCATGTTCGAATCATGCCGGGCGCGCCATACACCGAGAAGAAAAAGGTCTGCCAGTGCAGGCCTTTTTTTTTGCCTCGCAAGGTGTGTGCGACGTGGACCCCTCCACCGTGCTGCAAGAGCAACCGCGGCGAAGACAGGTTTCGTTGGCTGCCATTGGCCGCAGCACAGATGCAATCCGTGTTGAATCGGCGCAGAATTCCAAGCCTGTCGTGTTCCGCGAATATCGAACCATGCATATAGGGTCTCTTCTTACCATGTCTCGCACTCGTCTGTTCTGCAGTCTGACAGCGCTGCTGTTGTCCTTCGTTTTCGTTTCCAGTGCCTTCGCGCAGGTGTTTCCGCGCGGCAACGGCATCTCTCTCACCGGCATCCGGGATTTCGATGTCTATGTGGATGTCAACCAGTGGACAGACATGACGGGTGAGCGCACCGAGTTCCGGATCAACACCCAGGCCGTGTTCGAGGAAGCCTTGCAGGAGGCCGGCCTGCGTCTGCGGCCGGCAGTGCGCGAATACCTCAACTGCAAGGTGCAGGCCACTCGATCCGGCCGCGATGTGGCCTATGTCGCCACACTGCAGTTCTGGGAGATCGACTCCATCGACCTGAATCGTCTGTTGTGGGAGCGCGGCAATGTGGCCGTCGTGTCACAGCGCGATTTCAGCGAGGAGCGCATCGCGCAGGAATGCGCCGGCTACTTCCTCGAAGAGTGGCGCCTGCACAACCCCACCTGATTTTCAGGCGGTGGTCTCTGCCAGTCCACTCTTGTGAGAGGCTTGCACGCTGATCCGCCGCCGTCGCTCTGACGTAGACGCTTGCGATCCCTGCACCAGAATCGGAAGCTCACAGACATGCTCGCACCAGAATCGGCCACCTTGCGCATCTTCTACGACGGGCTCTGCCCGCTGTGTCTGCGGGAGATGCAGCATCTGCAGCGTCTCGACAGGACCCAGCGTCTCGATCTGCAGGACATCAACGCCGCCGACTTCGCCGAACGCTTTCCTCACATCGACCCGGTTCAAGCCGATCGCATCCTGCATGGCGAGCTCACCGATGGTCGCCTGCTGTACGGCCTCGATGTCACGGTGCTGGCGTGGCGGCTGGTCGGGCGTGGCCGCTGGGTGAACTTTCTGCGCTGGCCGCTGATCCGCCCTGTGGCTGATCGGGTCTATCTGTTCTTCGCCCGGCACCGTCATCGTATCTCTGGCTGGTTCGGTCGACCGTCCACCTGTGTCGATGGACGCTGCACCCCGCGCTGAATCCGGCAGCACGCTGATGGCATCGCAATTGCAATGCCCCTGCGGAATGTTCCTTTCAAAACCCCGGGGGCGCTGCTAGCATGCCGTGCAGTTCTTCCCGTCAATTGCAGCGGAAACCCAGCCATGACACCTGTTCACAAAACCCTGTTTCTGGCCATGATCGGGCTCGCGGCCTGCAGCCCCGCCGAGCAGACAGCCACCCCCGCGCCAGCGCAGCCACCCGTCCAGACGGCCGCGCCGGCGGCCGCTGAATCCGAAGAGGCCCTCATTGCCCGGGCGCGCGGCATTCACGAACGCGTGATCACGCTCGACACGCATGCCGACATCAACACGGCGAATTTCACCGAGACCAACAACTACACCGCGGACCTGGATACCCAGGTGAATCTGCCCAAGATGATTCAGGGCGGTCTCGATGTGGCCTGGTTCATCGTCTACACCGGGCAGGGGCCCTTGACCACGGAAGGCTATGCGACGGCAGAGGGCAATGCGCTGGACAAGTTCAGCGCGATTCACCGTCTGGCCGAGCAGTTCGCCCCGGACACGATCGAGATGGCCTACACCTCGGAGGACGTGCGCCGCATTGACGCCGAGGGCAAGAAGATTGCCATGATCGGCGTCGAGAACGCCTATCCGATGGGACTCGACATCGCCAACATCAAGCGCTATCAGGAGCTGGGCGGGCGCTACGTCTCGCTGGCGCATAACGGCCACAGTCAGTTTGCCGACTCCAACACGGGGGAAGCCGATGGCGTGTGGCTGCACAACGGCCTGAGTGAGCTGGGGCGCCAGGCGGTGGCCGAGCTGAACAAGTGGGGCGTGATGGTGGATCTCTCGCACCCCTCCAAAGCGGCCAACATGCAGACCATCGCCTTGTCGCGCGCGCCCGTGATCGCCTCGCATTCTTCCGCCCGCGCCCTGAACAATGTCAGCCGCAATCTCGATGACGAGGAGCTGCTGGCGATCCGCGACAACGGCGGCGTGGTGCAGGCCACTGCGTTTGCGTCTTATCTGAACAGTGCCAAGCACAGCGCCTATCTGGCGGCGCTCAATGCGCTGCGTGCGAGCATCGCGGCAGATCTGGGTTACACGATTCTGCCACCGGCGGATGTGCGCGCACTGGCAAGTGACGAGCGTTCCGCCTACGACGCGCGCATGCAGGAAGTCGAGGCCCGCGTGGCGCCACGCAAGGCGGCGGAAGTCGACGCCGTGGCACCGCCGGTGGACGTCGCCGACTTCATTGATCACGTGGATTACATGGTCGAGCTGATCGGCATCGAGCACGTCGGCCTGAGCTCCGACTTCGATGGTGGTGGTGGCATCTCTGGATGGAATGATGCGTCAGAAACCTTCAACGTGACGTTGGAGCTTGTGCGCCGAGGCTACACCGAGGAGCAGATTGCGCTGTTGTGGGGCGGCAACCTGTTGCGTGTGCTCGATGAGGTGCAGAGGATCGCGCTGGAGATCCAAGCCGAAGCCTGACAGCAGATATCCAGCGCTTGCGGGTAGATGAAAAGGCGATGCGGCTCGCAGCCCCATCGCCTTTTTTCATTCACTGATCCAGCAGTTCGTAGATGCGCCGGATGCCGCGCACATCGGCGCCCGGAGCTCGGATCTGCGCGTAGTTTCCTGAATGATTGGTCATGTCGACCTGGGCCGCTGCCTCCTCGGCAGTCAGTCCGCTGGCCTTGAGTGCCGCCGTCTTGGTCCACAGATCGCCGAGATACGCCTGGAAATTGCTGATGACCTGCTTGTCCTGGAAGGGCGAGCCGTGGCCCGGCAGGATCACGTCGATCTCCAGTCCCTTGAGCGCCTCCAGGGTGTCCACCCATTCCAGCGGGAAACTGTCGCCCATGTAGGACAGCGAGGGCAGCATCATGTCGCCGGTGAAGGCCATGCGCTCCTGCGGGAGATAGACCACCACATCGCCCGCCGTGTGCGCGCGCCCCAGATGCAGCAACTGGATCTCACGATCCTGCTGCCCTTCGCCCATTTCCTGAAACAGCGTCATCTTTTCTTCCAGCGTGATGTTCGGCGGCGTCGGGATGATTTCCTGCAGCGAGATCATGTGGGCCTCCTGCGCGTTGAGCTGTCGCTGCAGCGCGGCCCGGCGTTCCGGGTCGACCGTGTCGGACAGCTGGCGGCGCAGACTCTCCACCAGCGCCGGCACGCCTTCGGTGAAGCTCACGTGCGTGCTTTCCGTCAGCACATGACTGCCCATCTCGCCATTGAGCTTGATGCGGGTGTAGCTGTGGCCGATGATCTCGACCTGCTCGGGGAACACCTGATTGCCGTGGGCATGATCGAAGTGGTAGTGACTGTTCACGAGGTAGCGCACGGGCTTGTCGGTGACCGCCTGGACGGAGCGCAGCAGGGCATTGGCCGCGTTGGGCGTGACATGGGAGTCCACCAGCAGCACGTCTTCGCTGCCCACCAGCATCAGCGCGTTGCTCATCAGGTACACCTCGCCGGTGCCCGTGACCTGGTAGACACCCTCGGCCATGCGGGTGAAGACGTGGGAACTGGTCTCGATGACTTCCGGCGGCTCGCTTTGGGCATTCACGTAGCCGAACACGGCCATCAGCGTGCCGCTGCCCACGAGGCAGGCGATCCCGGCGTGCAGGCGATTCTTCTTGTTGTTCATGGTCTTGATCCTGGTTTGAGAGGACGGGAAAGGACGGGTCGCTCGCATGCTACTGCAATCGCCGCGGGCGAGGAAGCCAGCCAGGCGCAGCAAAAATCAGAATCTGCCCTATTGCTTTCATCGGTCTGCCACAATTGCCGTGCAGAGTAGGCATCACGATCGAGAGAGCCACAGGAGTATCGGATCATGTCAGCAGTACCGAACGATTTCAGGAGCTTTCCCACCGCGTTCTCCCTCGCGGCGGGCAGTTCCTCTGATCCAGCCGTCAGGGATGGCAAGCCGGCCAGAGCGTTGGACCTGCTCCACTCGATCGACCAATTCACCGACGAGCCGCAGAGCGAGGACGAAGCCCTGCAATTTCTCTGGGGAGACGTCTCGATTGCCGCCCGTCACCCCGCTCGAATCGCCGCCTGAGCGGCACGGCTTCCCTTCTCACACGTAGAGTGCCGCGATCCGCTGTACCAGGGGATCGGCGGCCATTCGCGCGCGATGTGCGGCAATCGCCGGCATCAGCGCGATGTCCACGCCGTCTCCCGCCAGCCAGCCACTGATGGTGTACAGATACATGTCCGCCACACTGTACTGCTCCCCCATCACCCAGGGTCCCGCCAGCATGCTGTCCTCGATGAGGCGCATGCAGTCA
Source organism: Gammaproteobacteria bacterium (assembly GCA_030832825.1). GTDB lineage: Bacteria > Pseudomonadota > Gammaproteobacteria > Pseudomonadales > Pseudohongiellaceae > UBA5078. The sequence goes on from JAURIJ010000005.1 coordinate 103,064, forward strand.
TGCATGTTCTGCGGCACCTTGCGCTTCATCGCCTCAATGGCGGCGGCGTCATCGGACCAGCGGGCGCCGCGCACGCGATGCGCGTGAGCCACATGGACCGTGGAGCACAGATAGCTGTTGAAAGCCTGCAACTGCGCCAGCGCGAACGGGTCGTTCAGCGGTGCCAGTGCGGCAGCTGGAAAGCGCTGCGCGATGTAGAGCAGCAGCGCCGGAATCTCCGTCAGCGTGCCCCGCTCGGTCTGCAGTGCGGGTACCCGCCCCTTGGGATTGAGTGCCAGGAACTGTGGCGAACGCTGGGCATTGCTCGCCAGGTCCACGGCAACTGCCTGATAGTCGGCGCCGGCATGTTCCAGCGCCAGATGGGCCGCCAGCGCGCAGGTGCGCGGGGCATAATGCAATATCAGCATGGTGTGCTCCTCGGCAGGTGGCCCGTCATTTCAGCTGCGGGCATTGTACTGTCGGTATCGCACGCCCAGCCATAGGGCCAGCAGCAGCCAGACGGCCGACACCGGCACCATCGTCAGGGCCAGACTCGACACCCCAAGCCCGAGACTGCCCATCAGCGTGTAGGACCAAGCGCCGACCTGATCGCCCACGCGATAGACGAAGGTGTCGTTGAAGTTCTTGGCCTTGTACTTCTCGGTGCGCGGCAGCACGGTGTAGAGCACCTCGCGGGCCGGACGCTGGATCGCGAAATTGCCGGCACGACGCAGGATCTGGAACACCAGCACCACCACCAGCGCAGGCGCCACGCCCACCAGGCCGAAACCGATCAGGCTCAGCAGCGGCAGGAACGCCAGGCTCATGCCCACGCCCAGCCAGCGCAGCAGGCGGCCGGTCAGGAACAGCTGGGTGATCAGCGTGATCATGTTGACGATCAGGTCGATGTTGGCCAGCAATTGTGTGCGCACGCGCGAGTCTTCCGACGCCCCGGCAACGACATCCAGCTGCATGAAATACAGATAGGTCGAGGTGATCGTGAACAGCAGCATCAGCAGGGCGATGCCCAGCAGATAGGGCGAGCGCAGCACATCGCGCACGCCATCCAGCACGCCGCCGCCGATCACTTCCTGCTGCTTCTGCGCCACTTCGCGCTCCACGTTGGCCTGCCTGGCTGCGGCCCCTGCCGCGGCCTGGGCGTTGCCACTGGTGCTGTCTCTGTCCTGCCCTTCGTCCTGCAAGGCGGCGATGGCCAGCCCCTGCTCGGCTCGCTCCAGCGCGCCCGAGACCCGCGTCGCCGCCTCCAGCATCAGGGCCGAGATCAACAACAGGTTCACCGGGCCCAGCGCCTGCACCAGGGCGGAGGTGATGCCGGACCCGGTCATCGCGCCGATGGTGCCGCCCACGGCCAGCACGCCGAACAGCCGCTTGCTCTGGGCGGAGCGGTAGATGTCGGTCATGAAGGACCAGAACACCGAGATCACGAACAGGTTGTAGATGCTCACCCAGATGAAGAAGATGCGGCCGATCCACACGCTGTCCTGGGGCACCAGCTGAAACAGGGCGAAGAACACCACCAGATTAGCGATGAAGAAGCGGTAGGTCAGCGGCACGAAGCGCCTGCGCGGCAGCGACTTCACCAGTGCCGTGAACACCGGGTGGATCAGCAGCATGCCCACCAGGGTGCCGGTGAACAGCCAGGCCAGATTGTCCACGCCTCCCGCGATGCCCATCTCGTCGCGGATCGGGCGCAGGATGTAGTAGGAACACAGCAGCAGGAAGTAATAGGCGAAGGACCAGCCCAGGGCCGCGCCTTCGCCCTCCCGCAGATCGACCGAGCGGGTGACCAGGCGCGTGATGGCAGCTTGCATGAGATATCCCTTTGCAGATCAGGCGTTGGCGACGAGGGCGGCCATGCGCTCGCGCGTGGCAGCGTCCGGCAGCACGCCACGCGAGGCGTTGAAGTTGTCGACAAGGTACTCCGGTCGTGCCGTGCCGGGAATGGCGGCGGTGATGGCCGGATGCGAGACATTGAACTTCAGCGCGAACTGGGCCCAGGTCTCGATGCCGAGCTCGGCCGCCCAGTCCGGCACCGGGGTGTCGCCGAAGGCGTCGAATACACGGCCACGGCCGAAGGGCAGGGCCGTGAGCACCGCGATGCCGCGCTCCTGGGCCAGCGGCAGCAGCAGGTCCTCGGCTGAGCGATTGTCGATGGCGTAGTCCACCTGGATGAAGTCCAGCGGCTCGCTGCGCATGAAGCCTGCCAGCGCCTCGTACTGCTCCTTGGACGTGGTGGTGATGCCGTAGTAGCGGATGCGCCCCGCCTGCTTCCACTCGCGCAGCACGGGCAGCATGTCGGCGGTGCCGGCCAGATTGTGGATCTCCAGCAGGTCGACGTGGTCCGTCTTCAGTCGCTGCAGCGAGCTCTCCATCTCGGCGATGCCGGCCTCGCGACCCTGGCGCCCGGCGCCCACCTTGGTGGCCAGGAAGATCTGATCGCGAATGCCCAGCTCTTGCAGCAGATTGCCCACCACGGTTTCGGCACTGCCATAGGACGGCGCGGTGTCGATCAGCTTGCCGCCCATGTCAGGGAAGGCCCGCAGCACCTCGCGCAGCGGGGCGAGCTCGGCCTCTGTGCTGGCGATGTCGTAGCGCCTTGCCGTGCCGATGCCGATCAACGGAATGCGCTCGCCGGATGAGGGAATCGGCTTGCTCAGCAGTTCACCGGACGCCGCCTGGGCGAGCAGGGACTTGGGTTGCAGGGCGAGGCCGGCGCCGGCAGCCAGGCCAAGCTTCAGGGCATCGCGACGAGTCAGGAAACGGTTGCCGTGGGACATGCAGAACCTCCAGTGACATGCAGGGTGGATGACATCGATGTTCAAGCAATGACCAGACATGGTCGGCAAATCTTCTCCTCGTCAATTCTCTGCCCAGAGCCGCAGCAGATTGCTGCGCGTCTTCAGCAGCAAGTCCAGACTCTCGCCCGCGTTCCCGCCGGCGCGCAGGGTGGCGATCACCCGATCCAGGTCGAACAGGATCTCACGCGCCTCGGCGCTGCGCACATGGCTGCGGATCCAGCCGACGAGCACGAGGCGTCGACCCCGCGTGACCGGCTCGACGCGATGCAGGCTGGTGGACGGGTAGAGCAGCATGTCGCCGGCCTGCATGGCGAAAGCCCGTTCACCCGCCGGCTCGTCGATCACCAGCCGGCCGCCGTCGTAGTCGTCCGGACCGCTCAGGAACACGGTGAAGGACAGGTCCGTGCGCTGGCCGTCCATCAGGGCATCATCCACATGCGTGCCATAGGACATGCCGGTGTCATAGCGGCTGAGCAGCAGCCTGACGATGTCGCGCGGCCGCGCCGCCGAGCGGATCAAGGGGTGGGCGGTGAGCGCCTCGGCGACCCGCGCCAGCAGCGACTGCACCGCAGGCTCGCTGCGCGCCTGCAAGTTGTGCTTGCGTTCGCGGGCATGCCAGCCGGCTGTCGCCTTGCCAGGGCCGAAGAGTTGATCCTCTGCCGCCAGGGCCTGGCATTCGGCGAGCAGGGCGGGCGAGAGGGGCTGAGAAATCTGAAGCAACATGTCGGTGCCTAATTGAGAATGATTCTTGTTAGGTGTAGGATGCTCCCCAGTTTAGAGGGCGTCCCGCCCGAATTCAAACCTGGCATCTGTCCCGTGGAGGCACTATGGAAATCAAGCAACGAATCTGGCTCGGGGTCGGCATCATGCTCGCCACCAGCACCGCGTTTTACGCCGGGACCCGCCAGGGCGGCATGGACCACGACATGGCCGCGATGGAGGAGGAAGGCGGGGAAGGTGGGGAAGGAGCCACGTCGGCCGAGACCCTCGACAGCGATACCGCCTATCTCGCCCAGCTCTCGTTCATCCGCGGGCATCTGAACGTGGGCGTGAATCTCTATCGCGAGAACGCGCTGGACGCTTCAGCGACGCACATGAAGCATCCGGCCGACGAGCTCTACACGTCGCTCGAGCCCGCCCTCGAGGCGCGCGGCGCGAAGGGCTTCGCGCCACAACTCGAGGCGCTCGCGGTGGCAGTGGAACAGCGGCAGAGCGCGGCGGCGGTCGAAGCGGCTTACGCCGACCTGCTGGAGGCCATTGGTCTGGCCGAGGCGGCAGTGAAGGACGTGGATGCTGCCACGGTCGCAGCCGTGATCGTCGATCTGGTGCGCACGGCGGCGGCAGAGTTCGATCTCGCCGTGGGCGAGGGTGGCGTGGTGGAAAACGAACACGAGTACCAGGACGCCCTGGGCTTCGTGAGAATCGCCAGCGAGTGGGTGCCGACACTGGCGACGCTGACGCAGAATGCCGATGCTGTGGCCGCCATCGAGGCGCAGATCGCGCTGCTGTTGCCGGTATGGCCTGGTCAGCGTGCCCCGCAGCGGCTGGAGACGGCGCCTTCGGTGCTGTACGGTGCGGCGGCCCGCATCGAGTTCGCGGCCCTCAGACTCTGAGGGCGACTTACATCCAGCCCTTGCGCTTGAAGTACCAGTAGGGCGCGATGCCCGAGAGAATCATCAGGCCGATGGCCCAGGGATAGCCCAACACCCAGTCCAGCTCCGGCATGAACTCGAAGTTCATGCCGTAGGCGCTGGCGACCAGGGTGGGCGGCAGAAACACCACGGCGGCAATCGAGAACGTCTTGATGATCTGGTTCTGCTCGATGTTGATGAAGCCCTGGGCCGCATCCATCAGGAAGTTCACCTTGTCGAACACGAAGCTGTTGTGCGGCAGCAGGGATTCGATGTCGCGCAGCAGCTCCCGTGCGTGTTCTGCATGGTCCGGATTCAGCTTGCCGTGGCGCAGCAGGAAGGTCAGCGCGCGCTGGGTGTCCATCAGACACAGGCGCACCTTGCCGTTGGTGTCCTCATGCCGGGCCAGTTCGTCGATGGCCGACTCGATGGGGCTGTCGTTCTCTTCCAGCACCAGGTTGCTGGTGTGCTCCAGCCCCTTGTAGACCTCTTCCAGCGTGTCGGCCAGGTCGTCGATCTTGATCTCGAACAGCGCCAGCAGGATGCCGACCCCGTCCAGCACCAGGCCCCTCTGCCGCTTGGCGCGCATGCGCAACAGACGAAATGCCGGAATCTCCCGCTCGCGCAGGGTGATCAGCTGATTGCCGGTGAGGGTGAAGGCCACGGTGGTGTTGCGCGGGCGATCCTCCACATGGTGCAGGAACATCGAGTGCACGCGCAGGCCGCCGGCCTCGTCGCGGTAGGAGCGGGCGCTGGCCTCGATCTCGCCCACGTCCTCGGTGTCGGGCAGGGTCTGGCGATGCAGCTCCTCCACGAGCGTGCGTTCCTCGTCGCTCGGGTCGACGAGGTCCAGCCACAGGGCCTTGGCGATGGACTCGGGGGAACTCTCCTCCGGTCCGGCGTTCAGGCAGTGCTCGCGGGTCAGGTGATAGGTGTGCAGCATGGACCGACTCTACTCTTGTCGTATGACAGTTCTGTCTTCTGTATGTCTCAGAGGTACTTGTCCGTCACCGCGCCTTCGGAGGCGGAGGAGACGGTCTTCGCATACTTCGCCAGCAGCCCGCGGGTGTAGCGCGGTGCCGGCTTCTTCCAGGCCGCCAGGCGCGCGGCGATCTCGGCGTCGCTCAGATGCAGCTTCACCTCGTGGGTCTGCGCGTCGATGGTGATGGTGTCCCCGTCCTGCACGATGGCGATGGGGCCTCCCTCGATGGCTTCCGGCGTAATGTGACCCACCACGAAGCCGTGGCTGCCACCGGAGAAACGACCGTCAGTGATCAGAGCGACGTCCTTGCCCAGGCCCTTGCCCATGATGGCGGAGGTGGGGCTCAGCATCTCGCGCATGCCGGGAGCGCCCTTGGGCCCTTCGTAGCGGATCACCAGCACATCGCCCTTGACCACGGTGCCGTCGAGAATGCCGCGCAGGGTTTCCTCTTCCGAGTTGAACACGCGGGCGGTGCCGGTGAAGGCCAGGCCTTCCTTGCCGGTGAGCTTTGCCACGGCGCCCTGTGGCGCGAGGTTGCCGCGCAGGATCACCAGGTGGCTGTCCTTCTTGATGGGCTTGTCGAAGGCCTGGATGATCTCCTGGCCTGCCGGGTAGGGTTTGACGTCCCTGAGGTTCTCGGCCAGGGTCTTGCCGGTCACGGTCAGGCAGCTGCCGTCGAGCATGCCGCGGTTCAGCATCATCTTCATCAGGGGCTGGATGCCGCCGATCTTGATCAGTTCGGACATCAGGAAGCGGCCGCTGGGACGCAGGTCGGCCAGCAGCGGGGTGTCCTTGCCCAGACGAGTGAAATCGTCCAGGGCCAGCGGCACGCCCACGGTGTGCGCGATGGCCAGCAGGTGCAGCACGGCATTGGTGGAGCCGCCCAGGGCGATGACCACCTTGATGGCGTTCTCGAAGGCCGCACGGGTCATGATGTCGGACGGTTTGATGTCGCGGCGCAGCAGTTCCATGATGGCTTCGCCGGCGCGGCGGCAGTCATCCACTTTCTCGGCCGAGACGGCGTCCTGGGCCGAGCTGTTGGGCAGGCTCATGCCCAGGGCCTCGATGGCGGAGGCCATGGTGTTGGCGGTGTACATGCCGCCACAGGAGCCCGGGCCGGGAATGGCGGTTTCCTCGATCTGCTTCAGCTCGATGTCGGACACGCGGCCGTTGGCGTGACCGCCCACGGCCTCGAACACGGAAATGATGTCGGTGTGGTTCTTGCCAGGCTGGATGGTGCCGCCGTAGATGAACAGGGACGGACGGTTCAGCCGGGCCATGCCCATGAGGCAGCCGGGCATGTTCTTGTCGCAGCCGCCGATGGCGATCACGGCGTCATGGCCCATGCAGCCGGAGACGGCCTCGATCGAGTCGGCAATCACCTCACGGGAAACCAGGGAGTACTTCATGCCCTCGGTGCCCATGGAAATGCCGTCCGATACGGTGATGGTGCCGTAGATCACGCCCTTGCCCTGCGCCGCGTCAACGCCGCGGTTGACCTCCTCGGCCAGCGTGTTGATGTGCATGTTGCAGGGAGTCACCATGCTCCAGGTGGAGGCGATGCCCACCTGCGGGCGCTTGAAGTCCTCGTCACCGAAGCCCACCGCGCGCAGCATGGCACGACTGGGCGCGTGTTCGACGCCGTCGACGACCTGGCTGGAATGCTTGCGGGAGTTCTTGTCACTGGTTTTGTCGGTCATGGCGGCTCACTCGTACAGGTTCTTGAATTGCGAAAGGAAACTGGGCCGGCACTATACACCAGAGGGCCTTTGCCGGGCTACCACAAAGGCCCGACGGGCGGTCGCCCAAGCCCGTGCTGCCTGTGTATACTGAGCCGGCGCGAAGGAGCGGTGGAGACGCAAGGTTCAGGGACGACTTCTGCACCACTACAACAACAAGGGTATTTCTACTATGTCGACGATTGTGAAACTGTCAGTGCTGGTGTCCGCCGCGCTGCTGGTGGCGGCCTGCGGTCCTGCCTCCGAAACTCCCCCGCCCGCTGCCTCCACCGCCCCCGCCGTTGCGCCACCCGCTGCCGCGGCCTATTCCGCCGCCGTCAACACGGCACGCCTGGTGGCCGCCGACAGCGAGCCGGGCAACTGGATGAGCAATGGCCGTGACTATGGCGAACAGCGCTTCAGCCCGCTGCAGCAGCTCAACACCGAGAACGTGAACCAGCTCAGTCTGGCCTGGTACGCCGACATCGACACCAGCCGGGGCCAGGAAGCCACGCCCATCGTGGTCGACGGCGCGATGTACGTGAGCACGGCCTGGAGCCATGTGAAGGCCTATGACGCGCGCACCGGCGAACCGCTGTGGGCCTACAACCCCGAGGTCGATCCGGCCAAGGGCGTGGACGCCTGCTGTGACGTGGTCAACCGCGGCGTGGCCGTGTGGGAAGGCAAGGTGTTCGTCGGCACCATCGACGGGCGCCTGATCGCGCTGGATTCCGCCACGGGCGAAGAACTCTGGAGCGTCGTCACCGTCGACCAGACCAAGCCTTACACCATCACCGGCGCCCCGCGCATCGTGAAGGGCCAGGTCATCATCGGCAACGGCGGCGCGGAATATGGCGTGCGCGGCTACATCACGGCCTATGACGCCAATACCGGTCGCCAGAACTGGCGCTATTACACCGTGCCCGGCAATCCGGCCGACGGTTTCGAACAGCCCGAGCTGGCAACGGCCGCCGAGACCTGGAACGGGGAATGGTGGCGTCTCGGGGGCGGGGGTACCGTGTGGGACTCCATGGCCTACGACCCGGAACTGAACCTGCTCTACATCGGCGTGGGCAACGGCTCGCCCTGGAACCAGAGCCTGCGCAGCCCGGGCGGCGGAGACAACCTGTTCCTGACCTCCATCATGGCCATCAACCCGGATGACGGCACCTACCGCTGGCACTACCAGACCACCCCAGGCGAGACCTGGGACTACACCGCCACCCAGCACATCATCGTGGCTGACGTCACCGTCGACGGCGCCGAACGGCGCGTGGTGATGCAGGCGCCCAAGAACGGCTTCTTCTACGTGCTGGATGCCGCTACCGGCCAGCTGATCACCGCCGAGAAATTCGTGCCGGTGAGCTGGGCCTCGCACATCGATCTGGAAACCGACCGCCCGGTGGAGATCCCCGAGGCGCGCTACAACGAGACCGGCGTGCCCCTGATCGTGCAGCCCAGCGCTCTGGGCGGTCACAACTGGCACCCGATGTCCTTCAGCCAGCGCACCAACCTGGTCTACCTGGCCGCCCGCGAGAACATCATGGGTTACACCGCCGAGACTGAGTACATCACCTCCGAGCGCGGCTGGAACACGGGCACCGACTTCGCTGCCGGCGCCGCCCTGATCAGCGCCGCCGGTGACCAGGCGCCCACCCGGCAGTCCTATCTGCTGGCCTGGGACCCGATCGCTCAGCGCGAGGTCTGGCGTGTGCCGCATCTGGATCCGAGCGATGCCGCAGGGGTGCTCAGCACCGCCGGTGGCCTGGTGTTCCAGGGCAATGCTGAAGGCGAGTTCGTGGCCTACCGTGACGACAACGGCGAGCGTCTGTGGTCGGCCATGACCCAGGCGGTCACCGTGGCCGCGCCGATCACCTTCCTGGTGGATGGCGTGCAGCATGTGGCCGTGCTGGCCGGCGGTCGCTCCCTGCCCACCGTGGGCGCCGGGGCCATCGGTTCCACCACGCGGGCCTCGAACAACAATTCCCGCGTCCTGGTGTTCAAGGTCGGGGGCACGGCCCAGCTGCCTGCGGAACTGCCGGCAGAGATCACGGCAGCCGGCGAACTGAACCCGCCGCCGCTGACCGCTGTCAGCGAGACCCTGGCCCATGGCGAGCAGGTCTACGCCCGACTGTGCAGCGTCTGTCACGGCCCCGCCGCCGTCAGCGCCAGCGTGGGCACCTTTCCTGACCTGCGCTACAGCCCGCGCATCCAGACCCTGGAAGCGTTCGAAGCCGTGGTGATCGACGGCGAGCTGACCAGTGGCGGCATGGTGTCCTTCGACAGTTCGCTGGAAGACGCCGACGCCGAAGCCATTCGTCAATACGTGATCTCCCAGGCCCACGTGGCCCTGGAAGCACAGCGACGCTGAGTCGACATCCGCCCGGTCCCCAGGGGCCGGGAAGCACACGAGAATGGGCGCTGCCGCAGGGGAGCGCCCATTTTTGTTGCAGGTCCGAAAACGGCCAGTGCAGCGTGGGGACGCTGTGCTATGGTGCCCCTCAGATCAACCAGCGGCAGCGAGTGTGGCGACGTGCAATGGCATCCAGAGGAATTCGAGCGGGCGCGTCTGGCCCGTGACCCGCACTTCGACGGGCGCGTCTTCATCGGGGTGCTCACCACCGGCATCTACTGCCGCCCCGTCTGCCCGGCGCGCATTCCCCGGCGCGAGAACATCCGTCTCTACGCCAGCGCCGCTGCTGCGGCCGAAGCCGGGTTCCGGCCCTGCCTGCGCTGTCGCCCCGAGTCCGCACCTGGCACCCCTGCCTGGCTGGGGACGTCCCACACCGTGGCGCGGGCGCTGCAGCTGCTGGCGCAGGGCGTGCTGGATGAAGGCGGCATGCCTGCCCTGGCACGGGCCGTTGGCGTGGGGGAACGGCAGCTCGCGCGGCTGTTCCAGACCCATTTGGGCGTGTCGGTGGTGACAGTGGCCAAGACACAACGTCTGCAACTGGCCAAGAAGCTCCTCGATGAGACCGATCTCCCCATGGCGAGCGTCTGTTTCGCTGCCGGCTTCAGCAGCATCCGCCGCTTCAATGCCGTGTTCGCCGAAATCTATGGCCGCACCCCCCTGTCCCTGCGCAGGACGCGCCCGGAGTCCTGCGCGGCCACTGCGCCGCCCACCCACCTCACGCTGCGTCTGCACTACCGCCCGCCCTTCGACTGGGCGGCCATGCTCGACTATCTGCAGCGGCGCGCCATTCCGGGCGTCGAGTGGGTGACGCGGGACAGCTATGCCCGCAGCCTCATGCTCGAGGGGGACGTCGCCTTTCTGCAGGTGCAGTTCCTGCACGACACGCATCAGGTACTGGTCCGCCTGTACGGCTCACAGATCCGCTCACTTGCCCAGGTGCTGGAGCGTGTGCGCGTGATGTTCGATCTCAAGGCGGTGAGTGCGGATGTGGATGCGCATCTCGCGCAGGACCCGCGCCTGCAGCCTTTGGTGGCGGCGTATCCGGGCACGCGCGTGCCGGTGGCCTGGGATGGTTTCGAGGTGGCCGTGCGGGCCATTCTCGGCCAGCAGGTGTCGGTGAAGGCGGCCACGACCCTGGTGGCCCGGCTCGCGGCGGCGTATGGACGTCCCTGTGTGGCGCCTGCCGCGCTGCCACTGACCCATGTGTTTCCCGAGCCGGCGGCACTGGCCGAGGCGACGCTCGACGGCCTGGGCATCACGGCGCGGCGCATCGCGGCCATTCAGTCCCTGGCCCGAGCCGTGCAGGCGGGCGAGCTGCGTTTCGATGGCAGCATGGCGACGGCGGCGTTCGTGACCCGCATTCAGCAGATTCCCGGCATCGGCCCGTGGACTGCCCAGTACATCGCGCTGCGTGCGCTCAATGACGCCGATGCCTTTCCGCACGCCGACCTGATCCTGCTGCGCGCCGCCGCGCTGCCAGGCGAGACGCTCGACCCTGCCGCGCTGCTGGCGCTGGCCGAACGCTGGCGCCCCTGGCGTGCCTATGCAGTGCTGTTGCTCTGGCGTCACCATGCCGACGGCGCGACCGCGGCCCGCATTCCCACTGTTACAGGAGACTGACATGCCTCTTCACTACACTTACACGCCCTCGCCTCTGGGGGACCTGCTTCTGGCCGGTCAGGGCGAGACCCTGAGTTTCATTGGCTTTCCCGAGGGCAAGGCACGCATGCGTCATCAGGATGTCTGGCTGCCCGATGACAAGGCGTTTCGTGAGGCGAAGCAGCAGTTGCGGGCGTATTTCGCGGGCGAACTGCTGCAGTTCGATCTGCCGCTGGCGCCTGTCGGCACGCCGTTTCAGCAACAGGTCTGGCAGGCGCTGCAGTCCATTCCCTACGGACAGACGCGCAGCTATGGGGATATCGCCGCTCAGGTGGGAAAACCACTGGCCAGCAGGGCCGTGGGGGCCGCCAACGGGCGCAATCCGCTGCCCATCGTCATTCCCTGTCATCGGGTGATCGGCGCGTCGGGAAGTCTGACTGGGTTCGGTGGAGGCCTTGAGGCCAAGTCCCTGCTGCTGCGGCTGGAACAGCGTCATGCACCTTTCAGGCTGGAATCCTGAGCGGCAACCTGGCACACGTCAGTCGGCACGCTGGCGGCGGCGCCGCCGGCGCAGATCCCGCACCACGGTGACGAGGATGGTCAGCGTGGTGAGCGGCAAAACGAACCAGACCAGCATGGCGCTGAATGCATTCAGCAGGTCGTGATGCGTGGATGCGAAGATGAGGTAAGTGGTGTAGAGCAGGTAATAGCCCAGCAGAACCCCGCCTTCCCAGCGGCTGATCACGCCCTCGGTCAAGAAGATCGGCAGGCAGGCGAAGGCCACGGCCAGCATGATGGGCAGATCAAAGGCGATCGTGGAGTCGGCCACTGCGATGCCGGACGGTGCGACGACACTGGACACACCCAGCACGCACATCAGGTTGAAGATGTTGCTGCCCACCACATTGCCCACCGCGATGTCGCGTTCGCCCCGCAGGGCCGCCACGATGGACGTCACCACCTCCGGCATGGAGGTGCCCGCCGCCACGATGGTGAGGCCGATCACCAGTTCACTCACGCCCAGGTACTGCGCGAAGGCGATGGCGGACTCCACCAGCCAGCGCGAGCCCAGCACCAGCAGGGCAAGCCCGCCGAAGACCAGTCCCAGATTGAGCAGCCAGCGCGGATTGTTGACGGCATCCGCCAGTTCCTCGGGGTTCTCGCAGGCCGCCGCGGCGGCGTTGGCGGCAGCCGTGTCGCGCCGACTCTGCCGGATCAGGTACAGCACGTAACCGATCAGGATCGACACGAAAAGCAGGCCGTCGATGCGGGAGAGGGTGCCATCGAGGGCCATCACGATTGTCAGTGCCGAGAGCGCCACCATGAGGGGAACATCCAGACGGATCAGTTGCGCCGACACCACCAGCGGCGTGATCAAGGCCGAGATCCCGAGAATGAACAGCACGTTGAAGATGTTGCTGCCTACGACGTTGCCGATGGCGATGTCAGCCTGGTCGACCAGCGCGGCCTTGATGCTGACGGCCAATTCCGGCGCACTGGTACCGAAGGCCACCACGGTCAGCCCGATGATGAGAGGCGCTACCCGGAAGGCGGCTGCCAGTCGCGATGCGCCCTTGACCAGGGCGTTGGCGCCAACAATCAGCAGCAGCAGGCCGGCAATGAAGAGGAGAATACTCATGACACCTCGCGATGAATGGACCCGGTTCAGGGCATTGCCGGCCGGAAAGGTAATCCGGCCTCCGCCCGTAGGCAAATCGTTTCCCGGAAAACATTGCGGCAGGACAAGTTTTTCGACATTGCCTATAATCCGCGCACTTTTTCCGTCTTCCTTCAGACTGCCCCAGGTCCATCATGGCTTTACAAAAGATTCGTGACGGCCTGGCCTTGTTCCGACAGGCGCTTGCCGGCAGTTCCACACTGAACTACACCGAGGGCTCCATCGCCCGCGTCACCTTCCTGCTGGCCGTGCCCATGATCCTCGAGATGGCCATGGAGTCCGTGTTCGCCATTGTCGACATCTTCTTCGTGGCCGGGCTGGGCGCCCAGGCGGTGGCCACGGTCGGGCTCACCGAGGCCGTGCTTTCGCTGCTGTATGCCGTCGCCATCGGCCTGGCCATGGGCACCACGGCCATGGTGGCGCGCCGCATCGGCGAAGACAACGCCGCGGGTGCGGCCTTCGCGGCCGGTCAGGCATTGTGGATGGGCGTGTTCGTCTCGGCCTTCGTCGGCATCGTCGGCTATCTCTACGCCGGGCGTATCCTGGGCCTGATGGGGGCGGATGCCGAAGTGGTCGCCATGGGCACCAGCTACACGCAGATCATGCTCAGCGGCTGCTTCACCATCGTGTTCCTGTTCCTCAACAACGGCATCTTTCGCGGCGCGGGCGATGCCAGCATCGCCATGCGCTCGCTGATCCTCGCCAACGGCATCAACATCGTGCTCGACCCCTTCCTCATCTATGGCTGGGGACCCTTTCCCGACATGGGCGTGACCGGTGCAGCCGTGGCCACCAACATCGGCCGCGGGGTGGGCGTGCTCTATCAGCTGTATTACCTGTGTGCCCGCAACCGGCGCATCCGGGTGGGCCTGCAGGACCTGGTCATCAAGCTCGGGGTGGTGCTCGCCCTGATCCGCATCTCGGTGGGCGGCATTGCCCAGTTCCTGATCGCCACCGCGAGCTGGGTGTTCCTGATGCGCCTGGTGTCCGAATACGGCAGCGAAGCAGTGGCCGGTTACACCATCGCGGTGCGCATCATGATGTTCGTGATCCTGCCGGCCTGGGGGCTGAGCAATGCCGTGGCCACCCTGGTGGGACAGAACCTCGGGGCCGGCAAGGTGCAGCGTGCGGTGGATACGGTGTGGCAGGTGGCGAAGTACAACGTGGGCTACATGATGGCGGTGGCGGTGCTGCTGATCCTGTTCCCAGCCACCATCATGGCCTGGTTCACCACCGAGCCGCAGGCAGCCGCCTACGGCATCGACGCCCTGCGCATCATGAGCTACAGCTTCGGCTTCATGGCCCTGGGCATGGTGGCAGTGCAGGCCTTCAATGGGGCCGGCGACACCATGACGCCCACCTGGATCAACGGCTTCTGCTACTGGATCGTGCAGATTCCCGTGGCCTATCTGCTCGCGACAGCCTTGCAGATGGGCCCTTACGGGGTGTTCTGGTCCATCTTCCTCGCGGAGATCCTGATCGGGGTGGTGGGGGTGTTCTACTTCATGCGCGGCAGCTGGAAGACCCGGGTGGTCTGAGCCCCCGGTCGCGCGTTGTGCCGGTTCGCCGCTTTGCTGTAAGCTCGCGGCTCGCGGAAAAACCAGATGACAGAGGCATCGTCATGCAGAGCGGTCAGCAGCACATCATCACCAAGGTTCTCGAATGGCTCGAGCACGAGCGCCCCGTGTGGCTGTGCACCATCCTGCGCACCTGGGGGTCCTCGCCGCGTCCCATCGGGTCGATGATGGCCTGCACGCTCGACGGCGAGATCGCCGGCTCCATCTCCGGCGGCTGCATCGAGGAAGACTTCCTGGTCCAGCTGCGGGACGGCAGCCTCAAGTCCCGCTACGACATCGAGGGCCGGCCCTTCGTCGTCAAGTACGGCATCACGGCCGAGCAGGCCGCGCGTCTGCGGCTGCCCTGCGGCGGACAATTGCATGTGCTGCTGGAATACCTGGCCCCCGGTCCGCAATTGCGGCAGGTGTTCACCGAGCTGGTGGAGCGCCTGGACGGCCATCAGCGCGTGAGTCGCCGCGTCGACCTGCACAGCGGCCGCATCACGGTGGAACACCAGGAAGCCGCCGATGCCGTGGTGCTCACGGACGACGTGCTGCTGCACAGCCTCAGTCCGCGCTACAAGCTCTTGCTGCTGGGGGCCGGGGATGTCGCCCGCTACGTGGCCGAAATGGCGCTGGCGCTGGAATACGAAGTCACACTGTGCGATCCGCGCCCCGACTACCTGGGCAACTGGCATGTGGAGGGAGTGCATGTCACGGCCGAGCTGCCGGACGATGTGGTGCGCGAGCACTTCAGCGATCCCTACAGTGGCGTGATCGCGCTGGCTCATGATCCACGCGTGGACGACATGGCCTTGATGGAAGCCTTGAAGACCGAGGCGTTCTATGTGGGCGCCATGGGGTCCGACCGCACCTCGGCCAGTCGCCGCGCGCGTCTGCCCGAGCTGGGGCTGAGTCAGGAAGAGATTGCGCGTCTGCATGCGCCGATTGGCTTGCCGATCGGCAGCAAGACGCCTGCGGAAATCGCCATCTCCGTGATGGCGCAGGTCACGGCCGTGCGCCATGCCAACGACATCCGGGAACCAGGCGCAGTCGCCTGTGATACCAGTGCCGAGGGCATGGTCTGCCGCTGAGGCCCGTCAGTTGGACGTGCCGTACTCGGTGTCGTAATCGTCCATGGCAGCCTGAATCACCACCTTGGCGTGTTCGAAACCATAGGCCGCGCCGATGGAGACCTTGTTTTCCTGTCCCGGAATCAGCTTGTAGGTCAGGAAGTAGTGCCGCATGCGCTCGATCAGCGCCGGTGGCAGTTCACTGATGTCTTCCACATCCGCGAACAGCGGATCGTTCTGCAGCACGGCAATGATCTTGTCGTCCGCTTCCCCGCCATCCAGCATCGGCAGCCCGCCGATCACCTTCGCATTGAGGATGATCTCCGTCTTGGAGATCGGCCGCTCGCTGATCACGCAGATGTCCAGCGGGTCGCCGTCGCCACGGGTCGCGCCTTCCATCAGGTCACGCACGCGGGTGCCGCAATAGGTGCGCGGAATGAAGCCATAGAGCGTCGGGTGCTGGGAGGATGAACGCTGCGGTCGGTCCACGCGCAGGTAGCCGGTGGTCTTGTCCACTTCGTACTTCACCAGGTCGAACGGGCAGATCTCGATGAAGGCGTGCACCAGACGCGGCGCATCGGGGCCGACGTCAAGACCATGCCAGGGGTGCGGGCGCCAGCGGTAGAAGGGGGGCGGAAACTTCTTCATATGGGTACCTGATTGTGTGTGTTGAGTGACCCATGGTGTTTTTATTCTGGGCGGGCAGTGTTGGAAAAGGCGCGCATTATAAGCAGGGGAACCGCAAAAGGCACGGCCCCCGCTGCATCAGCCGAGTTGCACCACCTTGAAACCATGTTCCTGGGTGAGGGTGCTGATCTTCGTGAACTGCCCCGCGGCGGCGCTCTCCAGCGGAATGAACTGGTTGACCACCACCAGGGCACGGCCGCCGGGGGCCAGCAGTCGCGCAATGGCCGCGAGGAATTTCGCTGCCAGTGCCTGGCTGGTGTTGAAGCCCTGATGGAAAGGGGGGTTGCACAGGATCAGGTCGAAGCGCTCCTGCAGCTGCGCGCCGCAGTCCTCCAGCGTGACCTTCACCGTCAGCCCCGCACGGGCGAAGCTCGCCTCGGCGGCCTGCACCGCCGCCGCGTTATTGTCGGTGGCGCAGCGCAGCGGGAACGGGATGTCGGCCGTGGCCAGCAGCAGATATCCATAGCCGCAGCCGAGGTCGAGCACGCTGCCGGCATTCTTGCGATTCGTGATGAGTTTGTGGGCCTGCTCCACCAGCAGCGCGCTGCCGCGGTCGACCTTGTTCCACCCGAACACGCCAGGCTTGCTGATGAAATGCAGCTCGCCCACCGTGCAGGAGCGCAGCTGCGCATAGTCCTTGCAGTCGAGCCACTGCGCATCGTCCGTCACCGGTTCGTCGCCCCGCACCAGGGTGACCCGGTAGACATCGCCCTGTTTCTTGGCGTGTTCCGGCGTGGCGAAGAGCTCCTCGGCGTGGCGGCCGTGGGTGCGGATGCCATCGTCCTTGCTGCCCAGCAGGTGCAGGGTGCCGCCCGGCACCAGGTGGCGGTAGCTCTCGTTGATGCAGTGATGCACCAGCGGACGCTCCTTGGACACGCGGTACACGACACTGGCGAACTCGCGCTGCGGCAGGGCTGCGAAGTCGAAGTCGCTGACGCTGACCTGCAGGCCTCTGGCCCGAAGCTGGGCGGCGAGATCACAGCGGTTGGTCAGCACATGCAGGGCGGGGTGCGCCCGCACGCCCAGCAGCTCGCGTTCGCTCAGGCTTTCGTCGGCAATCCACAGCTGGGCGCCGGCCAGGGGGGCGGCGTCAGGCGTGAGCAGGTCGGACAGCAGGTGTTCCAGATGAATGCTCATGGCAGGAAACTCTCCATTTCCTCTTGGGTTAGCGGGCGGCTGGCGCCTTCGGCCAGCGTGTCGTCCAGCAGCACCGCACCGATGCGGACACGGTGCAATGCCAGCACATGATTGCCGCAGGCGGCGAACATGCGTTTGACCTGATGATAGCGGCCTTCCTGCAGGTGCACCTCGGCGCGGTTGTCGGGCAGGGGGAAGCAGCGTGCGGGGGCCGTCGGCTTGTCCTCGCCGCGCAGCAGGATGCCGGTGGCGAAGGCCTCGACTGTCTCCAGGGTCACCGCCTCTTGCAGCACGGCGCGGTAGACCTTGTCGTGCTGATGCCGGGGGGAGGTGACGCGGTGCAGCCACTGCCCGTCGTCGCTGAGCAGCACCAGACCGGTGGTGTCGATGTCGAGCCGGCCGGCGATGCCCAGGCCGGTGGTGTCGATGTCGCGCAGCAGGTCGAGCACCACGGGGTGTTCGCTGTCCGTGGTCGCGCAGACATAGCCGGCGGGCTTGTGCAGCATGAGATAGCGGGGGCCGGGCAGCTGCAGCACCTCGTCATCGAGACAGACGCGGTCGGTCTCGGCGATGTGCTGGGCGGCCAGGCGGGCGAGTTCGCCGTTGACGCTGACGCGCTTGTTGCGGATGACCCGCTTCACCGTGTCCCGGGGCAGGCCAGTGGCGTGGCTGATGTACTTGTCGAGTCGCATGCGGTCAATGCACCTGTTCATGGCTGTCGCGCTGCCATTCGCGCGGGTCCACCCGGTAATAGGCCTTGAGCTGCTCGAACAGCGCCGCGTGTTCGCGGGCCAGATCGTGCGGCTGTTCGTAGAAAGTTTCGGTGACCACCGCGAAGAATTCGGCCGGATTGGTGGCGCCGTACTGGTCGATCAGGGTCTGGCGCTCTTCCTCGCTGTCCTGGCGCAGGCGCTCGAACTCCTCGGAAAACACCTCTGCCCAGCGAGTATAGCTGCCGCGCTGATAAAGCAGGGGCGCGCCGTTGGTGATGCCGGACTCGTGATCGAGCTGGTGGGCGAACTCGTGCAGCACCACGTTCTCGCCGTCGCCGAAATTGCTCACGCCGTGCTGCACACTGTCCCAGGCCAGGATCACCTTGCCGTTCTCCCAGGATTCGCCCACCAGGTCGTGTTCCTCCTCGCTGACCACCCCGGCCTCATCCACTGCGTCGTGGTCCACCACGAAGCCGGTGGGGTAGACGAGGATATAGCGCAGGTCCTGGTACTCATGAGTGGGGCGGTTGAGCAGCAGCAGACAGGCATGGGCCGCGATGGTCACTTGCACTTCGTCGTTGATCTGCTGGCCGCCGCAGCCCACGAAAGTCTTGCTGTCGAGGAAACGCTGCACCAGGTGGCGCAGCTGCTTCTGCTGATCCGGCCACATGGCGCGGTAGACGGGCAGGTTGCGGCGCAGGATGGCAAGCCAGGCGGCGGGGAAGGGCGTGGCATCCAGGCGCTTGCGGTGCCAGCGCGGGTAGACGAACAGCCGCCAGGCCACCGCCGCCGCGATGAGCCAGAGTCCCAGGACGATCAGAGTGCTTTGCAGGTCCATGATGAGCGGGCTCAATGGCCTCCGTTGTCATCCTTGGGCTGCAGGGAGAGACCGCCCAGACCGCTGTCGTCGTCCTCCTCGCCCGTGGGCTTCTTGCCTTCCGAGAGCTGGATGCGCAGGCGCAGGTTGTTCTTGGAATCGGCGTTCTTGAGCGCTTCCTCCAGGCTGATGCGTCCGGCCTTGTACAGATCGAACAGGGCCGAGTCGAAAGTCTTCATGCCCTGGTTCTCGGACCTCCCCATGACTTCCTTGATCTCGTCCACCTTGCCCTGCTTGATCAGGTCGCATACTCGCGTCGTGCCCATCAGAATCTCGATGGCGGCGGCGCGCTTGCCGTCGACGGTGGGAATCAGGCGCTGGGAGACGAAGCCCTGCAGGTTCAGCGACATGTCCATGAAGAGCTGCTTGTGCCGCTCTTCCGGCAAAAAGTTGATGATGCGGTCCAGCGCCTGATTGGCATTGTTGGCATGCAGGGTGGACAGACACAGGTGCCCCGTCTCGGCGAAGGCCAGCGCGTGTTCCATGGTTTCCTGGCTGGGGATATCGGTTTTGATGTTGCGGGTGACGATGGCGATCTGGTCCCGCTGCTGGAAGATGTTGGCGCGAAAACGGCCGATGTCCGGATCGGCGATCGCGAGGTTCATCTCCGGGCTCTTCTCGAAGTCCTTGATCTGTTCCGGCGTCATGATCTGATAGGCAATCTGCTTCACGGCCCCGTGCGGCAGGGGCTGGGTCGACATCGGCACCAGCTTGCCGTAGGCCTTCATGCTGGGTGGCGCCGCGGTGGTCAGGAACAGGTCGGAACCTTCCTTCTGGAACATGATGCGCAGCAGCCCTTTGAAGCCCATGCGAGTGTCCTTTGCTTGTCAGTGAGGGTCAGTTTCAGAAGCGTCGTTCCGTATACCAGTTGACTTCGCGAGAAGTCCTTTCAATCTGCTGCCACACGTCGAGGGTGAGGGCGAACAGTGCCATGCGCACCAGCACGCCGTTGTCGGTCTGGCGGAAGATCGCCAGATTGGGGTGCTGGTTCAGATCGTTGTCCAGTTCGTTGGCGTCCTCGCGCGAGTCGCGCGGCAGCGGATGCATGATCACGGTGCTGGGCTGGCAGTAGCGCGTGTAGATCGCCTCGTTGAGGCGGAAACGGCCGCGGTACACGTCGGCCTCCATCTTGGTGCTGAAGCGCTCTTCCTGGATACGGGTCAGGTACACCGTGTCGTTGCCCACCAACCCTTGCTCCATGTCCTCGGTCTCGATGACCGTATGACCGTTGTTGCGCAACTCCTCGACGATCTCGCCAGGCATGCGCAGTTCGGTGGGGGAGATCAACGTGAAGGTGATGTTCGGGTAGAGCTGGATCAGCTGCGACAGCGAGTGCACCGTGCGGCCGTGCTTCAGGTCTCCCACCATGGCGATGTGCATGCCTTCGATGCCCTGACCGTGACTGCTCAGCTCCTTGCGGATGGTGTACAGGTCCAGCAGGGCCTGGCTCGGGTGTTCATTGGGCCCGTCGCCGGCATTGATCACGGGCACGCGGCTGGCGCGGGCGAATTCGGCCACCGAGCCGGCCTGGGGGTGGCGCATCACGATGATGTCGTTGTAGCCGCTGATCACGCGTGCCGTGTCGTAGAGGGATTCGCCCTTGGAAATGGACGAGGTCTTGATGTCCGTGGTCTCGCGTACCTCGCCGCCCAGCAGGTTGAAGGCACAGCCGAAGCTCAGGCGGGTGCGGGTGCTGGGCTCGAAGAACATGTTGCCGAGGATGGCGCCGTCGAGCACCTTGGTCATGCGCTCGCGGTGAGCGTAGGGCACCATGCTGTCGGCGACATCGAAGAGATGCTCCACGTCTGCGCGTTCGAACTGATTGACACTGAGAATGTGGGCGCCGGGAAAATGCATGGTCGGTGTGAGGCCTCGCGGGGTGGTGATTCTGACTGGGCCCAGATACTACTACCAATGGCCGAAAGGAAGAAATCCGGCGCTGCGCAATTTCAGGGTAAGCTTGCGGGCCTCAGAAGCAGACACGTCGGGGCGCGAGCGAGGCAGCATGAGCAATTCGATCTACTGGCATGACTACGAGACCTTCGGCGCCAATGCGCGTCGCGATCGCGCCGCGCAGTTCGCGGGGGTGCGCACGGACGAGGCGCTCAACCTCATCGGCGAACCGCTGCAGCTTTACTGCCAGCCGGCGCCCGACTTCCTGCCGCATCCTCAGTCCTGCCTGATCACCGGCATCACCCCGGCTATCGCGCAGGCGCGCGGCGTGCCGGAGCACGAGTTCATCGCCCGCATCCTGGCCGAGTTCGCCCGGCCGCAGACCTGCGGGGCGGGCTACAACAGTCTGCGTTTCGATGACGAGCTGACGCGGCAGCTGCTCTATCGCAATTTTCACGACCCCTACGAACGCGAGTGGAAGAACGGCAATTCGCGCTGGGACATCATTGATATGGTCCGCCTGTGCTGTGCCCTGCGACCTGAGGGCATCGTCTGGCCGCGCCGCGAGGACGGGGCGCCGTCCTTCCGGCTGGAAGAGCTGACGAAGGCGAACGGCATCGGCCACGCCAATGCCCATGACGCCTTGGCTGATGTCATGGCCACCATCGCCCTGGCCAGGCTGATCCGCGAGCGTCAGCCCAGGCTCTACGACTACGTCTACCAGCTGCGCGACAAGACCAAGGTGCTGGCCCAGTTGGACATCGTCAGCAAGAAGCCGGTGCTGCATGTGTCGTCCATGTACCCGGCGGCGCACGGCGCCCTGGCCCTGGTGGCCCCGCTGACGCGCCACCCCACGGACAAGAACGGCGTCATCGTCTTCGACCTGCGCCAGGACCCGGCCCAGTGGCTGTCTCTGGATGTCGAGGCGCTGCGGCGCCGTCTGTTCACGCGGCAGGAGGACCTGGCCGAAGGCGAGACGCGCATCGCGCTCAAGGTGCTGCATGTCAATCGCTGCCCGGTGATCGCCCCGGCGGCGCTGCTGGACGAAGCCACCGCGGCGCGGCTGGCCATCGATACCGCTCAGGCCCGCGTGCACTGGCAGCGCCTGCTGGACTCGCCGGAGGCCATCATGCGCGTGGCCAGCGCCTTCGATCGGCCGCAGGATGAGGCCGCTGGCGCGGACGCTGACCCCGATTTCATGCTCTACAGTGGCGGCTTCCTCGGTGCCGACGACAAGCGCACCCTCGCCCAGGTGCGCGCGGCCAGTGCGGTGGAACTGGCGCTCTGGTATCCCGGGTTCCGCGACCCGCGCCTGGACGAGATGCTCTTCCGCTATCGCGCCCGCAACTTCCCCGGTTCGCTCACGCCGGCTGAACAGACGCGCTGGCAGGCCCATTGCCAGGCGAGTCTGCTGCGCGATCCGCAGCAGCCCGGCCCCGGCGTGTCCTGGAGGGAGTTCATGGAGGTCCTGGAGCAACTGCGCGCAGACCCCGGCCATGCGCCGCACTTGCAGATGCTGGAGGAACTCGCGCAGTATGCTCGCCACCTCATTCCCCCTGAACTGCGTGGACCTTCCCTCCCATGAGCACTGACACCACTGCCGCCAATGGCGGCCCGGGGCCTTCGGCCGTTTCCAGCCTGCGCAAGGCCTTCGTGTTCATGCGCCCCTATCGCCGCCAGATGGCTCTGGCCACCGTCGCCCTGATCTTCACGGCCGCGGTGACCCTGGCCCTTGTGCAGTTCGTGCGGGTGATCGTCGATGTTGGCTTCGTGGCCGGCTCGACTCAGTCGCTGGGCCTTGCCATCGCCGGCTTCCTGGGGGTGGCGGTGATTCAGGCGCTGGGCACCTTCGCGCGCTTCTACTGGGTGTCGTGGCTGGGCGAGCGCGTCACCGCGGACATCCGCACGGCGGTGTTTTCCCACTTGATGACGCTGCATCCGGGCTATTTCGAGGAGAATCGCAGCGGCGAGATCCAGTCGCGCATCACCACCGACACCACGCTGCTGCA
>JAURIJ010000066.1 GCA_030832825.1 Gammaproteobacteria bacterium
AGGGCTTCTATCAGCGCTACATAGAGCGCGGGATGGCCAAGGTACAGGCGCTGACGATCCTGGCGCGCAAACTGGCGAGAGTGGCGTTCGCGTTGCTGCACAACCAGAGCGAGTATGACCCCCAGAGACGTCTGCTGACGCTGGCCTCGATGCCCTGTTCAAGCCAGGTCACAGGCCGGGGTGAGGCCGTGGGGCGGCAGTGCAGAACAAAACCCTGCTTTGCCGTTGATAAGAGACATAGAATCTCCTACCGCAAAAGAAAAAGGCCGGAGCCAGCGTCCACAACGCTCGCTCCGGCCTCTGTGTCAGACCTCAGACGGTGCGCTTACGCGCCCGGCTGCCAGTCCAGGGACATCCAGAACTGACGGCCCCACGGGCTGGAGAGACGTGACTCGAAGCCCCCGATCATCGGCAGACGCTGCGGGCGTGTGTCGAACAGGTTGGATACACCGGCGCTCAGCGTGATGGTGCTGTCGAGGTACTGATCGAACGTGTAGGCGTACTGCAGATTCGTGATCGTCTCGGAATCGATCAGTCGGTCTGCCTTCCAGCCATCGCCGTAACGGTCAGTCACGCGGTCGTCAAACAGCACGTGGTGACGGTAGTTGGCGGAGAGGCTGGCACTGTGGTTGTCCATGAACCAGTTCAGACGCAGACTGCCCTTGAGCTTGGGCAGAGGGGGTACCACGCCGGTCTGCGCATTCTGGAAGCCCAGCGCATCGGTCAGCACACCCACGTTGTCTTCGTACTGGTAGTTGGTGAAGTAGGACATTTCCGCCGTGGTGGTGAAAGAACCCCAGTTGGCCGTGTCGTAGGAGTAACGCGCCTTGAAGTCAACCAGGTCGATGTACACGGACGCGATGTTCTGGGCCTGTCTGAAGATGGTGTCCACAGACATGTCCAGCGGGTCACGCACCACCGGGTTGCCGGCACGACCAGCGATGGAACGCAGGTAGGCATCGGCCGCGGCGCGGTCGGCTGAGCCGACAGTCGGACGGAACGTTGCTGCGCTGCGGCCGGTAGCAGCCAGGAACTCACGGAACTGGTCATACACCGTGTCGGTATCATCCAGTGTGCGGATGCGGTCGATGTAGGACACTTCCTGGTAGTCCAGGCTGACGCTCAGGTCTTCGATGGCTTCCCAGGTCACACCGATGTTGCGGATCACAGAGGTTTCCGGACGCAGGTTCGGGTTGCCGGCCTGACAGGTGGAGGAACCAATCAGAGAGGCATTGAAGAACGGGTCGGTACCGGAGAAGGCCTCACCGCAGAGCTCGTTCGGAATGAACGGACGGGCCTGTTCAGGCGTGGGAGCCAGGAAACTCTCACCCCATGAGGCACGCAGCGCCAGGCCATCCATCGCTTCCCAGCGCAGGGCGACCTTCGGTGTGGTGGACTCGATGCCGAAATCGGTGAACTGCTCGTGACGGACCGCTGCCTGCATGGCCAGGGACTCGAGGATGGGCACTTCCACTTCCAGGAACACGGCGCGGGTTTCAGAGTAGTACTCTGCGTCCTTGCGTACCGGCGTGGTGATGTCCACGTTGTAGTTCAGACCGACGGCCGACAGCGGGTTCGCGAACGTCGCGGCTGTCACGTCACGCCACTGATAACCCGTCGCCATGGCCACGGCACCGGCCGGCACGTCGAAAAGCTCACCGGTGATGGTGACTTCGGCGATGTCCAGGTAGTCGCGAGCAGTGGTCTTGGCGTGGTCTTCGTACAGCCAGTTCAGCACTTCCTTGGAATTGTTGGTGCGGCCTTCACGGTACAGCGGTGAACGCGGATCGGCACTGCCGAAGGGGTTGAACCAGCCATTGCCATTCGGACCGCCCTTGCCCATCAGGGCCAGTTGCAGCCTGGACAGGTGGAGCATGTCACGGTTATTGCGGTTGAACACCTTGCGTTCCTGCTGGCTGTAGTAGGCGTAGCCTGTCCAGGTGTCGCTCAGATCGAATCGGGCGCCCAGCTTCAGACGGTTGGAGCTGGTGTCGGTGCCGCCTTCGGTTTCACCCCACTCGTTGATGAAGTCAGGCATGGTGCCCAGACCGGCGAACGGACGCCACAGATAGGGCACCACGTCGAAGCCGTAGGTATTGGCCGGATGGCTGGCCGGAATGAACAGCACGTTGCGGTTGTTCGGGTTCAAGGCCGTGACCACCCCCTTGGTGGACTCGTCCGCCAGGTAGTTCCAGTTGCCGGTGAACTCTAGCTGCAGCCAGTCAGTCGCCTCATAGGTGACGTTCTGGTACAGGTTGTACTCGTTCATGCCACGGGCATAGGGGTAGGTGTTGGTGTAGTTGTACCAGCAGGTCTGGCCGGCACCGCTGCCCACGATCGTGCCGCTGGGGGTGTTGCCTTTCTGGGTACGGTCGGTCAGCCCCTGGTTGAAGGTGCCGCAGCTCGGGTCGACGAGGTTGCCGCCGACAGTGCGGCCGCCATGCAGGGCGCCGGCCTTGGGCGTGGCGCCGGTGACGCGGCGGAAGGTACCCGGGTTGCCGGAGCCAGAGGAGCCATCAGCCATTTCCCACTCGCGGGGACGCTCGTAGTAATTCAGACGGGTACGCTTGCGGGCATCGAAGGCGCCCACGTAGTTGATGCCGTTGTCGAAGCTCTTGCCCCACAGGAACGACACGTTGCCCTCTTCCATGCCACCTTCGTCAGGGACCTGATAGAACGCCCGGGCACGGAAGCCGTCGAATTCCTTGACGGGGATCATGTTGACCACACCGGCCACCGCGTCGGAGCCGTACAGTGCCGAACCACCATCCAGAACCACTTCCATGCGCTCGACCGCGATATCCGGAATCATGGCGGTGACCGAGGTGTCGATGCTGCGCACGCCGTCCGCCAGGGTCAGGGTGCTGTTCTCGCCAAGGCCGCGCAGGTTGAATGTGGTACCGACGCCGCTCTGGGCACCGTCGGTGTCACCGAGCACGTTCTGGACGGTGTTGGTGTTCTGCGTGAAGCTCAGATCCCGGATATAGCTGGCCATGCTGGGAGCACCGGACTGGTAGAGATCGTCCTGGTTGATGGTGGCGACGGGGGAGTTCTGTGCGAAGGCGCTGTTGCGGATGTAGGAGCCGGTGACGACCACTTCTTCCACTTCAGGGTCCTGGGCCTGCTGGGCCAGCAGGCTTGCCGGGCTGCAGATGGACACTGCGATGCCGAGCTTGATCATGTTGCGAAGGTAATTCTTCTTGCTGACTGTTTGTGGATACAGCATTTACTTCCTCCAGATCTGTTTCATTTTTGTTGTAATGATCGGCCTGCCACGCATGCTCCTCTGTGTGAGCCTGTCATGTCAGACCAGGATGCGTATTAGTCTTTCCCTGGGCATCCGCTTGCTTTCCGTCGTTCCCTGTTGCACCTCCCGGCTAGCGAAGAGAGGCGGCAGAAATTCGAGGTGGTCGCTGTTCGTCCCCGCGACAACAATCAGGGACAAAGTGACAAATTGCAACGACGAGGGGTCTTATACACCAGATGAAAGGAGGGAAGCAAACACCAAACGCGCGTTCGGCAGCGGCTCTTGCTGATCACGAAAATAGTGGGAATTTCAGTGACATCTCAGATCCTGCAAGCGTTCCAGAAGCTCCCGTATGTCGATCTGATGCTCGCGGCTGAGCGTGTCCACGTAAAGGATTTCACTTCTGTTCGGACCAGTGGCATGCCAGCGCCGGATGAAACGCGCGTTGTTGCTGCCGGCGAACACCGTGCAGATGCGCACCCCCAGCGCGGCGCCGATGTGCTGACAGGCAGAGTCGTAGCCGATGAACTCGTCGCTGCGGGCGATCAGCGCCGCGATCTCGCCGACATCACACTCGATACCCAGTACCCGTGCCTGTGGATCGGCCCCTGCCAGGTCGCCGAAACGCAGCTGCGCCGTGACATGCCCCGCATCCTGAGCGCGCGCGAGCACATGACGACTGCGGGCGGTCTCGTCCTCGCCGAAGCCCATGTCCAGCAGCACCAGGGTGTCGGGCTCCTGCAGCAGGCTCAGCACCAGTTCAGCCTCAAACTCGCCTTCCACCCGCTTGCGCGGATTGCCACCCACCCCTAAGTTGAGGGTCACGACCTTGCGCCTGCCGCCTTGGGACTGCCTGCGCACGAAGCGCGCGGCGGCTTCAAGCGGCACCGGGGCGAGCCAGACCTGCGGGTAGCAGTACTCGCCCTGGCCCAGCACGGCGTCCAGCCAGACATTGGCAAGCGTCGAGATCGACCCCTTCACCGGATACCCCGCCTTGCCACGGCTGTTGAAGAAGCGATACCAGCGGTCGGGCACCAGCGGCAGCACGCCCAGCTGGGTGAGCCGGGAGTCCGGATCGAACACCAGATACTCGCCTTCCCCCAGCCCGGCCAGTTCCTCCTGCACGGTGTCCACCAGATCCAGCCAGACACTGAAGCGCTCCACCAGCCCGCCATGGCGCGCGTAGTGCAGATCGCGCACGCGCAGTCCGGACTCCGGCGCCATGATCTGGCGCAGCTTGGCATTGCCGAGCACCACGAGTTCGGCGGTGGGCCAGGCCTGTGCCAGGCGCTGACAGATCACGCTGGTCACCGCCACGTCCGCGCCGATGGTCACGCGCGAAAGGATCAGTATCCTGCGCGGCCGCAGCCCGGGCGGCAGCGGCAGATCGGGGCTCAGACGGGTGGACTCGATGCGCTGGTACAACTGCTCCTGCGTCTGCAGATGGAAGGCGTCGAGCCTGGCCCCCAGGCGGGCTCCGGACGGCTGGGCGCGCAGGAAGGCGGTCACCTGACAGATCAGGCGGTTGTAGGTCTCGGTCTGCAACTCCTCGAAGTCGTCACACAGCCGCTCGACGATCACGCCGAACAAGGTGCGCGCGGCAATCTGGTTCAAGCCTGGATCGGCGAAGTGTGTGGCCATCTCGCACATCAGCCGGATGTAGTGCTCGTTGTACTCGTCGCTGTAGAAGTAACGGTCCACAAAGCTGGCGGCGATGCGCTGCGCGAGTGAACGCAGCTGCTCTGGCGCTGGCGCGGACTGAGTCTTGAGCGCGTCCCACTGCTGCTGATACCAGGCGGGTTTCATGCGGGGCTCCCGGCGCCTGCTGTCAGACGCATCTTGTTCTGCACGACCTCCAGCACCTGCTCGGGCGTGATCTCCCGCATGCAGGCGTGGTGGCCGAGGGGGCAGGTCTTCCTGTGGCACGGCACGCAGGGCAGATCGCGCTGCAGCACCGTGGTGTGTTCCAGATTGGTGGCGGTGTAGCGCGCATTGGTCGGCCCCATCAGCACGATGTGCGGCACGTCGAAGGCCACGGCGTAGTGCCGCGGCCC
>JAURIJ010000008.1 GCA_030832825.1 Gammaproteobacteria bacterium
CGCACCTATGGTTCGCTGACCATCGGCAACGCCCCCGACTTCAGCACCACCTATGTGATGACGTATGTCGTTCCGCAGGTTGTCATGCTGGGCTTCTCCGGCCACGCCATCCTCATGGCCTTTCAGGGCCTGAGCAATGACCTGGTGGAACCGCGGCGACGCGTGCGGGTGCCCTTCATTCCGGCCATGGGCGTTCTGGTGGCAGTCATTCTCATGACGGGCTTCATCCGTACGGCGCAGACTTACTCGGAGGTGACACTGCCGGTGTTCCCCAACGAATTCCTGTTCTGCTACATGTTCCTGATCACGCTGTGGTTCAACGTCAAGGTGATGCGTCTGGAGGGCGAAGCGCTGCAGGTGATCGTGCTGGCACGCGAACAGCAGCCCGTGCGGCTGAGTCCGGTGCCGACGGCCGCACGCAAGACGGACAACACTGCCATGGTGCAGCGCATCTTCACGGTGCTGCGAGAGGAGAAACTGTACGCCCGGCCGGGACTCACGATCGGCGAGCTGGCGCAGCGGCTGTCCATGCAGGAGTACCGCCTGCGCCGGGTCATCAA
Organism: Gammaproteobacteria bacterium; assembly: GCA_030832825.1. Classification (GTDB taxonomy): domain Bacteria; phylum Pseudomonadota; class Gammaproteobacteria; order Pseudomonadales; family Pseudohongiellaceae; genus UBA5078. The sequence continues at coordinate 561 of JAURIJ010000008.1, forward strand.
CAAGGAGCTGGGTTATCGCAACTTCAACCAGTTCCTCAACGAGTTCCGCATTGCCGAGGCCTGCCGGCGGCTGGAGCTGCCGGCGGAGCAGCGCGAGCCCATCGCCAATATTGCCTTCGACGTGGGCTACTCGGCGCTGTCATCCTTCAACAAGGCGTTCAAGGACATTCACCACGTGACGCCCACTCAGTACCGGGACGGGGCGCACTCGGGCTGATCAAAGCAGGGGCTTGCTTGCAAGCGGATCAGCTCAATCCAGCACGTGGACAAACAGGCCGCTCTTGAGCTTGGGTTCGAACCAGGTGGACTTGGGCGGCATGACCTCCCCGGCATCGGCAATCGCCATCAGGCTCTCGATGGACGTCGGATACAGCGCGAACGCCACCCTGCACTCCCCTGAATCCACGCGCTGCTCCAGCGCCTGCAAGCCTCGGATACCGCCCACGAAGTCGATGCGCTTGTCGCGGCGCGGGTCGTCGATGCCCAGCAGCGGGGCCAGCAGATTGTTCTGCAGGATGCTCACGTCCAGCCGCTTCACCGGGTCCTTGTCGTTCCACAGCCCTTCCAGCGCTTCCAGCACATACCAGTGTCCGCCCAGGTACATGGTGAACTCGTGTTCCTTGCGCGGCTCCACCGCACCCTCCCGGCTGAAGCGCGCCTTGAAGCACAGCTGCAGCCGCGCCAGGAATTCCGCCTCATCCAGACCGTTCAGGTCCTTCACCACGCGGTTGTAGCCGAGGATCTGCATCTGGTTGTGAGGAAAGAGCACGGCTGAGAAGTAGTTCCAGGATTCCTCGCCCGTGGGCGCAGCGGCCGCCTGCCGCCGCAGTTCCTTCACGCGCTGGGCTGCTGCCGAGCGATGATGCCCGTCAGCCACATACAGACAGTCCACCGCATCGAACTGCGCCTGCAATTGCGCCACGGTGGCGTCGTCCTGCACCACCCATAGCACATGGCGATTGCCGTCGTCCGAGACGAAATCGTATTGCGGCGGCTGCGTCAAGATGGCGGCGATCAGGGCATCGATGGCTGGCTGCGCACGATATGTGAGGAACACAGGGCCGACCTGGGCGCCCAGAGTGTGGATGTGGTTCACCCGGTCGTCTTCCTTGTCGGGCCGCGTGAACTCGTGCTTCTTGATCAGGTTCTGTTCGTAGGCCGCCACCGAGGCGGCAGCGACCAGGCCGATCTGCTCATGGCTGCCCATCACCTGCTTGTAGACATAGAACGTGCTGCGAGCGTCGCGCTGCAGGATGCCCTCGGCGATGAAGCGCTGCAGATTCTCGGCGCCGCGCTGGTATACCCGTGCGTCGAACGCGTCGATGGCCGGGTCCACGTCGATCTCCGGCTTGTTGATGCGCAGGAAACTGAACGGGTTGCCGGCTACCATGGCGAGGGCTTCTTCCCGGTTCAGGACATCATACGGCGGGGCCGCCACGCGGGAGGCCAGCTCGGGACGGGGGCGCAAGGCATTGAACGGTTTGATCAGCTTCATGGTTCATCCTTTTGATCTTGTTGTTGTTTTTCTATTGCCTACTTCTCGACAAAGGTGTGCACGGCATCCAAGTCCGGCGGCAGGCCCTCGTGGCACAACGCGGCGATGCGGGCCGCGTAGACCGCGTACAGACTCTGTTCACGCGCCGACGCAGGCTGTTGCGCCAGCAGTGCCTCCAGGGCCTGCAACGCCGCTTGCCACTCCTGTGCGCGGTAAAGCCTGAGCACCTGCGCGAAGGCAGCAGCCTCCTGCAGCGCCTGCGTACTGACCTCTCCCTCGCGGCCCAGCACCTCGAAGATGCGCACGGGTTCCTTCTTGCCGGCCACGCGCACCAGGTCCAGCTCGCGGTAAACGAACCCTGGCGCTTCCAGGTAAGTGGCCTCGTTGACGATATTGGGCACGTGATAGCGCCGCGTCAGCCCTTCCAGCCGCGCAGACAGGTTCACCGAGTCCCCGATCACCGTGTAGTTCAGACGATTCTGCGACCCGAGATTGCCCGCCACCACCAGTCCGGTATGCACGCCAATGCCGGCCTCGATGGCGAGCATGCCCATGCGCCAGATTCGCCGCATTGAGCGCCGCCATGGCGGACTGTATGGCGAGCGCCGTGGCGATGGCATTGCCGGCATCGCCCGGGCGACTCAGCGGCGCGCCGAACAGCGCCATGACCGAATCGCCCGTGTACTTGTCCACCACGCCGTGATGCCGTTCGATCACCTCGGTGACCTCGCTCAGGTAACGATTAAGCAGCGTCAGCACAGCCTCGAGCGCCTGGTTCTCGCACTGGGAGGTGAAGCCCTTGATGTCAGCGAACAGCACCGTGACCACCCGCTCTTCGCCGCCCAGCGCGATGGTCTTGCTCATCAGCTCCTCGGCGATCTCGTGCGACACCACCTTGCCGAGCAGGTCGCGCATTTTCGCTTTCTCGGCCAGCCCGGCCGCCATCGTGTTGATGGAGCCGGCCAGCTGGCCGATCTCATCCTGCCCGGTCACCGCAACGGCTTGCCCGTAGTCCCCGGCCTCGATGCGGCGCACGCGCGGCGCCCGATCGAGGATGGGCCGCGTGACCGAGCGCGCCAGCAGGATCACGGCCAGCAGGCTGACGGCGATCACCGCGAGGTAAAACTGCAGCAGCGTGCCGTACTCGCCATCACTCAAAGCCACACGCAGGGTATCGGTCATGGCCGTGTCTGTCTGCTGCAACTGCGCGCTAAGCAGCTGCTGGTTGTCCGCACTGAGCGTCGAGGCGATCACGTGCACATCGGGCAGGGCCTGCGGGGCTTGTCTGGGTGAATTCCACGATGGAGACTTCGGACACGATGCTCTGCTTCACCGTGGCGGTGAAGCGGCTGTCGAAGAGGAAGCCGCCGAAGATCCACGCCACCGGTGTCGGCAGGAACAGCGGGATGACGGTGATCTGATACGGCACGCCCTGCACCGTGATGATGGCATCCCCGATGCCGTCACTGGAGGCCGCTGCCGCATCCATCAGCACACGCCACTCGCCTTCGAACTTCTCGAAGCCCTGCATGCGCGTGTCGATCATTACTTCGGCGATGAGCATCATGTCGGAGGCGCCCAGGGAGCGCATCAGGATGACGCTGCTGCTGCGCGGTGCCACCGTGACATTGGCGACAAACTCCTTGTCGATCTGGTCCACGCTGAACTCACCGAGCGTGGTGTGCGCCGGCTGCAGACCGTCCGGCAACAGCACCTCCACCCCGGCATCGGCAAACGGGTCGCCGGAGTCGGCATCCTGCAGAGCAATGCGCACTTCGGCCGCCTGAGCAGTCTGTAGAGGACCGAATAGCAGCCTGCCGCAGACACAGCAGGCAAGCAAGGTGATGAACTGGCCAGGACGTGATGGAGACAGGCTCATACGGCGTTGACCTCGCGCTGACCGCCGGGGCGGCTGTATTGCAGGCTGTATTGCTGGCTGCTGTGCCGCACGTGGCAGCGGCCTTTTTGCCAACTGCTGCAGCGGCTTTCGAGGCGGCAGTATAGCTCAGCTTGCTGCGGCAAAGGCGCGGGAAATGATGTCTGCCGGGTAGCCCTTGGCAAGCATGGCGCGATGGAGCTTCTGCCTGGCGACACGCTCGGATGCCGGCGGCAGACTGCCTCCGGACTTCTTCAACAGCAGCGCACGCAGCGCGTCGAGCCACTCCGGAGCGGACAGGTCGAGCGCCGCCTGCAGGGTGGAGGCTGCCACGCCCTTCTGGCGCAGCTCCTGCCTGATGAGCAGAGGCCCCGCCCCTCGTGAGCGCCGGTAGCGCACATAGGCTTCGCAGAAACGTTCGTCATCGAGCAGGCCGTCGGCCGTGAGCTGCTCGAGCACCTCGGCAAACAGCGCCTCGGCGTCAGGGAACCGGTGCTGGAGCTTGTCCAGCAGCTCGGCCCGGGAGTGTTCGCGCCGGGCCAGCAAATCCATGGCCGCCCGGCGCAGGCTCAGCGCAAGCGCCTTATTCGTACTCACCGACCTCGTCCATCTCGTCGGCACTAGCACTCACAGCCAGAGCGGCACCGCCCAGCAACTGCTCGCGGATCTTGCCTTCGATTTCACCTGCAAGCTGCGGATTTTCCTCGAGATACATGGCCGCATTCTTCTTGCCTTGACCGATCTTCTCGCCATTGTAGGCATACCAGGCGCCGGACTTGTCGATGAGATTGAGCTTGACGCCCAGGTCGATGACCTCGCCCATGCGGTAGATGCCCGTGCCGTACATGATCTGGAATTCCGTTTGACGGAACGGCGGGGCCACCTTGTTTTTCACCACTTTCACGCGGGTTTCGCTGCCCACCACTTCCTCGCCTTCCTTGATGGAGCCGATGCGGCGAATGTCCAGACGCACAGAGGCATAGAACTTGAGCGCATTGCCGCCGGTGGTGGTTTCGGGTGAGCCAAACATGACGCCGATCTTCATGCGGATCTGGTTGATGAAGATCACCAGGGTGTTGGAGTTCTTGATGTTGGCCGTCATCTTGCGCAGAGCCTGGGACATCAGGCGTGCCTGCAGGCCCATGTGGCTGTCGCCCATGTCGCCCTCGATTTCCGCCTTGGGCGTGAGCGCTGCCACCGAGTCGATGACCACGACGTCCACCGCGCCGGAGCGCACGATCATGTCGCAGATCTCCAGCGCCTGTTCGCCCGTGTCAGGCTGGCTGACCAGCAGGTTCTCGACGTCCACGCCCAGATTGCCGGCGTAGATCGGGTCCAGCGCATGTTCCGCGTCGATGAAGGCACAGGTGCCGCCCTTGCGCTGGCATTCGGCGATGACCTGCAGGGTGAGCGTGGTCTTGCCCGAGGATTCCGGCCCGTAGATCTCGACGATGCGCCCGCGCGGCAGACCGCCGATGCCCAGGGCGATATCGAGCCCGAGGGACCCGGTGGAGATGGCCGGGATGGCTTCACGGCCCTTGTCGCCCAGCCGCATCATGGAGCCCTTGCCGAACTGGCGTTCGATCTGGGAGAGCGCAGCGTTGAGGGCTTTTTCGCGGTTGCTGTCTTTGCTTGGGTCTATGGCCATGATGATGTCCTTGTGACGATTCCTGATGCTGTGGGCAGCTTCCCGGGAAGACTGCCGTGGTTGGACGGGATGTTGGTGAAGCGATTAAAGCAAAGCCTTACTGTATATTCAACCAGTATTTCCACTGAGTGTTGAATTCACCCAGGGCGACGCCGCAGCAGCGTCAGCAAGCCCTCCAGCGCGGCGATGACGCTCTGTCTGCGCACCGACTCGCGGTTGCCTGCGAAACGCTGCACCAGCGCTGTGCTGTGCACCTGAGCTGCCCCCGGCGTCTGCCAGGCCCAGCCGATCCACACCGTGCCTGCCGGCTTCGCGGGCGTGCCACCCCCCGGGCCCGCGACACCGCTGGTGGAGATGGCGTACTGTGCGCCGCTGCGCTGCAGCGCACCCACTGCCATAGCGAGCACGGTTTCGCGGCTGACGGCTCCGGGGGCATGCGGACCGTCGAGCAGATCGGCGGGCACCTGCAGCACCTGTTGCTTGGCCAGGTTGGAGTAGGTCACGAAGCCGACATCGAACCAGCCTGAACTGCCGGGCACCGCCGTGATGGCCTGGGCCACCCAGCCACCTGTGCAGGATTCAGCCGTACTCACATGCGCCCCCAGCTGCGTGAGCAGTTCGCCGCACTGTCGGCTCAGAGCAAGGATGGATTTGTTCATGGCGATGGCCCTTCGGGGGATGTCCGGATACGAGCAAGCTTAGCAAAGAATCCGCCGCACGCCCCGCCTGAGAGGCGCTTGCACGAAACCGGCGCGAAGTCGCCGCAATTAGACATGGATCAAGTCAGCGACAGCAGGCGCAGGGCACAATGCGGACCAAGTCGCCTTTGCCATGGAATCCAACATGCCTGCAATGAAGTCCCTGCATCTGCCCGTCCACTTGTCGCAGCGCTCTCGCTCTCCTGATGCTTGCCGCATGGCTTGGCTCCCCCGACTCGTCCTGGTGCTTGGCCAGCTGCTGTCCACCTCGGCCCAGCGCGCACTGGGCTGGCCGCCATTGCTCGCCACGGAGTTCGTTGATCGGCAATCCGCGCAGGCCTTCACGCGCTGGGGCACGCGGCTGAGCCAGGCCCTCGGCCTGCCGCTCGGGACGCCCATCAGCATTCTGCGTTTCCAGCCCGCCCCCCGCACTCGGGCGCTGCCACGCTTCACGGCTGGCGATCTGGTCGGCATTCTGCCGCCCGGCACGTCGGTTCCCCGCCTGTATTCCCGGGTGTCGGCGTCGCGGGACGGCGTGCTGGAAATCTGCGTGCGACGGCATGAGCACGGTGTCTGCTCGCGCTTTCTCTGCGACCTGCAACCGGGGGACTCGATCGAGGCCTTCCTCCAGCCCAACCCCCGCTTCACCCGCAGCCCGGCAAGACGCCGCTCATCCTGATCGGTGCCGGCACCGGCATGGCGCCGCTGGCAGGCTTCATTCGCGCCAACGAGGCCGGGCGGCCGGTGCATCTGTACTGGGGCGGTCGGCTGGCAAGCGCGGATTTCCTCTAAGAAAAGTCCCTCCAGTCCTGGCTCGACGACCACCGCCTGAGCCGCCTGCGCGTGGGCTTCTCGCGCAGCGCCACGCCCGCGCACGTGCAGGATCTGCTGCAGCAGGACGGCGACCTGCTGCGCGCACTGGTGCAGGACAACGCCCAGGTGCTGGTCTGCGGCGGCCGGCCCATGGCGGCGAACGTGGCGGCGGTGATGGACGCCCTGCTGCTGCCGCTGGGCCTCAGCGTGCATGCGCTGCGCGCCAGCGACCGCTATCTTGAAGACACCTACTGAAGGCTCGCCCGCTGTACGCTGAGCGTGCGGCTGTTCCCTGCCCGGCAGGTTTGCTACGCTTCGCGCCTGTCCGCCCGCAGGCCCAGTCACCGGAAGATGCGAGACCCCATGGAGAACATCAGCAATCACACGCCGATGATGCAGCAGTATCTGCGTCTGAAGGCGCAGCACCGCCACGAGCTGCTGTTCTACCGCATGGGGGACTTCTACGAGCTGTTCTACGAGGACGCCCGCCAGGCCTCGAAAATCCTCGACATCACGCTGACGGCCCGGGGCAAGAGCGATGGGCACGACATTCCCATGTGCGGCATCCCCTATCACGCCGCCGACCGCTACCTGGCCCGCCTGCTGGAAGCCGGCGTGTCGGTCGCCATCTGCGAGCAGATCGGGGACCCGGCCACCAGCAAGGGGCCAGTCGAACGCCAAGTGGTGCGCATCGTCACCCCGGGCACCCTCACCGACGAAGCCCTGTTGGGCGAGCGTCACGACAGCATCCTCATGGCCATCACCGGCCGCCACACGGCAAGCCCGCTGGACGCCGTCTTCGGTCTGGCCTGGATGGACATCGCCAGTGGCCGCTTCGTGCTTAGCGAGGTGCAGGGCGTCGAGAGCATGCTGGCCGAGATCGAGCGAGTACGCCCCGCCGAGCTGCTGCTGAACGAAGAAATTCCGGCCCTGCAGGCCCTGGAAACGCGGCGCGGCGCGCGGCGTCGGCCGCTGTGGGAGTTCGACCTGGAGAGCAGTCGTCGGGCACTGAATCAGCACTTCGGCACCCGCAATCTGCTGGGTTTCGGCTGCGAGGAACTGGACCACGCGCTGCAGGCGGCCGGCTGTCTGCTCGCCTATGCCCGCGACACCCAGCGTTCGCAGCTGCCGCACATCCAGAGTCTGCAGCTGGAACAGCCGGCCGACAGTCTGATTCTCGACGCCGCCAGCCGCCGCAATCTGGAGCTGGATCGCAATCTGGCCGGCGGAACCGACAACACCCTGCTCTGGGTGCTGGACCGCACGGCCACGCCCATGGGCGGACGCCTGCTCAATCGCTGGCTGCAACGCCCACTGCGCGATCTGCCGGTGCTGCGCGCCCGTCAGCAGAGTGTCGCCTCGCTGATCGAGCACTACCGCTTCGAGACCCTGCATCCGCTGCTGCACCAGATCGGCGACATCGAGCGCATCCTCTCGCGCGTCGGCCTGCGTTCGGCCCGCCCGCGGGATCTGGCCCGTCTGCGCGATGCCCTGCTCGGCCTGCCCGCGCTGCACGCCGCGCTCAACAGCATCCTGCAGGCCAACGACACGCCGCGCCTGGCGGCCCTGCAGGCGCAGATCGGTGACTACCCGGCCCTGGCGGCGCTGCTTGAACGCGCCATCGAGCAGGCGCCGCCCGCCGTGATTCGCGATGGCGGGGTGATCGCCGCAGGTTTCGATGCCGAACTGGACGAGCTGCGCAATCTGAGCAGCAACGCGGGGAAGTTCCTGGTCGACCTGGAAGTGCGCGAGAAGCAGCGCACCGGCCTGAGCACCCTGAAGGTGGGCTACAACCGCGTGCACGGCTATTTCATCGAAGTCAGCAAGGCCCAGGCCGACGCCATGCCGGCGGACTACCAGCGCCGCCAGACCCTCAAGAACGCCGAGCGCTTCATCACGCCGGAACTCAAGCTGTTCGAGGACAAGGTGCTCAGCGCGTCAAGCAAGGCCCTGGCGCGCGAGAAGGCACTGTATGACGAGCTGCTGGAAACGGTCGCCACGGACCTGGGCGCCCTGCTGCAGAGCGCGGCCGCACTGGCCGAGCTGGATGTGCTGAACAATTTCGCCGAGCGCGCGCGGGCGCTGGACTACTGCCAGCCGGAACTGCGGGCGGAACCCGGCATCCTCATCGAGCAGGGCCGCCATCCGGTGGTGGAGCAGGTGTCGCAGAGCCTGTTCGTGCCCAATGACCTGCTGTTCGACGCCGAGCGTCACATGCTGCTCATCACCGGTCCGAACATGGGCGGCAAGTCCACCTACATGCGCCAGAATGCCCTGATCGTGCTGCTGGCCTTCACCGGCAGCTTCGTGCCGGCACGCCGGGCCTGCATCGGGCCGGTGGACCGCATCTTCACCCGCATCGGTTCCTCGGACGACCTGGCCGGCGGACGCTCGACCTTCATGGTGGAAATGAGCGAGACCGCCAACATCCTGCACAACGCCACGCGGGACAGCCTGGTGCTGATGGACGAAGTGGGCCGGGGCACCAGCACCTTCGACGGGCTGTCCCTGGCCTGGGCCAGTGCGGTGCACATCGCCGCGAAGCTGCAGGCGCGCACGCTGTTCGCCACGCACTACTTCGAGCTGACGGCCCTGCCCGAGCAATACCCCGGCATCCACAACGTACATCTGGACGCCGCCGAGCATCAGGATGGCATCGTCTTCCTGCACGCCGTGAAGCCAGGTCCGGCCAACCAGAGCTACGGCCTGCAGGTGGCCCAGCTGGCAGGCGTGCCGGCCTCGGTGATCCGGCAGGCGCGGGAGCGGCTGCGGCAGCTCGAGCAGGACAGCGTCAACACGCTGCGCGCCGCTCCCGCTGCCAGCGCCACCGCCCCGCTGCAGGCCGATCTGTTTGCCGCCGCGCCCCCGCATCCGGCGCTGGAGCAGATCAAGCGGCTGAACCCGGACGAGCTGAGCGCCCGCGAAGCACTGGATCTGCTCTACCGACTCAAGGCGCTGACGGGCAACGAATAAGCGATATCGGAAAAAGGATTTTCCTTGTGCGCGGCAACCTCCTTATAATTGCCGCACTTTTTTGACCGGCCCCTCTCGCATGCCCGCGTGGCATGCCGGGCTCTACATTGACGGAGAGATCATGACATTTGTTGTTGGCGAGAATTGCATCAAGTGCAAACACACTGACTGCGTGGAAGTCTGCCCGGTGGATTGTTTCTATGAAGGTCCGAACTTTCTGGTGATTCACCCCGATGAGTGCATCGATTGCGCGCTGTGCGAGCCCGAATGCCCGGTGGATGCCATCTACGCCGAGGACGAGCTGCCGGAAGACCAGCAGGTGTTCCTGGCACTGAATGCCGAACTGGCACAGAAGTGGTCGAACATCACCGAGATGAAGCCTGCGCTGGAAGACGCCGAGAAGTGGAAGAACGTGCCTGGCAAGCTGCAGTATTTGATCAAGGACCAAATCTAAGCATTTGATTGAAAAAGAAAGGCAGAGCTCGAAGGAGCTCTGCCTTTTTTCTTTCTACCAGCTTTCCCGGCTGAAGCCACTCTCCCCCGCCATCTGGCGCAGACGCTCGAGCGCCTCCAGCTGAATCTGCCGGACGCGCTCCCGGGTCAGGCCCACGGCCCGCCCCACTTCCTCCAGCGTGCCGCACTCGAAACCCAGCAGGCCGAAACGCCTGGCGATCACTTCCGACTGCCGGTCCGTTAACGCCTGCAACCAGCCCTGCACGCATTCGCGCACTTCTTCCGCCTGCAGGATGGCCATGGGCGCCTTGTCGGCATCGTCGGGTACCGCTTCGAGAATGCTCTGCTCCTGACCGAACTGCACCGGACTGTCGATGGAGACGACGGGCTCGTTCACCGCCAGCAGATGCCGCACGCTGGCCACCGGCTTGCCCAGATTCTGCGCGATCTGCTCGGTGGACGCAGTCTGACAGTGCTGGCGCATGACGCGTCTGGATTCGCGCAAGCAGACATTGAGCTCCTTCACGACATGGATGGGCAGTCGAATGGTGCGCGTCTGGTTCATCATGGCGCGCTCGATGTTCTGGCGGATCCACCAGGTGGCGTAGGTGGAAAAACGGAAGCCTCGTTCGGGATCGAATTTCTCGACAGCACGCATGAGGCCCAGATTGCCCTCCTGCACGAGGTCCAGCAGACCCATGCTGCGCGGGGCATAGCGGCGGGCGATGCGCACCACCAGACGCAGATTGCTGACGATCAGGCGGCTCCTGCCGGCTTCATCGGACTGCCTTGCCAGCCGGGCGCATTCCTTTTCTTCCTCGGCGCTCAGCAAACGGGCATGGCCGATGTCATTCAGATAGAGCCGTGTGCTGTCCGCCAGGGCAGGGTCGGCGACCGTCTCCAGCAAGGCCTCCCCGGCCTCGTCCTCCCGCTCGTCGAGCGGCGCATCGGCGGTGTCCTGTTGACTCGTGTTGGTGTCGTAGTCGGCAATCTCGTCCATAGTGTTCTCCTGATCTTCCGTGTGGTGTGAGGGGCTTGAGCAGCGCACTACTGCCTGAATCGATGAAGCGAGGGGGATGCTAGCACCCGGTTTTCGCGGTCAACAACGCATGAAACACGTCAAAAAGTGGATATTTTCGGGTTCGAAAGCCAGTCAGGTAATGGCATGGAGCGCACGAAGTCGGCGCCACGGCACTGTAGAGGGATCAAAGAGGAAGAAACGCGCAGTTTTCGATCAGGGGAGATAGCGGGCCGGGTCCAAGGCGGCACCGTCGACCCTGACTTCGAAATGCAGCAGCTCGGCACCGCGAGAATCGCGGCCCACCTCGGCGATCTTGTCACCGGCGCGCACACGGGCCCCTTCCTGCACCAGCATGGCGCTGTTGTGGGAATAGGCGCTCAGGTGGCGGGCGCTGTGGCGGATGATGATCAGATCACCCTGCCCCTGGATGCCGCGACCGGAATACACCACATCGCCATCGGCGGCTGCGAACACGGCATCGCCTTGACTCGCACCGATGTCGATGCCCCGGCTGGTGGCACTGGAACTGGCGCTGAAGGAGCGCAGCACGCGCCCCTGCACCGGCCATTGCCACGCAATGTCATCCACCACCTTGCTGGGAACATTGCCCGTACGCCGCTCAGGCGCAGGATCAACCGCTCGCGCAACGGGCGCCGGCGCTGCATCGCCCGCCGGAGCGGCAGGCAGCGTGGGCACGGCGGCCACGGCATTGCTGGAGACGCCGGAGATGTTCACCGTCAGTTCCTGCCCGGGGTAGATGATGTAGGGTGGATTGAGATTGTTCGCCAGCGCCAGTGCCCGCACGTCCACGGAGTACTGCCAGGCAATGGAATACAGCGTGTCGCCACGAACGACCGTGTGGCGCTGCGCTCCGGCGGCCCCTTGGCTGGAGGGTGCCGGGGCACTCACCGCTGGCGCGGCAGAGGCACCCTGCACCGCGGCAGGCGCCGGGGCAGGCGCACTGACCGGCGCAGGAGAGCCATCCAGCGGCGCGCGGCCCAGACTGTTGCGGCGAATGCCTGTCGGCTCGTCCACCACATTGACACTGACGCCAGGCGCGGGCTGCACCTCCACCCCGGCGGCGATCGTGCGCGCGCCGCTGGGTGCCGGTGCACTGCTGGTCCCAGACGCGCTGGAACTGCTTATGGCACCGGTGGCCGTCGACACGCCCGTGGTGGAATAGATGGGCGGCGGCGTGCGCTCCAGCACGGCGCTCTGATCTTCCAGCGGGGCCTGGTAATTGCCGCCACAGGCCTGCAGCATCAAGGCGCCCAGCAGCAGGCCGGGACGCAGGTTCCGCATGTCTGTCAGACGCTCAGCTCTTGCCATGATCTTCCTCATCTACTTGTTCCTGCCGGCGATTCTGGCAAAGCCGGCGACAACTGCAAAGCCCAGCACGAGCATCAGCATGACCAGCAGCACGGACACGGACTCGCTCGTGGCCGCCGCATAACCGGACGGACTCAGGTACTGCGCAGCTTCCCCTTCCGGCGTCAACTTCCAGGGCCACAGCACGAGCACCGACGCGGCCAGCATACCGGTCAGGAAGGCATACGTCTGCTGACGGAAGTGGAAAAACGTCCATGACAGCAAATGGGAGAAACTCAGCAGACCGACAGCGCATCCGCTGGCGAACACGAGGATGGCGTCGAATTGCAGGGCACGCAGAGCCTGCAGCACGTAGTCGTAAACGCCCAGCAGCAGCAGGACGTAGGCGCCGGAAATGCCGGGCAGAATCATGGCGCAGATGGCCACGGCACCGCAGACGAACAGCGACGGCAAACTGGTATTGCCCTGCAAGGGGTTGGCGAAGGAAATCAGCAGGGTGACGAACACACCCAGCGCCAGCCAGCCCAACTCCCGCAGATCCCAGCGCTCGACCTCACGCCGCAGATACCATGTGGAGGCGAGCACCAGACCGCAGAAGAAGGCCATGATCAGCGGATATTCGTGCTCCAGCAGATACAGCACTGCCCCGGCGCTGACGTAGAGGGCACTGATGATCCCGAGCATAAGGGAGAGCAGGAAGCCACCGTTCGCCGCGCGCCAGAAGCCGGCCAGTCCCAGTCGTCGCCAGGACCACAGGTTCACCGGGTTGAGGTGGCGCAGGGACTCGATCAATTCCTCGTAGATGCCGGCCATGACCGCGATGGTGCCGCCGGACACCCCGGGCACGGAATCGGCAATGCCCATCGCCACGCCCTTGAGCGCCGTGATGGCACGCGACCTCAGTGTGGCAGGCGAGCGGTGATCCTCTTTCCGGCCCTTGGCTCCCTGCTTCAGATCATGCATGGACAGCACCGATGAACAGAGGCACGAAACGCACCGCTGCCACGACCTGGGTGTGGAATTCATCGCCATTGCGGGTGATCAGGCGCAGCTCCTGCACGTCGTCGCCTCCTACCGGAATGATCAGGCGGCCATCGTCGGCGAGTTGATTGAGCAATTCCTGCGGCACCTGCTGTGGCGCAGCGGCCGCGATGATGGCGTCGAACGGACCCTTCTCCTTCCAGCCCAGACTGCCGTCATCGTGCTTGAAGTGGACGTTTTGCAGACCGAGCAGACGCAGGTTCGCCCGTGCCTTTTCGAGCAGCGGCTTGATGCGCTCCACCGAATAGACCCGGCGCGCCAGCGGGGCGATGACCGCTGTCTGATAGCCGCAGCCAGTGCCGACTTCCAGCACATTGCCGAGCTTGCCGTCCACCAGCGCCGGATGATTGTTGAGCACGGCTTCAGTCATGCGCGCCACGATGTAGGGCTGGGAGATGGTCTGGTTGTAACCGATGGGCAGCGCCACGTCCTCGTAGGCGCGGTGTGCCAGCGCCTCCTCCAGGAAGATGTGGCGCGGGGTGCTGCGGATCACGTCCAGCACCGCCCAGTGCTTGATGCCCTGCTCGATCAGCCGCCCCACCAGACGTTCTCTGGTGCGCTGGGATGTCATGCCGATGCCGGCAAGATTCACATTGCTCACTCGCTTGCTGCCTCTTTCAGAAAACACACTTCCCGCAACACGGCCGTGGCATAGGCGCCGGGCGGCAATGCAAACTCGATGATCGCTTCGGCCGCGCCGACGAACTCCCAGCGCAGACCCTGCACCAGCAGTCGCAGCGCGCGCCGCTCCTGACTAAGACCCGCCTTTGCCAGCCCTTCGCACAGCGCGGGCCACTGGGCGCAGATCGCCACTTCCAAGGCCCGGGTTGCCCCGCTGCTGCGCAGCTCGCCCGCGCCCCAAAGCGGCCCTGTGGGATGGATGTCGAAACGCTCCAGCCGCTCCTGCAGCTCCGAGGTCCAGTCCGACTCGGCAAAGACAGTGTCGCTGCCCTGCAGGTTCCACACGTCCCCTTCCAGCCGGCTGTTCCAGCACTGCAGCGCGATGCGGCCACTCAGCACGGCATTGAACAGCTGCGAGCGGGCGGCCGACAGCAGCAAGCCTCGGCGCTGGCCCCGCGGCAGACGCAACTCGCCGCTGAACAGTTGCAACGCCTGGGCCACGTTGTCCTGCTCGCGGCCGAAGCGCTGTTCGCCGAAGTAGTTCGGCACACCACAGCGCGCCAGGTGTTCCAGCCGAGCACTCAACCAGTCCTGCACCGTGCTGCCTCCGGCCGGCGCGCTCCCGCTGAGGGCGTCGGCCTGCCAGGCCAGGTCCCGCAGACGCAGGTGAAAGCGATTCGCCCGATGGCTTCCGCGCCGCAGCTTGCGCGAGTTGCGCGTCTGCGCCAGCACCTCAATGCCGCGCGCGGGCAGATCGCTCAGATCCAGCACCGCCGGTACCGGCTGATACAGACTGAACCACTGCTCGCACACGCCCTGGCGGTCCTTCAGACCGCAGTAGCCGACGTCGAATTCCCGAATGCCCGCGCGGCGGGCCAGCAGACGCACGACATCCTGGGTGTTCACCCCTGTCTTGCGCAGGTGCAGGCACAGATGCTCCCCCGCGCCGGTCAGCTCGAACCCCAGTTCCTCGATTACCTCGAAGTCCGCCGGGCTCTGCTTGAACACCGCCTCCAGCGCAGGGGGCCCGAAGGCATGCCCGAAACCTGCCAGCGCCCCTGGCTTCATGCGCTCGCCGGGGCCCGGTGCAGCAGCACCACCGCGTAGGTGGCAATGCCCTCGCGCCGCCCGACAAATCCCATGCCCTCGGTGGTGGACGCCTTCACGTTGACCTGGGCCGGCGTGATGTCGAGCAGGGCCGCCAGCCGCGCCTGCATCGCCGGCACATGGGGCGCCATGCGCGGCGCCTGGGCCAGGATGGTGATGTCCACATTGCCGGCCTGCCAGCCGTCCTGCTGCATGTAGGCCACGACGCGCTGCAGCAGGATGCCGCTGTCGATGTTGCTGTAAGCCATGTCCGTGTCCGGGAAGTGACGCCCGATGTCGCCGCGCCCCAGTGCGCCGAGAATGGCGTCGCACAGCGCGTGAATCACGGCGTCACCGTCCGAGTGCGCCAGCAGGCTGCGATCATGGGGCAGAGTCACACCGCCCAGCACCAGCGGCTTGTCAGGCAACAGGGCGTCGGCAAAGCGATGGGCGTCATAACCATGACCGATTCGCAGTTGATTCCACATGCTTGTCACGCTCCTCGTATCACCCGGCGGCTGAGGCGCTCTCGCGCTGCTGGGCCGCCAGGATCAGTTCCGCGAGGACCAGGTCCTCGGGATAGGTGATCTTGATGTTGTCCGCGCTGCCTCGCACCAGTCGCGGGGCATGGCCGGCCAGTTCCATCGCCGACGCCTCGTCGGTGATGGCGACCCCGGCCTGCACGGCAGCCTGCAGCGCCTGCCGCAGGGCGCCCAGTCGAAACGCCTGGGGCGTCGAAGCCTGCCAGACATGGTCGCGCGGCAGCGTGGCGACGATATCCCCCGCCGCATCGCTGCGCTTGAGCGTGCTGCTCACGGGAACGGCCAACAGGCCGCCACAGGGGTGAGCCTCGACTGCCTGCAGCAGGCGGGCAATGTCATCGAGCCGAACACAGGGGCGCACGGCATCGTGCACCAGCACCCAGTCCTGCTCGTCGGCAAGCCCCTGCAGCGACCGCAGCGCATTGAGCACCGAATCGCTGCGTTCGCGCCCGCCCGCGCAGGTGCTCAACGGCAGCTGCGGCGGCAACGGCTGGGCATGCCAGCCGGGATCTTCAGGGTGCAGGGCGACGACGATGCGGCCGAGGCCGGGGAGCTGCGCCAGTCGCTGCAGGGTCTGCGCCAGCACGGTCTGTCCGGCCAGAGGCAGATACTGCTTGGGCATGTGGCCGCCCATGCGCGCCCCTACGCCGGCGGCCGGCACGATGACCCAGAGCGCCATGCGGACTCAGTCCACCACGATGAAGAGGGTCTCGCCCTCCTTCACCATGCCGAACTCGCTGCGTGCCCGCTCCTCAACAGCATCCAGCCCTGTCTTCAAGTCGAGCACCTCGCCTTCCAGCACTTGATTGCGTTCGGCGAGTGCGAGGTTTTCCTGCTTCTGCACATCCACCTGCGTCTCGAGTTCACGCAACTGGGTGACGCTGCCCTCGCCAAGCCAGAGCTTGTATTGCAGGACCACCAGTACCAGCACCAACGCACTCATGAGCACTTTCATGGCTGTTCCGTCCCGTGAGTCTCTCAACCCGTGATGTGACTGAATTCCTGGATCCCGCGGTAGAGGGCGCGGCTGCCCAGTTCCTGCTCGATGCGCAGCAGGCGGTTGTACTTCGCCACGCGGTCGGACCGACACAGAGAGCCTGTCTTGATTTGTCCGGCACCGGTGGCCACTGCCAGATCGGCGATGGTCGTGTCCTCGGTTTCGCCGGAGCGATGGGAGATCACGGCCGTGTAGCCCGCCTTTTTCGCCATGCGGATGGCTTCCAGGGTCTCGGTCAGTGTGCCGATCTGGTTGAACTTGATCAGGATCGAGTTGGCGATGCCCTGCTCGATGCCACGGCTCAGGATCGCGGTGTTGGTGACGAACAGATCGTCGCCCACCAGTTGCACGCGATTGCCGATCTTGCGGGTGAGCTTCGCCCAGCCGTCCCAGTCGCTCTCGTCCATGCCGTCCTCGATGGAGAGGATGTTGTAGTCCACGGAGAGCTTGGCCAGGTAATCGACGAAACCGGCGGAGTCATACACCGCGTTCTCGCCCTTCAGGTGGTACTTGCCCTCGTGGTAGAACTCGGAGGCCGCGCAGTCCAGTGCCAGACGGATGTCGGTGCCCATCTTCAGCCCGGCCTTCTCGACGGCGTGCAGAATGGCGTCGAGCGCTGCCGCATTGGACGGCAGGTTCGGCGCGAAGCCGCCCTCGTCGCCCACGGAAGTGCTCAGGCCCTGCTTGTGCAGCACGGACTTGAGGCTGTGGAAGATCTCGGCGCCGTAGCGCAGGGCCTCGGCAAAGCTGGAGGCGCCCACCGGCTGCACCATGAATTCCTGGATGTCGACGTTGTTGTCGGCGTGCTCACCGCCGTTGATGATGTTCATCATCGGCACCGGCAGCGACAGCGTGCCGCCGCCATTGAGCGCGGCGATGTGGGCGTACAGGGGCAGCTTGCCGCTGATGGCGGCGGCCTTGGCTGCGGCCAGTGATACGGCCAGGATGGCATTGGCGCCCAGGGAGGCCTTGTTCGGTGTGCCGTCCAGCGCAATCATCGCGCGATCCAGCCCCACCTGATCCTCCGCATCGCGGCCCTTGAGCAAGTCGCGAATGGCGGTGTTGACGTTGTTGACGGCGGTCAGAACGCCCTTGCCCAGATAACGGGCCGGGTCCTTGTCACGCAGCTCCAGCGCTTCGCGGGAACCAGTGGACGCGCCGGAGGGCGCACAGGCTGTACCGATCACGCCGTCGGCCAGGATCACGTCGGCTTCGATGGTGGGATTGCCGCGCGAGTCCAGAATCTCCCGCGCTCGAATGTCTGCTATTGCTGTCATGTGTGTCTTCCTGCTGAGTCCAGATGGCTGAAAATCCTGTTGGCATGAACGCCGGCGGGCCTGCCCGCCCGGGCGCTCAGGCGGTGTCTATCTCGGGAAAGCCTTTCACCAGATCGTCGATGGCCTTCATCTGCACGAGAAACTCTTCGAGTCGTTCCAGCGGCAGCGCACAGGGGCCGTCGCATTTCGCCTGCGCCGGATCCGGGTGCGCCTCGAGGAACAGACCAGCGATGCCCTGGCTCATGCCGGCCCGCGCCAGGTTCGTCACGTCGGCTCGCCGCCCGTCGGCACTGGCGGCCAGGCCACCTGGCTTCTGCAGGGAATGCGTGACATCGAACACCAGCGGCACGCCGAAACGTTTCATCACCGAGAACCCGAGCATGTCCACCACGAGGTTGTTGTAGCCGAAGCTGGAGCCGCGCTCGCACAGCATCAGGCGCTCGTTGCCCGCTTCCTCGAACTTGGTGAGGATGTGGCGCATTTCCTGCGGCGCCAAAAACTGCGCCTTCTTGATATTGATGGCCGCGCCTGTCTGCGCCATGGCCGTCACGAGGTCTGTCTGCCGGGACAGGAACGCGGGCAGCTGCAGAATGTCGGCCACCAGGGCGGCCGGAGCGGCCTGCCTGGGCTCGTGCACATCGGTGATCACCGGCACGCCGAAGCGGCTCTTGATGTCTGCCAGGATCTGCAGCCCTTTCTCCAGCCCGGGGCCGCGGTAAGAATGGATCGAGGAGCGATTGGCCTTGTCGAACGAGGCCTTGAAGACATAGGGAATGCCGAGCCTGCGCGTGACCGTGACGAAATGCGCCGCCACGTCCATGGCCAGCGCATCGGACTCGAGCACGTTCATGCCGCCCAGCAGCACGAAGGGCGCCGCGTTGGAAAAGGCCACGCCGCCGGCTTCGATCGTCTTGTGTTGGCTGCTGCTCACGCCCTTCGTCTCCTTCACTGCGTCTGCGCAGCGGCCTGCGCGGACCGGTGCGCCAGGGCGGCCTTGATGAAGCCGGTGAACAGCGGATGGCCGTCACGGGGCGTCGAGGTGAATTCGGGATGGAACTGACAGCTGACGAACCAGGGGTGATCGGGCACCTCGATGACTTCCACCAGCATGCCGTCCATGGAGCGGCCGGCAATCTTGAGACCGGCTTTCTGCAGCAAGTCGAGATAGGTGTTGTTCACTTCGTAGCGATGACGGTGACGCTCGGTGATGACTTCGCGGCCATAGCAGGCGTAGGCCGTCGACTCCTTGACGAGTCGACACTCCTGCCCGCCCAGGCGCATGGTGCCGCCGAGATCGGAATTCGCATCGCGTTTCTCCAGACTGCCGTCGGAGGACGTCCACTCGCTGATCAGGGCAATGACCGGGTCCTTGCAGTCCGGCTTGAATTCGGTGCTGTGGGCATCGGTCAGCCCCGCCATGTTGCGGGCGTACTCGATCACCGCCACCTGCATGCCCAGACAGATGCCGAGGTAGGGAATGCGGTTCTCGCGGGCGTACTGCACCGTGCGGATCTTGCCTTCGACGCCGCGGATGCCGAAGCCGCCGGGCACGAGGATCGCGTGCTGTCCTTCCAGAATCTCGGTGCCATGCACCTTCACGTCGGCCGAGTCGATGTACTTGATGTTCACCTTGGTGCGGGTCTGGATGCCGGCGTGCGAAATCGCCTCGATCAGGGACTTGTAGGCATCCAGCAGCTCCATGTACTTGCCGACGATGGCGATGTTCACTTCGCGGTCGGGATTGAGCTTGGCATCCACCACACGATCCCATTCGCTCATGTCCGCCGGCGGGCAGTCCAGATTGAACTTGCGCAGCACCGTGTCATCCAGACCACTGGCACGCAGCAGCGCCGGCACGCGGTAAATGGTGTTGGTGTCAGGCAGTGACACCACGGCCGGCAGATCGACGTTGGTGAACAGCGCTATCTTGCGGCGGGAGGACTCCGGAATCTCATGATCAGAGCGACAAATCAGAATGTCCGGTTGAATACCGATGGAGCGCAGCTCCTTGACGGAATGCTGCGTGGGCTTGGTTTTGGTCTCGCCGGCTGTCTCGATGTAGGGCACCAGGGTCAGGTGCATGAACAGCGCGCGGTCGGACCCGAGCTCGACACGCATCTGCCGCACCGCTTCGAGGAAGGGCTGGGATTCGATGTCCCCCACCGTGCCGCCGATTTCCACCAGCGCGATGTCGGCCCCATTGGCGCCTTCGACAACGCGTCGCTTGATCTCGTCAGTGATGTGCGGAATGACCTGGATGGTGGCGCCGAGATAATCCCCGCGCCGCTCCTTGCGCAGCACTTCTTCGTAGACGCGGCCGGTGGTGAAGTTGTTGCGCGAGGTCATCTTCGCGCGAATGAAACGTTCGTAGTGTCCGAGGTCGAGATCTGTCTCTGCGCCGTCTTCCGTCACGAACACTTCGCCGTGCTGAAAGGGACTCATGGTGCCAGGATCCACATTGATGTAGGGATCCAGTTTGAGCATGGTGACGTTGAGGCCGCGCGCTTCGAGAACCGCTGCGAGAGAAGCCGAGGTGATGCCTTTACCGAGCGAGGAAACCACACCGCCGGTGATGAAGATATATCGCGTCATTCACGCCCCATCCAGAGTTTTTTCAGATCAAAACAGTATTTCAAACAAGTACCTACAGATGGGATTACAGACTACCAGAAGGCCCGGGGCATCACAACGCAAAAATCTGCCGAGCACGGGTTGACAGCGCTGCACTGCCGGGAATTCAGGCCTGAGGATCGAGATCCTGAGGGATCCAGATCACCTTCCAGCCGGACTCTCCAGGGCCTGCCTGCCAGCCTTCACAGACGCCGATGCCAGGCACACACACGAGCGTGTCATCGACATGCACCAGGGGGATGCGCTCACGCAGCCACTGCGGAATGTCTGCATCCTGCAGAATTTTCTTGAGCGCGCGAGTCCGCCTTCCAGTCAGTCGACAAGTTTCACCGCCCTGCCGATAGCGCAGGGTGACGCGCGCGCCTTCGGGCAGTCGCAGTCCCTTGCCTTCGACTGCCAAGGCATACACACAACCGTTCGATGGCAGATGCACGGTGTCATCAGGGTGCCAGGAGTAGCGCGAAGTGGCGGGCACACTCTGCACCACCCGCTGCAGATGCAGACCGTCCTTGTGACGACGCACCACGACGCTGAGCGAGGCCTCGCGCCAGCGCACCTCGGGATGGGCGTCAGGGCCGGCCTTCAGCATGTCATCGACAATATGGGTCAGGACATTCCAGCCCGGATCGGGCGCCCCGGCCAGCTGCAGCCAGTAGCGCAGGACGTTGCGTTGTCGCGCGGAACTCAACTGCTGCAGCGCGCTCTGATCGAGCACCGTGAGACTGGCGGTCTTCACGCGCGCATGATCGAGTTGCGCCAACGCCTCGTTGAGTTCATCCGCTTCACCCGCCAGCACGGCGGCGCGCAGCCAGGACTCGCGATATCCAGGCCAGCGCGCGTCCAGCAAGGGCAGCACGGCATGGCGGACATAATTGCGATCGAAGCGCAGACTGGCATTGCTCTCATCGTCTATCCAGCGCAGGCCAAGCGTCCCCGCCCAGACCGCAAGCTCCTCGCGACGCTGCTCGAGCAGCGGGCGGAACAGCACCCCGCGCCCCAGCGGGCGCATGGCGGGAATGGACGCCAGCCCACGCGGGCCGGCACCTCGCAACGTGCGCAGCAGAAAGGTCTCGGCTTCGTCATCCAGATGATGCGCCATCAGCAGCACTTCTTCGCCGCCGAGCAGCGCCTCGAATGCCGCGTAACGGCGCTCGCGGGCCAGATTCTCAAGACTCGCCCCGCCCTGCGCCTGCACCGCCACATGCTCCACGTGCAGGCCGATGCCGAGAGCTGCGCAGCGCTCGTGACAGTGCGCGGCCCAGGCGTCGGCATTGGGGCTTAGTCCGTGATGAATGTGAATGGCACGCAACGCACCCGCATCGCGCTGGCGCAGGGCGGCATGGGTGGCGTGCAGAAGGACGGTGGAATCCAACCCACCACTGAAGGCCACCGCGAAGCGGGTGTCCGGAGGGAACCGGGCCAGCTGCTCGCTCAGTGACTCGACAGTGAAGGACATGGCCTCAGGCAGGAACTCCGTAGCTCATGAGGCGCTGGTAGCGACGCTCCAGCAGGGTCTCGACGCGCATGGCACTCAGGCGATCGACCTGTTCGATCAGCGCCGTCTTGATGGTGGCCGCCATGGCCGCGACATCACGGTGCGCGCCGCCCAAGGGCTCGCGAATGGTGGTGTCGACAATGCCGAGCTCTTCCAGACGGCGAGAGGTCACGCCCATGGCCTCGGCTGCGGCAGAGGCATATTCGGCAGACTTCCACAGGATGGTGGCACAGCCTTCCGGCGTGATGACCGTGTAAGTGGAGTACTCCAGCATGTTCAGGTGATCGGCGATGCCGATGGCGATGGCGCCGCCGGAGTTGGCTTCTCCGGTCACGGTAGCGATCAGCGGCGTGCGCACGGTGGACATCATGGCCATGTTCTCGGCGATGGCTTCGTTGATGCCACGCTCTTCGGAATCGATGCCCGGATACGCGCCGGGGGTGTCAATGAAGCTCAGCACAGGCAGCTTGAAACGTTCGGCCATGGCGATCAGACGGCGGGCCTTGCGATAGCCTTCCGGACGCGGCATGCCGAAATTGTGCCGCACCTTCTCCTTGGTGCCCCGCCCCTTCTGGTGCCCGATCACCATGACCGGGCGCCCGTCCAGCCGGGCCACGCCGCCGATCAAGGCCAGATCGTCGGCAAACAGGCGATCGCCGTGCAGCTCGTCGAAATCGGTGAACAGGTGGCTGATGTAGTCGAGGGTGTAGGGGCGCAGCGGATGACGAGCGACCTGGGAAATCTGCCAGGGGGTCAGCGAGGAATAGATTTTCTCGGTGAGCTTCCTGTTCTTGTCCTGCAGCTTCTGAATCTCGTCCGTGATGTTGAGCTTGTTGTCCGCGCCCACCAATCGCAACTCGTTGATCTTCACTTCCAGATCGGCGATGGGCTGTTCAAAGTCCAGGTAATTCGGATTCATGTCGTAGAGTGTCCCGGTTGTCTAGCTTGGCTTGCGGGCAATGATAGCAAAAGGCCTGCGCGGATAGCGACAGGGGCGGACAGCGCATCACCACTGGTAGGACAGGGCCACGGCACTGCGGCCGAACTCTTCCTGGAGTGCCTGCAGCAGCGGCTGACTCGGCAGCACGCGCCATGGCTCCCCCAGCAGCAGGGTGCCGCGGACATCGCGCCGCTCGTAGAAGACGCGCACCGGACAGCCTGCGGGTGGCGGTCTCTGCCCGTTCTCCGCCAGCGCCGTGGGCGGCGTCGGCAGCGGGCGATGCGCCTGCAGCTGACGTTCCAGGACCTGCAGGAAATCCGCCGTGAGTCCATCGTGGCGCAGGCGTAGGTCGAGGCTGCGGGCAAAGCGCGCACGTGCCTGGTCCAGTGTCATCACCTCGCGACCGCGGCCGCGCATGGTGCCGTTGTAATCGTCGATGCTGACCAGGCAGTCGAACACCAGAATGCTGTTCTTCACCAGCAGCTCGCGGTGCTGCTCGTACTCCTTGCCGAACAGGGACACTTCGAAGCGGGCACTGCGATCATCCAGCTGGATCAGCGCAATGGGTTCGCCGCGACGACTCTTCGTGAAACGGAAATCCACCACCAGGCCGGCCAGCAGCTGGCTTTCGCGCTCGGGCTTCAGATTCACCAGCCTGTCACGGGTGAAGCGCGCCAGTTCAGGGAGGAATTCGTCAACGGGATGGCCGCTGAAATACAGGCCCAGCGTTTCGCGTTCGGCACTCAGACGCTGCTGTTCCGACCACGGCCGCACACGCGTGCGCGACCCTGGAATGCTCAGTGGAGTTTTCACCACCGGATTGATGTCGCCGAACAGATCCTGCACGCCGAGCGCCTGATTGCGGCTGCTCTGCTCGGCAGCCTTCATGGTGTCGGGAATCGATTCCCACAGCACAGCGCGCGCCAGATCCTTACCGCCTTCCTGCAGGCTGTCGAGCGCCCCGGCGCGCACCAGCGCCTCCAAGGCGCGCTTGTTCAGCGCGCGGCTGTCGACGCGGCGGCAGAAATCCAGCAGCGAGGTGAAGGGGCCGCCACTCTTGCGGGCCTCGATGATGGCATTGATGGGCCCTTCGCCGAGCCCCTTGATCGCGCCCAGGCCATAGACGATCTCGAGCTTGTTGTTGACCGTGAAGTTGAATTCCCCGAGGTTCACGTCGGGCACGATCAGTGGCAGGCGCATCTCGCGACATTCTTCCACCAGGGTCACGATCTTGTCCGTGTTCTGCATGTCCGCCGAGAGTACGGCCGCCATGAAATACGCGGGATAATGCTCCTTCAGCCACGCCGTCTGATAGGAGACGAGCGCATACGCAGCGGAGTGCGACTTGTTGAAACCGTAACCAGCGAATTTCTCCATCAGGTCGAAGATCGCCCCGGCACGCTCCGGCGCAATGCCGCATTCGCTCGCACCACTCATGAAGGCATCGCGCTGCTGCGCCATCTCCTCGGGCTTCTTCTTGCCCATGGCGCGACGCAGCATGTCGGCCCCGCCGAGGCTGTAGTTGGCCAGCACCTGGGCGATCTGCATCACCTGTTCCTGATAGAGGATCACGCCGTAGGTATTGGAGAGCACAGGCTCCAGATCCGGGTGCGGGTAATCGACCTCCGCCCGGCCATGCTTGCGGTTGATGAAGTCATCCACCATGCCGGACTGCAGCGGCCCCGGGCGAAACAGCGCCACCAGAGCGATGATGTCCTCGAAACGACTCGGCAGCAGACGCTTGATCAAGTCTTTCATGCCGCGGGATTCGAGCTGGAACACGGCGGTGGTCTCGCCGCGCTGCAACAGCTCGTACACTTTTCTGTCGTCCAGCGGGATGGCGGTGATGTCGAGCGGCTTCGCGCGGGCCTGCGGCTCCTGCACGTTGATCATCTTGACTGCCCAGTCGATAATCGTGAGCGTGCGCAGCCCGAGGAAGTCGAACTTCACCAGCCCGGCCGTTTCCACATCATTCTTGTCGAACTGCGTCACCAGACCTTCGCCGTTCTCGTCGCAGTAAAGCGGCGAGAAATCAGTGAGCCGCGTCGGAGCGATCACCACGCCCCCGGCATGCTTGCCGACATTGCGCGTCAGGCCTTCGAGCTTCAACGCCATTTCCATGATTTCCTGCGCGTCTTCATCGGTTTCGACGAATTCGCGCAGCGGGGCCTCGGACTCCAGCGCCTTGGACAGCGTGATGCCCACCTCGAACGGAATCAGCTTGGAGAGCTTGTCCGCGAGACCATAGGACTTGCCCTGCACGCGTGCCACGTCGCGCACAACGGCCTTGGCCGCCATGGTGCCGAAGGTGATGATCTGCGACACCGCCTCCTTGCCGTACATCTCGGCCACGTGAGCGATCACGCGGTCGCGGCCGTCCATGCAGAAGTCGACGTCGAAGTCGGGCATGGACACGCGCTCAGGATTGAGGAAACGCTCGAACAGCAAGTCATAACGCAGCGGGTCCAGATCGGTGATGCCCAACGCATACGCCACGATGGAGCCTGCGCCCGAGCCGCGGCCTGGCCCGACCGGAATGTCATTGTTGCGGGCCCACTGGATGAACTCCATCACGATGAGGAAATAGCCCGGGAAGCCCATCTGGATGATCACGTTCAGCTCGAAATCCAGCCGCTCGTAGTATTGCTGGCAGGCCAGCTCGCGCTCCTGCTGTGCCTGATCGCCCACGAACTGCTCGCGCGGCAGCAGTTTCTCCAGCCTTGACTGCAACCCCTCGCGACTCACCCGGCGGAAGAAGGCATCGACCGTCTCACCCGGTGGCACCGGATAATTCGGCAGATAGGGTTTGCCCAGTTCGAGCTCGAGATTGCAGCGGATGGCAATGGCCCGGGTGTTCTCGATGGCCTCGGGAAGATCGCTGAAAAGCTCCGCCATCTCGGCCGGACTGCGCAGATACTGCTGCTCGCTGTAATTGCGCGTACGGCGCGGGTCGTCAAGGGTGCGGCGCTCGTTGATGCAGACGCGCACCTCGTGAGCCTCGAAGTCGTCGCGCTGGAGGAAGCGCACATCATTGGTGGCGACCACCGGGCAGCACGCCGCAGCCGCGAGCGCCACCGCCGCCTCGATGTTGCGCTGCTCGCCCTCGCGCCCCGTGCGCTGCAACTCCAGATAGAAACTGTCAGGAAAACACTGCATCCAGCGCGCCAGTGCGGCCGGGGCCTTCTCCGGGGCTTCCTGCAGCAGACGCCCGATCTCGCCCTCGCGCCCCCCCGACAGAGCGATCAGGCCATGGGCGCGCTCCTCGATCCATTCACGGCGCACGGTCACCCGTCCGGACGTGGATTTTTCCGTGTAGGCACGCGAGATCAATTCGGTGAGATTGCGATAGCCGACCTTGTTGCGCACCAGCAGCACCAAGGGAAACGGACGTTGCGGGTTCTCCTCGTTCTCGACGAGGACATCGCAGCCGCACAACGGCTTCACGCCGGCACTCATGGCGGCGCTGTAGAACTTGATCAGACCGAACAGATTGACGTGGTCCGTGATGGCAACTGCCGGCATGCCGGCCACGGCCACCTGTTGCACGAGATCGTCGATGCGCACGACGCTGTCCACGATCGAGTATTCCGTGTGGACGCGCAGGTGGACGAAGGCAGAGGACAGTGACATGCGAAACGGCTTCTCAGAATTCCAGTGTGGCGATGACAGGCGTGGCGTTCTCCGTGCCCAGTGCGCGACGCACCGGCGCATAGCTCATGCGATGGACGGGGCTGGGTCCCAATCGTGTGAGCGCCTGCAGGTGCGCCGCCGTGGGATAGCCCTTGTGCACGGCAAAACCATAGCCCGGGTGGCTTTCCTCGAGCGCCTGCATCTCGCGATCACGGGTGACCTTGGCCAGAATCGAGGCGGCGGCGATGCAATCCACACGGGAATCGCCCTTCACCACCGCCGTTGCCGAGTAGGGCCAGCGCGGACAATGCAGGCCGTCGACATAGACATGGCCTGGCGACAGTCGCAGGCCGTCCACCGCCCGCCACATGGCCAGCAGGCTGGCCTGCAGGATATTGAGGGCATCGATTTCCGCCGCCGTGGCTCGGCCGAGAGAATAGCACAGCGCGTTCTCGACGATGCGCTCGAAAGCCGACTCTCTCGCACGCGCGGAAAGCTTCTTGGAATCATTCAGACCGCAGATGGGATACTGCGGGTCCAGGATCACGGCGGCGGCGACCACATCGCCCGCCAGCGGCCCTCTGCCTGCCTCATCGACGCCGGCCACCGGGGCCAGCGGCGCACAAGGATAGGGATGCCGCCAGACCAGTGGATCCAGCAGATCAGCGCTCATCGCACGCTCCGGACTGCACAAGACTCACGATGGCATCCGCCGCCTGACTGCTGGCATCGCGACGAATCGTGTGATGAATCTGCGCGAAACGCTCCACGAGGGCAGCTTGACGGGCGGGATTGTCAAGCCAGTCCTGCAGGGCCGCCGCCAGGTTTTCTGGCGTCACCTCATCCTGCAGCAGCTCCGGCACCAGGCGTTTGCCGGCGAGCAGATTGGGCAAGGAGACATAGGGCACTTTGAGCATGCGCGAGGCCAGCATCCAGGTCAGCGATGCCAGACGATAGGACACCACCATGGGACGGCGCAGCAGCATGGCCTCGAGCGTGGCGGTGCCTGAGGCGAGCAGCACCAGATCGGCCGCCTGCATCGCCTGATGGGAATTGCCTTCGAAGACCATGAACTGATCTGCTGCCCCCTGTGCTTGCAGCAAGGCGAGCACTTGCGCGCGACGCTCGGCATTGGCGCAGGGAATCACGAAGCGCAGGGTCTGATCCTGTGCCAGACAGCGCAATGCCGTGGCGATGAAGACAGCCCCAAGCCTGCGGATCTCATCCCGGCGACTGCCCGGCAGCAGCGCGATCACACGCCCGTCAGACTCCAGGCCCAAGGCCTCGCGGGCACGTTGACGCTGCAGGGCATCGCCCGCATCCAGGTCGATCGTGTCGGCCAGCGGATGTCCCACAAAGCGCACCGGCACGCGGTGTTGCTCGTAGATGGCTGTCTCGAAGGGAAACAAGGCAAGCACCAGATCCACGGCGCGGGCGATCTTGTGTATGCGCTTCTGCCCCCAGGCCCACACACTCGGGCTGACATAATGGACGGTGCGGATTCCCAGATCGTGGAGTTCCTGCTCGATGCGCAGATTGAAGCCGGGAGAGTCGATGCCGATGAACACATCGGGTGGTGACTCCTGGAAACGGCGGACCAGGGATTTCTTGATATGCAGGAGTTCGGGCAGGCGTCCCAGGGGTTCGATGAAGCCCATGACGGACAGCCGTTCCATGGGGAAGAAACTGCGGAAACCCTCGGCAAGCATGCGCGGACCGCCGATGCCCTCGAACTGCGCCTGCGGGCAGCGCTTGCGAATCGCCTGCATCAGGGCCACGCCGAGCATGTCTCCGGATGTCTCTCCCGCTATCATGCCGACTCGCACGCGCGTGTCTCCCTGCTCAGCGCTGAATGCCCCGCGTGGAGGCACGAATGGAATCGACAAACAGCTTGATGTCGACGAATTCCGCGGCCATGGGATCGAGTAGCTCAAGCGCTTCCTGCAAGTTCAGCCCTTTGAGGTAGACGATCTTGAAGGCGCGTCGGATACGGATGATGGCGTCCTTGCTGAACCCACGTCGCTCCAGCCCGATGGCGTTGATGCTGCGTGCTTCGGGCGGCGTGCCACTGACAATCACGTAGGCCGGCACATCGTTGCTCACATGGGTCATGCCGCCGATCATGGCGTGGGCGCCGATCTTCAGGAACTGGTTGATGCCAGCATAGCCGCCCAGGATGGCCCAGTCCCCCACTTCGACGTGACCGGAAATGCCCACGTTGTTCGCGAAGATGGTGTGGCTGCCGACGATGCAGTCATGCGCCACATGCACATAGGGCATCAGCAGATTGTGGCTGCCGATGCGGGTGTAACTGCCCCCGAAGCCCGTACCGCGGTGCAGCGTGACGCCTTCGCGGATGATGTTGTCCGAGCCGACCTCCAGCCAGGTCTCCTCGCCGCTGAACTTCTTGTCTGCTGGCTCTTCACCTATGGACGCGAACTGGAAGATCCGATTCCTGGCCCCGATACGGGTGTTGGCACGGATGACGACGTGGGACGCGATGTGCGTGTCCTCGCCGATCTCGACGCCGGGCCCGATGATCGTCCAGGGCCCCACAGTGACATTCGCCGCCAGACGCGCACTGGGGTCTATGATGGCGCGTGAATCAATCAATTTCGTTTTTCCTTTCTGCACACATGATGATCGCGGTGCCCACTGTCTCGTCGCCCACGAACGCGCGGCATTTGAATTTGTAGATGCCACGCTTGCTGGTGACAATCTCCGCTTCCAGCATCAGCTGATCCCCCGGGACCACCGGACGCTTCAGTCGCACCTCATCGGCGCCGACGAAATAATACAGGTAACCATCCTTTGGCTTCTTCTCCTGGCTCTTGAAGCCCAGCACGCCTGCGGCCTGCGCCAGCGCCTCGATGATCAACACGCCCGGCATGATGGGCTTGCCAGGGAAATGCCCCTCGAAGAACTCTTCGTTGACGGTGACATTCTTGTAGGCAAGGATGCGCTTGCCGAGCTCGATCTGCAGTACCCGGTCAACCAGCAAAAACGGGTAGCGCTGCGGCAGGTATTCCTTGATTTCTTCCACGTTCATCATTGTGTTGTTTTCCTGAAACAGGTGTTCTTGGGCGGCTGACCCCTTCAGAGGGAGTCACCCGGGACAGAGTGTCTGCCTTGTGCCAGTTTTTCCAGTTCACGCAGGCGTTTGGCCATGTCGTCAAGCTGGCGAAACCGCACGATGTTGCGCTTCCATTCCTTCGATTCCAGAAGTCCGGTTCCGGACGAATAGATGCCGGACTCGCTGATCGACTGGCTGACCAGTGACATGGCACTGATCATGACCTTGTCGGCAATCTGCAAGTGGCCGATGATGCCCACGCCGCCACCGATGGTACAGTAACGGCCGATGCTCGTGCTGCCTGCAATGGCACTGCAGCCGCAGATGATGGTGTGTTCACCGATGATGCAGTTGTGGGCGATCTGCACCTGATTGTCGATCTTGACGCCCTGACCAATGAGCGTGTCGTCCAGAGCGCCACGATCCACTGTGGAGCCTGCACCGATCTCGACGTCATCGCCGATCTGCACCCCACCGAGTTGCGCGATCTTGACCGAGCGCCGTCCATCAAATGCAAAGCCGAAACCATCGGCTCCAATCACCACGGACGAATGCAGCACCACGCGATTGCCGATCAGGACACCCTGATAGAGAGTGACATTCGGGTACAGGACGCAGTGGTCTCCCAGCGCGGAATCGGCACCAATGTAACACCCTGCACCAATCACACTGCCAGCGCCTATCCTGACTCCGGACTCGATCACCACATGCGCCGCTATGCTGACATCGGCAGCGATCTGCACGTCGGGCGCGATGCTCGCCGTGGGATGAATGCCGCACGCCGGCCTGCCTGCCGCAGCGAACAGCTGAGACGCCCGGGCATAGGTCACGTAGGGAGTGCTGGAAATCAATTGTGCAGCCTGGCACGCACCGGCGTATTCCGCATCGACGATCACGGCCGATGCGCGGCACTGCGCGAGTTGAGACGCATAGCGGGGATTGCTGAGAAAGCTCAGTTGACCGGGCACCGCACTCTTGAGGGTGGCCAGGCCGGAAATGCGTATCGAAGGATCGCCATTCAGGCGGACCTCCAGCAGGTCCGCCAGCTCACCAAGTGTATGGACAGTTGAAGTGCTCACTTGGTGAGAACCTTTCTGCGCCAGCTATTACTGGGAGAGCTCGTTCAGTTTGGCAGTCACTTTCGCCGTGATGTCATAGGTATTGTCGAAGAACGCCACGCTGTCAGCGTTCAAGACGATGTTGTAACCGCCTTCCTGCACGACGGCCTGGATGGCGTTGCCAAGATTCTCGCGCATGCTTTCGATGAAGGTCTGATTGCGCTCCTGCAGGGCTGCCTGAACTCGCTCTGCAATCATCTGCAACTGCACCTGCTTTTCCTGTGCTTCAGAGGTGACCCGGCGCTTTTCGGCATCGCTCATGATGGACTCATCGCGCTGGGCACGCTCCGCCAGTTCCGTGAGCTCGGTGTTGAGCTGATCGGCCCTGGTCTGATCGTCGCGGAATTCTTCCTGGATGGCCGCCTGCAATTCCTGGGCAGCCTGAGAATTGAAGAGAGCCTGCTCCAGATTGACCACGCCGACCACGGGTTGCTGCGCAATCGCGCTGCCTGCTGCCAGAATCGAGCCTGCCACTGCGAGTGTTTTGATGAAGGTTTTCACGTTCTTTATCTCCGAATGACTTGTATGGCGAGCGTTTGTCGCTGCCTTGTTCTTGTTGTACCGGTGTCGTCAGAAACCGGCACCAATCGTAAAATCGAAATTCTTTTCATCGTCAAACTCATCCTTGGTGAATGGCTTGGCGACGTAGAAAGTCAGCGGACCGAATGGTGACAGGTAGGTCACGCTGAGACCCATTGAATAACGGAGTTGTCCGACATCGAAATCGCTGCAATTGTTGCGCAGGGTTTGCCTGGCCGAACAATTGGAAGAGAAAACGTTGCCGACGTCCAAGAACAGGGAGGAACGTACCCTGCTGCGATCCGTCACAAAGGGAATCGGGAAGAGCAATTCTACACTACCAGTGGTCAATATATTACCCCCAAATGCGTCGAGGCGCTGGTTGAGGGAAACGTCCTCAACCGCCAGTTGCACTTGCGGAATGCCATTGGCGTCAACCACCTGATTACCGTCCGCATCCAGTACTGGCTCGGTCTGATAACCGAAGATGTTCGGATCGATCTCCGCGATCCCGAGCGGATCGCGAATGATATTGCCATTTTCGTCGCGCTTGAGCGTGGCGTTGCCGATCAGATACCGCTGCGGATCCGTGCTGCGCGGCCCCAGGCTGTTCTCGTCAAAGCCTCGCACCACTCCATTCTGTGCCAGACCGCCCGCGAAGAAATTATTGAAGAAGGGCAGGCCTTCTGTCTCGCCAAAACCGTCGCCGTAGCCAATGTTGGCGCGCAGGGCGAGCACGAAGTCACCCCACAGCGGCTGATAGAACTGACCCGCGTAGGTGAGCTTGTAATATTCCAGATCGCTGCCAGGCGTGGTCAATTCCAGAGACAATTGCTGGAAGGTGCCATCGGTCGGCAATTGCCCACGGTTGAGCGTACTGCGCAGCCAGTTGGTGGAGAAGGAGAAATTATCGAACACCGTGCCCTGCCGGTCGATGAAGCCAGGTTCAGGATTCAGGTTCAGGTACTCGCTGGGCAGATTAGCTATCAAGCCCGTAACACCGTCGATCACAGGGCCATCGAACGGGTTCGGATTGGCCGGATTCACGATGAAGAGATCAACCCCGTCAAAGAGCTTTGGACTCGACTCGATTTCCTGCACTGACAGGCCACCCGAGCTCAGCTCAGTGTGGGTGTAGCCCACATTGAAACCGATCTGCTGGACCTCGCTGATGGGGTAGGCGAAGTTAAAAGAGCCCCCGTACGACTTGGTCGAGAAGCTGGCGATGTTGAAGGGCGAATCCTGTTCCTGCAGGAACAGGTTGAACCCGCGACTCACGCCATCCGCCGTGAAGTAAGGGTCCAGATAGCTGAAGTTAAGACTCTTCTGAAAAGTGCTCTTGTTCACGCCAACCCCCACCGTGCGCCCGGTGCCGAGGAAGTTCTGCGCCTGCAGGGACGAACTGATGAAGAAGTCCCCTCCGCCGCCCGAGCCCACGCTGAAGGAGATGTTGCTGAAGTTCTGCTCTTCGACCGTGTACTGCACATCGATCTGATCATCGGACCCCGGCTGCTCGATGGTTTCTACTTCCACCGTGGAGAAATACCCCAGACGCTCCAGTCGCACCTTCGACAACTCGATCAACTGACTGGACGCGGGCGCACTCTCCAATTGACGCATCTCACGGCGCAACACGTCGTCCGCCGTGGCGGTATTGCCGATGAAATTCACGCGATTCACATAGGTGCGATTGCCCGGTTCGACGAAGAAGGTGACGTCCACCGTCTGATCTTCCTCGTTGATCTGCGGCTCGCCGTTCACCTCGGCGAAGGCATAGCCGAAATTGCCCAGCACCTGGGTCATGTACTCTTCTGTGGCCGTGACCAGCGCCTGCGAGAAGGTCTGGCCGGGCGCCACCACGGTGTAGGCCCGCAGGATGGCCTCTGCATTCACCAGATCACCGGCGAGGTTCACCTCGTTGACGACATACTTCTCACCCTCGGTGACATTGATGGTGACGTAGATCTGCTCGTTGTCCGGGGTGATGGAGACGGGCGTGGAAGCGACACTGAAGCTCACGTAGCCGTTGTCCATGTAATGCGAAGTCAGCCGTTCCAGATCCCCAGTGAACTGCTCGCGCGAGTAGCGGTTGCGGCGACTGAACGGGTTGTACCATGGCTTCTTGCCAAGTTCGAACAGTGCCAGCAGCTCCTCATCGTCAAACGCATTGTTGCCGACGATGTTGATGTACTGGATGCGGCTTTCCTCGCCTTCGTTGATCGTCATGTTGATGGCGACACGGTTGCGGGGCTGTTCTTCGATCTCGATGTCGACGGTGGTGCCGTAGCGTCCGCGACCGGAATAGACTTCCTGAATGCCCTGACGAATGGCCTCCAGCGTGGCGCGTGTGAAGATGCCCCCCTCGCTGATGTCGGCGGTCGCCATGTTCTCAAGAATGTCATCGGTCTTCAGAACCCGGTTGCCGGTGATGTTGATCTCGCTGACGGACGGCCGCTCGAGCACGGAGATGAAGAGCACGTTGCCTTCGCGTGCCACCTCCACTTCCTCGAAATACTCTGACTCGGAGATAGCTCGGATGATCTGCGCCGGCACCTGATCGCTGACTTCATCGCCTATGCCCACGGGCAGCAGGCCGAACACGACTCCTGAGGAAATGCGCTGCAGGCCGTCGATCTGAATGTCTTCGATCACGAAATTCTGCCCGTAGGCACTCGTTGCCGCGATGGAGGACAACACCAAGGTACTGAGTAACTTTCTGGTCATGAATATTGTTTCAAAAAGGAAAGAGAGTAATGCGCAGGATCCCCGGTGTCACAAGAGACGACTCACATCGTTGTATATCGCCAGCACCATGACGCCCAAGATGAGCACGAGCCCCAGCTGCAGCCCCATGGCCTGGATGCGCTCCGGCACTGGTCTGCGTATGACGGCTTCCACCGTGTAGTAAAGCAGGTGACCTCCGTCCAGCACCGGAATCGGCAGCAGATTCAACACGCCGAGACTGATGCTCAACACGGCCAGGAAACCGAGATAGACCTCCAGGCCGTAACTTGCCGTATCCCCTGCCACCTGGGCAATGGTGATAGGCCCGTTGATGTTCTTCACCGAGATCAGCCCGACCAGCATTTTCTTCATGGAGTCGAGCACGAACACCGATTTGTCCCAGGTTTCCCGCACTGCTGGGATCAACGCAGTGAACGCGTTGTAGTTCACTTCGCGAATGCGCTCCGGTGGCAGGCTGGCATAGAGATCGAATTCCTGCACATAGGCGCCGATGCTGCCCATGCTGATGCCGTCCTCGGCGGTGACACGATCTGGCACCACCGTCATGGCAACTTGTTCAGTGCCCCGTTGGACAAGCAGGTTCAAGGGGAGTTCCGGGCTCGCCCGCACCAATTGCACCCACTGCACCCAGCCGGTGACGGGTTGCCCGCCGGCCTCCAGAATCCTGTCACCCGGCGCGAGGCCGTCGCGCTGGGCGGCGCCGCCATCGACCAAGCCTTCGATCACCGGGGGAATCTCGTACTGAACCAACCCGAGCGAGCCCAACGGATTCGGCTCGGCGGTGTCGGACTGCCAGTTCAGCAGTGCCACATGGAATTCTCGCGCCATGGTCTCGCCTGCTGGAATGGCCTGAATCTGCAGGGTGCCGGTTTCGCCCAGGCGCTCGAGCAACTGCATCGTCACCTGCTGCCAGATGCGCGTGGGTTCGCCATCGATGGCAGTAATCTCATCGTCGGCACGCAGACCGGCCTGCCAGGCGGGCGAGTCTTCGGTGACCGTGGCGATCACGGGGGCGGTGCCACTCAGGCCATAGCCGACATTGATCACCCAGAAGACAAGAATGGCGAGCAGGAAATTGGCGATGGGACCGGCAGCCACGATGGCCATACGCTGCCACAGGGGCTTGCAGGAGAAGGACTGCTGACGCTCAGCGGCGGGGATGGCCTCGAGATCGGCCATGCTGGTGTCTTCCTGACCTAGCATCTTGACGTAGCCGCCCAGCGGAATGGGCGCGATCACATATTCGGTGCCGTCCTTGCCGATCCACGTCTTGACGGCCTTGCCGAAACCGATCGAGAAGCGCAGCACCTTCACGCCACAGCGCCGTGCGACCCAGAAATGGCCGAACTCATGCACCGTGACCAGGATGCCCAGGGTCACGATCAGTGCCGCGATGTTGATCAGGAGTTCTTGAGCCATGCTGCCTATCGCTTCCGACTTCTGTCTGCAGCAGAGCTGCACGTGTGTTGCGCCGAGTCAGCTTCAGCGCTGCTGCGGGGCCGCTGTATCAGATTCAGCGCCTGTCAATCAGGCGTCGCGCAAGGGCTCTCGCCTGCTCGTCGACCTGCCGAATCATATCGACTGACTCCGCTTTGCGACAAGTCATTTGTGCCAGCGTCTGTTCGATGATGGCGGGAATCGCGGTGAAACCGCTTTCTCCCTTGAGGAATGCGTCCACCGCCACTTCATTGGCTGCATTCAGGATCGTCGGTGCCGTGCCTCCTGCCCGGGCCGCTTCCATGCCGAGACGCAAACAGGGGAAGCGCTCGAGGTCCGGCGTGAAGAACTGCAGAGCGCTTTGGCGAGTCAGATCGAGGAAGGCCGCGCCGGAGGCGATGCGCTGCGGCCAGGCCAGACAGTGGGCGATCGGAATCCGCATGTCGGGACTGCCCATCTGGGCCAGCACGGAGCCGTCGGCATACTCGACCATGGAGTGCACGATGCTCTGCGGATGAATCAGCACATCGACCAACTGGGGTCCGACACCGAAGAGGAAGCAGGCCTCGATGACTTCCAGCCCCTTGTTCATCATGCTGGCGGAATCAACGGAAATCTTGCGCCCCATGCTCCAGTTCGGATGCTTGCAGGCCTGCTCCGGAGTCACTGCAAGCAGCTGCTCCAGCGGCCATTCGCGGAAGGGACCGCCCGAGGCCGTCAGCACGATGCGGCGCACGCCCTGCGCGGGCAGCGCGTCGGCGCAGGAACGCGAGCTCGGCGGCAGGCACTGGAAAACGGCATTGTGCTCGCTGTCGATTGGCAGCAGGACGGCCTGACTCTGCGCGAGTGCCTCCATGAACAGATCCCCGGCCATCACCAGGGCTTCCTTGTTCGCCAGCAGCACTTTCTTGGAATGCTGCACCGCAGCGAGTGCGGACGTCAGACCGGCTGCTCCGACAATCGCTGCCATGACGGTGTCGACCTCTGGATGACTCGCCACCTCGCTTAGCCCCTGCGGACCGGCAAGCACACGGGTGGCACTGCCGTGGCGCGCAAGCGCGCGAGCCAGTTCCTCGGCCGCAGGCTCGTCCACCATGACCGCGTAACGCGGTGCGAAACGCAGACACTGCTCAAGCAGCTGGGCGACATTGTTGTTGGCCGTGAGGGCGAACACCGAATACTGAGGATGCAGCGCGATGACTTCCAGCGTGCTCTTGCCTATGGAACCCGTGGCGCCCAGCAGGGTGATGCTGCGGGTGACGCCGACACGCGGGGCGTGATGAACCTGATCGCTCATTGCCAGTGCCACTCCCCGAACGCCAGCAGCAGGACGAACACGAACACGGGCGCAGCAGCAGTCAGACTGTCGATGCGATCCAGCACCCCGCCGTGTCCAGGCAACAGGTTCCCGCTGTCTTTCATGCACTGGCTGCGCTTGAGCATGCTCTCGAAGAGGTCGCCGAAGACACTGAACACGGCGACGACCACCGCCGTGAGCAACAACAGGGCGACGGCAATTGGATTCAGGGGCTCGACAAAGTCATTGATCGGGACCAGCAACAGGCAGGCCAGCAGCGCGGAGGCACACATGCCACCCCAGAACCCGGCCCAGGACTTGCCGGGGCTGACCAGCGGCGCCAGCTTGCTGCGACCCCAGGCGCGACCTACGAAATAGGCGCCGATATCCGCAATGCTGACCAGCGCGATGACAGCCAGCACGAGGTAGCCGGAATTGTTGAGATATTTCAATTGAATCAGGGCACACCAG
Source organism: Gammaproteobacteria bacterium (assembly GCA_030832825.1). Lineage (GTDB taxonomy): Bacteria > Pseudomonadota > Gammaproteobacteria > Pseudomonadales > Pseudohongiellaceae > UBA5078. The sequence continues at coordinate 37,787 of JAURIJ010000008.1, forward strand.
ACGGGCAACAGGGTGAACAGCCCCATGAGCGCCGTGCGGGGACGCGTGCTCCAGAGCGATCGCGTGACAGGAAAGCTCATGACCAGGAAGGCCGCCATGCACCAGAAGAGCACCCCGGCACCCGTCACCGCGAGCACCAAGGAGCGCTCGAGAACGAGAGCCGAGGGCTGCAGGCCCATGGCGACGGCCAGTCCGGCCATGCCTGCCAGGACCAGCACCATGTACCCCGCCCGTTGCACGGGATTCGTGAGCCCCATCAGGCGCGTCCATTCCAGCACCCCCAGAGCAAGCACGACGCTGACGAACACGGAGAACTGGAACGGGCTTGACCAGAGGGTGACCGCCAGCAGCACAGCCACCAAGACCAGCGCGGTGATGACCCTGGTCCTAAGCACCGCCTTCGCTCCCCTTAACAGTCAGCTCATCGCTGTGCGCGGGCGTTTCCAGATGACCGAAACGGCGCTGCCGTCGGCCGTAATCCTGCATGGCCAGCTCGAACTGGGCATCGTCGAAATCGGGCCAGTAGCAGTCGGTGAAATGAAGCTCGGTATAGGCAAACTGCCAGAGCAGGAAATTGCTGATGCGACTCTCGCCGCCCGTGCGAATGCACAGATCGGGAGCCGGACAATCGTTCAGGGAAATGACTTTCTGGACCTGCGCCACATCGATGTCGGCGGCGGCGAGCCGGCCCTGTTCCACCTGCTCCGCCAGCAGGCGTGCTGCACGGGCGATGTCCCATTGCCCGCCGTAATCAGCCGCCACCGTCACCACCGTGCCGGTATTTTGCTGGGTCAATTCCTCGACCTCTCGCATGTGCCGCTGCAACACTGGCGCAAAGCTCTCGCGCTTGCCTATGAAGCAAAGGCGCACGTTGTTGCGGTGCAACTGCATGATTTCCTTGCGCTTGAGGACGACCAGAAAGAGCGCCATGAGGCCGCGGACTTCCTTTTTCGGGCGCAGCCAGTTCTCACTGCTGAAGGCGAAGAGCGTGAGGTACTTGATGCCGCGGTTGAGACAGGAGTAGACCACCTCCCGCGCCGCCTCAGCGCCGGCACGATGGCCGGCGGAACCCGACAAACCCTTGACCCTGGCCCAGCGGTTGTTGCCATCCATGATGACGGCCACGTGTTGTGGCAACTGGCCGGCGTCCGGATTGGTCGAAGTCGTGGTGTGCATCGGGCAGGTCTGTCTCTGAAGTGAAGAGGCCGTACTTACATGGACAGCAGATCGGATTCCTTGACGCCATAGCTGGCATCGACTGCCGCGATGAACTTGTCCGTCAGCTTCTGGATGCGCTCCTCTGCACGACGCTGGTCGTCCTCGCTGATGGCTTTCTCTTTCAGCAGGTCCTTTATGTCACCGTTGGCATCACGACGGATGTTGCGAATCGCCACACGGGCGTTCTCTGCCTCGGAGCGGGCCTGCTTGGTGTACTCACGGCGTGTCTCTTCCGTCAGGGCCGGCATCGGCACACGAATGGACTCGCCGTTATTGGACGGATTCAAGCCGAGATCCGACTTCATGATGGCACGCTCGACCTCGGAGATCAGTTTGCGCTCCCAAGGCACCACCACCAGGCAGCGACCGTCTTCCACCGTGACGTTGGCCAGCTGGTTGAGCGGCGTGTCGGCGCCGTAGTACGGCACCATGATGGTGTCCAGCAGACTGGGATGCGCACGGCCCGTGCGGATCTTCTTGAAAGCCGTGTCCAGCGCGACAAGACTCTTGTCCATGCGTTGTTCGGCGTCCTTGATAATGTCGTCAATCATCGTGCTGTCCCCATGGTTGCGGGCGAAAAAACAGGAATTCGCGGTATTCAGAGATTCTCGATGGTGGTTCCGTCAGGCACTCCCATGACGTTGTTCAGCAGGGCACCCGGCTTGTTCATGTTGAACACGCGCACGGGAATGTCATGTTCGCGGATCAGGGCGATTGCCGTCAGATCCATGACGCCCAGTTTCTTGTCCAGCACCTCGTCGAAGCTTAGACGATCGTACTTGACGGCGTCGGGCACCAGATGCGGATCGGCGGAATACACCCCGTCCACCTTGGTGGCCTTGAGCACCAGTTCGGCATCGATCTCTATGCCACGCAGGCAAGCGGCGGAATCGGTGGTGAAGAAGGGATTGCCGGTGCCTGCCGCGAAGATCACAACGTCGCCGGCACGCAGATGCCGGATGGCCGTGCGTCTGTCGTAATGCTCGACCACGCCGCTCATCGGAATGGCCGACATCACGCGCGTGGCGATGCTGGCGCGCTCGAGCGCGTCCCGCATGGCCAGCGCATTCATGACCGTGGCCAGCATGCCCATGTGATCACCAGTGACGCGCTCCATGCCCGCCGCATGCAGCGCAGCTCCGCGGAACAGGTTGCCGCCGCCGATCACCATGCCGATCTGAACCCCGAGCCCCACGAGCTGGCCGACTTCCACGGCCATGCGGTCGAGCACCTTCGGGTCTATGCCGAAATCGGCATCGCCCATCAGCGCTTCGCCACTGAGCTTCAACAGGATGCGTTTGTACTTCTTTTCGGTTTTCAGAATGGGCATGACGTCCTCTCAGTGCTCGATCCAGACTTGCTTACAGGCCTGCGGCAGCCGCCACTTCAGAGGCGAAATCCACTTCTTCCTTCTCGATACCTTCGCCCACTTCGTAGCGAATGAAGCTCACCACATCGGCACCCGCCTTCTTCAGCAGGGCGGCCACGGTGATCTCGCCATCCTTCACGAAGGGCTGGTCGAGCAGGCTGACTTCGGCGACGTACTTGCGCAGACGACCCTGGATCATCTTCTCGATGATTTCCTCGGGCTTGCCGCTTTCACGGGCCTGGGCAGAATAAATTTCGGATTCCTTGGCCAGCAGTTCCTTGGGCACATCCTCGGAACGCACCACCAGCGGGTTCACCGCCGCGACGTGCATCGCGATGTCCTTGGCCAGGGAGGAATCGCCACCCTTGAGCGCGACCACCACGGCAATGCGGTTGTTGCTGTGGATGTAGGAGTCCACGATCCCGGCGTTCGGATCCTTGAATTCCACGATCTGGATGCGGCGCACATTGATGTTCTCGCCGATCTTCTGCACGAGCGCCTCGCGCACCTTCTCCAGCTCGCCGGCCATCAGCGCAGCCACATCGGCTTCGCGGCGGGCGAACGCCTCTTGCAGCACCTTGTTGGCGAAACCCAGGAAGTTCTCGTCGCGAGCCACGAAATCGGTCTCGCTGTTCACTTCGACGATGATGCCGAAGTTGCCGTCCTCGGACACCTTGGTCAGCACCACGCCTTCGGCAGCGATGCGGCCGGCTTTCTTGGCAGCCTTGAGCCCGCTGGCCTTGCGCAGATCGTCAATGGCTTTTTCCATGTCGCCGTTGGCTTCCACCAGCGCCTTCTTGCAATCCATCATTCCCAGTCCGGTGCGCTCACGCAGCTCCTTGACCATGCCTGCTGTAATTTCTGCCATTTGCTTGCCTCGTTCAATTTTCAGAATGAATTCGATGTGATCAGGCGGATCAAAAAAAGGGGCCTCGCCCCTCTTCTTTCCCCCGCTTCAGCACTGCTGCCACCGCTCGCGCAGGGCAGCAATTTCATGGGAGTGAGGGCGCCGTCGCCGGCCGCCCTCTGGCTGTCAGCGCGACTCAGGCGCCGGTGGCGCTGGCCTGCTCGGAGGCGGCAACGCTGTCGCTGACTTCAACGAACTCGCTGTCGTTGCTCACGGCATTCAGATCGCCACGGCCTTCAATGCAGGCATCGGCAACGGCACGGGCGTACAGCTCGATCGCGCGGATGGCGTCGTCGTTGCCCGGGATCGGGAAATCGATACCGTCAGGGTTGCTGTTGGTATCGACGATGCCAATGACGGGGATACCCAGATTGTTGGCTTCGGTGATGGCGATGCGCTCGTGGTCGACGTCGATCACGAACAGCGCGTCAGGCAGACCGCCCATTTCCTTGATGCCGCCGATGCTGCGCTCGAGTTTCTCCATGGCGCGACGACGAATCAGCGCTTCCTTCTTGGTCATGCGATCGAAGGTACCGTCCTGCGCCTGGGTTTCCAGGTCGCGCAGCTTCTTGATGGAGCCACGGATGGTCTTGTAGTTGGTCAGCATGCCGCCGAGCCAGCGGTGATCGACGTAGGGCATACCTGCGCGCTCTGCCTGCTCCTTGATGATCTTGCCTGCCGCACGCTTGGTGCCAACGAACAGGACCTTCTTCTTGCGGGCCGCCAGGGTGTGCACCTGCTCGAGAGCGGCATTGAGTGCCGGTACGGTGTGCTCAAGGTTGATGATGTGAATCTTGTTGCGCGCGCCGAAGATGAACTTCTTCATTTTCGGGTTCCAGTAACGTGCCTGGTGTCCGAAATGGACGCCCGCCTTGAGCATTTCCTTCATTGAAACAGTAGCCATGAGATTTCCTTTGTGTCGGGTTAAGCCTCCATACACCCCATGATTCCACCCCGTGTACGCTGCCGCGCGCGAGGCACCCAGAAAACATGTGTCGGTATATGTGCGACGTTGATGTTGATAATGAAATGCGCCTTGGAACTCCTGGGAGCTTCAAAGCGCGCAGCTTTATACCACAACGCCCCCGCGACATAAAGCGCCGGGATGCATGGCACTGCCCGCAGCGCTGGCTGCCGGGCGGTGTCAATCGCGCATGTCCTGCTTTACAATGGCCCGGCCCCAAACATCACGGCAGTGAGCTGCCCGAGCATCCAACGACTACATACCATGGCAATCAGCATCAAGACGCCGCAAGAACTGGAAAAAATGCGCGTGGCCGGCAGGCTCGCGGCAGAGGTCCTGGAAATGATCGGGCCTCACGTCATGGCGGGCGTCAGCACCGGCGAGCTCGATCGTCTCTGTCACGACTACATCGTCAACGTGCAGCAGGCCATCCCTGCACCGCTCAATTACAACGGCTTTCCGAAATCCATCTGCACCTCGGTGAATCACGTGGTGTGCCACGGCATTCCCAGTGATGCCAAGATCCTGAAGAAAGGCGACATCATCAATATCGACGTCACCGTCATCAAGGATGGCTACCACGGCGATACCAGCAAGATGTTCGTCATCGATGAAGTGCCTGCCCATGTGACGCGACTCGTCGACGTGACGAAGCAATGTCTGTACCGCGCCATCGAGATCGTGCGTCCCGGCACCCGACTGGGGGATATCGGGCACGTCATCCAGACGCTCGCCGAGAGCAACCATTTCTCGGTGGTGCGCGAGTACTGCGGGCACGGCATTGGCAGAATCTTCCACGAGGACCCGCAGGTGCTGCACTTTGGCAAGCCCGGCACCGGCGTGGTGCTGCAGGAAGGCATGACCTTCACCATCGAGCCCATGCTCAATGCGGGCACCTATCACACCAAGCTGTCGAAGTCCGACGGCTGGACGGTCACCACCCGGGACCGCCGTCTGTCCGCTCAATGGGAACACACCCTGGCAGTCACGGGCGACGGCGTGGAAGTGCTGACGCGACGCAGCGATGAACACTTCTGAGCCGATGGCGTCATCCCTGACGCAGCCCGCCACCCCCCCTGCCATCGTCATTGCCCCCCTGTGCGCAGACCTCGCGCTGCGCGAGGACCTGTTCGACCCGGCCGCCTTCCGCGAGCGTCTGCGCAACAGCACCCAGCCGGTGCCCTTGTTCAAGGAGGCGCTGGCACATGCCCGCCGCGTACTCGATGAACGTTACCGGGAAGACGCCGACATCGTGCAACTGGTCATCGGCCGCTCCTGGTTCATGGATGAACTGCTGCGCTGCGCGTGGGAGCGCTATGAATGGGGCAAGGCCGAGGACGTGAGCCTCCTGGCCGTGGGCGGCTATGGTCGCGGGGAACTGCATCCACATTCAGATATCGACCTGCTGCTGCTCACCCGCCACGACAACCACCAGGACTATCGCACCGCCATCAGCGGTTTCTTCACCTTTCTGTGGGACATCAATCTCGAGATCGGTCAGAGCGTGCGCTCCATCGCGCAGTGCCGTCAGGAGGCGCTCAAGGACATCACGGTTGCCACGAGCCTGATGGAGTCCCGCACCATCGTCGGCCCGCAGTGCCTGCGCGACGCCATGATCGCCCAGACCCAGGACAACGACGTCTGGCCCGCCAAGGCCTTCTTCAAGGCCAAGCGCGACGAGCAGATCGCCCGGCATGACAAGTATTACGACATCGACTACGCCCTGGAACCCAACGTCAAGGCGTCGCCCGGTGGCCTGCGCGACATTCAGACCATCGCCTGGATCGCCAAGCGCCATTACAAGGCAGACAATCTTGCCGACCTGGTGAGCCTGGGATTCCTGACCCCTTCGGAATACCAAGACCTGGCCAATGGCGAGCGAGTGCTGTGGAAGATCCGCTACGGCCTGCATCTGTTGGCCGGCCGCAAGGAGGATCGCTTGCTGTTCGACCGCCAGAGAGATCTGGCGCGGATGTTCGGCTACGAGGACGACGACAAGAGCCTGGCCATCGAGAAACTCATGCAGGAGTACTACCGCGCGGTAGCTACGCTGCGCGGCCTCAACGACGTGCTGCTGCAGCATTTCGATGAAGCCATCCTGCGCGCGGGCGAGCAGGAAGAGATCACAGTGATCAACAAGCGTTTCCAGATTCGCAACAGCTACATCGAAGTGACCAATCCCGGCGTGTTCCGCCGCTTCCCCTTCGCGCTGCTGGAAATCTTCGTGCTGATGGCGCAGAACCCGCAGATCAAGGGCGTGCGTGCAGCCACCATTCGTCTGATCCGCGAGCACGGCGTGATGATCGACGAGAAGTACCGCAAGGACCTGCGCAACATCACCCTGTTCATGGAACTGCTGCGCTCCCCGCACGAACTAACCTCGCAGTTGCGCCGCATGTCGCGCTATGGCGTGCTCGGGCGCTACCTGCCCGAGTTCGGCGCCATCACGGGCAAGATGCAGCACGACCTGTTCCATATCTACACCGTGGACGCGCACACCCTGCAAGTGGTGGAGAACATGCGCCGCTTCCGTTACCCGGGCGCGGAAGAGAACTTCCCCATCGCGGCGCACATCGTCAAGCGCCTGCCCAAGGTCGAACTGCTGTACATCGCCGGCCTCTATCACGACATCGCCAAGGGGCGCGGGGGCGATCACTCCACGCTGGGCATGGTCGACGGCGCGGAATTCTGTCGCCTGCATCATCTGAGCGCCTGGGACACCAAGCTGGTGTCCTGGCTCATCAGCAAGCATCTGCTGATGTCGATGACGGCCCAGCGCATGGACATCGCCGATCCGGAAGTTATCCAGCAATTCGCGCTGGCGGTGGGCGACAAGCTGCACCTGGATTATCTGTACTGCATGACGGTGGCGGACATCTGTGCCACCAACCCAAATCTGTGGAACACCTGGCGCGCTTCGCTGCTGCGCCAGCTGTACCTGAGCACCAAGCGGGCCCTGCGCCGCGGTCTGGAGAACCCCATCGACCGCGCCGACCGCGTCAAGGACAAGCAGCAAAGCGCAATCTTGAAACTCACTGATCGCGGGCTCAGCCGCCAGCAGATCAAGCACATCTGGGCGAATGTCGATGACGAGTACTTCGTGCGCGAGTCCACCGCGAACATCGCCTGGCACACCGAAGCCATTGCGCGCGGCGAGGGTCAGGAGACACTGATTCTGGTGGACGATGTCAGCGAGTCCCCCAACGAGGGTGGCACGCAGATCTTCATCTACACGGTGAACCGCAACCACCTGTTCGCCAGCACTGCCTCCGCCATGGAGAAGCTCGGGCTCAACATCATGGATGCGCGCATCTTCACCTCGGCCAAGAACTACTGCATGAACACCTTCACGGTGCTGGAAAGCGACGGCACGGCGGTCAGCAATGATCCGAAGCGACGCCAGCAGATCATCAGCCTGATCGACGAGTATCTCCAGGACCCGAGTCAGCACCTGAAGGCCTCGACCAAGCGCATCGACCGCAAGCTCAAGCACTTCAGCCGTCATGTGGAAACCGAAGTTATCAATGCCGATGACAAGCCGTGGACAACGCTGGAGATCAGCTGCATCGACCAGCCCGGTATCCTGGCGTCCATCGGCAAGATCTTCGCCGATCACAAGATCCAGTTGCAGAATGCCCGCATCGCCACGCTGGGCGAGCGCGTGGAAGACTTGTTCTTCATACTCGATGCCGACAACCGCAAGATCACCGAGCCGGAGCTGATCGAGAAACTGCAGAACGACATCCGGCAGGAACTGGGCGACTGAACCATGCTGACGCTTTATGGCATCGCCAATTGCGACACCATCCGCAAGACGCGGCACTGGCTCGACGCCCATGGCGTCGCGTATCACTTTCACGATTACCGCAAGGACGGCATCGACGCCGCGTTGTGCGCCACCCTGCTGCAGGCTCTGCCGCTGGCGACCCTGATCAATACGCGTGGCACCACCTGGCGCGCATTGCCGGAAGAAACGCGACTGGCGCTCTCGATGGTGACCGCCCCTGCACTCATGCAGTCTGCGCCAGCGCTGATCCGTCGCCCGTTGCTGCAGACACGCACGGGGTGGCTGAGTTCAGCCGACCCGAGCGTGCTCGCCACCCTGCTCGAGCATTCCTGATTCACGCAAGCATCCCACAGAGGTTTCAGACATGACGTCATCCCTTACCCTGCACAGCCTGGGCATCGGTCTCGGCACTCGCAACAGTCGCGGAGAGATCATCGAGGTGTACTATCCCATCGTGCTGCGTGAGCCAGACCCCGCCTTCGCGGCGGCCGTGGCAGCAGCGAGCGCCTACGCGGGCGCCAATGCCGCCTGCGCGCTGGCACCTGCCGCGGCATCCTCTCTCGTGCCGCTGGCACCTCAGAGCGTGCAGGACACACTGCGTGCGCTGACGGCAGCGCGCCAGGATCTCACCGTGATGTTCATCGCACAGGATTCGGCCCCGGCGTCCATCCCCGAGGTCTATCTCAAGCTGCATCTGTTGTCGCACCGCCTGCACAAGCCGCATTCGCTGAATCTGACAGGGGCCTTCGGGGTGCTGCAGAATCTGGCCTGGACGAACCAAGGGGCGATCGATCTGGCCGACCTGCCGGCGCGTCAACTGCAAGCGCGACTGCAGGGGGAATTGCTGGAAGTCATGTCGGTGGACAAGTTCCCGAAGATGAGCAACTACGTGGTGCCCAAGGGTGTGCGGATCGCACACACGGCACGAGTGCGGCTGGGAGCCTACATTGGAGAAGGCACCACGATCATGCATGAGGGTTTCGTCAACTTCAACGCGGGCACGGAAGGCCCCGCGATGGTGGAAGGCCGCATTTCGGCGGGCGTCATGGTCGGCCCCGGCAGCGACCTGGGCGGCGGTTGCAGCACCATGGGCACCCTCTCCGGTGGCGGCACGGAGGTCATCTCCATCGGCCGTGACTGCCTCATCGGCGCCAACGCCGGTCTGGGTTTCCCGTTGGGCGATCGCTGCATCGTTGAAGCGGGCCTTTATGTGACAGCCGGCACCAAGGTCCTGCTGCTGGACAAGGACAACCACGTGTTCGGCACCCGCAAGGCACGCGAACTGTCAGGCAAGTCTGACCTGCTGTTCCGCCGCAACTCAGTGACTGGCGCCGTGGAGTGCAAAGTGAACAAGACGGCGATTGCACTGAACGAAGAACTTCACTCGCACAATTGAGCAGGCTGCCTACGTCTGCATAAAGGATAAGCATGACCCCCACTCTGGCCCTGACCATTTCCCTGATCGAGAAAGCCTCGGTCACCCCCAGTGACGGTGGCTGTCATCAGCTGCTTGCCCAACGCTTGGAAGCGATGGGTTTTGTGGTGGAAGCGCTGCCCTTCGGCGACGTCCAGAACTTCTGGGCAAGACACGGCACCGAAGGGCCGGTGTTCGCCTTTGCCGGCCACACCGATGTGGTGCCACCCGGCCCCCTGGAGCACTGGACCTCCGCTCCCTTTGCGCCCCAAGTGCGCGACAGCTTTCTGTACGGACGCGGCGCCGCCGACATGAAGGGCAGCATCGCGGCCATGGTCACGGCCTGCGAGCGCTTTCTTGCCGGCGGCAGAAAGCCACGCGGCTCCATCGCGTTCCTGATCACCAGTGACGAAGAAGGCAGTGCCGTGAACGGCACCGTCAAGGTCATGGAAGTACTGGAAGCGCGTCAGGAAAAGATTCACTACTGCATCGTCGGCGAGCCCTCCAGCACCACGCAGACCGGCGATGTCATCAAGATCGGCAGACGCGGCTCGCTGCATGGGCGCTTGACGGTGCATGGCATTCAGGGCCACGTGGCCTACCCGCACCTCGCTCGCAATCCCATCCATCGCGCCATGGCGCCGCTGGATGCCCTGTGCCGCGAAGTCTGGGACGAAGGCAACGAGTCCTTCCCACCGACGAGCTTCCAGATTTCCAACATCCACGCTGGCAAGGGCACGGACAATGTGATCCCCGGCGAACTGGAGGTGGCATTCAATTTCCGTTACTCCACCGCCCTGACCGAAGAGACCATCAAGGCGCGCACCACGGCGATTCTCGACCGCTTCGGCCTGGAGTACTCGCTGAGCTGGCATCTATCCGGCAAGCCCTTCCTGACGCAGCGCGGGGCATTCATCGACCTGGTCGCGGCCAGCATCAGGCAGGTGACAGGCCTGGAGACGGAATGCTCCACCACCGGGGGCACCTCCGATGGCCGCTTCATCGCACCCACTGGCACGCAGCTGGTGGAACTGGGGCCATGCAATGCCACCATTCACAAGGTCGATGAGAACGTGCGAGTGGCCGATCTGGACGCGCTCAGCCACATCTACGAAGACGTGCTGGTGCGACTGCTGGGCTGACAGAGATAGACGTCGAAACGGCTCGAGGAACCGGGCAATTGGTATGACGGCTTGCACGCGTCGAGAAAGCCGGCAATGCGCGGGCGCTTGACGACCACACGCTTCGCGCCGAGCCCCATGGCCCAAGCCAGCATGGCAGGGGCGTCGGGTTCCGCCTCCAGCAGCAACTGCAGCATGGCCATGTGTTTCTTCACTTTGGCGGATTTGCGCCGACGCTCGGGAAACATCGGGTCGAGATAGACTACATCCGGCACTCCTCCCAGCGACTCCCGCGCTACCAGGGTGCTGTCTGCGTGCAGCAGATGCATGCGGGACACCGCCTTGCGCACCCGGTCATCGTCACTGCCCGCCGCGCGTTGCAGTCCATCGGCCAGCAGGGCGTGCACCCAGGCGTTGCGTTCCAGCATCTGCACTTCACACCCCGCATTGGCGAGAATGAACGCATCGAGACCGAATCCGGCCGTGGCATCGAGAATGCGCAGGGCCTGCCCCGTGCGCAGCCCCACCGCTTTGACCAAGGCCTCGGGCTGCGAAGGATGACGCTGGCGCCAGGCGAGTGACTTGTCATCAAAATCGACGCTTACTGCCCCCAAGGACGGATCGCTGCGGCAGCTCAGCGCCAGTTGCCCCTCTTGCCGTTCAAGCTGGAAGTCCGCCGCAGGGGTCATGAGGGCATCCGTCAGGCCTGCAGCGAGAAGTGGACGAAGAGAAGTCCGACGCCCATCAACACGCGATAGATCACGAAGGGCAGGAAGCCCATGCGCTCGATCAGCTTCAGGAAATAGTGAATGCAGGAGAACGACACGAGAGCGGAAAGAAGCACCGCATAAGCGAGCACACCCCACTGTGCCTGGGCCTCATCCTGCAGCAGTTCACCACCCTTGAGCAGACCGCTGGCCGCAATGATGGGAATGGCCAGCAGGAACGAGAAGCGTGCGGCCGCCTTGCGGTCTAGCCCGCAGGCCAGCGCCGCCGTCATCGTGACACCGGAACGCGACGTGCCTGGAATCAGCGCCAGCACCTGTGCGAAACCGACTATCAGCGTGGTGCGCAGCGTGAGCTGCTCGATGCCCACACGCACAAGAGGCCGATTGTCCGACCACCACAACAGGATACCGAAGAATATGGACGTGAAAGCGATCAACAGCATGTTGCGCGCGTAGAGTTCGATCAAGTCGGCAAGCAGCAGACCGGCGATACCGGCCGGGATTGTGCCGGCCACCACGAACCACGCGAGGCGGGCATCGGGTGACATGGCCCCTCCTCGAAGCGATAGCTGCCACGCCTGAAAGAGTCGCAGCAGATCGGTGCGGAAATAGGTGAGCACGGCCAGCAGACTGCCGATGTGCACGGCCACGTCGAACACCAGCCCCTGATCGGGCCAGCCGAGCAACTCCTTCGGCAGCAAGATGTGAGCGGAGCTGGAGATGGGAAGGTATTCCGTCAAGCCTTGCAGGAAGGCGAGAAAGCTTATCTGGAAATAATCGAGTTCCATATCAGGCCTGATAACCCATTTGATCCTTGAGGTAGATGGGGAGCACGGCAGAGGCTGCCACACCCTGTTCGCCGCGACGTGCATGCGCGAGCGCGACGGCCGCCAGTGCCACGGCCTCGCTGCTGCAATCGATCAGCAAATGCTGTGTATCAGGCAATGCGGGACACAGGGCCCATCCATCACCCACCGCGACACCCGGACCCTCGAAGCGCAGCTCCTCGGGCTTGCAGACTCTCTCGGCCCCCAAGAGCACGGGGCAGTCGTCCTGGATCGCATAGGACGCGGCATAGACTTCGTCTTCGCGCGCCTGCAGACAGACATTGAACATTGCGCCTGAATGTGCGAAGTGCGCCCGCATGGCCATCACAGCCAGTGATGAAATGCAGAACACGGGGACACTCGTGGCGAATGACAAACCCTGCACGACGCCCGCGCCAATGCGCAGTCCAGTGAAAGATCCCGGCCCGATCACCAGAGCGAATGCATCCAGTTCGCGCACACTGATGTGGTGCTCGTCCAGCAGACCCTGAATCATGGGTAGCAGTTCTCGAGCATGCTGTCGTGGCTCGGCGCTGCTGCGTGAAGAAATCAGTGAATCTGCTGTCAGGGCAACGGTGCAAAGCGCATGGGAGGTGTCGATGGCAAGAATGCGTTTCATGCGGAAAGTATACCGGACGCAATTAAAAATCCCTCAGCGCTTTTCAGCACTGAGGGATTGGATTGGCTCACCACCTTGCTGGTGTCGGCAATCAACCAGCAGCGGGCGCTGGTGTCGCAGCGGGTGCTGGTGCGGCGGCTTTCTTAGCAGCGGGCTTGGGCGCTGCAGGCTTGGCAGCAGGAGCGGCCTTGCTTGTTGCGGGTGCCTTGGCTGCAGGCTTCGCTGCGCTTTTCGCGGGCGCTGCCTTCTTCACGGCGGCCTTGGCAGGTGCTGCAGCCTTCTTCGCCGGAGCTGCTTTCTTCGCAGGGGCCTTCACTACAGGCTTCGCCGCGCCTTTCGCGGGCACTGCCTTCTTCGCAGCCGCCTTCGCAGGTGCTGCTGCCTTTTTCGCAAGGACTTTGCCTTTCACGGCAGCAGTGACTTTCGCGGCCACTTTCTTTGCAGCAGTCTTCACTACCTTGACGACTTTCTTCGAGGCTGCTTTCGCTTTCACCGCTGCGCGGCGCGCTGCCGCCTTCTCCTTGATCGCGAGTTTCTTCGCGGCTGTGCGTGCCTTAAGCAGCGCGCGCTTGGCGGCGATACGCTCACGCGCAATGCGCTTCTTCGCAGCGGCCTTCGCTTTCGCGGCGGCCTTCTGTGCGGCGGCTTTCGCTTTCACCGCCGCTTTCGTGGCGGCGATCTTGCGCTTGAGTTCTTCTTTCTTGGTGCGAGCGGCTTCCTTGATGGCATCCGCCTTCGCGCGCTTCTTCTTCCAGGCAGCGGCAAATGCCTTCACGGCTTTGGCAAGATCTGCCTCTGCCTTGGCAGCGATGGCTGCCTTGCGGGCTTCTGCGCTGGCCTTGAGTTGAGCGGCTGTCTGAGCGGCCTGGAGCTTGACTGCAGAGGCACGTGCCTTGGCAGCTGTGGGCTTGCTTGTTGCGGTGGAGTTCTTGGAAGCTTTAGTTTTAGCAGAAGCGGCCTTGCCTTTTGCTGCGGCAACGGGCTTGGCTTTCGTGACTGCAGCCTTGGTCAGTTTTGTCGCTGCTGATGAAACTTTTGCTGGAGCAGCAGCAGCGGTTTTCTTCACGGCCGATTTGGCAGGCGCCTTCTTTGTCGCTTTAACTTTAGCCATACTGATATCTCTCCAAATATGTGGAACAAAACCACTTTAATTTCTTCAACAGAGGCCATGCCTTGTTTGAGCGGCACCATAGCACAAAAAAATTGTGCATACAGCATGCGTCGTTTCATTAGTTGAAAAAAATCAACTTATTTCCGTATTCTTTTTTTCGAGAATTTCGAATTCGTGTCTGACGAGATCAGTGCGGGAAAGTCGCGGGGAAACACTGCAGTGCAACAGGAGTGTCAGCCGTGCACTGACACTCCTGAAGCAGCATCACATGGCAGAGAGCAAGCGAGTCAGTTCGACACGCACCGTGTCGACACTCAAGGCACCATCAAGCTGTTCGACTTTCACGGCATTGCCGGCGCGCTGCAGATCCTTGTAGAAATCGACCAGAGGACGAGTCTGCTGATGATAGACCTGCAGACGCTTGCGAATGGTTTCTTCCTTGTCGTCATCCCTTTGAATCAATGGCTCGCCACTGACATCATCAATGCCTTCGACAGCGGGAGGATTGAAGACGGTGTGATAGATACGACCCGATTCGGGATGCACTCGCCGACCGCTGAGACGCTTCACGATCTCTTCGTCTCCAACCGCAATCTCGACCACCACATCGATGTCGATGCCGGCATCCACCATCGCTTGCGCTTGGGGGATTGTGCGAGGAAAACCATCAAACAGGAAGCCCTTGGCACAATCAGCTGCAGCAATGCGCTCCTTGACGAGCGCGATGATGATCTCATCGGTGACCAGTCCGCCGGATGCCATCACTTCCTTGACCTGCAGGCCAAGTGCAGTGCCGGCCTTCACGGCAGCGCGCAGCATGTCGCCCGTGGAAATCTGCGGAATCCCGAACGTGGACACTATGAACTGTGCCTGTGTCCCCTTGCCCGCGCCTGGGGCCCCCAGCAATATCACTCGCATAAAACACTCCTGAATGGTGCCTGACAGCTGTCAGACAAACTTGCCAATGAAAAAATCGTGGCGACTCCAAGCGCTCGACCTTACACCAAAGGCAAGGATCGAAACAAGAAAGGAGCAGCGCTGAATCCTGAGCATCCTGCAGTCACTCGCTGCGCTGCGTTGTCTTCACTTCATCCCAAAGCGCGTCAAGCTCGCCCAGAGTCAATGCAGGCAGTGACAGCGAGCGCGCCTGGGCGAGCGTCTCCATCGCACGAAAGCGCTGTTCGAACTTGCGATTGGCAGCACGCAGTGCCGACTCGGAATCAATGTCCAGATGTCGCGCGAGATTGACGCAGCTGAACAGCACATCGCCGAATTCATCCTGCAACGCCTGGGCGTCTGCAGTGGCCATCGCGGCCTCGAGTTCGGCAATCTCTTCGCGCAATCGCGCCAGCACGGGCGCAGCCTCCTGCCAATCGAATCCCAGCGAACCGGCGCGCCGCTGCAGCTTGCGTGCGCGCTCCAGTGCGGGCAGCGCCGCGGGCACATCGTCCAGCACACTGGGCAGGACACCGACCGCAGAACGCGCCGCTTTCACCTGACGTTCAAGATTCTTGATCTCTTCCCAGCGAATCGCGACGGTCTCTGCGTCCAGTGCAAGCTCTGAGCTGCCGAAACTGGCAAGCGTGCCATCAGGAAATACATGGGGATGACGATGCAGCAGCTTAGAGCTGATGGCTGCGGCCACATCATGGAAATCGAACTGCCCCTGTTCGCTCGCGATCTGCGCATAGAACACGACCTGGAACAGCAGATCGCCCAGTTCATCACGCAACTGGGCAGCATCCTCGCGTTCGACGGCATCGATGACCTCGTAGACTTCCTCAAGCGTGTAGCCCGTCAAGGTCTTCAAGGTCTGCTTGCGATCCCAGTCGCAGCCATGCGCGCTGTCGCGCAGATGGCGGATGATGGTGAGCAACTGCTGCATGGACGCGTCACTGTTCACGTGTCGAAGGCTCCTGTGCGTTTATGTCTGCGGCGCCCTCCGGCGCTGCGATGGTGTCGACGCCATCTCCCGCCGCGATTCGACGCGCCTCGATGATGTTGTTCAAGCGGCTGATCTTTTCGAGCACGCGCGAGAGCACGGGATAGGAATCCACTTCCACCTGCAGCTTCATGCGCGCCGTTCCGGAACCACGATCGGTGCGCGTGTTCACCTCCATCACCTCGATGCCGGCATCCGCCAGAATCGTGGTGATGTCACGCAGCAGGCCGGCGCGGTCATAAGCAAGTATGTAGAGATCGACCAGCATGCTGATGCGGCGGCCATCGCCCCACTGCACTTCGATGAAATTCTCGTGGCTCTCCAATGGATAATGCAGGGCCACCGGACAATCGGGCTTGTGCACCACCACCTGATTGTCCATGCCCAGACAGCCCACGATCGGATCGCCCTCCAACGGGCGACAGCAGCTCGCGAGCTGCGTGGAGAAGCGTCCCGCGCCCGACACGTGCGTGGCCGACGCAGGCGCCTCGGCATCCTTGCGCGATTCGTCGAGGACGCACAGCAGCTGCGAGAGTTCCTGCGCCGCGGTGATCACTTCATCCACGGTGATTGCACTCACCCCGACTGCTGCAAACAGGGCCTCAGCATTGCGACAGCCCAGCTTGCGCGCCAGCGCCCGATAATCGGGATGCGCCACGGCGAGGCGTTCAAATTCCTCGGCCAACAAGGCGCGACCATGCACGACATTCTGTTCACGCCCCTGCGTCTTGAACCATTGCATCAACTTGGCCTGGGCGCGCGGCGTGTTGGCGTAACCCAGACCTGGCTTGAGCCAGTCACGGCTGGGCGTGCTGTGCTCATCCGCCAGCACTTCCACACGATCACCCGTCTGCAACTTGTAGTTCAGCGGCACTGTCTTGCCATTGACGCGCGCACCACAGCACTTGTTGCCGACTTCGGTATGCACGTAATAGGCGAAATCGAGCGGTGTGGCCCCTTTCATCAAGTCGACGACGTGCCCTTCCGGCGTAAACACGTAAACGCGATCCGGCGTCGTGGAATCGCTGCGCAACTGCTCGGCCAGACCGCCGACCATGCCCATTTCGTCATGCCAGGCCAGCAACTGACGCAGCCAGGCGATCTTCTCGTCGTAGCTGTCCTTATAGTGCGGATCCGTGATGCCTTCCTTGTAGCGCCAGTGCGCACAGACGCCAAGCTCGGCATCCTCGTCCATTGCGTAGGTGCGAATCTGCACCTCGAACACCTTCTTGTCCGGGCCGATCACGGCGGTGTGCAGGGACTGGTAGCCGTTCTCCTTGGGGGTGGCGATGTAGTCGTCGAATTCATTGGGAATCACGCGCCACAGATTGTGCACGATCCCCAGAGTGGCGTAGCAGTCACGGATTTCAGGCACGAGAATGCGGACCGCGCGGATATCATAGATCTGCGAGAAATCCAGCTTCTTGGCCTGCATCTTGCGCCAGATGCTGTAGATGTTCTTTGCTCTGCCCGTCACTTCGGCATCGATGTTGGCGCGATCCAGCTGACGCCGCAGCTCCTCCGTCACCTCCAGCACGAAACGCTCACGATCCACGCGGCGCTCGTCCAGAAGCCGGGCGATGCGCTTGTAGTTCTCTTCCTGGAGATAGCGGAACGAGAGGTCTTCGAGCTCCCATTTCAATTGACCTATGCCCAGGCGGTGCGCCAGCGGCACATAGATCTCGAACACTTCACGCGCCACGCGCTGTCGGCGCTCCTCCGGTGCACCCTTGACCGCACGCAGCGCGCAGGTGCGCTCGGCAAGCTTGATCAAGGCCACACGCACATCGTCGATCAGCGCCAGCAGCATCCTGCGGACGTTTTCCACCTGATGTTCGCTCTGACCGAGCACACGGGTGCGCGAGGTGTCCGTTTCATTGATGGCTGCCATGCGCTGGACGCCCTCGACAAGCTTGGCCACTTCCGCGCCGAACTGCTCGCGCACGACGTCCAGACCGACACGTGATTCGCGCACACTGCGATACAGGATGGAGGCGATCACAGCCTCACTGTCCAGCCGCAGGTCGACCAGAATCTCTGCCATTTCCAGCCCGGTCAGATAACTGTTGCGCCCTGCCCAGACGGTATTGGCGACGCGGGCCTGCTGCTCGAGAGCCCAGCTCATGTCACAGGCATGACGTATGCGCTCGATGTGCTCCAGCATGCCACGCGACTGCAGAGAGGCAATCCACTCATCGAAGCAGATACTGCCGTCTGGATTGAACTTGTGGGTCTCTCTCACCTGGACCATGGGGCAGTTCTCTTGTCTTGCGTCAGGATTTCGTGAGCACGAATTCGGCGATGGATTCCACATGGGAGGTGTGGGGGAACATATCCATCACCCCGGCACGCGTCAGCCGGTAACCGTGCTTGACCAACTCACCTGCATCGCGGGCCAGCGTCGCTGGATTGCAGGAGATGTAGAGAATCTTGCGCGCCCGCATGGCGGCGATCACGGGGATGATCTCAAGCGCCCCGGAGCGGGGCGGGTCCAACAGGATCTTGTCATAGCGCTGCGCGGCCCAGGTGGAACTGCCGAAATCGACGCACAGATTCGCGGCATGGAATTCGACATTGTCGAGCCCGTTGGCACGGGCATTCTCGAATCCGCGCCGCACCATCTCGTCACTGCCTTCCACTCCGACCACATGACGACTGCGCGTGGCCAGCGGCAGCGTGAAATTGCCAAGTCCGCAGAAGAGGTCGAGGATGGTTTCGTGCTTCTGTGGATCGAGCATCTCGAGTGCGCGCGCGATCATGTCCCGGTTCAGCTCACCATTGACCTGAGTGAAGTCGGTGGGATGAAACGACATGCGCAGGCCGAACTGCGGGAGATGGTAGTGCAGTCGATCCTCACCCTCTGCCGGCCACGGACGATGCACCGAGTCACTGCCCCCAGGCTGCAGATAGAGAGTGATGCCTTGTTCGCGGGCAAGCTCGCTGAACGCCTGCTGGTCCGCGGGCGTGAGCGGCTCCAGATGGCGCACGATCAGGGCCACGTCTTCCGGCAGGTGCACACCCTGCGCCGCGGGCTCAGCGTTCTCACCGACGGCCACCTCGATCTGCGGCACCGTAAACCGACAATCGCGAGCGGCCAGGAATTCGCGCAGTGGCGCGATCAGCCGCGCCACCCGTGGATTCAGGACTGCGCAGTCATCCATCTGGGCGATGAAGGTGCTGTTCTTCTCGCGAAAGCCGACCAGCATCGCTTCCTTCTTCACGACATAACGCACGGCGAGGCGCGCCTTGCGTCGATAGCCGACACTCTGGCTGCGCAGCGCGGGCAGGTGTTCATACTGCTGCAGGCCACCGATGTGCTGCATCTGCTCGTGCAGCACGCGCTCCTTGAGGGCGATCTGCGCATCGGGGTGCAGGTGCTGCATGGCGCAGCCGCCGCAGACACTGGCATAGGCACAAGGGGGCTCCACGCGTTCCGCTGCCGGGATCAGGATGGTCTCGACGCGCAATTCGTCATACTGCTTGTGACGAGCCACGTAGCGCGCACTGGCGGTCTCGCCGGCCAGCGCACCATCGACAAAGGCGATCTTGCCATTGATGCTCGCGACCCCCCGCCCGTCATGGCTCAAGCGCTGCACCTGCAACTCCACAGCCTCGGTGGGAAGTTTGTTGCGACGTCGTGTACTGCTCATGGAGTCTACCTGTTGCTGCAGGGCACACACGCTGGCGGAGCGGTCAGTGCCGACTGCCCCGGGGCCTGTGCGCGAATGGAAAAATCAGGCAAAGACGCCTGTCGAAAGATAACGGTCGCCACGATCACAGACGATGGCCACGATGACGGCATTACTTAGACGACGACTGAGCTGCAGCGCCGCGAACACCGAGCCGCCCGACGACACGCCGCAGAAGATGCCCTCTTCCCTGGCCAGAGCGCGCATGGTGTTCTCGGCATCGCTCTGATTGATATCCATGACTTCGTCGACGCGTGAAGCATCGAAGATCGACGGCAGGTATTGCTGCGGCCAGCGACGGATGCCGGGGATACGCGACCCCTCTTGCGGTTGCAGGCCGACGATGGTGACTGCGGGGTTCTGCTCCTTCAGGAAGCGTGACACGCCCATGATGGTGCCCGTCGTCCCCATTGAACTGACGAAATGCGTGACGGTGCCTTGCGTGTCACGCCATATCTCCGGCCCGGTATGGAGGTAGTGGGCCTGGGGATTGTCCGGATTCGCGAACTGGTCGAGAACCTTGCCCCGCCCTTCTCGCGCCATGCGTTGCGCAAGATCACGTGCCCCTTCCATGCCCTGTTCCTCCGTCACGAGGATCAACTGCGCGCCGTAGGCGGACATCGACGCCCGGCGCTCGGCCGACATGTTCTCCGGCATGATCAGAATCAGTCGATAGCCCTTCACGGCACAGACCATGGCAAGCGCGATGCCCGTGTTGCCGCTGGTGGCCTCGATGAGGGTATCGCCGGGATGAATATCCCCTCGCAGCTCGGCCTGCAGGATCATGTTGTAAGCGGGACGATCCTTCACGGAGCCGGCGGGGTTGTTGCCTTCCAACTTGACCAGCACGGTATTGCTGGTCTCGCCCGGCATCCGTGCCAGCTTGACCAGCGGCGTGTTGCCGATCAGCGCTTCAATCAGCGGGTACTTGATGGACATCAGGGTCACTCACAGAAAATTTGGCGCGATTTTACCCTGTATTGCCTGGGCCTGAAAGCAAGCCGGTGGCATGGCCTCATTCCCGAGCACGCGCACTCAGGAAGAGTTCACGACTCGCGAGCGGCTTGTCGCCCAGCAAGCGCTGCAGTGCGAGCCGCGTCAGGCGCATGGCGGCGCGCCCATGGGCGGCTTCCTTGAAATCACAGTGACGCAGGGCACACAGTTCTGCGCCCGTGAAGGTCAGCTGATCAGGTGATGACACGTGGCCCGAATGGGCGATTCGCTCAAACCCCTCTTCCTCGAGAAACAGATAGTGACCCTGGGCGATGATGGGCTCACCCGAACGACAGTCCACCGCCAGATTGAGGCCGTAGCCCAGCGTCTCCAGCAATGCGAGTTCGAAGCGGCGCAGGGTGCTCGCCACATCGCGTTCTGTGCTGAGCGCGATGATGGCCTGCTGGTAGGAACGGTACAGATCCCCATGCTCCTCGTGACTGAGCAGAAGCCGCACCAGCAGTTCGTTCAGATAGAGCCCGCTGAATAGACGCGTGCCTTGCAGACTCAAGGCGCCGTGACTGCTCTCAACCGCTGTGAGCGTCTTCAATTCGTGCCGACCGGCGAGCGTGATGAGCAAGGGATGGAAAGGTTGCAGAAGAGCGCGGGTGCGCGACCCGGCGCGGCGGGCACCCCGCGCGACCGCGCGCAGACGGCCGTAGTCCAGAGACAGGAAGTCGACGAGCAGGCTGCTGTTCTGATAAGGCCGGGTATGCAGCACCCACGCCGGCTGCAGCTCGATCCTGGCACTCATCGCGCGCTCCCCGTCTCAGTCGATGTGATAGCCAAGGCTCTGCAGGGCGCGTTCGTCATCGGCCCAGCCACTCTTGACCTTGACCCACAGATTCAGCATCACTTTGGCATCGAAGGCCTTTTCCATGTCGACGCGCGCAGCGCTGCCGATGAGCTTCATGCGACTGCCTCGCGTGCCGATGATGATCTGCTTCTGGCTCTCCTTGTCCACGAGAATCAGCGCGTGAATGTGCACGACGCCTTCCTGGATGGTGTATTTCTCGATCTCGACTGTCACTTCGTAAGGTAGCTCGTCACCCAGTTGACGCGTGATCTTCTCGCGAATGATCTCGGCGGCCAGAAAGCGAGAGCTGCGATCGGTCACCTGGTCGACGGGATACAGGAACTGCCCCTCGGGCAGATATTTCGCCACACATTTCTCGACAGCCTCCAGGTTGTAGCTGGACAGCGCCGACAGTGGAATGATCTCGGCGAATTCACGAATCTTTGTCATACGTTCAATATGGGGCAACAGCTTCTGCGGGTTCTCCAGCAGATCGCACTTGTTTATCAGCAGCAGCACCGGCACCTGCACCTTCTCCAGCGCCTGCAGCACCAGTTCGTCCTCCTCGTTGAAGACCAGGCGCTCCACCACGAACAAGACCAGGTCGACCCCATCAAGCGTGCTCGTCGCGGTCTGGTTCATCACACGATTGATGGCCTTCTTCTGCGACTTGTGGATGCCGGGCGTGTCGACATAGACGTATTGCAAGGCACCCACGGTCTTGATGCCAAGAATGCGATGCCGTGTAGTCTGCGGCTTGCGCGAGGTGATGCTGATCTTCTGCTCCAACAGATGATTGAGCAGCGTGGACTTGCCCACATTGGGCCGGCCCACGATGGCAATGAAGCCACAACGCTCCTGGGCTGCGGACTGTTCCTGCATGGTCATGACATTGAACTCCTGCGTCGGGTCATGAAGTCAGTGCCTGCAGAACACGGCCTGCAGCCTCTTGTTCCGCCAGTCGGCGGCTGCGTCCGCTGCCGGACATGCCCATCGGTGTCAGCGCAGTGCGACAGTGCACCACGAAATTCTGCTGGTGATCGGTGCCTTCCACCGCCACCACTTCGTATTCCGGCACGGGTAACGAGCGCGCCTGCAGCAGTTCTTGCAAGGCTGTCTTGGCATCCTTGTGCAGCTGCTGCGCCGGCTGGGTGAGAAACTCCTGGTCGAACAGCTGCAGGGCCCAGGCACGGCAGGCACTCATGCCGCCGTCGAGATAGAGGGCACCCAGCAGCGCTTCCATGGCGTCGGCCAGAATGGACTCTCGCTGTCGCCCGCCCGACTTCAATTCGCCCGGCCCGAGGATCAGCAGCTCACCAATCTGCAGTCGCTGCGCGATATCTGCCAGCGTCCGCTGATTCACCAGACGCGCGCGCATGCGGCTGAGTTCCCCCTCGGGGGCATAGGGAAATCGTGAGGAGAGCTCTTCGGCCACCAGAAAGCCAAGGATGGCATCGCCAAGAAATTCCAAACGCTCGTTGTTGTCTCGACTCGCGCTGCGATGCGTCAATGCGCGCTGCGCGAGGGTCGCGTCCTTGAAGTGGTAGGCAAGCGCCCTTTCGAGTTGCGAGAGAGAGACAGTCATTCAGTCGATTCGATCGTCAAAACTGATGATCACGTCGACGTTGCCGACGAGGGGAATCCGGCGTTCGTAGTCGATCACGAGCGCAGGGCTGGCATTCTCGCGCTGCAACGTGATGCTGTTGAGGTTGAAGTCACGGACGTTGTTGACACGCAGAGCGCTGGCGATTTCCTCGCGCACTTCCACTTGCGTGAGGCCGGCCGCGCGCCCACTGGCGAGGAGCTCCTGCGCCGCACCCTTCACGAAATTGCGATCCAGATACACCGGCAGAATCTTCAATCCGAATGTCAGCCCGCTGACCAGCAAGACCAGCAGCATCAACAGGCCGAATTTGGAGAAACCAAGCTGTGAGCGCGGCAATGAGGAATGGAAACTAGTCATGGCACTCTCCTGAAAAGGGGCAGACCCGACGCCTTGTGGCTCGTTGATGCGCAGCTGCACATTATAGGCAGCGCCCATGAGCGAACCGCGATTCAGTGCGCGTTTCAGAGAATCAGTCCATTGCGACGGAATGTGGGAAGCGTCCAGCCCGGCTCCTTGTGCATCCAGACGGCAAACGCCTTGCCGACGATGTTCTGCTCCGGCACCGCGCCCCAGACGCGGCTGTCCGCGCTGTTGTCCCGGTTGTCGCCCATCATGAAGTAATGCCCTTCCGGCACCACCCAGACAGTGCGGCCGCCATCGCGAGACGGAGCGTTCATGATCTGGGTCTCGTGCGCCACTTCGCCGAGGGTTTCCGTCAGCAGAATGCCGCTCTGCATCATTCCATTGGGCATCTCGATCTCGACCTGGTCGATGGGCTGAGACTGCACGCGTTCGTCGTTGATGTAGAGCACCTTGTCCTCGTAGCGGATGGTATCGCCCGGCAGGCCCACGACGCGCTTGATGAAGTAGCGACTGTCGTGCGGCGGGATGAACACCATCACCTCACCGCGCTTCGGCTCGTTGATCTCGACGATCTTGGTGCCGACCACTGGAAGACGCAGCCCATAGGTGTACTTGTTCACCAGGATGAAGTCACCGACCTCCAGCGTGGGAATCATGGAACCGGAAGGAATCTGGAAAGGCTCCACCAGAAAGGAGCGCAGCACCAGCACGATCAGCAACACGGGGAAGAACGATTTTGCGTACTCGACGACAATGGGCTCCTGCTCGGCCACCGCGATAGCCTGAGCGAGCGCTTCGCTGGGAGGCTGCTGCACCGCTTTCAATTTCGCCACGGCCTGACGCCGCGGCTCGGCGTTGACCATTCGGTCGAACAGGGCCACGGCGCCTGTCAGCACCACAAGCACCAGCAGCACCAGGGAAAAATCGATATCCATCAGCTATCCACCTTGAGCACCGCCAGGAACGCTTCCTGCGGCACTTCGATATTGCCCACCTGCTTCATGCGCTTCTTGCCCGCTTTCTGCTTTTCCAGCAGCTTCTTCTTGCGTGTCACGTCGCCGCCATAGCATTTGGCCGTGACATTCTTGCGCAGCGCCTTGACCGTTTGACGCGCGATGATCTGGCCGCCGATCGCCGCTTGTATGGCCACATCATACAATTGCCGCGGAATCAGTTCCTTCATTTTCTCCACCAGCAACCGGCCCTTGCTGTGCGCCTGTTCGCGATGCACGATCAGCGCCAGGGCATCCACGCGGTCGCCATTGATGAGCACATCGAGGCGAACCAGGTTGGCGGGCTCGAAACGGATGAAGTGATAGTCCAGTGACGCATAGCCGCGACTCGCCGACTTGAGCTTGTCGAAGAAATCCAGCACCACTTCATTCATGGGCAGTTCGTAGCGCAGGGACACCTGACGCCCGATGAACTGCATGTCTCGCTGCACCCCTCTGCGCGCGATGCACAGATTGATGATGTTGCCGAGATATTCGTGCGGCACCAGAATGCTGGCCAGCACGATGGGTTCGCGCATTTCCTGGATGGAGGTGACGGCTGGCAACGCGGAGGGACTGTCCACGCGCACGGTGTTGCCATTGTGCAGCAGCACTTCATAGACCACGGTCGGCGCCGTGGTGATCAGCGACAGGTCATACTCTCTCTCGAGACGCTCCTGGATGATTTCCATGTGCAGCATGCCCAGGAACCCGCAGCGGAAACCGAAGCCCAGCGCATCGGAACTTTCGGGCTCGTAGTACAGCGAGGCATCGTTCAGCGTGAGCTTTTCCAGCGCATCGCGGAAATTCTCGAAATCGTCGGAAGACACGGGAAACAGGCCGGCATACACCTGCGGCTGAATCTTCTTGAAGCCGGCCAGGGAAAGCACGTCCGCCGTGGCAGCGTGCGTGAGCGTGTCACCAACCGGAGCGCCCTTGATCTCCTTGATGCCCGCGACCACAAAGCCCACTTCACCGGCACGCAGCACGTCGGTCTCCAGTCGCTTGGGCGTGAACACTCCCACACCGTCCACCAGATGCGCCTTGCCGATAGTCTTGGCGATGATCTTCTCGCCCTTGCGCAGGGTGCCCTGCTTCACGCGCACCAGCGACACCACACCGAGGTAATTGTCGAACCAGGAGTCAATGATCAGCGCCTGCAGCGGCGCGTCGACATTGCCCTGTGGGGGGGGCACCAAGCGGACCAGCTCTTCCAGAATCTCGGTGATGCCCGTGCCGGTCTTGGCACTGGCACACACGGCGTTGGAGGCATCGATGCCGATGATCTCCTCGATCTCCTGGCGCACCTTCTCCGGCTCGGCCTGCGGCAGGTCCATCTTGTTGAGGACCGGAATCACCTCCAGCCCCTGCTCGATGGCCGTGTAGCAGGTCGCCACGGACTGTGCTTCCACACCCTGACCGGCATCCACCACCAGCAGAGCGCCTTCGCAGGCAGCCAGCGAGCGCGACACCTCGTAAGTGAAATCCACGTGGCCGGGGGTATCGATGAAATTCAGCTGATAGCGCCTGCCGTCCTTGCTGTCGAAATGCAAGGTCACGCTTTGTGCCTTGATCGTGATGCCGCGCTCGCGCTCGATATCGAGGGAATCCAGCACCTGCTCGTTCATTTCACGTGCGTCCAGCCCGCCGCAGAGCTGGATGAAGCGATCAGCGAGAGTGGACTTGCCGTGGTCGATATGGGCGATGATGGAGAAATTGCGGATGTGGCTGAGATCACTCACAGGATTGGGTCACAAAGTCGAGATTAATGGGCATGGTCGCAAGACCAGGGCACAGGAGTGGCGCGCGCGGCGCCAGGCCATGTTTTCAAGGCGGCAAGTCTACAGGATCGAAGTGGAGCTGTCAGTGAATTTCCGGCGGAATATCAGTGGGCTGCAACTGCGTTTTCGCACTGCGAAGAGCCGGTGGTCGCCATGCAACGACCACCGGCAACGGCACATGAGGCCTATTTCAACTCGAATACCAGGGTCGTTCCGCGGCCCTCGCGCAGGATCCTGACTGGCACGAAGCCGGTATCCGGCAGTTGCCGTGAGGCGCTGTCGAAGGCATCGCGATCCGGCACGGGCATGCGATTGAGCTCGACAATCACATCGCCCTCCCGCAGGCCTGCCTGCTCGGCAGGACCATCCAGAACCTCCTGCACCAGCACGCCGTCAGTGCCAATGGCCTCGCGTACATCGGGCGCCAGGCTGTCGATGGTCAACCCCAGCCGGTTGGCAGGAGGCGGTTCAATGGCCTGACTCTGCGCCGCAACACCGCTGCCGGGCAAGGCACCCACGATGACATCCAGGCTCAGCGTTTCAGCATTGCGCATGATCGTAAGCTCAGCACTGGTGCCAGGCCGCACCTGGCCCACATAGAAAGGCAGCATGGAGGAGCTCTCGATCTCCCTTCCATTGAAAGCCGTGATGATGTCGTCATTCAGCACGCCGGCCTGCTCGGCCGGACCGCCCGGCTGCACTTCGTCAACGAAGGCCCCCATGGGCCTGGGCATGAAGAAGGCTTCCGCCAGCGCGAAATCGACGTCCTTGATCAGCACCCCCAGAAGGCCGCGGCTGACCGCACCGGTCTCCCGCAATTGCTCGACCACATTCAAGGCTACATTGCTGGGAATGGCAAAGGAGATTCCGTTGGACCCGCCTGTGCTGCTGAGGATCTGCGAATTGATGCCGATCACCTCGCCTTCGAGGTTGAACAACGGACCCCCTGAATTGCCCTGATTGATCGCGACATCCGTCTGGATGAAGGAGACATAGTTGGTCTGATTGCCCGGCACTGCGCGGCCCTTCGCACTGACGATTCCTGCTGCCGCAGAGAACTCCAGACCGAAGGGGGAGCCAATCGCCAGCACCCATTCCCCTACGCGAACGGCCTCGGAATCGCCGAACTCGACGGTGGGCAGATTCTCTGCTTCGATTTTCAACAACGCCACATCGGACAATTCGTCCGTGCCAATAATTCGCGCCTGGAATACGCGCCTGTCGTTCAATGTGACCGTGATCTGATCGGCGCCGTTGACCACATGATGATTGGTGATGACATAACCGTCCTCCGAAATGATGAAGCCCGAACCTACGCCACCACGAGGGCGGGAACGACGTTCCTCAAGTTCGGGAGGCAATGGCTCATCGGGGCTCAGGCGACGCAACAACTCTTCGATGTCGCCGCGTTGATTGTCGGCAGCAGAGGCCTGCTGCATGGTCGC
Organism: Gammaproteobacteria bacterium; assembly: GCA_030832825.1. Taxonomy (GTDB): domain Bacteria; phylum Pseudomonadota; class Gammaproteobacteria; order Pseudomonadales; family Pseudohongiellaceae; genus UBA5078. Next base: position 65,459 of record JAURIJ010000008.1, read on the forward strand.
GATATTGACGATCGCAGGACCGTTGCGCTCGACCAGCGTGGCGAAATCCGGCAATTCGGCGGCCTGCGCGAACCTCCCTGAAACTAGAGTCAAGGCGAGAAAGAGAAAAGGCACCCGCCACGCAATGGCTGCGAGCCTGTGGGATGGTCTGAGCATGCATCTACTCCCCATGGCATGATTTCCGGCGGATGCCGGGACGTCATCAAGCGTTGGTTCAGCCGTAAAGTACAGCGCGCGAGCGAGGGGGGCAAGCCTTGAATCGAGATGGAGCGAAAGGCATGAACAGGCGGGTACGGGGCGAAGCCCGGCGACAGCGAGAGGCTGCCGCCGGACGGTGTCAGTTCTCGATCTGGTTGACCTGCCGGATCAACTGGGAATCCTGCAGGATGTTGAAAGCCGGGTTCGCTGGCTCGTTCTCGCGGAACTGGATTGACACACCACGAATGTAATCGTTCAGTCGCTGCTGCGCCTCTGCGTCGAAGGCGGACTGGGCAGCCACTTCGACGGGCGAGTTGCTGGAATCGACCTTCGTTGCAGGTTGAGCTTCCGTGCTTGCTGCCACGCTATCGGCGGGACTGTTCTGATTCAGCGCAGACTGCAGACCGACAAAGACTGCCAATGTCACGGATGCCGCGATTGCCATACGACCCACGACTGGCAGCCAGGGCGCCGAGATACGCGCAGCGTTGGGCTTGCCACTGGAATAGGGAGCTTCAGCCGCCAGGGCAGCCAGGATGCGCTGGCTGCCGGCCGCAGAGACAGTGAATACCTCTTCCTTGTGCAGAACAGAGCGTGCCAGGTGGTAACGGTTCCAAGTGTGCGCCAGCTCTGGATTCTCGGGCATGTCCTTCAACAAGCGACGCAGCTCGAGTTCGTCGGCGTGGTCGTCCATCAAGGCGGATAGGGTTTCCGCGTGCTCTCTGGCCTGACTGGGTTGTTTGCTCATGCATGACCTCTATTGGATGGGCGTGAGACTGACATTTGCAGGGTTTGACCGCAGCCTCCGGACTTCGTTCCGTCACAACTGCATCAAATCACGAATTTTCTTGTCGATGGCTTCCCTGGCCCGAAATATCCTCGACCGCACTGTGCCAACGGGACAATCCATGATTTCCGTGATGTCCTCATAACTGAGCCCTGAAAACTCCCGCAGGGTGAAGGCCGTCCGCAGGTCTTCGGGGAGCTCGTCGATGGCCTCGTTGATCAGTTTCTCCAGGTGCTCCTTCTGCAACAGCCCTTCTGGCGAATCAATGTCGCGCAGGGCGCTGGTATCCTCCACGAGCTCGGCGTCATCGAGATCGAAGTCGGTCGAGGGAGGCCGACGCCCTCGCGACACCAGATGGTTCTTGGCGGTATTCACTGCTATGCGGTAAAGCCACGTGTAGAAAGCGCTGTCACCCCGAAACAGATGCAAGGCACGGTAGGCCTTGATGAAGGCTTCCTGAGCGACGTCCTCGACTTCATGCGGATCTTTCACGAAACGTGAAATCAGACCTGCCACCTTGTGCTGATAGCGCAGAACCAGCAGGTTGAATGCCGCTTGATTGCCATTGAGCGTGCGCTCAACCAGCTGTTGATCTGTATCCTTGTTCACCGGCCCCGCCTCCCGGCGGAAATTTGCTGCGCATGGCATTGTGCGTACGCATGACGGTAATATAGGCCGCTTTCGACCCATGACAACAGCCAGTTCCCCGCATCATTTCCAGGGCATCGACCACCGTGACCATGCGCTTCAACGATAGCACATCTGTTCGTGACTACGACATTCTCGTCATTGGCAGTGGTGCTGCCGGACTGACACTCGCCTTGAAGACTGCTGACTTCGCGCGGGTGGCAGTGATCAGCAAGGGGCAATTGAGTCAGGGCGCCACCTACTGGGCCCAGGGCGGCATTGCGGCAGTGCTGGATGACGATGACAGCATCGATGCACATATCGCGGACACGCTTGTTGCAGGAGCAGGTCTCTGTCACAGGGACATGGTGTCCCATGTTGTCGAGAACAGCAGCGACTGCGTCAAATGGCTTGTCGAACAAGGTGTCCCTTTCACCACCATTGACCCGCATGATGCCAAGATAGATGCCGCACGCGCTCCTCTGCAACCAGACAACCTGTCCCCTTTGCACCTGACACAGGAAGGTGGCCACAGCCATCGACGCATCATTCACGCCACCGATGCAACTGGCCGTGCAGTGTTCGAAACCCTGGCCGCCAAGGCGCGACTGCATCGCAACATCGAACTGATCGAGAACGGCGTGGCGATCGATCTGATCACCTCTTCGAAACTCGGCCTGCCGGGAAACCGTTGCGTCGGCGCCTATGTCCTCAATGCACTGACCGGCAATGTCGATGTCTACAGAGCCCGTTTCGTGGTGCTGGCAACCGGCGGTGCAAGCAAGGCCTATCTGTTCACCAGCAATCCCGACGGCGCGACCGGTGACGGCATTGCCATGGCATGGCGGGCAGGCTGCCGGGTCGCCAACATGGAATTCAATCAATTCCACCCCACGTGTCTGTATCACCCCCACGCCAAGTCCTTCCTGATCACGGAAGCACTGCGCGGCGAAGGCGCGTGGCTGGAGCTCCCGGATGGCACACGCTTCATGAGCAGCTTCGACGAGCGCGGCGAGCTTGCCCCTCGCGATATCGTGGCCAGAGCCATCGATCATGAAATGAAGCGACTCGGCTGTGATTGCGTGTTCCTGAACATCAGCCACAAGCCCGCGGAATTCATCAAGGAGCATTTCCCAACCATTTATTCCAACTGTCTGAAATTCGGCATCGACATCACGCGCGATCGCATTCCTGTCGTGCCGGCGGCGCATTACACCTGTGGCGGCGTCGTCGTCGACAAGCACAGCCGCACCGATCTGCCGAATCTGTATGCCATCGGCGAGACGAGCTTCACAGGACTGCACGGCGCCAATCGCATGGCCAGCAATTCGCTGCTTGAGTGCTTCGTGCTTGCTTTCAGCGCCAGTGCGGACATTCGCGAGAAATTTTCCAGCACGCCACTCGCCGAGCACATTCCGGCATGGGATGACAGCAAGGTGACTCGCTCACGCGAAGAGATCATTGTGGCGCACAACTGGGACGAATTGCGTCGATTCATGTGGGCCTATGTAGGGATTGTGCGAAAGGACGAACGCCTGCAGCGTGCGCGCAGACGCATACAGCTGCTGGAGCAGGAGACGGCTGACTATTACAAGCATTACATTGTCAGCAAGGATCTGCTGGAACTGCGCAATCTGGTGCTCGTCTCCCGACTGATTGTGGAGAGCGCCATCGCTCGCAAGGAAAGTCGCGGGCTGCACTACTCGGTGGACTACCCCGACACGCTGCCCAACGCACAAGACACTGTGCTGCTGCCCGACAACGCCATCGTCAAGTCGTGATGCCGAACGCTCTTCTCATGCGGCGACAGCAGCGGCAGGACACGGGTACCAGCGCAGCATGGTTCGCAATTGTCGACGCGCGCCAGTGTCGGCGCTGTCCGGCAGAATCAGAACCTGTTCTGACCGCATCTTGGGCTTCCCTTCGTCCCACAGACTGAACTGCAGGATCTGCAAGTGCTCTGTGCAATAGACTCGAGGCAACAGCGCTGCCTTGTGCACGTCCTGTTCGTAGACCAGATACCACTCGTCGTCCATCAGAACCAGCGCACGCGGACCGCGCTGATCGCTGAACCACTGCCGGAAGGCGAGAGACAGCGGCACAAACAGCAACAGCGGCAGCAAGGAATCCTGCAGCACTATGAGGCAGGCCGACACGGCCAGGCCAATCTGCACTGCCTGCAAACGCAAGAGCAGACGTGAGGGCTGCAGATCAATTCGAAAGGACATGGGGACGTGCCCGTATCAGGTCTACCAGATTCTGCAACCGGGCATCGGGCACGGGCTCCCGCTGCACCAGCCAGGAAAACAGATCCTGGTCCTCTTCTTCCAGCAGTCGCTGATAGAGGCGCTGCTGTTCCTCATGCAATCGGGGCAAGACCTGTTCGACGAACGGCAGCAGCAACAGATCCAGTTCGCGCATGCCGCGACGGCTGTGCCACGCAAGTTTCTTGTACTCAATATCTGATAACATGTGCCAACCTGAAGTGTGTGTCTCTGCACTTCATGATAACTCAAAACCGCCAACTCGACCGGGCACCCTACATGGCCACTACGCTGACTGACCTGAACAACTTCGACCTGCTTGCAGTTTCGGGGGATGAAGCTGCCAAGTTTCTGCAGGGGCAGCTCACATGCGATATCAACAAGGTCACGCCCACACAGAGCGTGCGCGGGGCCTATTGCGATATCAATGGCAGGGTGATTGCCGACATGCGCGTCCTTGCCAGCGGCTCATCCTATCTGCTGCTGACGACACGCGGCATGGGCTACTCACTCAAGAAAACGCTGGAGAAATACATCGTCTTCTCCAAGGCTGCCATCAAGATCGAGACTTCCTCCTGGGAGCGCTTTGGCGTTTACGGGCCGAGTGCAACGCAAACCCTGCAGTCGATTTTCAAGACGGTTCCGGAAAATGCCGATGGCGTCGCGGGACAGGAAGACTACCTGCTCATCCGCTTGCCCGATGCACAGGCGCGCTATGAAATTCTGCTCAGCGCGGACAACGAAGACATACGCGATCAGCTGGAAGACCAGGGCATCACTGATGACCTGGAGGAATGGGAACTCGCGGACATTCGTCAGGGCAGTGTGCACATCACGTCCGACACCCAGGACACCTACACGCCCCAACTGCTGAATTACGACCTCACCGGAGTCATTGATTTCAAGAAAGGATGCTTCCCGGGCCAGGAGATCGTCGCCCGCATGCATTACCGCGCCCCGGCGAAGAAGCGTCTGTACCGGGCCACCGTGAAGGGCATGCGCACTGGCGGCGACTCGATGATCATGGCGGGAAATGAAAGCGTCGGCGAGATCATCAGCTTGGCAATGGCAGAGTCAGGGCAGTATGAATTGCTGGCGATCCTGCCTTGCGAGCTTGTCGAGCAGAAGACGCCTCTGGAACTGCGCAATCACCAGGATGACGGGGGTGAAACGCGCGCCGCCAAGGCCATCCTGCAGATACTCGACCTTCCCCTGCCCTCCGCCTGAGCTTCAGCGCAAGCTCAGGAACTGCAGGAGAGCATCGAACATCCGGCCTTGTGCCGGGCCCACTCCGGCCTTCGGCCATACAGCAAGGCAAAGCGTGGGTCTTCGTCATACGGGCGCTGCAGAGCCTGCTGCAGATCGCGCAGCAATTGCAGTTCTCCCTGTGCCGCCTGTTCAACGGCCTGCTGCGTCAGATAATTGCGCAACACAAAGCAGGGATTCATGGCATTCATGCGCGCCCTGCGCTGCCCCCAGTCGGAGTCCTGCTGCTCCAGTCGCGCCGCGTAAAGTGTCGCCCAGACATTGATGCGCTGCTGCTGCGCCTCGTCGTAGGCCGTCTGATCGTAGATGGCCTCCCGCACGATTTCCGCAAGCACCAGATCCTGCCGGCGATGGTCGAAGTCCGCCAGACGACGAAAGAACAGTGTGTAATCCGTCTCCTGCGCCACCAGTATCTGCATCAAGCCATCGAGAATCGCTTCGTCCTCTTGCTCTGTGCCCGGCAGCAAGCCCGCCTTGGCCAGAATCATTTCCTGCCATTCGCGTTCGTGCAGCGTGGCAAAACGAGTCAGCTCGGCCTCCATGGATTCTCGATTGCCCGTCACCGGAAGCAAGGCATTGGCGAGCTGATACAGATTCCACTGCACCACGGCAGGCTGCTGTCCGAAGCTGTAGCGACGCATGCCGGCATCCGTGGTGTTGGGCGTCCATTGCGCATCGAAGTTGTCGAGCCAGCCATACGGGCCGTAGTCGATGGTCTGACCAATGATCGACATGTTGTCAGTGTTCAACACCCCGTGAACGAATCCAGTGCGCATCCAGCCCAACAGGGTCACACGGGTGCGCTGACAGACTTCGGCAAACCAGCACGCGTGCAGAGCTTCTCGATCCAGTTCGCCACTCAGATGACGCGCATGCAACTCGGGAAAATCCGCCACAATCGTGAAATCGATCAGCTCACGCAACAGCTCCCATTCACCCCGCATGGCGCACAACTGGAAATGTCCGAAGCGAGTGAAGGAAGGTGCTACACGGCACACGATTGCACCGGGCTCTTCTTCTGGATTGCCGTCATAGAACATGTCGCGCAGGACCGAATCTCCAGTGCCGACCAGGCTCAATGCGCGTGTCGTGGGTACGCCCAGGAAGTGCATCGCCTCACTGCAGAGAAACTCTCGCATCGAGGAGCGCAGAACCGCTCGCCCATCCGCGCCACGGGAATAAGGAGTCGGTCCGGCACCTTTGAGCTGCAGACACTGTGGCTGACCGTCGAGATCAGTCACCTCACCAAGATTCATGGCGCGACCGTCTCCGAGCTGCCCTGCCCACTGGCCAAATTGATGACCGCCATAGCGCGTTGCATAGGGACGGCTTCCCGTGAGCAACTGATTTCCTGCCATGCATTGCAGGAACTCTTCACTACGGCAAAAGTCCTCCGAGAAACCGAGCTGTCGTGCCAGATCCGGTGACAGGGCCAGCAGCTGAGGCTCACCGACGCGTGTCGGCAAGACGTGCGAGTGCATGAACCCCGAGACTTGACGCGAGTAATTGCGTGATTCCGGGTCTGCCACAAAACGCTCCAGCCAGCGTGAGTGAACCCGTGGAACTTCCTTGATATCAGACGACATGACCTACCCAGCGACCAGCCAGCATGACCGCGCACCACAGCAAGAGGGAAAGCCCGGCAGAGATACGCGCCTGAGCAGGCACCGCATCGCCACGAGCGCTGCGTAGCATGGCCGGGAGTGCACGAAAATGAAAGAGCGCAATATTCAAGCCCGCCAGCAGCAACAGCGCCATCTTGATCTGAAAGGCGGGATTCTGCACGTGGGCACTGGCACGTGTGATGAACATCGCCAGGCCGGTGACACTGGCGAACACAAAGGCCCAGGCCGCCCACGGGACCAGTTCACGCACCATCACCTGCACGGGGTAACGCAAGGCAGCAACACCAAGCACTCGCAGATCCACCATGACAATGGAGCCCAGCAGGAAACCCATGCTCAGGACATGCAGGGATTCCATCAGGGGAAACCAGGCGGTGGCGCCGATCTCGGCCGCGAGGGGCAAGTATTCGAGTTGCAGCCAGAAGTCGTTCACATCAGTCCCCCTGCTACCAGAACAAGTACTCGGCGTAGGCAATCCAGCGGCCCGCCAGCAGCACGGTGACCCACAACAGCAACACCAGCGCCGCCAGAGCGCGCAATGAAAGGCGATGCACTGAATCCGACGACGCGTCGGCGGCAGCCCTTGTGCTCACACGATAAAGCAACAAGGTGAAACCAATGGCGAAGAACAGCACAGCGAACTTGATCTGAAAGACCGGATTGCCGAAGTAGCGCTCCGGCCTCGCGAACACGAACCAGATGCCCGAAACGAAGGCGCCAGCCACGCCAAGCCAGTTCCATGGCCGCAGACGTTGCACCATTTCCGGCACCTGCTGAGAAGGCACGGCCAGACCCAGAATCCTGAGACTGACAAACGCCGCCGAGGCCATGATCGCGCACACGCTCAGCAAGTGGATGGTCTGCAGGATGGGCGGCATGCCCGGAACACTGGAAAGCAGGAATTCGGCCAGTCTGCCGAGCCAACTGTCTGCAATCACTCCCTCGAGCTGGAAATCACCACTCATGGCGTGCACTCATCCATGGTCAGAAAAAGCTGGATAGCAGCAATGAAAAAGCCCTCCAGAGAGTGGCAGGACTCTCTGGAGGGCTCCTCAGGTTCATCAGGCCAGCAAGGCGCGCTTGGCGAGATTGTCCACCAGGTGCATCTTGTAGCCATTGTGCGTCAGCGGCTCTGCGCCATTGCTGGCCAGTGTGCCTATCGTCATGGCGGTGGCTTCGCCACGCGCCTTGCCGCGCACGGCTGCTTCCACGGCCTCAAGGCGTCGCGGTGTGCACTGCACGGCACCGGCCACGAAACGCGAGTCCTGAATCACACCGCCGGATTCGCGCATGGCGACCGCAATGCTCACCAGTGCGAAGTCCCAGACATTGCGATCCGCCACCTTCTCGAAATAGAACGTGGCATTCGCCCAGGTATTGGGAATGCGGACGGCCGTGAGAATCTCGCCAGGCTGCAGGACGGTGGTGTGACGGATATCGACGTTGGGACCCACGAAGAAGTCTGCCGCCGGCACCACACGCTCGCCGGAAGTGCTGCGAATCACCATGGAGGCATCCAGCGCCACCAGCGCGGGCGCTGTGTCGGAAGGCGTCACCGCCACGCAGCGGCTGGCGCCGAAGATGGCGTGTTCGCGATTCATTCCCTGTGGGGTATCGGCGTAGCAGAGGTTGCCCCCGGCGCGATAGCAGGACAGTCCGCGGCGGTAGTACCAGCAGCGGACATCCTGCACGAGGTTGCCGCCGACCGTTCCCACGTTGCGAATCTGCGGACTGGCCACCTTGACGGCAGCATCAGACAGCAGGGAGTAGCTGGCCCTGATCAGCGGATTGGTGGCAACCTCTGTCAAGGTGGTCAAGGCACCAATCTCCAACCCCGACGCAGTTTCGCGAATGCCGCGCAACGCTTCGATGCCGTTGAGGTCGATCATCGCCTCGGGCGATTTGTTGCGATCCTTCAACCAGCCATAGGTATCCTGGCCGCCGCCGAGCAACCAGCCTCTCTCAGCAAGTCGAGAGGCCAGATCCAGCGCATCCTCTACCTGCACGGGCTGGTAGAGTTCGATATCGGGCATGACGTCATGTGATGGCATAGTAACCTCAGAAAGTATTTATTTTCAGTGACTTGTTGTTATAGGTGTTTTGCGCCACGTGCTCGATGATCATGTCGGGCGTCACCGGGGTTCGATTGAACAGGTGGCCATCCAATGCATCGGTCAGAGCGCTCATGATCGCCGCTGCAGCACACCCCATGGCAGGCTCCCCGATGCCCCGGGCGCCAAACGGGCTCTGCGGATCCGGCAGATTGACGGCTGCCGTATGCATGGCCCTGGGCACATCCAGGAAAGTCGGAGGCTTGCTCTGGTAAAGGCCGACGTTCGCAGGCAGACCATTCTGCGGGTCGTACACATGACGCTCGAAGCCTGCCATGCCGAAGCCCCACACCCCACCACCATTCATGCCGTGTGACAGCCCCTTGGGATGAACCACGGTGCCGCACTCCGCCACAGCGGTGTAGTCGCGAATTTCATACTTGCCAGTATCCAGATCCAGCTCCACTTCCGCGAAGGCGATTGCCAGCCCGGGAGCGGTGCCGTTCTTCTCGAGATTGTCCTTCGCCACACCGACCAGACCAGTGCCGGTAATCTTCTGCACGGCCAGTTTCGTCAGGTCGTTGATGTCCTCGGGATATTCCGCACCACTGAACTTGCCGCCCAGCGTGATGGCGCGCTGCGCGGCTTCGGCATAGGTCAGCCCTTGTGCCGGAGTCGCTGTCTTGAAGACCCGTGTGCCGTCGATACTGAAATCATCCGGCGAGCCTCCCAGCTCGGCTGCAGCGATCTCCTTCATCTTGGCCACGGCGTCCATGGCAGCGACATAGTTGGTGCGGGTATGCGTGAAGATGGTGTTGCTACCGCCCTGGCCGGAGCTGTGCGGCAAACCCAGATCGCTGTTGCCTCGCACAATTTCGCAGTTCTCCCAGCTGCACTGCAGGACTTCCGCAGCTGCTCGCACAGTGGCGGCATAGGAGTAAGTGCCGAGGTTGCCGACACCCGTATGCAGGTAGACCTTGCCGTCCGGCCCAATGCGCACGATACCGTCGAAACCGTTGTTGCCCGCAGCGTGATAGCCCTCGCCGACACCGATGCCGATCACCTTGCTGCCATTGCGACGCGGCTGGTTGACCTTGGCCTGCCAGTCGAACATCTGCGCGCCCATATCGATGGCTTCACGCATGTAGGCGCTGGTCACGGGACCCTGGTTTGCTTCGACCAGCGAGTTGTGGTCCGGTGCATTGATGCGACGGAATTCCACGCGGTCCATGCCGAGCTGACGCGCAGCTTTGTCCATGACTGGAGCGAGGATCGCATGCATCTCGTTCTGGCCCGGACCACGCTGAGCACCGCGAGGGGTGGTGTTGGTGAAGACCGAGGCACCGCGGAAACGCATGGCGGTGGGCTGGTAGGACACAGAGATGGCGCCTGCAGACGACGAACCACTGCCGGAGCCACTGGATCCGCCATCGTTGACGATGACGACATCCACTGCTGCCACCTTGCCGTCCGGCTTCACGCCGACCTTGATCCATCCCTGCATGCCGGAGCGTGCGGAGCCGATGAAGAACTCCTCTTCGCGGGTGATACGCACCTGCACCGGACGATTGACCTTGCGCGAGAGATAACCGGCAATCGACATGAACGGGTATGGTCCGATACGAGAACCGAAGCCGCCGCCGGTTGTCTCGTTGATGAAGACCAGCTGGTCCAGTTCGATGCCCAGCATACGAGACAGCGGAGCATTGGCCGCACTCTGACTCTGCAACGATCCATGGAAATAGCAACGACCGTTCTCCCAGTAGGCCATGCACGTGCGCGGCTCCAGGGAATGGTGCGGATACCCTGCGGTGACGAAGGCCTCCTCGACAATCACGGTGGATTCGGCGAAAGCCGCTTCCAGATCGCCATAGGACCACTCGGTGGTGAACTGTGCATCTGGCTCGCGTCCGGCACGGAAGTCTTCCACCGCCTGGCGCGTCCACTTCAGTGGACGCAGTTCCATGCCGTTCTCGCCGCGCATCATCACGTTGCCTTCGGGATAAGCATTCGGACCACCTTCCACCAGACTGTCCAGCGGGTCCACCACAAAGGGGCGGCGCTCGATGTTCATGCGAATGCGTTCGAGCGCATTCTCCGCAATCTGCTCGCTGATGGCGGCGATCGCGAGAATGGGTTGCCCGACATAGGTCAGTTCATTGGAAAGTGCGGGCACCCCCGGCCTTGCGGCGGCCGGCAGATCTTCCGCTGTCAGGATGCCGACCACGCCGTCCATGCGCAGGGCTTCTGATACATCGATGTCCCGCACCATGCCACTGGGCACAGGGCTGGTGAGCAGGCGGGCAAAGACCATGCCCTCTCGTCTGAAGTCTTCGGCGTAACGTGCTGCGCCGGTGATCTTGCCTTGCGCACAAGGCGGCGTGAAATCCTTGCCGATATGCATGTAGCTCATGACAGTTGCCCCGAGGCGCGCATGACGCCATTCAAGTAGTGATCATAGGCACCACAGCGACAGAGGTTGCCGGCGAGCGCATCGCGGGCTTCATCGCGGGTGGGTCTGGGATTGGACTTGAGGAGTGCGACTGTCGCGAGTACCTGACCGGGTGTGCAGAAACCGCACTGCGGGCCGAGCTCATCGAGGAAGGCCTGCTGGACGACGTGAAGCTGACCATCGGGCGACTGCAGACCCTCGATGGTGGTGACAGAGCGTTGCTTGACGCTGTGGGTCAGCATGGAGCAGGCATAGTGCGTCACATCATCCACGAGAACCGTGCAGGCACCGCATTCACCGCGGTTGCAGCCCAGTTTTGTGCCAGTCAGTTCCAGCTTGTAGCGTAGCGTGTGAGCCAGTGTCTCCTGGGGCAATACGTCGACACGGCGGGTACGTCCATTGACGTTGATGGAAATCAGTCTCTCGACCGCGGCAGCGGGTCGTGACTGGGCATTGGCGAGGTACACACCTGCGCCAGACATGGCGGCGGCACCGGAGTAGATCACTCCCTTGATGAAACGCCTGCGTGTGAGTCGTGGATTCACTGACATGTTTCTCCGATATTGTTTTAAGTTGTCGGGAGGCATGCGACGACATGCAACTTGCAGTCGCACGCTGTTTGGCTAACGTCTAGGTGATTCGAAGCCTACACACTTTTGAGAAAAGGTCAAATAACGCCGGGCGCGGCGCGACTGGAGGCGAATTCAGCTCTGCTGCGGGTTGCGTTGTGCCAACAGGGAATAAAGGTGCTCTTCGGCGACAGGTCTGGAGAAGTAATATCCCTGAGCAACGTCACAATCCAGGCTGGCGAGCAGGGCCGCCTCCTCAGCCTCCTCCACACCTTCGGTAATGATGCGGATGGCCAGATTGTCCCGCAGCGACAGGATGGACTTCACCAGCCCCATAACCTTGGCGTCACGCCGCATCATGTGAATGAAGCTCTTGTCGATCTTTAGAGTATCGATGGGGTACTGATGCAGATAGGAAAGGGAGAAATAGCCGATGCCGAAATCGTCGATCACCACTCCAATGCCGAGTTCGCGACATCGATCCAGGGTCTGCTTGACATTCTTCGGCTGCTTCAGCAGAAGCCGCTCGGTGATCTCGAGATTCAGCCGACTGGCGCTGGTGCGGGTTTCATCGAGAATGCCATTGAAGCATTCCAGAAACCCCAGCTCGTCGAAGTCCGTGGATGACATGTTGACGCTGAAATGGACGCTGCCCAGATCATGACGCAGGTTGTCCAGACGCTTGATGAGTTGGCACACCTCACGCACACCTCACGCACCGCCCAGCGACTCGCTTCGATGATCAGCCCGCTGTCCTCCGCCATCGGAATGAAAAGGTCCGGCGGGATGAGCCCGCGCTCCGGATGTTGCCAGCGCATCAATGCCTCGAATCCGAGAATGCGACCGCTGCCGATGGAGATGATCGGTTGGTAATGCAGGCGAAGTTGACCGGTGGCGATCGCCACCTTGAACTCATTGGCCATCTTGATGGCCTGCACCACGTTGATCTGCTCGGCGTACTCCTTTTCCTGCAATTCTGGAGACTGTACACCGGTCGCATCGCTGGACAGCATCTGCGAACGGCGGAGGATATCGCGGTAACGCATCAGGATGACCTGCGCGATCAGACGCACGATTGGGTTGGCTCCGCGCACGCTGCGCGCGAAATCGTCCTTTGTGATCTCCAGCAGGCGACAGTTTTCCAGTGAACGTATCGTGGCGCTGCGCGGCTGATTGTCGACGATCGCCATCTCGCCGATGATGCTGCCGGGTCCACGTGTCCCCATGTCGAGCACGTTGCCATCGTCCTTTTCGACAACAATGCCAACCCGCCCCTCCTGAATGAAATACGCGCAGGTCCCTGCGTCTCCCTGGGCCATGATGACTTCACCGGCCTTCAAGAATTTTTCAGCATTGAGAGTATCCATACCTCGCTGCACCTTGTCGGGGTTCCACATGAACCAGCATGCGAAATTCACTCAAAATTTGAATACAAGCGCATGATTTTATTAATCATATACCTCTATACGGAGATAGATCAAATACTGCCCTGAAATGCCAGCAGCACTTTTTCCACAGCTTCGTCATCAATACCGAGGTGCGTTACCAGCCGCAACCTGCTTGCCGGGTTGATCATGACGCCCCTCGCGAGCAGTCGCTCGCTCAAGCGAGACAGGTCGAATTCGCTGCAATTCGCATAGACCATGTTGGTCTGCAACGGCTCGACTGTCAGACCGAGCGCGCGCAAGCCGTCGCCCAGCCTTCGGGCCCTGGCGTGATCCTCAGCCAGACGATCAACGTTGTGGCGCAGAGCATACAGCCCTGCAGCGGCAAGCACACCCGACTGCCGCATGCCTCCTCCCAGAACCTTGCGCCAGCGTCTCGCTGTGGCAATCACGGAGGAATGCCCGACCAGCACCGACCCTGCGGGGGCCCCAAGCCCCTTTGAAAGACAGATGGAAACGGAGTCAAACATGTGAGTGAGTTCTGGAAGGCTCGTACCGCAGGCGATCGCCGCATTGAATATACGCGCTCCATCCAGATGCAATTGCAGGCCATGTGTTTGCGCAAAAGGCTTCAATGCCTGCAGATAGCACAAAGGCAGCACCCTGCCCTGCATCGTGTTCTCCAGACAGAGCAGTCTGGTGCGGGCAAAATGGAAATCAAGCGGCTTTATCACATCAGCAACCAGGCTCAGCTCCAGAGAACCATCCGCGCTGTTCTCGATCGGCTGGGGCTGGATGCCACCAAGCACCGCTGCGCCTCCTCCTTCGTAGCGATACAGGTGTGCCATCTGCCCGGCGACATACTCGTCGCCACGCTCGCAATGAGCCATCAGTGCACACAGATTCGACTGAGTCCCGGTGGGCAGAAAAAGTCCCGCTTCCTTTCCCGTCATTGCCGCCAGGGTTTCTTCGAGCTTTCTCACCGTGGGATCTTCGCCATAGACGTCATCACCAAGGGCAGCCTCATGCATGGCCTTGCGCATTCCTTTACAAGGCAGGGTGACCGTGTCACTGCGAAGATCGATGAGTGCTTTGGCCGTGGTCACAATGACAATTCTCCCGAGTCAGCTAAGTGCGTCCGAACTGGAGCCGAGGGTAATTGAATTCCAGCGCCCTTCCCGGATGGGACGACGCCCGGCGACTGTTCCCTGATAAAGGTATATCCAAGCGACACCGAAGGCTGTCTGCAGTTCACCTCGGACATACAGACTTCGCTCTGGATTGGCAGGATCGAATTCTTCCAGCTGATCCAGCGCATGCAGAATCTGGCTGTCGATCTGATAAACCTCAACCTCGATGCCATCAGAGACAGTCGATTTCGCACCCGGGTACTCTCCGAGGTCGTACAACACGATGGCAGGCGACACATAAGTACCGAGAAACATCGCATTGGCCAGCCAATGTGCATTGACATTGCCACGCCGCAGTGTTCCGTACACCGCAACAAGACATACTCGATCAGCCGGTTCGACCGCAGACATGTCAGTAATCCGAATACTTTCGAGCACTGCCTCGCACAAGCTCGGCGGGATATTTGTCTTCGTTCTTCTCCATCTTCTGAACGACCGCCGCGGCGATGTCCACATGCAGTCGATCAGCCAGGCGCACCAGGTACACCTGTACATCAGCGATCTCATCGACGACGCGCGCGAGCGTCTCATCACTCAGTCGCTCGGACTGTTCCTCGGTAAGCCACTGGAAGATTTCGACGAGCTCGGCCGCCTCGACGCTGAGCGCCATCACCAGATTCTTGGGCGAATGAAACTGCTCCCAATCCCTCACTTCGGCAAAGCGCCGAGCACGGATCTTGATATCTTCGAGATCAGACATGTGACTTGCATGACTCCTGTCGAAATTCTGGAATTCATTCACGACACGGGATGGTCGGAACTGTGCATTCGAATGCGAAACTACAGTGACTTGCAGGCGGGACGCAATGGAATTCTTGCTAGTGCAGAACGGGGGCAATTGACGCATCTGCCTGATTGAATTACCAAAACAGGTGCTTTATTCTGTCGATCCATTTAGCAATCCTAGGGAGAGTCCTCCGCCGTGTTCAATTACAACAAAAGTATCAAAACTGCACTGATGTCACTGACAGCAGCAGTCGCTGTCATTCCCATGCTGAGCATGGCGCAACCCGATATGGAGCCAACCAACAGTCTGCCCAACCCCTATCAGACCATCGAAGGCTGGGCCAAGATGCCCGCAGGAAGAGCCTGGGGTTCAACAAGTGCTGTGGACGTCGATATCGACGGGACCAGCATCTGGGTCGGAGAACGCTGTGGGGGCAACGTCGGCCCATGTGCGACGACAAACCTCGACTCCATCTTCAAGTTTGACGCCAACGGCAACATGGTCACCAGCTTTGGCGCTGGTCTCGTGATGTGGCCCCACGGCATTCATGTCGACTTCGAAGGCAATGTCTGGGTGACAGACGGCCGCGACAACCGCGCCCAGGATGGCTCCGTATCCGGTGAACTCAAGGGACATCAGGTACTGAAGTTCAGCCCGGAGGGCGAATTGCTCATGCGTATCGGCGAGCCTGGCGGCGCGCGTGAACCCGGTTACCTGTTCCAGCCCAACGATGTTTACGTTGCGCCGAACGGTGACATCTTCATCGGTGAAGGGCATTCCAACGCCGCAGGATCGACAGCGCGCGTATTGAAGTTCAACAGCCAGGGGCAATTCATCAAGTCATGGGGATCTCTTGGTACCGGTCCGGATCAGTTCCAGCAACCGCATTCTCTCGCCATGGATTCACAGGGGCGTCTCTTCGTGGCTGACCGTGGCAATAACCGGGTTGTAATCTTCGACCAGGAAGGAAATCGTCTGGACACGTGGTATCAATTCAGCCGTAACAGCGGATTGTATATCGACAAGAACGATATCCTTTACGCAGCAGACTCTGAATCCGGCTCGGTGAATCCAGAGCACGTAGCATGGCTGCGTGGTATACGCATTGGCAGTGCCATTACTGGCGAGCTGACTGCGTTCATTCCAGATCCGAATCCGGACTGCACAGGCACCTGCACAGCGGAAGGCGTTGTCGCTGACCGCAATGGCGTTATCTACGGGGCAGAAGTGGGCCCTGTGGGTGGCATCAAGCGTTACGTTCGCCAGTAACAGCCTGAATTACCGCAAATGAAAAGGGCGTCCATTTGGACGCCCTTTTTTATTGGTCGGGACAGCAGGATTTGAACCTACGACCCCCACACCCCCAGTGTGGTGCGCTACCAGGCTGCGCTATGCCCCGAAATCTTGAATTTGAAACGAAGTCTTCTGAAGTGTATCTGGAGGAAACCCTGCGTTTGCAGAATATCGCCTTGTGCGTCTTTCAGCGTGAAGAATCGCTGGAAGTTATTGCCACCTCTTTGAAGCGGCGGCAATTCTACCGCATTTTCACAATTGTGCTATCACTTCTTCCAAGTCTTTGATCAAGTCAGTGAATACCTTGGAATCAAGGGTTGCCTTCGGAGTCTCTTCCACCACGCTGGCACCACTCATGCGCTGCCGCGCACCTCCAATCGTGAATCCCTGATCGTAAAGCAATGACTTGATCTGACGGATCAGCACAACGTCCTGACGCTGATAGTAGCGTCGGTTTCCGCGACGCTTCACTGGTTTCAACTGAGGAAATTCTTGCTCCCAATAGCGAAGCACATGCGGTTTTACCGCACACAACTCCCCTACTTCCCCGATAGTGAAGTAGCGCTTGGGAGGAATTGGTGGCAATTCATCGTTATTGCTTGGTTCCAGCATAACTTTCCACTCTTGCTTTAAGCTTCTGACCAGGCCTGAATGTGACTACCCGCCTGGCTTTGATGGGGATCTCTTCGCCTGTCTTCGGATTGCGACCGGGACGTTGTTTCTTGTCCCTGAGGTCGAAGTTGCCAAAGCCTGAAATCTTGACCTGCTCATTGGACTCAAGCGACAAACGAACTTCCTCGAAGAATTGCTCAACCAGCTCTTTGGCTTCGCGTTTGTTCAAGCCGAGTTCCTCAAACAGGCGCTCTGCCATCTCCGCTTTGGTCAATGCCCCATCTGCCATAGTTAATTCCTTAACTTTGCATTAAATTTTGCTTGTAGCTCTTTGACACAACTGTCAATTATTCCATTTATGTCGTCGTCGCCTAGAGTGCGCGAAGGATGCTGCAAGGTCAAGCCCAAGGCGATGCTTTTTTTGTTTTTCTCAATTGCATCACCTTGATATACATCGAATATTCGCAGATCGACCAACAGAGGGCCAGCAATGTCGCGAATGCAGGCGACTATCTGCTCACTGGATACATCAACACTGACGACCACCGCCAGATCGCGTCCGACTTCAGGGAATCGAGACAACTCACGCATTCTCGGCACTCGAGCCTCAAGCATTGATTCTGCATCCAATTCAAACAGATAGATCTTCTTGCTAAAGCCAAACTCACGTTGAAGCTGTGGACTCAAAGCCCCCATGATGCCTATCTTTCTGCCATTGGCGTGAATCGCTGCTGACTGCCCGGGATGCAGCGCAGGATGTGCTTCAGGTACAAAACACAAAGGCCCAAGTCCGGGCGACAGATCAAGGATGGACTCCACATCGCCCTTCAAGTCAAAGTAGTCAGCATCCCGACCATCGCTGGACCACAACTCGGGCTGCACCTTGCCAAAGATCAATCCACCGATCTTGGCGGGCTGAACGGTGTTGCCGTTGATGCGCTTGAAAATCAGCCCCGTCTCAAAGATCCGAACACGTTCCTGCTGCCGATTGGTGTTGTGAATCAATGTATTCAGCAACCCGGGCCACATGGATGTACGCATGACTGACATATCGGCCGAGATGGGATTCTGTAAAGCGATGCCATCTTCAGAAGGAATGATTCTGCTCTGCAGCTGCGGATCAACAAAACTGTAGGTGATGACCTCCTGGTACCCGAGAGAGGCCAATCGATCCTTGACTCGCCCGGGCTCGCTGCGGATTTCAGTGCTGCTGCCGAGCGCCATGGGACTGCGAGCCCGCGTCTTGGGAAGATTGTTGTATCCATGTACACGGGCAATCTCTTCGATCAAGTCCACATCAAGACTCAGATCGAAGCGGAAGCTGGGGATACTCGCAGTGATCGCCAGTTCGTTCTGCTTCACAATCGACACGCCCAGACGCTCGAGGATCGCGCATATCTGCGCAGGCTCGATCTGCAGACCGAGCACGCGAGCGAGCTTGGCGAATTGCAGCGTCACGACTGGAGCTTGCGGGAGCTGGCCCAGAGACTCACGTACAGGCCCCGCCTGGCCACCGGCAACTTGCAGCAACAAGGCTGTTGCACGCTCCATCGCACGTGCCTGCAACTCGAAATCCACACCGCGCTCGTAACGATGCGATGCATCTGTGTGCAAGCCATAGCGACGCGCTCTGCCGGCGATCGCCAGTGGTGAGAAGAAGGCACACTCCAGGAATACATCACGGGTCTGAGCACCAACCCCGGATTCGCCCCCACCCATCACGCCTGCCATGGCCAGCGCCCTGTCGTCATCTGCGATGACCAGCACATCGGCACTCAGAGTGATTTCCTTGCCATCGAGAAGGACCAGCTTTTCGCCTTCCCGTGCCAGACGAACGCAGATCTGCTTGTTCAAGCAGGCGAGATCAAACGCGTGCATAGGCTGACCAAGTTCAAGCAGGACGTAGTTGGTCACATCCACCACGGCATCGATGCAGCGCAAGCCACTGCGACGCAACCGCTCCGCCATCCAGAGTGGCGTCGGCGCAGCAGGATTGACTCCTTTGACAACACGACCGAGGTAGCGCGGACACTGGGCACTCGCCTCGATACTGACCGGAAATGAATCCGCAATGGTGGCTGGCACAGGCTCGATCGCAGGCTGATTGACTGCAAGCCCGTTCAAGGCGGCAATCTCTCGGGCGACCCCCACGATGCCAAGGCAATCCCCGCGATTCGGCGTCAGATCCAGTTCAAGACTGACATCGTCCAACTGCAGGTAATCACGAATGTCTCGACCGAGCGGAGCATCCGCAGGAAGCTCGAGCAAGCCGTCAGCACTGTCAGCGATGCCGAGCTCCTGTGCCGAACACAACATCCCGTTGGATTCCACGCCACGCAGTCTTGCCAGCTTGATATTGATAACTTCGTCACCAGACTTGCCGGCAAGCCTGGCCCCCACGGTGGCAAAGGGCACACGCATTCCGGGCCGAACATTGCTGGCACCGCATACAACCTGGAGCGTCGACGTACCGTCAAACAACTGGCACACGCGCAACTTGTCGGCGTCCGGGTGGGGCTCAACCTGGCGAACCTCGGCGATAATCACACCTGAAAATTCAGCTGCAACAGGTTCGCACCCATCGATTTCCAAGCCAGCCATGGTCAACTGGTCCATCAAATTCTGGGTTGTCAGTGGCGGATTGACCCACTCACGAAGCCATTGTTCGCTGAAAATCATTCTGAACTCTCTTTGATTAGAACGAAATGAGGAATGGCGCGGCCGCGTGCGACCGCATCACTGTCAATTAAACTGTCTGAGGAATCTCAGATCATTCTCGAAGAACAATCGCAGGTCGTTGACTCCGTAGCGCAACATGGCCAGACGCTCGACGCCCATGCCAAAGGCAAAGCCTGTGAACTCCTCAGAGTCCACGCCCGACATTTCCAGAACCCGGGGGTGAACCATGCCGCAGCCCATGACCTCGAGCCAACCCGTGTGACTGCAGACCCGACACCCCTTCCCGTCACACATCACACACGCCATGTCTACTTCCGCAGACGGCTCGGTGAACGGGAAATATGACGGACGGAATCGCACGGCGAGATCCTTCTCGAAAAAGGCCTGCAGGAACTCTTCGATGGTGCCGCGCAAGTCGGCAAAGCTGACCTGCCTGTCTATCAAGAGTCCCTCGACCTGGTGAAACATGGGGGTATGCGTGATATCGGAGTCGCAGCGGTAAACGCGACCCGGGCAGATCATGCGATAGGGAGGCTTGGATCCTTCCATCACACGCACCTGAACGGGAGACGTATGTGTTCGCAGAACCGTGGCGGGATCGATGTAGAAAGTATCGTGCATGGCACGCGCCGGATGATGATCCGGAATGTTCAGCGCGCCGAAGTTATGGTAATCGTCTTCGATTTCCGGACCAACGGCCACGGAATAGCCAGCGACCTTGAAAATCGCCTGTATGCGGTCAATGGTTCGACTGATGGGGTGCAGACCGCCATGGCCGTGGCGACGTCCGGGCAATGTCACGTCGACTGATTCACCTCTCAACTGCCTGTCGAGCGCTTCATGAACAAGCACATCACGACGTGCATCCAGGGCTTGCTGAACGTGATTCTTGGCTTGATTGATCTTCTCACCGGCGGCGGGGCGCTCTTCGGTTGCCAGCTTGCCAAGGCCTTTCAGCAACTCGGTAAGACTGCCCTTCTTTCCCAGAAAATCGACTCGCAGCTGTTCCAGTGACTTCTCGTCACTGGAAGCAGCGATTGCGATCAATGCCGACTCAACCAGTGTTTTAGTGTCTGGCATGATGTCAACTCGGCCAGCTTACGCAGCCAGACTGTTTTTGGCCTGATTGACCAGTGCAGCGAAAGCTGCCTTGTCGTGGACTGCCAGATCCGCCATGACGCGACGGTCCACCTGAATGTTGGCTTTCTTCAAGCCGGCAATCAGCTGACTGTAGGTCATGCCGTTGGCACGTGACTGGGCGTTGATACGGGTGATCCACAGAGCACGGAACATGCGCTTCTTGGTCTTGCGATCGCGATACGCATACTGACCTGCCTTGATCACTGCCTGCTTGGCAACACGGTATACGCGACTGCGCGCACCATAGTAGCCTTTCGCCAGTTTAAGAACCTTCTTGTGACGACGTCTTGCGGTGACGCCTCTTTTAACTCGGGCCATCTTTAATTCCTCTCAAAAAATGATGTTAGAAGCGCTTGCCAAGCATGCGGTCGATCAACGGCTTGTCAGAGGGGTGAACCAATGAGGTGCCTCTCAACTGACGCTTGCGCTTGGTAGTCATCTTGGTGAGGATGTGGCTCTTGTTTGCGCTTTTGCGCTTCCAGCCGCCGGCGGTCTGCTTGAACCGCTTGGCCGCGCCGCGGTGGGTCTTGATCTTGTTGCTCATTGCTTACTCCGCATTTGTCGTCTTTCAAACGTCATTGTTGAAAGACAGCTGAGGGTTGATTTATGAAATTCACAGCGACAAAAAATCCATTGCTTCGCGTAATCTGCTTGGCGTATCTGCAGACGAAACTGCCAGCCGAAACAATGGATACTGCTACGATTTCTTCTTTTTTGCCGGAGACAGCATCATCACGATCTGCCGGCCTTCCATCTTGGGTTCTTGTTCCACTGTGCCGTATTCTTCAAGATCCTTGGCGATCCTTTGAACCAGCTCCAGCCCAAGATGTTGATGGGCTAACTCACGACCTCGGAATCGCAATGACACCTTGGCCTTGTCTCCATCGTTAAGGAAACGTATCAGGTTGCGTAGTTTGACCTGATAATCCCCTTCCTCCGTCCCTGGTCTGAACTTGATTTCCTTCACTGTCTGCTTGTGTTGCTTCTTCTTGTTCGCAACCTTCTGCTTCTTCAAATCAAAAATGTGCTTGCCGTAGTCCATGATCTTGCAGACGGGAGGCTCAGCCTCCGGCGCGATCAGAACCAGATCGAGTTTCGCCTCGCTGGCAGCAGCCCTTGCCTCGTCGATGGAAACGATTCCGGCCTGATCTCCATTTTCCAGGACCAGGCGGACTTCGCTGGCATCTATGTGCTCGTTGATAACGGGCTTCTTGGAACTACTCCTCATAGGCGCTTGTTTATACTCTCCAGAATTAACAATCAGTAATGTCGACAGCAGACTCAGCCTGCCTCAACTCTCGCTTGCGATTTTAGCTCAATTAACTTGTGTACGCCCGAAGCGCGCAACTGCAGCGCCAAGGAAAGCAACAAATTCTTCGACCCCCATGGAACCGAGATCCTCTCCACTCCTAGTTCGAACCGACACCGTGCCTGTCTCGACTTCACGATCGCCTGCTACAAGCAGGAATGGTGTTCTGTTCAATGTATGCTCGCGGATTTTAAAGCCGATCTTCTCGTTTCTCAAGTCGGCAAGTGCGCGGAACCCTTTGTCACTCAAAGACTTTCTGACGGATTCACAATAGTCCGCCTGATTATCGGTGATGTTCAGGACCACCACTTGCTCAGGCGCAAGCCATACGGGCAAGGATCCTGCGTAATGCTCGATCAACACCCCGATGAAGCGCTCGAACGAACCGAGAATCGCACGATGGAGCATTACCGGAGTCTGACGACTGCCATCTTCGGCAACAAACTGGGCACCGAGTCGTTCAGGCATGGAGAAATCCACCTGAATCGTGCCGCATTGCTGAACGCGGCCCATGCAGTCTTTCAGCGAAAACTCGATCTTAGGCCCGTAGAACGCGCCTTCACCAGGCAGCAGCTCCCATGGCATTCCGTTACTCTGCAACGCCTGTTTCAGAGCTGCCTCTGCCTTGTCCCAGAGCTCCTCGCTGCCTACCCGCTTTGCCGGTCTGGTGGAGAGGCGAAGGATGATCTCATCAAAGCCGAAATCTCTGTAAACGGCAAAGAGCAGCTTCATGAACGCCGCGACTTCGCCCTGGATACTGGATTCTGCGCAGAAGATATGACCGTCGTCCTGAGTGAAGCTGCGCACGCGCATCAGGCCATGCATGCTTCCCGACGGCTCGTAACGATGACAGGAGCCGAATTCTGCGAGCCGCATGGGCAAGTCGCGATAGCTCTTGAGCCCCTGATTGAAGACCTGCACGTGGCAGGGACAATTCATGGGCTTGATGGCATACAGGCGACTTTCAGACTCAACGCTGAACATCTGATCCGCGAACTTGTCTGCGTGACCGGATCGCTCCCACAGCGAATAGTCCACCAGCTGGGGTGTGCGGATTTCAAGGTAGCCATTTTCGCGCTGCAGTTTCTGCATGTAATTCTGAATGACTTGATAGATGGTCCATCCCTTCGGGTGCCAGAACACCATGCCTGGCGCTTCTTCCTGGAAGTGAAACAGCGACTGCTTCTTGCCGATCTTGCGGTGATCGCGACGCTCAGCCTCTTCCAGACGCTGCAGGTACTGCTCAAGCGCTTTCTTGTCACCCCAGGCAGTGCCGTATATTCGCTGCAGCATTTCATTGCTGGAATCACCACGCCAATAGGCGCCAGCGACCGAAGTCAGCTTGAATGCCGTGAAACGACCTGTCTCCGGCACATGCGGACCACGGCACAGATCGATGAACTCGCCCTGACTGTAGAAAGACAAAGGCTCGTCACCCGGGATGCTCTTGATGATTTCGACCTTGTACTTCTCGCCTTTTTCCTCGAAGAGAGCAATCGCCTCCGGCCTGCTCAGCACCGAGCGATTGACCTGCAGGTTCTCAGCGACGATCTGCCGCATCATGTCTTCGATCTTTTCCAGATCCTCGGGTGTGAATGCACGCTCGTAGGAAAAATCGTAGAAGAAACCATCGTCAATGACCGGACCGATCGTGACCTGTGCCTGCGGAAAGAGACGTTGCACCGCTTGCGCCATCAAGTGCGCACAGGAATGTCGCAACACTTCCAGACCATCCGCATCACGTTCAGTGATGATCGCCAGCTCGCAATCGTTCTCGATCACAAATGACGTGTCTACCAGCCTGCCATCAACACGACCGGCAAGCGCTGCTCGCGCAAGACCGGCGCCGATGGCGCCGGCGATTGCGGCAACGGACACGGACTCAGCGAATTCGCGAGTGCTTCCATCTGGCAGAGTAATAATTGGCATGGCATTCCTGATAACGAAAAGAGTCGAGCCGTAGCAATAAGCTTCGGCACGACTCAATAAATCCTGATGACAGAAAATAACATTCTGGTAGGCACGACCAGATTCGAACTGGTGACCTCTACCATGTCAAGGTAGCGCTCTAACCAACTGAGCTACGCGCCTAGAATGAGCTCTTTCAAAAGAAGCGAGATTATAGGGGGGCTAATTCAAAACTACAACACAGACATATTGTTGCGACCCAATCCAGGCAACCGTGCATGAATGCTCGCGAGACCTCTCACGAGTCAAGCTCCAATAGTCGCTTCTTCAAGCGGGCAACCTGGTCCCTTGCCGCGGCAGCCGCCTCAAAATCAAGATTGCGCGCAAGCTCGTACATCTGCGATTCGAGCCGGGCAATCTCACGGCCGATGGCCTTGCTGTCACTGTACATGTCGCCAGGACTTTCAGAGCCCACCTTCGAGCCGGCGGAACCCGAAGCACGCTTGCGATTGCGCGATTCACCGGCCTCCGAGTAGGCCCCTTCCATGATGTCCGTGATTCTCTTGCTGACCCCGGCCGGCACGATGTTGTGGGTCTTGTTGAAGTCCAATTGCACGCGCCGTCGCTTCTCCGACTCCTCCATGGCACGCGCCATGGACCCAGTGATTCGATCGGCATAGAGAATCGCCTTGCCATTGAGGTTTCGCGCCGCGCGCCCGATGGTCTGGATGAGCGAGCGCTCCGAACGCAGGAAACCTTCCTTGTCAGCATCCAGAATGGCCACACACGATACCTCTGGTATATCGAGCCCTTCGCGCAGCAGATTGATCCCCACCAGCACATCGAACGTTCCCAGTCGAAGATCTCTGATGATTTCCGAGCGCTCGACCGTATCAATATCCGAATGCAGGTAACGCACGCGAATATCGTGGTCGGTCAGATAATCGGTCAGATCCTCCGCCATCCGCTTGGTGAGGACGGTCACCAGCACACGCTCCTGCCTTGCGATGACCTCTCGAATCACGGAAAGCAGATCATCGACCTGCGACGAAGCCGGTCTCACCTCAAGCACAGGATCCACCAATCCTGTGGGACGAACCACCTGCCGCACTACTTGCCCCGCATGCGCCTCTTCGTATGGCCCGGGCGTGGCGGAGACAAATATCATCTGTGGGACAATGGTCTCCCACTCCTCGAAACGCAGTGGTCGATTGTCCAGCGCAGACGGCAGACGAAAGCCATACTGCACGAGGGTTTCCTTGCGTGAACGGTCTCCCTTGTACATGGCGCCAAGCTGCGGAATCGACACATGGGACTCGTCTGCAATCAGCAGAGCATTCGGCGGGAGATAGTCATAAAGCGTAGGCGGCGGCTGACCCGCGAAGCGCCCGGACAAATATCTGGAGTAGTTCTCGATCCCATTGCAATACCCAAGCTCTGCAATCATCTCGAGATCATATTGCGTTCTCTGGGCGAGTCGCTGCGCCTCCACCAATTGATGATTGCTCTCCAGATGCAGCACGCGTTCGCGCAGTTCCTGCTTGATGAGATCCACCGCATCGAGCATGGTCTGTCGCGGAGTCACATAGTGAGACTTCGGAAACACTGTAAGACGTGGCACCTTCTTGACGATCGCCCCGGTCAGCGGATCGAAATAAGCCAGGGACTCAATCTCGTCATCGAAAAGCTCGACCCTGATCGCATACCTGTCCGATTCAGCAGGGTAGATATCAATGACATCGCCACGCACACGATACGTTGCACGCTGCAGTTCGACGTCATTGCGGGTGTACTGCAGCTCCGCGAGCCGACGCAGAAGACCGCGCTGATCCACTCGATCACCGCGATCCAGGTGCAGCACCATCTGCAGATAGGACTGGGGATCACCCAGACCATATATGGCGGAAACAGTGGCAACGACTATCACATCGGGGCGCTCCAGCAACGCCTTGGTTGCCGAAAGACGCATCTGCTCTATGTGCTCGTTGATGGACGAATCCTTTTCGATGTAAAGGTCCGACGACGGCACATAGGCTTCTGGCTGGTAATAGTCGTAATAGGAAACGAAATACTCCACCGCGTTCTCAGGAAAGAATTCCGAGAACTCACCATAGAGTTGCGCGGCGAGTGTCTTGTTGGGCGCCATGACCAGCGCGGGTCGCTGCGTTCTCGCAATCACATTCGCTATCGTGAAGGTTTTGCCTGAACCCGTGACACCAAGCAGTGTCTGGGCCGTCAGTCCGCTTTCCAAGCCATCGACAAGCTTTTCGATCGCGGCGCCCTGATCGCCGGCAGGCTTGAAGCGGGAAACCAATTTGAAACCGGAACTCATGTCAGGAAAACCCACGCGCGAACGAAGCGCTTCTGCAAGCAATGGTGTGTGATCGCAGTATAGCAACATTGCCAACAGCGAAAGCGCAGAACTTAGCAGTTGACCCTCCCCTGGATACTGATTAGTATACGCACGCTTTGAGAACGATCGAAAACGATCCGCATCACTGCCCAATAGCTCAATGGTAGAGTAGGTGACTGTTAATCACTTGGTTCCTGGTTCGAGCCCAGGTTGGGCAGCCAAATTCCCCGCCCCTGCAACTCCCTCACGATTCGTATAGTCATAGTGCAATCCTTGCGCCACTTATCCCTGTTTGAACATTGGGGTATAGTGACTCACATGTTTTTTCAACCAGCACAGGAGCTTTGACCAGATGAGATTCCTATTGGCAGCATTTTTACTCAGCCTCGGCAATTTCTTGCACGCCGCAGAAAGTGCGAACCCGATCGTGGTGATGGAAACCAACAAAGGCAACATACGAATTGAATTGTGGGCAGACAAGGCTCCAATCTCTGTTGCCAATTTCCTTCGTTACGCCGAAGCAGATTTTTACAACGGATTGATTTTCCATCGTGTGATCCCGGAGTTCATGATACAGGGCGGGGGCTTCAACCCAGCCATGGTGCAATCCTCTACTTTTGAACCCATCAAGAACGAGGCCACCAGTGAACTGAAGAACGTGCGCGGCACGCTGGCCATGGCACGCACCCAGGTCGTGGACAGTGCGAGCAGCCAGTTCTTCATCAATCTGGTCGACAACGCTTACCTGGATCACACCGACGAAACCGCTCGTGGATTCGGGTACGCGGTTTTCGGAGAAGTCATTGAAGGAATGGATGTTGTGGACATTATCGCAACAGTGCCCACAGGCAACGCACAAGGCCACCAGAATGTGCCGCTGGAACCCGTGGTCATCAACAGCGTCCGTCGCGAGTAACTGCACTGCTCTCCGGCTGCATCAGGCAACGCCTCTTGCAGCCGGAAGGCATCTCAGTCACTGCTTCTTGTGCAGTGGCGTCACCTTGGCGGAGTCCAGCTTGCCTGATCTGACGTGAGGGTCTTCCTGCCACAGGGCATGACTGGCGCTCTCTTTCGGACTGAACCCGTCTACCACCTTCATAAGAATCGACCTGATGGATGACAGATCCATGCGCCTGCAGGCAAGCTGCAATTCCTGCAGATGCTGCTCCAGTTCGCTCCATGGCAGGGCATCTTCTTCCGCACGCATGATCTTCGGGTGCTCAGTTCCCGTCACCGATTCCCCGATCAACAATTCCTCGAAGAGTTTCTCTCCAGGTCTTAGACCCGTGTATTCGATAGCAATGTCACCTCTATAGGAATTCTCGTCCCTCACGTTGTATCCCATGAGGTGAACCATCTTGCGGGCAAGGTCGATGATCTTGATGGGCTCGTTCATGTCGAGAACGAATACATCGCCGCCCGCGGCCATGGCGCCGGCTTGTATCACAAGTTGAGCCGCTTCCTGCACTGTCATGAAATAGCGTGTCACTTCGGGGTGAGTGACGGTGACGGGTCCACCAGAGCTGATCTGCTTTCGAAACAAGGGAACAACCGAACCGGATGACCCCAGCACGTTCCCGAAGCGCACCATGCTGAAACAGGTGGCGCTGTTCTTGAAAGCGAGCGCCTGCAGAATCTGCTCGGCGAAGCGCTTGGTGGCGCCCATGAAATTCGTCGGACGCACAGCCTTGTCGGTGGAAATAAGCACGAAATTGCGAACGCCGGTCTTTTCCGCACACTGTGCCGACACGAGTGTGCCGAAGATGTTGTTCTGCACACCTTCCACAATATTGCTCTCGACCATCGGCACTTGTTTGTACGCGGCGACGTGATAGACCGTCTGCACGGCAAAACGCCGCATCGTATGCTCCATCAACGTCGAGTTGCAGACATTTCCCAGGAGGGCGACAACTTCAGTGTCTTCTCCTCGATCCAGCGTGGCGCGAATCTCCAGCAATTCGTTCTCGACCGTGTACAGGCCATACTCCGAACTGTCCAGGAGAACAAGCCTCGACGGTCGCAGAAATAGAATCTGCCGACACAGTTCAGAGCCGATGGAGCCCGCAGCACCTGTCACCAGTACCGAACAACCAGTGATGCAGGCGCCCATCAATTTGGGATTCGGCGGCACGATGTCTCTGCCAAGCAGGTCCTCGATATCGATATCACGGACATCATCGACGCCCACGCGACCGGACACCATGTCGAAAAGATCCGGTACGGTTTTCACATGAACCGGAAGATGCTCCAGGCGATTGAGTATCTCCTTGCGCTCTGCGTGCGTGGCAGACGGCACCGCCAGCAGTATCTGACGCACGGAGAAATTCTCTATCAGATCGTTGAGCACGCCAGGACTGTAGACGCGAATCCCGTGGACCGTGCTGCCAATCAGTCCCTTGCTGTCATCCACGAAGGCGACGGGAAGATACTGATGGCCATTCTGCAACGCGGCAACCAATTGCATTCCAGAACTGCCCGCGCCGTAGATGATGACGGGTTCCTTGGGTCTGAAATTCTGGATCAGGTTCTGCAACGCGACCTTCGCCACGAATCGGCTGCCACCTATGAAGAGCAGCGCGATCATCCAGTAGATCGCAACAATGGCGATCTCATAACCCGCGGGAATGCCGGCAAGGTACGAAGTCGCCGCGAGAAGCACCGTGGAAATCGTGACGCCCTGCAAGACGATGAACACCGACTGCAGTCCCATGTAGAGCAGGATCGCGCGGTAGAGCCCTATTCTGTAGAAGGCAAGCACGCTGGCCAGGTTCGCCAGCGCCAACGGGACGTAGGCACCCTGAATTGAAAAGAAGAAATTCGAGCCGAGCAAAGCGAACGCGAGCCACAACGCGAGCACCAGCATCAAGCTGTCCGCCAGCATCAACAACATCTGCTTGACAGTCCTGGACAATGGGACTGTATACAAATTCATAGTGACTCCCGGCCTGCATCAAATCGATAAACGATCACAAGCAAGGGTACTATGGCCAGCGCAGCGAAATATACCCCATGATCAGGGTGGCGATTGGCGAGAGCGGCAACAGGAAACAGCCACATCACATTGATGGCCTGCACGACAACACACACCGCGCGATGACTGGCAAAGCGTCTCGCGGCGTGCTGATACGCATGCTGCCTGTGCGCCTGAGTCACTTTCGCGCGCCGCAGGAGACGCCGCACAAGAGTGAAGGTGGCATCCACAAGGAAAGACGCCAGCAGGATCACCCAGGACCAGAACGACATGCTGCCGTGCAGGTGGGCAACCATGGCCACAAGACCGAGGGTGAGACCAAGAAATCCGCTGCCGACGTCCCCCATGAAGATTCTGGCAGGCCCCCAGTTCCACACCAGAAAACCCGCGGCGCCGGCAAATAGTCCAAGACAAAGCCACGCAAGCGGCAAATCATTGCCCTGAACGAGCAATATGGCGGCGGCAAGACACACGAAGGCAGTCTCACTTCCGGCGAGGCCGTCAATGCCATCCATGAAATTGTAGAGGTTGCATAACCACACCAGCGACAAGGGCAGCACGAACCATTGGAGCAAGGCGCCTTCGATCACCAGACTGCCTACATTCACAGCCGGAATCTGTCCAGCAAGGGAGACTGCAACGAATACGCACAGCACTTGAACCGCGAATCGAAGTCCAGCGCCAAGTTGCCGGCGATCATCAAGGTACCCCATCAGCGCCACAGGCAGACTCGTTGCCAGCAGCAAGGCATGGGTCCATTGAACCAGGAATGCCAGGATCGCGATGGCAAGCGTGGCCAGATAGACAAGCACAATCGCGATGCCTCCTCCCACTGGCGTGGGCACTTCATGCGAACTGCGATGCGTGGGCAGTGCCAGCAGCCGCGAGCGGATCGCATGCACCCTGACCATGCCTGTTACCGCTACGGCAGCCAGGAACAAGATTGGCATTAGATAGAACTCAAACATAACAGGCTCGACTGATTGTCTATACATGCAGGGCGCCCGCGGACGCCCTACATTCACGCCAACGCATCAAGGTGCGTCAGTCTCTGGTGCTCACCACGATGCGATCACGATTGCGGGCGATGGTGGCGGGGCCGATTCCCCTGACCTGCTCAAGATCCTCGACAGACTTGAACTCGCCATTCTGTTCGCGATACGCCACGATCTCGCGTGCCTTCGCCAGGCCGATGCCGTCCAGAGCCATGGCAAGCGTCTCCGCGTCGGCCGTGTTGATGTCGACCTGCGTCCGGGCCTCCACCACTTCTGGAGGACGTGGTTCGTTCTGCGCCCAGACAGGGGAATGAACTGACAGGAATGAAGCTACGCACAATGCGATCAAGCATGAAATCCGTTTCATGTTAGGTTTCCTTGGTTTCCAATTGGATTGAACAACGGCAGTCTCGACGAGACTGCACTCTCAATCTAGCAAAGATTGGCAAAACTGCCATGCAGCACTTCGGCTATCTGCTCCAGGCGGCGTCCGGGCTCAGCAGCTTTGGTGATCGGCCTGCCAATCACCAGATAGTTACTGCCGGCAAGGATGGCATCCACAGGTGTGACGATCCGTTTCTGGTCATTGGCATCATCCGCCTCCGTCCGGATGCCTGGAGTCACCAGACAGAATGCCTCTCCAAGATGCGCCTTGAGCATGGCCGTCTCTGCAGCGGAGCAGACCACACCATCCATCCCGCTGTCGCGAGCCAGAGTGGCCAGGCGCAAGACCTGCTGCGCGGGCGTGATGGTGATGCCCAGCTCAAGCAAATCACTCTGGGACACGCTTGTCAGCACGGTGACGGCAATCAGGAGAGGCTTGTGGGCAGAGGCGTTTACTGCCTCGCGCGCCGCACGCATCATGGCACTGCCTCCCGAGGCGTGCACATTGACCATCCACACGTTCAGTGCACAGGCGGCAGACACCGCCTTGGCGACCGTGTTGGGGATGTCATGGAATTTCAAGTCAAGGAACACATCGAAACCAAGACCAATGACGGCTCTCACGAAGTCTGGCCCTGCGGCGGTGAACAACTCCTTGCCGATCTTCACACGACACAGTGCCGGGTCGAGTTGCCTCAGCAGAGCCATCGCCTGGTCCGCAGAGGCGTAGTCGAGAGCGACGATGATGCGACGGGGGTCAAATATGCCGGTGTTCATTGATGCATTTCCCAGAGTGATGGCCGAGGATTCTATCGACCTTGTTGATGATTCGCACTGTCGGACATGGCAACGGTCTTCTCGAGTCGCGTGATATGCGCACGCAGCTGCGTGATCTCGCGCGCCTGGCGCCAGCGCCGAAACAAGCCGCTGCCCAGCAGCAGCCCGAGCACGCCGCCAGTCGCGAATGCACCAAGCACCCACAGCGCCAGCGGCTGTGCAGACAGCACGAAGAAACCGAATGACAGTGGCACCTGCTGTGTATTGAAGAAGGAAAACCCAACGCTCAGCAGGAAGATCAACACCAGAACGATGAGCGCAATGGCGCGCGAAAGGGTCGACATCAGAGCAGGCTCCTGTGCAATGTGGCAGGCTATTCAAACGGCCTCAAAAAAAAACGGCAAGCTCTGGCGAGATTGCCGTTTTCCGTGTGCTCGAGATGCAGCGTCCCCCTTCTAGGGATACATTTCCAGACTGAGATTCACACGATCGCGCAATTCCTTACCAGGTTTGAAGTGAGGGACATACTTGCCACTCAGATCCACCGGCGTACCTGTCTTGGGATTGCGCCCGACCCGCGGGATTCGGTAGTGCAGTGAAAAACTGCCGAATCCACGAATCTCGATGCGACCACCTTCAGACAACACCTGAGACATATATTCAATCATTGCTTTCACCGACAACTCGACATCCTTGGCGGAGAGTTGAGTCTGCTTACTTGCAATTCGATCGATAAGTTCAGATTTGGTCATGGCCTATTCCTTGTAATAATCGCTGCTGACCTGCGTCAACGCTGCACTCGAAAACAAGCACCTTCGGAGATTACTTCTTCTCCATCTCTGCCTTGATCAGGTCACCGATAGTGGTGGGCGCTGCAGACGCAGGCTCCTGATTCTTGTGCTCCTGAATCGCTGACTTCTCGTCATCGATTTCAATTGCCTTGATGGACAGACCCAGCACTCGGCTCTTGCGATCCACACTGATCACCTTCACTTCGACTTCGTCACCTTCATTCAGGACATTGCGAGCATCTTCCACCTTGTCACGGCTGATTTCGGAAGCACGCAGCACCCCCTCAACGCCATCCTTCAGCGCGACAGTGGCGGATTTCGCATCGACGGAAGACACGACGCCCTTCACGATGCTGCCCTTCTCGAACTCGCCGACATAGCTGACGAACGGATCGTCGGAAAGCTGCTTGATGCCCAGGGAGATACGCTCACGCTCGGAATCGATGGACAGGATGACTGTCTCGATCTCGTCGCCCTTCTTGTAGGCACGCACGGCTTCTTCACCCGGCTCGTCCCAGGAAATGTCGGACAGGTGCACCAGACCATCAATGTTGCCTTCCAGACCGATGAAGATACCGAAGTCAGTGATGGACTTTATGCTGCCACTGATCTTGTCGCCCTTCTTGTAGGTCTCGGCAAAGCGATCCCACGGGTTCTGGAAGCACTGCTTGATACCCAGGGAAATGCGACGACGCTCTTCGTCGATGTCGAGGATCATCACGTCGATCACATCACCCAGCTGCACCACCTTGGAGGGATGAACATTCTTGTTCGTCCAGTCCATTTCGGAGACGTGCACCAGACCTTCAACGCCCTGCTCCAGCTCAGCGAAGCAGCCGTAGTCGGTGAGGTTCGTGACAGTCGCCTTGACGATGGAATTCTCGGGGTAACGTGCCTTGATAGCCACCCACGGATCTTCGCCCAGCTGCTTCAGACCGAGAGACACACGATTGCGCTCTCTGTCGTACTTCAGGATCTTGACCTGGATCTCGTCGCCAACATTGACGATCTCGCTCGGGTGCTTGATGCGCTTCCAGGACATGTCGGTGATGTGCAGCAGGCCATCCACGCCGCCCAGGTCCACGAAGGCACCGTAGTCGGTGAGGTTCTTGACGACGCCCTTGACGGACATGCCTTCCTGCAGTGCTGCCAGCAGCTCGTCGCGCTCTTCGGTGCTGACGGCTTCCAGGACTGCACGACGTGACACCACGACGTTGTTGCGCTTCTGATCCAGCTTGATCAGCTTGAACTCGAGTTCCTGACCTTCCAGATGGGTGGTGTCGCGGATCGGACGCACGTCCACCAGCGAACCAGGCAGGAACGCACGGATGTTGTTGAGGTCAACGGTGAAGCCGCCCTTGACCTTGCCATTGATGACGCCCTTGACGACTTCGTTCTTCTCGAACGCTGATTCCAGATCCATCCAGGACTCGGCACGCTTGGCCTTCTCGCGGGACAGGCGTGTCTCACCGAAACCGTCTTCAACGGTTTCCAGTGCCACTTTCACTGAATCGCCAACCGACAGAGAGAACGTGCCGTTCTCATCCAGAAACTGGCTGCGTGGAATAACACCCTCGGACTTCAACCCAGCGTGGACTGTCACCCAGTCCGAATCGATCGCAATGATCACACCAGTCACAATGGCACCAGGTGTCATGTCAATATCATTCAAGCTCTGTTCAAACAATTCAGCGAAACTTTCACTCATTTCTATTCCTGTGTATCACGAGACTTGCCGTGCTCCAGCCTGCACGGGGTTGTTGAAAAAACGCAAAGTGCGCGACACGCGCTGGCTAAATCACTCACTCTGCGGATGGAACAGGTTTTTCCTCAATCGGACCAAAGCGCTCTTCGAACAGAGCAAGCACGTGCTGCACAACCTGATCGATGCCAAGCGAGGTGGTATCCACCGTCACTGCATCCTCAGCCGGCCTCAAGGGCGACACGCTGCGAGTGCTGTCACGCTCATCGCGCGCTTGTATATCCCGAAAAAGGGCAGAGAGGTTAACATCAATACCCTTATCAATCAACTGCTTATATCGCCTCTTTGCGCGCTCCTCGGCAGAGGCTGTCAGGAACACCTTGAGCCCGGCATCCGGGAATACCACGGTGCCCATGTCACGACCATCGGCCACGAGGCCCGGCCACTGGCGAAACTGATGCTGCCGCGCCAGCAATGCCTGTCTGATGGCAGGAATCACGGCCACTTCCGAGGCTGCCCGGCCTGCCACCTCATCGCGCAGCTGATCTGACACTTCCACGTCATCCAGCCAGACCTTGCCACCCTCCAGATCAAACCGGATCTGCATGGCAACCGCCAGCGCCAGCAGGCCGACTTCATCACTGGTAGAGACACCGGCTTTTGCGGCCGCCAGACCGAGCAGACGGTACAGCGCACCGCTGTCCAGGAAATGCCAGCCCAGACGGGCAGCGATCCGCGTGCTGATGGTGCCCTTGCCTGAGCCGCCCGGACCATCGATGGTCAGCACAGGCACCACCGCGTCAGGACGCAGGGTATCGCGGCTGTCGGAGGCCGCCTCGGACTCCTGGAAATGACGGGCAACGAAATGATCGCGCGCCTGCTTGGCCTCCATGAAGCGCTGCAGCAAAAACTCGCCTTCCCCCGCCAGGATGGCCTCCCGCACGCGAGTCAGCTCAGCGGTGTAGGCGTCCAGAACAGCAACGGTCGCCGGGCCATTGGCCAGGAAAATGTCGCGCCACATCGCTGGATCACTCGACGCAATGCGGGTGAAGCCGGCAAATCCGCCCGCCGCGTAGCGAAAGATATCGTCGGACAGCGTTTGCCGGGACAAGGTATTGACCAGAGAAAAGGCCAGCAGATGAGGCAGATGACTGGTGCCAGCCAGGACCGCATCGTGACTCTGCACGCTCAAGTCATGCACATCGGCTCCGAGGCGCTCCCAGAGTTGCCTGACGACGGCGAGGGCCGCCGAGTCCGTCGCGGGGGTGGGCGTGAGAATGACCTTGCGCCCTTGATAAAGATTCGCCGTCGAGGCGTCGTAGCCGCTTTTTTCCGACCCGGCGATCGGATGTGCGGGGACAAACAAGGGGTAGTCCCCGCCGTACACGGCTTGGACATCTTCCACCACACTGCCCTTGACACTCGCGGCGTCGGTGATGATGGTATCCGGTCGGGCATGTTCGCGAACGCGACGCAGGATCGCCCTGATGCTCAGTGTGGGCACGCACAGGATGATCATGTCGGCCTCACGGGCCAGGGCCTGCAGGTCTTTTGACCAGCGGTCAATGACGCCATCCGCTTCGGCTCTGCGCAGTGGCGCCGCATCCCGCCCGCAGGCATCGATGGCTCTGCACAGACTCCCCAGTCGCAGCCCGCGCGCGATCGATCCGCCAATCAGGCCAAGTCCTACGATCAGGATGCGCATCTCTTCAAGCGGTTTCATGGGCCTGATCCTTTGCCATGGGGTAGGAACCGAGAAACTTCACACTGACCGTTCTGTTGCGCAACTCCTCCAGCACATTGCGCACGGGTGCGTCATCGCGATGGCCCTCGAAGTCGATGAAGAAGACATAGGCCCAGATACTGTCCCGGGCAGGCCGGGTCTCGATCTTGGTCAGGCTCACGGAGAACGAGTTGAATGGTTCGAGAACACGGAACAGGGCACCAGGGCGATTT
The DNA here is from genome assembly GCA_030832825.1 of Gammaproteobacteria bacterium. Taxonomy (GTDB): domain Bacteria; phylum Pseudomonadota; class Gammaproteobacteria; order Pseudomonadales; family Pseudohongiellaceae; genus UBA5078. Next base: position 101,470 of record JAURIJ010000008.1, read on the forward strand.
TCGGTACAGACCAGAATGGAGGTCTTGTCGCGCCCTGTGCGGGGAGCCTGCTCGCGGGAAAGCACCAGAAAGCGCGTGCTGTTGTTGCTCTTGTCCTGAATGCGCCGCGATGCCATGTGCAAGCCATACAGCTTGGCGGCGCGTACACCCGCAATGGCTGCCGTGGCAGGATCCTGCGCGGCCAGACGGGCAGCTTCGGCATTGCTCGCCACTTCGACGGTGGGCAGCGCGGGCAGATTCGCCCGCAGCCAGTGCCTGCACTGAGCAAGTGACTGGCGATGGGAAACGATCCGGCTAACACTATCCAGACTTGCCTGCGGATGCAGCAGCAGATTGTGTTCGATGGGGATGATGACTTCCGCGAGCACAGTGAGGCTGGTGTCCATCAGGCATTCCTGCGTGATGGTCACCGCCCCTTCCGTCGAATTCTCCACCGGTACTACGCCGAAACGGGCTCGCCCGGATTCGACCTCGGCAAAGACATCATCGATGCTGGGCAGGCTGCGCTTGCTGGCAACCTCGCCGAAATGACGATCAGCTGCCGCATGCGTGAAGGTTCCTTCCGGCCCCAGATAGGCAATCACGCCGTCGTCAGTGCTGGTCACGCCCGCACTCATGCGTCCGGCGCTTCCGCTGCAGCGTCGGCGACGTCATCGGCATGGGCACCCTGGTCGGCCGGCTCCTGCACACGCTCGAGACCGACCAGTTTTTCCTCGGCCTTGAGCTTGATGAGTCGTACACCCTGCGTGTTGCGGCTGAGGACGGACACTTCGTCCACCCGCGTGCGCACCAGCGTGCCACGATCGGAAATCAGCATGATCTCGTCGCCATCGGACACCTGCACGGCACCCACGAGGCGCCCGTTGCGCTCGCTGGTCTGCATGCCGATAACGCCTTGGCCGCCACGACCGTACACCGGGAACTCCTCGCCATGCGTGCGCTTGCCGTATCCATTCTCGGAGACCGTCAGCACTTGCCGGCCGACTTCCGGGATGATCAGCGCAATAAGCTGCTGGCCTTCCTGCAGACGCATGCCGCGTACACCACGCGCCGTGCGACCCATTTCACGCACGTCAGTCTCGTGGAAACGGATGGTCTTGCCACTGCTGCTGAACAGCATGATGTCGCGCTGACCGTCTGTCTGTGCGGTGCCGATCAGCGTGTCGCCTTCATCCAGCTCGATGGCGCGCAGACCAACGCTGCGCTGCCGAGAGAAGCTGGACAGGGAGGTTTTCTTGACCGTGCCCATGGCCGTGGCCATGAAGATGAAATGACCTTCGGTATATTCCCTCACCGGAAGCAGGCTGGTGATGCGCTCGCCCTCTTCGAGCGGCAGGATGTTCACGATGGGCTTGCCACGCGAGGTGCGGCTGGCCAGCGGGATGTTGAAGACCCGCAGCCAGTAGACCTTGCCGGTGCTGGTGAAGCACAGCAGCGTGTCGTGGCTGCTGGCCACGAGCAGATGTTCCACCATGTCTTCATCCTTCACGCTGGCGGCCGCCTTGCCCATGCCGCCACGACGCTGCGCCTGGTAGTCCGTCAGAGGCTGGGACTTGGCATAGCCGCCGTGAGAAATGGTGACCACACGATCTTCCTCGGTGATGAGATCCTCCATGGAAAGATCGAGCTGGGACGTGGTGATCTCGGTCTTGCGCTCATCGCCGTAGTTCTCGCGCACCTGGGCAAGCTCCTCGCGGACCACCGCAAACAGCCGCGCTTCACTGCCGAGAATGTCGAGGTAGTCGCTGATCTGACGCAGCAACTCCTGGTAATCGTTGATCAGTTTTTCCTGCTCCAGACCTGTAAGGCGGTTCAGTCGCAGATCCAGAATGGCCTGAGCCTGGGCCGGCGACAGGTAATAGTCCTGATCCCGCATACCGAAGGCGGCGGGGAGGTCTTCCGGGCGACAGGCGTCGGCGCCGGCGTCGCCCAGCAATTGCAGCACGCTGACTGCACGCCAGGCCCTGGCCATCAGCTTCTCCTTGGCCTCGGCAGTGGTCGGGGATTCCTTGATCAGCGCGATCACGGCATCGATGTCGGCGAGCGCCACCGCCAGACCTTCCAGGATATGGCCCTTCTCACGCGCCTTGCGCAACAGGTACACGGTGCGGCGGGTGACCACTTCGCGGCGATGGCGAATGAAGGATTCGATGATCTGCTTGAGATTGAGCAAGCGAGGCTGGCCGTCCACCAGCGCCACCATGTTGATGCCGAACACGGACTGCATCTGGGTCTGGGCGTAGAGATTGTTGAGCACGACCTCGCCCACTTCCCCGCGGCGCAGTTCGATCACGATGCGCATGCCGTCCTTGTCGGATTCGTCACGCAGCTCGGAAATGCCTTCGATCTTCTTCTCCTTGACCAGTTCGGCAATGCGCTCGATCAGGCGCGCCTTGTTCAGCTGGTAGGGAATCTCCGTGACGATGATGGTCTGGCGACCCGTCTTTTCATCTTCGAGGACTTCCGCGCGAGCCCGCAGATAGATGCGGCCACGCCCTGTGCGATAGGCCTCCACAATGCCGGCGCGGCCATTGATGATGCCTGCTGTGGGGAAATCCGGACCCTTGATGTGCTCCATCAATTCGTCGATGGAGATGTCCTCGTTGTCCAGCAGCGCGACACAGGCATCCACCACTTCACGCAGGTTGTGCGGCGGGATGTTGGTGGCCATGCCGACCGCGATGCCGGAGGAGCCATTGATGAGGAGATTGGGAATCTGGGTGGGGAAGACGTCGGGAATCAGCTCGGTGCCGTCGTAGTTGTCGGAGAAGTCGACGGTTTCCTTGTCGAGGTCGGCCATCAGGTCATGGGCGATCTTCGCCATGCGGATCTCGGTGTAACGCATGGCAGCCGCCATGTCGCCGTCCACCGAGCCGAAGTTGCCCTGGCCGTCCACCAGCGTGTAGCGCAGAGAGAAGTCCTGAGCCATGCGCACGATGGTGTCGTACACCGCCGAGTCGCCATGCGGGTGGTATTTACCGATCACGTCGCCGACCACACGGGCCGACTTCTTGTAGGGCTTGTTCCAGTCGTTGGAGAGCACGTTCATGGCGTACAGCACGCGCCGGTGCACAGGCTTCAGGCCATCCCGCACATCGGGCAGCGCACGACCGACGATCACGCTCATGGCATAAGCCAGATAGGACTCTCTCATCTCGCTTTCGAGAGAAACCGGCGACACCTGTCTTGATGTTTCTGACATAACGAACTAATCCCTCAATGCTGCTCACAAGCCTTTGGCGAAGCTGGAAAAAACCAGACTGTTCAACGACCGGGCCGGACCCTGTTTCGAGGTCCCGCAAAAGTGCCTGATGGTAGCACATAGTTGGCGCCAGCCGACACCCAAAAGTCTCTGGACAGCCGCATACACGGCCTTCGACGGAGCAGCGAACACTGGGCCGAAAGCACGCTCACCGGCGCAACAGGGGCGCTATTTCGGGTCTCATTGGCTATAATCGCCGCCCATTTCATCAGCGCCTCGGGCGGGATAGCGAGACTGGACACCATGCAAGAGCGAATCGACCTGCTGATTCACGCCCCGTGGATCGTGACCTGCGACAATGCACTCTCCGTCCGGGAAGACCACTGCATCGCCATCACCGCCGGGCGCATCGTCGACATCCTGCCGAGCAGCCTGGCGCGTCAGCGTTACCTGGGCAAGCAGGACCTCGACCTGCCCGACCACGTCCTGCTGCCAGGCCTCGTCAATGCCCATGGGCATGCCGCCATGAGCCTGCTGCGCGGCGCGGCCGATGATCTGTCCCTGCACGAGTGGCTGCAGGACTACATCTGGCCACTGGAAGGCCGCTGGGTGAACGAGGACTTCGTCCATCAGGGCACCCGGCTGGCCATCGCCGAGATGCTGCTGTGCGGCACCACCTGCTTCGCCGACATGTACTTCTTTCCCGATGCGGCGGCACGTGCTGCCGTCGAGATCGGCATGCGGGCGCAACTGGCCTGCCCGGTCATCGATTTTCCGACCGCCTGGGCGAGCAATGCCGATGAATACATCAGCAAGGCCACCGCGCTGCATGACGAATACCGCGGGCATCCCCTGATCAGCATTGCCTTCGGCGCTCACGCCCCTTACACGGTGTCCGATGCGCCGCTGCGCAAGATCGCCACCTTCGCCGAGGAACTGGACATCCCCATCCACATGCATGTGCATGAAACCGCGCAGGAAATCCAGGACGCGCTGACGGCCTCCGGCAAGCGCCCGCTGCAGCGGCTGAGCGAACTCGGCCTGATCTCGCCGCGCATGCTTTGCGTACACGCCACACAGCTGAACGACGAAGAACGCGCCCTGCTGGGTGCCAGCGCAGCGAGCGTTGTGCATTGCCCGGAGTCCAACCTCAAGCTGGCCAGCGGCTTCTGCGAAGTGGCCAAACTGCTGGACGCAGGCGTGAATGTGGCGCTGGGCACCGACGGTGCCGCCAGCAACAACGACCTGGACATGTTCAGCGAGATGCGCACTGCCGCCCTGCTGGCCAAGGCAGTGGCGGGCAATGCGGCCGCTGTGCCTGCCGCGCAGGCACTGCAGATGGCCACCCTTCACGGCGCACGGGCGCTGGGATTGGAAAGCGAGATCGGCTCGCTGGAGGCGGGCAAGAGTGCCGATCTCATCGCCGTGCGACTCGACGCCTGCAACACACAGCCGCTTTACAATCCGGTCTCGCAGCTGGTCTACAGCACCAACAGCCGGCAAGTCAGTCATGTGTGGGTGGCGGGCAGGCAGTTGGTGGAAAACGGTGAGCTCTGCACACTCGATCGCCAGGCGCTAATGGAAGCCGTGGCGCTCTGGCAGGCACGCATTCACCCCCATACCCGGCATCAGGAGCCACTGAATGAGCATGAATGAATCCTCGGCTGCGACCGTCAATTGCGACGACGCTGAAATTCGCAAGTTCGAGAAACTGGCCTCGCGCTGGTGGGACCCGAACAGCGAGTTCCGTCCGCTGCACGAGATCAACCCGCTGCGTGTGGGCTTCATCGCCGGCAAGACTGTCCTGGCGGGCAAGCGCATCGTCGACATCGGCTGCGGTGGCGGCATACTCAGCGAAGCCCTGGCCCGTCACGGCGCCGAGGTCACCGGCATCGACATGGCCAATGCCTCCCTCGCCGTGGCCCGCCTGCACCAACTGGAAAGCGGCCTGCAGATTCGCTACGAGCAGATTTCGGCAGAAGCCCTGGCCGCCCGCGAGCCGGGCAGCTTCGACATCGTCACCTGCCTGGAAATGCTCGAGCACGTGCCTGACCCACAGGCAGTGGTCGAGGCCTGCGCCCGCCTGGTCAAGCCCGGTGGGCATCTGTTCTTCTCCACCATCAATCGCAATCCCAAGTCCTACCTGTTCGCCATCCTGGGTGCCGAATACATCCTCAATCTGCTGCCGCGCGGCACTCATGACTATGCTCGGTTCATCAAGCCCTCCGAACTGGCCGGCTGGACACGCCAGAGCGGACTGGATACCGGCGAGTTGACCGGCATGAGCTACAACCCGCTGACGAAGCGCTACTGGCTGGGCCGCGATGTGGACGTGAACTACCTGGTGCATTGCAGGCGGCCGGCCGATGGAGCCCTGTCACAGTGAGCCGCCGACCTCTTCCACTGCGCGGCCTGCCCGAAGGCTGCGTGCTGTTCGACCTGGATGGCACCCTGCTCGACACCGCGCCGGACTTCTGCGCCGTGCTACAGACCATGACAGAGGAGCGGGGCGAGGCTCCGATTGCCGAGTCCCGCGTGCGCCAGACGGTGTCCAACGGCGCCCGCGCCCTGGTGGAGATGGCCTTCGGCACGCGGCCGGATGACTCCGGTTTCGAACCGCTGCTGGAGCGCCTGCTGTCACTCTACGGCCAGCAGATCACGGCTTCGCGCTCCGTGCTCTACCCGGGCATGGACGAGTTGCTGCGCTACCTGGAAGCGCAGCGCATTCCCTGGGGCGTCGTCACCAACAAGGCGGTGCGCTTCAGCGCCCCCTTGCTCGAGGCCATGGCACTGCACACCCGCTGCGCAGTGCTCGTGTGTCCGGACCATGTGAAGCGCAGCAAGCCTGATCCAGAGCCCTTGCTGCTGGCTTGCGAGCGCCTCGGCCGCCAGCCAGCAGCCGGGCTCTACGTCGGCGACCACGAACGCGACATCAGCGCCGGGCGTGCAGCCGGCATGTACACCGTCGCTGCCGCCTATGGCTATCTGGCAGCGGACGAGCCGGCGCAGCGCTGGGGCGCCGACATGATCATCGACGAGGCGCAAGCCCTGACCCGCTGGCTGCAGACCCTGCAAGCTGCCTGAATCCCGAACCTCTTTCGACCCTGACCCTGGAAACCACTATGGAACACTACACTCCCCGGCCAGACCTGCTGGCAGATCGCATCATCCTCGTGACCGGGGCCGGCGACGGTCTCGGCAAGGCAGCCGCTCTCGCGTATGCCGCACACGGCGCCACCGTCATCCTTCTGGGCCGGACCCAGTCCAAGCTCGAAGCCCTGTATGACGAGATCGTCGGCCAGGGTCTGCCGGAGCCCATCATCCATCCGATGAACCTGCAGACGGCCACGGAGGAGGAATACAAGGTGCTGGGCGACACGATCCTGGAGCAGTTCGGGCGTCTGGACGGCCTGCTGCACAGCGCCGCCGTGCTCGGCCCGCGCACGCCTGTGCAGTTCTATGCGGCGGAGTCCTGGATGAAGGTGATGCAGGTCAACGTGAATGCCGCCTTCCTGCTGTGCAAGTCTCTGCTGCCGGCCCTGCAGGCTTCCGCCGATGCGAGCATCGTGTTCACCTCTTCCAGTGTCGGCCGCAAGGGCCGCGCTTACTGGGGCGGCTATTCGGTGAGCAAGTTCGCCGTCGAGGGCCTCATGCAGGTCCTGGCAGACGAGTTGCGCCTGACCAGCGCCATTCGCGTGAACAGTATCGACCCGGGCGCCACGCGCACCAACATGCGCAAGGAAGCCTATCCGGCCGAAGACCCGAACACACTGATCACCCCGCAGGCGCGCATGGGCCTCTACCTCTTCCTGATGGGGCCTGACAGCAAGGGCGTGACCGGGGAAGCCCTGCACGCCTGAGGCGCCGCGCCGGGCGTCGAAAAAATCACGCTTAATGAACCAAGTCGCGCCAGAAATATGACGGCGCTTCAACCGGCAGTGCCGGCAAGCCGACAAAAATTGCCGCTCCCGCCAGGGGGGCGGCAATGCCGCAAATCCCGCCAGCACCCCGAAAACCCCCGCCGAAACGTCGCAACCCACTGAATATAAAAGGAAAGAGTAGAAAAGCTAAAGGTTGGCACGATACTCGATTCAGCAGCCAGGCAGGCATCAATCAGGATGCTCGCTGCAATTGTCTGCCGCTTGCGCAGACGCATGGACCCAGGAGCACTCACAATGGCGACGCCACTGCATACCTCGAACACGATCGACTTCAACAGCGCCAGGCTCAGTCTGACCAAGCCTGTGATCACGCCCACGGAAGTCGCCCCCGAGAACTACAGCGAACGACGCTACCGCATGGCGGCAAGCCTGCAGACCACGCTCGACATCGAGCAGCTGCTGCAGTTTTTCCTGGCCGAACTCAAGCCCAGCGTGGAACTCGACGGGCTGCAGTACATCAACGAAACCCAGCAGCTGCAGATCGTGTCCGGCCGCAAGGCTTCCCACAGCTGTGGCTACCGCCTGATCACGGCGAACGATCACCTTGGGGAGATCGTGTTCTATCGCAACACGCGCTTCTCCGACCAGAACCTGCAGGCCATCGAGGTGATGCTGAGCGCGCTGATCTGTCCGCTGCGCAATGCCCTGACCTACCGTGACGCCTTGATGGCCTCCCTGACCGACCCGCTCACCGGCGCCGGCAACCGCATCGCCCTGGAACACGCCCTGGAGCGTGAGATCAATCTGGCACGCCGCTTCAAGCAGCCCATGTCCCTGCTGGTCATCGACATCGACAAGTTCAAGCAGATCAATGACACCCTCGGGCACAGTGCCAGCGATGCTGTGCTGCGCCAGATCGTGAGCACCATCGTGCGCATCAATCGCAACACCGACCTGACCTTCCGCTATGGCGGCGACGAATTGGTCGTCCTGCTCAATCGCACCAATGCCGACGGGGCCCTGGTCATCGCCGAGCGCCTGCGCAAGGCCATCGAGGGCCTGGAGATCAGCGTGGGGGAGGAAGCCGTCAGCACCACCATCAGCATCGGGGTCACCTCCTTCGCTGGCCAGGACACGGCGGAAAGCATGTTCAACCGCGCCGACAAGGCGCTCTATCTGATCAAGAGTGCCGGCGGCAACAAGGCCATCGGACTCTGAGCAACCACATTCCAGAACAAGCCATCAAGGGGTAAATCATGGTCGTCTCCGTCAGTGCGAATCTGCATTCCGAGGCCAATACCGACAAGACCAGAGCCATCATCCAGACCGACGCGCTCAGCGGCGAGAAACTGGATTTGCGGATGCAGCTGGGCGAAGTGCTGCAGACCACGCTGGATCTGAACCTGCTGCTGCGGCTGTTTCTGGAGAAGGTCAGCACCGTGGTGCGACTGGACGGGATTCATTACCTGAACGAGGACCTGGGCATCGACACCTCGGTGGCCAAGCAGTCCACGCACAGCTGCGGGTATCGCCTGATCACCAACGAGGACAAGCTGGGCGAAGTCATCTTCAAGCGCAGCAAGAAATTCACCGAAAAGGAACTCAGCATTCTGGAGACACTGCTCTCCACGCTGATCTTCCCGCTTCGCAACGCCCTGCGTCTGCGCGCGGCCGTGCGCTCCGCCTTCAGTGACCCGCTCACAGGCGCCGGCAATCGGCGCTTCCTGCAGCAGACACTGGAGCGCGAGATCGATCTGGCCAAGCGCCACAATCAGCCCCTCAGCCTGCTGATGCTGGAGGTCGATGGCCTGCGCAAGCTGCACGAGCAGCATGGCCTCGGCAATGCCGAACGCGTCCTGCGCGCGCTCGCGGAAAGCCTGCGCCAATGCTCACGCTCGACCGATGCGGTGTTCCGCAACGAGGGCGAGCAGTTCGTGCTGATTCTGAGCAATACCGACAAGGCGGGGGCCCATGTCATCGCTCGTCGCATTCAGGCGGCATCACAAGGCATCACAGCACTTGCGAGAGACGATGCCGAGCAGTCCATCGAAAGCATCAGCGTGAGCCAGGGCCTGGCAGTGATGAGCGGCACGGATTCCAGCGCCAGCCTGCTGGAGCGCGCCGCCAAGGCACTGACGGGCGCTCGCAAGCGCGGCGGGAATCTGATTCACAGTTGAGCGTTCAGCGGCGCACTGGCGCCACCTTGCGCGGCTTGGTGTTCATCGGCAGGTTGACGGCACGGTAGAGCAGCGCCATTTCCTCACGGGGCAATTCATAGAAATCGCCCCGTTTCACCTTGCTGGGAATGAAGATCGGGCCGTAGCGCACGCGCTTCAGACGGCTCACGCGAATGCCCTGGGATTCCCACAGCTTGCGCACCTCGCGGTTGCGTCCTTCCATCAGCACCACGTGATACCAGCGATTGGCACCCTCTCCGGCGAAGAACTGGATGTCGGTGAAGCGGCACAGGTGATCGTCGATCATCACGCCCTTGAGCAGGGTGCGGATCACTTCATCGCTGACCTCCCCCATCACCCGCACCGCGTATTCACGATCGATGTTGGACGAGGGATGCATCAGACGATTGGCAAGTTCGCCATCGGTGGTGAACAGCAGGAGGCCGCTGGTGTTGATGTCGAGACGGCCGATGGCGACCCAGCGCCCATGGGTGATCTTCGGCAGCTTGTCGAACACGGAGGGACGCCCTTCCGGGTCCTTGCGCGTGCAGATCTCGTCCTCGGGCTTGTTGTAAAGCAGCACGCGCTGCATCTCGGCCACGGCGCTGCCTGGGTTGACCTTCTTGCCATCCACCAGAAGCACGTCGTCCTTGCCGACGCGATCCCCGATCGTGGCCACCACGCCGTTGATCTTCACCCGCCCCGCGCGGATCCATTCCTCCAGCTCGCGACGTGACCCAAAGCCGGCCCGTGCCAGCACCTTCTGCAGTTTCTCGTTCATGATGTCTCCCGACATGTCAGTGGCAGGCATTGCCTTGCGCAGCGCCCGCCGGTGGTCTTACGTGTGTTCTTCGTCAATGTCCGACGCCGCCGCGCCGGCGGGCTTCCCGGCAAACTGGCCCAGCCCCAGGATCTCGTCCAGCGGGCGTTTGGCCAGGGCGACGGCCTCCTCTTCCTCGAGGCGGACGGCTTCGTCGTCTTCGTCATCGTCGTCGATGCCGAGCGCTTCGTCCTCGTCCAGCGCCTCCGCGGGCGGCAGTTCCAGCACCCGCATGCTGGTCAGATCGTCGTCCTCCAGCGCCAGCTCCGGATTGAGCTTGTCCAGATCGCGGATCTCGGACAGCGGCGGCAGCTCCTGCAGGCTCTTCAGGTTGAAGTAGTCCAGGAACTGACGCGTGGTGGCGAACATGGCCGGACGCCCTGGCACGTCACGGTGCCCCACCACACGGATCCACTCGCGATCGAGCAGCGTGCGGATGATGGTGGAACTCACGCTGACGCCGCGGATTTCCTCGATATCGCCCCGCGTGATCGGCTGGCGGTAGGCCACCAGGGCCAGGGTTTCCAGCAACGCACGGGTGTAACGCTGGGGCTTTTCCTCCCACAGGCGCGATACCCAGGGGCTCAGCTCCTGACGCACCTGGAAGCGGAAACCGGACGCCACTTCCTTGAGTTCGAAACCGCGCCCGGCGCAATCCTCGGCAATCAGGGCCAGAGCGGCGCGCAGTTCGTCATCACCGGGCCGTTCCTCTTCCAGAAACACCTCTGCCATGGCGGCCAGGGACAAGGGCTTGCCGGCGGCCAGCAGCAGGCCTTCCAGGATCTGCCGCAGTTTGTTGTCTGTATCACTCATTCACTTCTTGCCTTCAGATGAATGGGGCCGAACGGCTCCGTCTGCACTATTTCGATCAACGAGTCCTTGATCAGTTCCATCACCGCGAGGAAGGTGACCACCACGCCCAGCCGGCCCTCTTCCCGCATCAGCAGCGACACCAGCGGCACGAAGCGCTGGGAGGACAGACGCACCAGGATCTCGGACATCTTCTCGCGCGTGGACAGGGTCTCGCGCTGCACGTGATGGTGCTCGAACATGTCGGCGCGGCGCAGCACCATGGCCAGGGAGACCAGGATCTCGCGCAGATCGACGTGAGGCTCGGGCGCATTGCGCTCCAGGTGCGGGCTTTCGGCCTCGGCCGCATAGATATCCCGCTCCAGACGCGGCAGCTCATCCATATCCTCGGCCGCCTTCTTGTAGCGTTCGTATTCCTGCAGGCGCCGGATGAGCTGGGCGCGCGGATCATCTTCCTCTTCCTCATCGGCGCTGCTGCGCGGCAGCAGCATGCGCGACTTGATCTCGGCCAGCATGGCGGCCATCACCAGATATTCCGCCGCGAGCTCGAACTGACTGGCCTCCATCAGGTCGACATAGGCCATGTACTGATCGGTGATCTCGGCCACGTTGATGTCGAGGATGTCGATGTTCTGACGCTTGATCAGGTAGAGCAGCAGGTCCAGCGGGCCTTCGAAGGCTTCGAGGAACACTTCCAGGGCGTCGGGCGGGATGTAGAGGTCCGTGGGCAGCTCGGTGACGGCCTTGCCATCGACGAACGCGAAGGGCATCTCCTGCTGGGCGCCATCCGCCGCGCGGGCCTCGGGGTCCTCACTGCCGGCACGTCGCTGACCGGGCACCAGCAGACGCGAACGCGGCGTGCCTGCGGCGTCCGGCTGGAGATTGTCGTCGACGTCCTGCTGCAGCGAATCCGGCATGATTCAGCCCTGGTGGTAGGCCAGGCCCATGGCCTGACGTACATCGTCCATGGTCTGCACGGCCGTGGCACGCGCCCGCTCCGCTCCGGCCGCCAGCACGGCACGCACGGCGTCGGGGTTCTTCTCGTAATCAGCCGCACGCACCTGGATCGGCTGCAGTTCGGCAATCACCGCGTCGATGACCGGGCGCTTGCACTCCAGACAGCCGATGCCGGCACTGCGGCAACCGCTCTGCACCCAGTCACGGGTGGCCTGGTCGGAATAGACCTCGTGCAACTGCCAGACCGGGCATTTCGCCGGGTCGCCCGGATCGCTGCGACGGATGCGCGCCGGGTCGGTGGGCATGGTGGAGATCTTCTTCTGCACCTGATCGAGCGGCTCGCGCAGCGCGATGGTGTTGTTGTAGGACTTGGACATCTTCTGGCCGTCCAGCCCTGGCATCTTCGCCGCCGGGGTCAGCAGCGCCTGCGGCTCGACCAGGATGCTCTTGCCGCTGCCTTCCAGATGCCCGAGCAGGCGCTCCTTGTCGCTGGCGGCGAGATTCTGCTGCGCATGAATCAGGCTGCGTCCCTGCTCCAGGGCCTGCTGCGAACCGTCCTGCTGATAGGCAGTGCGCAGCGCCGCGAACTCGCGCGCCGCACTCTTGCCCATCTTGCGCACGGCCTGCTCGGCACGTTCCACGAAATCGGGCTCACGGCCATACATGTGATTGAAGCGGCGCGCGACCTCGCGGGTCAGTTCCACGTGGGCGACCTGATCGGCACCCACGGGCACATGGGCCGCCTTGTAGATCAGGATGTCGGCGCTCTGCAGCAGCGGGTAGCCCAGGAAGCCGTAGGTTTCCAGGTCCTTGTCGCGCAGCTTGTCCTGCTGATCCTTGTAGCTGGGCACGCGCTCCAGCCAGCCCAGCGGGGTGATCATGGACAGCAGCAGATGCAATTCGGCGTGCTCGGGCACCTGGGATTGCAGGAACAGGGAGCTGGCAGATGGGTCAACGCCCACCGCGAGCCAGTCGATGACCATGTCGAACACGCTGTCATTGAGGATGCGCGGATCGTTGTAATGGGTGGTCAGGGCGTGCCAGTCGGCCACGAAGAAGAAGCACTCGTACTGATGCTGAAGAACGATCCAGTTCTTCAGCACGCCATGCAGATGGCCCAGATGCAGCCTGCCGGTCGGACGCATGCCGGACAGGACTCGTTGCGGTGTCGATGCGGAAGACACTCCCTCACTCCTTGATTTTCTGACTGATTTTGACGTGCAGCATTATTGCAGATGGGCCGGTCGAATACGATTCCTTTTCTGCCCGGGCCGGGAGGCTACTGGAATGGCGTCGGGTCGCCCTTGCCGACACGCAGCACCTGCACATTGCCGTCAGCCAGATCGATCATGGTGGTGGCCTCATTGCCGCAGGCACCGCTGTCGATGATCAGGTCGACAAAATGTTCCATGCGATCCTGGATGTCGTAGATGTCCGTGAGCGGCTCCGGGTCCCCCGGCAGAATGAGACTGGTGCTCATCAGCGGCTGGCCGATCTCGGCGATCAGCGCCTGGGTGACGGCATTGTCCGGCACGCGCAGACCGATGGTCTTGCGGCGCGGATGCATCAGCCGTCGCGGCACCTCAGCCGTGGCGTTGAGGATGAAGGTGTAGGGGCCCGGGGTGTAGGCCTTGAGCAGGCGATAGGCGCTGTTGGGCACCTTGGCATAGGTCGCGATGGAAGACAGATCGGCACACACCAGCGTGAAATTGTGCTTGTCATCGAGCTGACGGATGCGACGGATGCGCTCCAGCGCGTCCTTGTCGCCCATGCAGCAGCCCAGGGCATAGGTGGAGTCGGTAGGATAGATCACCACACCACCCTCCTGCAGCACTCGCACGGCGTGCTTGATCAGGCGCGCTTCCGGATTCTGCGGGTGGATGTGGAGAAGCTGAGCCATGCTGGGATCACCTGCCAGACAGGGGTGGCAGACGAGCGCGTGTCATCTGTGGACTGCAGGCGCCGCGAACAATACCAGACTCAACCAGCCAAATCGATTACCATGCCGGCCGTCCCACTGCCGCCACCAAGGAGCCAGACCCAATGCTTTACGCCATTCTCTGTGAAGATGTCCCCGACAGCCTGCCGCTGCGCACGGCCGCTCGCCCCGCACATCTCGCCCGCCTGCAGGACATGGTGGCCCAGGGCCGCATTGTGCTGGCAGGACCGCATCCGGCAGTCGATTCGGAAGATCCGGGCAGTGCCGGCTTCACGGGCAGCCTGATCGTTGCCAGCTTCGACAGCCTGGAAGAAGCGCAGACCTGGGCCAACGCCGACCCGTATGTCACCGGCGGGGTGTTCGCCCGCGTCACGGTCAAGCCCTTGCGCAAAGTTCTGCCCTGAACCGCCTCAGGGCGCCGGCCGCAGGGCCGGAAAGCCGGCGTCCAGGGTGGCATTCCACGCATCCAGCTCAGCCTTGCGACGCGCCATCAGGGCGCTGGTATCCCCGGTGATGCTGATGCTGACGATCCGGTCGCCCCTCGCGATGGCGCGCACCACATCCATGCCGGCAGTGACATTGCCGAACACCGAGTGCTTGCCGTCGAGGTGAGGCGTGGGCACCAGCGTGAAGAAGAACTGACTGCCATCGGTGCCCGGTCCGCTGTTCGCCATCGACAAGGTGCCAGGCCGCGTGTGCTTGAGCACGATCTCCCCCGTGAAGCGGTAACCAGGACCTCCGGTTCCAGTGCCCAGCGGATCCCCGCCCTGCACCACGAAATTGCGCTCCACGCGATGGAAGGTGAGTCCGTCGTAGAAGCCGCGCTGCGCCAGATTCACGAAACTCGCCACGGTGGTGGGCGCGGCCCGCTCGTTGAGATCCGCCTCGATGGTGCCCTTGTCGGTCACGATGATGGCCTTGAGTCCCTGGGCGTTGACGGCACCCGCGCTGCCAGCCAGTACACAGAACACGATCAGAAAGCGCGCCAGACGCGCCAAGGCAGAAAATCTCATAGCGGCATCCTGAATTGCATGGTGACGGGCGCATGATCGGAGAACTGCTGCCCGGTATAGATCTCGGCGGCCTCGACGGTGTCGACCAGCTCCGGCACGATGACATGGTAATCGAGGCGCCACCCCACGTTGTTGGCCCGCGCCTGTCCACGCGCTGACCACCAGCTGTACTGCTCGGCTTCCTTGTTCACGAGTCGGAAGGCATCCACCCAGCCCACCTCGTCATAGAGCGTGTCGAGCCAGCGCCGTTCCTCGGGCAGGAAGCCGGAGTTCTTCTGATTGGAACGCCAGTTCTTCAAATCGATTTCCTTGTGGCAGATGTTCCAGTCGCCACAGACGATGTAGCGCCGCCCGTCTGTGCGCAGCTGGCGCATGTGGGGCAGGAAGGCATCGAGAAACGCGAACTTGCAGGCCTGGCGCTCTTCGCCGCTGGAGCCTGACGGCAGATAGAGCGAGGCGATGCTCAGATCGCCGAAATCGGCCTGGATATAGCGGCCTTCTTCATCCGCCAGCGCGAAGCCCAGCCCCGTGACGACGCGGTCGGGCTTGCGCCGAGAATAGAGGGCCGTGCCGGAATAACCCTTCTTCTGCGCATCGAAATAGTGGCAGTGAAAGCCCTCGGGGAAAAACATCGGATCATCGAGCTGATCGATCTGCGCCTTGATTTCCTGCAGACAGACGACATCCACGTCGACCGACTTCAGCCACTCGAAAAAACCCTTGCGAGCCGCCGAGCGGATACCATTGCAATTCAAGCTCATCACTTTCATGGATTGGATTCCTCTGTCGTCCTGTGCTCCCTGACCAGCCTGACGAGAGCCGTGACCATGGGTTTCATGAAGTACTGCGAGTCCGGCATCACGCTGACACGAACACCCGCAGCCTGCAGCTGGTCACCGACCACCGGGCCCACCGCCGCCACCACGACACGCTGCAGTCCGGCCAGCAACTCGGCCTCCAGACCATGCTGCCGGGCCACATCCTGCAGGCGCGTGAATTGTGGCTGACTGGTGAAGGTGATGGCGCTGATCCGGCCCCGCCCCAGCGCATGAATCAGTTCCACGACCTGGGTCTCGTGCGTCTGCGGCGCATAGATGTATGGCGCCACGGCGGACACATTCGCGCCTCGGCTGCGCAGATAGTCCATCAGCAGCAGGTTTGGTTCCTCGCCATACAATTGCACCGCCACCCGTCGTCCCTCGAGTGCGATCTCCTCCAGCGCGTCAATCACCCCCGGCGTGGTCGGCGCCTTGCCCAGCACATCAGGCTTGAGGTCCATCTCCTTGAGCGCGCGTCCGGGCTTGGGTCCGCGACAGACGGTCGTCGTGGCCTGCAGCGCAGCGACAAAGGCGGCCTCACGTTCGTGGCGCTGCGCCAAGCCACGCAGACGGCGCAGGCCCTCGCCCGTCAGGATGACGAAATACTCGGGCGGCGCGGCGATGAACTCGTCCAGCCAGCGCAACACG
>JAURIJ010000017.1 GCA_030832825.1 Gammaproteobacteria bacterium
AATGACTTTCTGGAGACGCGCCGCAGCACCGAGATTCGCGACGGCCGCTACCAGGTGCGTACCGGCGACACGCTGGACCAGCTGATCGAGCGCATGTTCGGCGCCAGCCTTCTGCGCCGCGAGCTCTTGCAGCAGGCCATCATGCGCGCCAACCCGCACGCCTTCCGCAACGGCAATCCCAACTGGATGCTCGCAGGCGCGCAGCTGCGTGTGCCCACCGCCGACGACGTGATGGGACTGATCTTCACTGACCTGGAAGGTGTGCGAACTCGCATCCGCGGCGGGCACCCCAACTGGGTGCAGTACCCCTGACGCAACCGGCGCTGCCAGCATGATTCCGGATCTTCACGCCAGTCTTGTCCGCGCCCCGCTGGGCGCAGAGCCAGAGACACTCGGCGTGCTGCGCCTGAGCACCGAACAGGGTCGTCAGCTGGGCCTGCGCAACGACCAGACGGTCCGCGGCGTGGTGGATGCCACGGGCACGCAGATCCAGCTTGATACCGACACGGTTGCTCCCCAGCTGGCACTGTCCGGCCATGCGCCCTCGTTCTCGGAATGGTTGTTTCGCGTGCGGCTGGGCCCGCTGGGCGTGCAGTTGCTGCCGCAGCGCCAGCTTGGCAGTCCCGCCGGCAGCCCGCCCCCTTCTCCAGCCTCCGTCCGTGAGGCGCCTGCGCTGACAGGCCCCGTGCTGCCCGGCCGCGTGGCCAGTCTCTTGTCCTTGCAGACGCCACTCAGTGCGCTGGCAGCGCTGGCCGATCCCCGCGTGCTGCGCCGCCTGCTGCAGGACGCGGTTCCCCACGCACAGCGCGCCGTCGCGGATGCCGCGCTGTGGCATGCGCGCGATGCCATCACGCCCGACGCCGTTCGCGCCGCCCTGCTGGGCAGTGGCTTTGTCACGGCTCGCGGTGGTGGCACACCCGTCTTCAGTATCAAGAAGCTGATGGAACAATTGCGGGACAGCGCGGATGCAGGCGACAGCGATCTGAGCGCCACGGAGTACAGCGCGGTGCAGGAGGGGATCGACGCTCTGGAGGCCATGCAGCTGCAGGGTCTGGCCAGGCAAGAAGCGCAGGAGGCCTTGTACCGTTTTCCCATGCTGTTTCACGATGCCCCACCTGCCCAGCTGAGCCTGCAGCGTGACGCGCCGCCGCAGGACGTGGCGGCTGCCGCAGTGCCCTGGCGGGTGGACCTCGACTTGCCTCTGCCCGACGGTCGGGCTCTTGAGATCAGCGTGCAGTGGCAGGCTCGAGGCGAGCTCACCCTGGTGGTGTGGACGATGGACGACGCCCTGCACGTTGCCCTGCGACAGGAGCTCGCCAGTCTGGCGCAGCGGCTCGAGGACTGGGACATGATGCTGGGACACTGTCAGATCGTGCTGGGGGAGCGGCCCGCTCGTGCCCATGCGCCACCCTCTGCCGCCGCTTCGCGCCTGGATTGCCTCACATGAAGACACCCCCCCCGCCCACTCGGGCCGTTGCTCTGGAATATGGCGATCACGCCGCGCCGCGAGTGCTGGTGCGTGCAGAGGGCGACCTGGCCCCCTTGCTGGCCCGTGCGGCGCAGGAGCTGGGCATCCCGCAATGGCGGGACGAGTCGCTGGCAGCGGTACTCAGCCAGCTGCCCCTTCAGGAAGAGATACCGGAAGACTTGTATGTGTCTGTGGCGGTGGTGATGGCCTGGGCGTACTGGGTCACCGGCAGGGTGCCCCAGGCCTAGCTCCGGGGTGCGCTGCGCAGCGCTGCCTGCTGCCAGGCCTGTTGCAGGGCGCTGAGGATATCGTGCACTTCACGCAGCGCCGTGGCGTCGTTGTGCGCGTGAGCATAGGACAGTCGTTGCAGCGAGTAGGCATACAGGTCGTCCAGATTGCGTGCCAGGTCTCCCCCGATTTCGAAATCCAGCGTGTCGCGCAGGGCCAGCAGAATTTTCTGCGCCTTTGACACGCAGTGTCCCTTCTCGAAAAAGGCCTTCTGCTGCAGATGACGCTGCGCGTCGATCAGCGCATCCGTCAAGCCGCGGAACAGCAATTGCAGCAGATCAGCGCCAGAGGCGTACTCCGCTGCCGAATCGTAGGTCACCTGGCCGTAAGTCTGCAGGGCGCGGTGGTAATTTCCGTACATGGGTGTCAATCCTCGTCATGCGGCAGGATGGTGGTGAGCTGCAGTGGTGCGCCCGCCCGTCATGAGAGAACTCGGCACATGGCTCGTGCCACTTTAGAGTCGGCAGCGGAAAAAAGTTCTGCTGGCTGCTAAAGCCTGGCGCCGCTAGTGCCGACTTTCTTCCGCGACAGTCGCAGGAGGGGGTGCTGCCGCAGACCGATTAAAGTCGCGCCACACAACTGCCGATTACAGGAACAGGGCCAGCAATTGCACCGCTCCAACCTGCAATCGCATTTCCTGGCCGACCGCAGAAGAACGTCAGCAAGGCCCCAACTATTTTTCAGCTACTTCAGGAGATAAAGCATGTCAGCAATCAACACCAACACATCCTCGATCCTGGCTCGCAATGCGCTGGTCAGCAACGAGAGAGCCATGAGCACATCCATGCAGCGTCTGTCTACGGGACTGCGCATCAATAGCGCCAAAGACGACGCCGCTGGCCTGGCCATCAGCTCCAAGATGACTTCCCAGACTCGCGGCCTGGACCAGGCCGTGCGCAATGCCAACGATGCCGTATCCTTGATTCAGACGGCTGAAGGTGCCATGGTGGAAGTCACCAATATGCTGCAACGCATGCGTGAGCTGGCTGTGCAGTCAGCATCGGACACCAACGTCACTGCGGACAGAACGGCACTGAACCAGGAGTTCACCAAACTGCGTGAGGAAATCAACCGTGTGGCCCAGAACACGCAGTGGAACGGTCAGAATGTGCTCGACAAGAGCTTCGCCTCGGGGACTGGTGTCTACAAGTTTCAAGTAGGTGCCAACGCAGCACAGACGATCGACCTTACCATTGGCAACTACCAAACAACGAGTGCGATCCAGGGCACGACTGCGACCGTCGCAACGACCACCTCTGCCAGTGGACCTAACCACGCGACAGCTGCAGCACAGGTTTCGACGTTGACGATCGCAGGCACCCCCGCTTTGGGTGATGTGATTTCCGTCAGCGTGGGTGACAAATCCTACGTGCATACAGTCACAGCAGGTGCAGCAACCGTGCAGACAGCAACTGAAATTGCCGCTGCGATTCTCACAGGCCTGGGTGGCGCCAGTGGTGTCAGTGGCGTCACAGGTGCAGCCGCAGCCGGGGTCCTGACTTTCACGGCGTCAAGCACTGCCTACGGTTCCAACTCGTTCTCGATCAGTTCCAGTCAGGCAGGTCTGTTGAGCGGCATTCGCGAAAGCTCAATTACCACTCAAGCGAACTCCAACTCAGCCATCGCTGCTGTTGATACAGCCATTGCAACAGTGAACACGGGCCGCGCCGAGATGGGTGCTACTATCAATCGTCTGCAGTACGCCGCCGACAACCTCGCCAGCGTCTCCGCGAATGCTACCGAATCCCGCGGTCGTATTCTGGATGCCGACTATGCCAAGGAAACCACGGAGCTGGCACGTACCCAGATCATCGCGCAAGCAGGCACAGCGATGCTGGCACAAGCCAATCAGGTGAAGCAGACAGTGCTTTCCCTGCTCAAGTAAGCGCAAAGAGCGTTTAGGTCAGCCCGCGCAGCCCTGGGTTGCGCGGGCCCCTGCCGCCTCTTGATTACCCGAGGCAATGATGATGACAACGATTGAAACCTTTGCGCCCGCCCAGATCCCGGCGGCGAAGCCGGTCGAGAATGTGGCGCCCAGGCCCGCCCCTGCGGTCGATGCGGTCATGAAGACAATTCGGGAAGTCTCCGCCCAGACACAGCAGGTCAATGCGCAGATCGCCGAACAGCGCAATGCCGCGGCCGAGCAGATGGAAAAAATGAAGTCGCGACTTGACGAGGCCATCCGGACTCTCAACGAATCCATCGACATGAATCCGAACAACCTGCAGTTTTCGGTGGATGCTGTGTCGAAGAAGATCATGGTGGTGGTGACCGATCAGGTGACCGGCGAGACGGTACGACAGGTACCCGCCGAGGCCCTCCTGCGTGTCGCACACAACATCGAAGCCATGAAAGGCATTCTGTTCGACAAGGTTCTCTGAGCGCGCCGCAGAGAACCTTGTGGTTCTACGCCGTCCTCTACCCTCCTCCCAACGCCCCCGGGGCGTCCCGCTTCTGTTCTCCCGGCAAGTATGCTACGGTCGCGCCACCCGACCCGATAGGCCAATTATTGAGCAAAAATGACCAAGGCGACTGTGTTTTTTGGCAACAGCGAGGCGATGCGTTCGCTGCAAAAACTGCTCGCAACATGTGCTGGAAGCGACGCCTCAGTCTTGCTCACGGGCGAAACCGGGTCTGGCAAGGAAGTGATGTCCCGCGCCCTGCACGAACAGTCGCCCCGCCGTGCTGCCCCGTTCGTCCCCATCAATTGTGCCGCCATCCCCGCGGCGCTGCTGGAAAGTGAACTCTTCGGTTACACCAAGGGCGCCTTCACCGGGGCAATGAGTGATCGCAACGGCCGTATCGAAATGGCCAACGGCGGCACTCTCTTCCTGGACGAGATCGGCGACATGCCGCTGGAGTTGCAGGCAAAACTGCTGCGGGTGCTGGAAGAGCGTGTGGTCGAGCCTCTGGGCAGCGGCGTGCCGCGCGAGATCAATGTCCGGGTCGTTGCCGCCACTCACCGCGACTTGCATGCCCTGGTGCGCGACGGCGCCTTTCGCGAGGACCTCTACTTCCGTCTGAACGTGCTGCCCCTGCGCATTCCCCCGGTGCGCGAGCGCACGGGCGACATCCTCGCTCTGTGTCAATGGTTCGCTGGCAAGCACGCGCGCGCGCAGTCGCCGATCCACTTCACCCGCCGCTCGGCACAGTGGCTGGAGGCGTATTCCTGGCCCGGCAATGTCCGGGAAATTTCCAACCTGATGATGCGCTTCAGCGTGATTTACAGCGCCCAGATCATCGATTTGAGTCGCGTGCCCGCGGAGCTGCTGCCGCCCGGCCTCTGGGAGGTGGTGCAACGCGACTGCCCGGACGGTGCCGACACGAACGACGTGTGCGAGGAGGTGCAGAGCTCGTGGAGCGAACAGCCCCGCGAAGGGCTGAGCCTGGCGGTTCAGACCGGTGCCGAGACGCTGGCCGACGCCATCAGCCCGCGTTCGATCGAACAGATCCTGCGGCTTTCCCATTCCGTCAGTTCCCTGCCCAGTGAGGGCGTGCCCGCCCGCAAACTGATGGCCGATATCGAGATTCAGCTGATCAAGGCGGCATTGACCCAGGCTGAAGGCAGCGTGAGCAAGGCGGCCCAGCTGCTGCATCTGCAACGCACCACCCTGATCCAGAAGATCTCTCGCTACAACCTCAATACCTCCTTCCTGTAGGCGCACGGGCGGCTCGCCAAATTTCTGACGTGGCCTCAAAAGCCTGTCAAAAAATGTACAACACTATTTTCTTTGTCATCTAAAACAACGACTTGTAAAACTGGCCCGCTTATTGCTTTTCGTCGTCTGCACCTCCATGAACCACCCGATGAGTGTAACGATGATGACGCAGGCCACCACCCGAACGCAGCCTTTTGTATTTGTTGACCCCCAGAGCGCGCAGATCTTTGCGCTGGCGTGCCGGGTGGCTGCATCGAGCATTCCCGTGTTGATCGCCGGGCCGACCGGTTCTGGCAAGGAAATCCTCGCCCGCGTGGTGCATGAGGCCTCGCCGCAGGCAGATGGCCCTTTCATTGCTGTGAACTGCGCTGCAATCCCGGCAACGCTGGCCGAGAGTCTGTTCTTCGGCCACGAGAAAGGCTCTTTCACCGGCGCCAACAGCAGCGCTGCAGGCTATTTCGAGCAGGCGCAGAATGGCACGATCTTCCTCGACGAAATCGGCGAGATGCCGCTGGAGCTGCAACCCAAGATCCTGCGTGCCCTGCAGGAGCGAAGAATCACGCGGCTGGGCGGTACCCGCGAAATTCCGGTGAACGTGCGCGTTCTGGCTGCGACCAACGTTGATCTGCTGGAGCACACCCGGCGACAGAAGTTCCGCGAAGACCTCTACTACCGCCTCAGCGCCTTCAAGTTCAACATGCCGGCGCTGGCAGCCCGCAAACTCGATATCCAGCCATTGGCCTATCTGATGCTGCAGAAATACAGCATGCCGGGAGGCCCAACAGACATTTCCCCCTGTGCCCTCGAAAAGCTGCTGGCCCATGCCTGGCCCGGCAATATCCGCGAACTGGAAAACGTGATGGCCAGGGCCACGATTCTGACGCAGACGCCGACCATCGTGGCGGCCGACATTCTGTTTGACGAGACGGCGTCGCCAGCCGCGCTGGCGGACACTGCGCCGGCAAGCCAGTCTGCGGTGGCAGATCCGGAGCTTGCTGCACACCCGGGCGAGGGCGATCTGCAAGCGACGATCCAGCATGCCGAACGTCGCAAAATTCTGGCGGCCCTGAACACGTCAGTCTCGCGCGCCGATGCGGCCAAGCGGCTGGGCATCAGCCAGCGCACGCTGCGCCATAAACTGCAGACCTTCCGCTCCGAGGGCCATCGTGTCCCGGATGCCTACGCGCGCTGAGGATTGCAGTCATGGCGATCACTCCCACCCCCGACGCACAGTACCTGTTGTCGCAGATCCAGCGTTACCAGAGCGCGATACAACAGACTCGGCTGCAGGGCGGCGCGACAGTGCCGGCCACGCCCAGTCCGGTAGAGGGCCGCAATTTTGCCAGCACGATTTCTGACGCCGTGGCGCGCACCCTGCAGGAGGTCAATGCCACCCAGCAGGCCTCGCAGACGATGATGACCCGGTTCGAATCCGGCGAAAACGTGCCGCTGACGGATGTGGTGCTGGCCATGCAGAAATCCTCGCTGGCCTTTGAAGCCACCCTCCAGGTGCGCAACAAGGTGCTCAAAGCCTACGAAGACATCATGAACATGCCCGTTTGACAAAGGTTGACTGAACCATGGCAATTGCAGAAGAAATCTCCTCTCCCCTGATGTCCGCGAGCGACGCGCGCGTGGACGCCAGCCGCCGCAACCTGCCCGCCGAGCGTGATGCGGGCGGTGGTGCGCGCCCGGCTGAGGACGCGCGGGCCTATCCAACGGTGGTCGAAGTGCTGAACCAGCCGCTGGTGCGCAAATCGCTGCCGGCTATCCTGCTGACCGTCCTGCTGTCGATCCTGGTGATCGTGTTCTTTGTCATCAATGGCGGCGACTACCGCGTGCTGCATCCGGGCATGAGCGAAGTCGATCGGGCTGAGGCGATGGAGGTGCTGGCAAGCAGTGCCATCCCGGTGCGCCTGGACGCCTCCACCGGGGCGCTCACCGTGCCCATCGAGAACTACCACGATGCCCGCATGGCACTCGCGGCTGCCGGCTTGCCACGCGATGTCAGCAGCGGCGCCATGGATTACCTTACCGAACAGTCCACCATGACCACCAGTCAGTTCATGGAAGAGGCGCTTTACACCGCAGCCATCGAGAACGAGCTGTCCAGAAGCATTGCCAGAATCTCCACGGTACAGTCAGCGCGGGTGCACATCGCGGCGCCGCGGCAAAGCAATTTCATACGCAACAAGACGCCCACCAAGGCCTCGGTGGTGGTGACGCCTTATTCCGGGCGCTCGGTCAGCCAGCCGCAGGTGGAAGCCATCATCAATCTGGTGGCGTCGAGTGTGCCCTACCTGGCCACCACCGATGTGTCCGTCGTGGACGACCGTGGCAATCTGCTGACCAGTCCATCAGGCGCCTCCACGCTGCAACAGGCCTCGCAAGAGCTGACGTACCAGCAGTCCGTCGAGACCATGTACAAGGAGCGTATCGATGCCTTGCTGATGCCCCTGGTGGGAGAGGGTGCTGTCACCACCAAGGTGGATGTCGCGATCGACTTCACGGAGGTGGAGTCGACGTTCGAGGAGTATGACCAGAACGGCGCCGGTCCGCGCTCGCGCTCGGAGTCCATTCGCATGGACATGAGCACCGCCGATACGGCGCAGGGGATTCCTGGCGGTGTCAGCAACATCGTTCCGAACGATACCGTGGTGGCCCCGCTGGACGCGGCCGCCGACGCCACGATTGACGGTGCCGGTGCAGCCCCCAATGCGGTGCGCAGCAGCGAGACAATCCGCAATTACGAGCTTGACCGCAGCGTCCGCTACACCCGCAACCAGGTGGGGACGCTCAACCGGCTGTCGGTCGCCATCGCCGTCGACGAAGTGGCCTTGACACAGGCCCTCGACCTGCCTGATGGGGATGCGGAAGCGGCGGCGGTCGACGTCGACGCCCTGCTGGCCGAGGAAGTGGCCAAGCTGGATAGCCTGGTCCGCGCAGCGATCGGCTTCGATGCTGCACGCGGCGACGCCTTGACCATCGTCACCTCGCGCTTTCGCAACGACGAGGCCATCAGCATCAGCCTGCCCTGGCATGAGCAGCCCACACTGATCGCCTTGATCAAGTACTCGATGATCGTGTTGTTGCTGGCCTTGTTCATGGTGATCGTGGTCCGTCCGGTCATGAAGATCTATATGCCGCAGCCCACGCTGGCCGATGCCCTGTCGCAGGAGGACACCTTGAACTCGAATGACCTCAGCCCGCAGGAACTGGCGATGCTGTCCTCCGGCGATGCAGCCGGCATCGATGAGATCAAGGCCAAGCTGCGGCCCAAGAAGTCATCCATCTCGGCTGACATGCTCGACACGGCCAACACTTACGACGACAAGGTGGCGCTTATCAGACTGCTGGTGGCCGAAGACTCTGCACGCGTCGCCAACGTGCTGAAGAAACTGATCAAGCCGGCGTAACCGGACGGAGACAATCATGGCTGAAGCCGAGAAGAAAGACGCACAGGTGGACGAGAGCGCAGCTCCCCTGCCCGACAGCGTGCGCGACGAGCTGGAGACGATGACCACGACGGATCGAGCGGCCGTGATCATGCTGCTGCTGGGAGAGCAACAGGCGGCAGACATCATTCGCTATCTCTCGCCGCGCGAGGTTCAGGCACTTGGCGCACGCATGGTGTCGGTGGCGGATCTGTCCCAGGAGTGCGTCAACATCGTGCTCGATGATTTCGTGGCGACCATCAAGAAGCAGACCAATCTTGGCCTGGGCACTGCGGATTATGTAGAGAACGTGTTCAAGCGCGCCCTGGGCGCCGACAAGGCCGCGACGATTCTCGGCCGCATCATGCCCGGCTCCTCGAGCAAAGGACTGGAGATTCTGCGCTGGATGGACGCGCGTTCGATTGCCGAGATGATTCAAGGCGAGCACGCCCAGGTCATCGCCATCATCATGTCGGTGCTGGAGTACGACGTTGCCGCGGACGTGCTCAATTTCCTGCGGCCCGAGCAGCGCCCCGAAGTGATTCAGCGCGTCGCCATGCTCGACACCGTGCAGCCCAGTGCCATGGAGGAGCTTGAACAGATCATGAAGCAGCAGTTCTCCAGCAGCTCCAGCGCCAAGTCGTCCAATCTTGGTGGCGTGAAGACTGCGGCCAAGATCATGAACTTCACCAAGGTCGAGCTGGAAGGCAAGATCATGGAAGGGGTGTCCAACATCGACGAAGAACTGGCGCTGAAGATTCAGGACAACATGTTCACCTTCGACAATCTCAGTGGCCTGGACAACCGCAGCATCCAGACCCTGATGCGCAACATCGACCAGGAAATGCTGATGATTGCCTTCAAGGGCGCCGATGAGCTGGTCAAGGACAAGTTCATGGCCAATATGTCGCAGCGCGCGCGGGCCATGTTCCTCGACGAAATGGAGGCGAAAGGACCGCTGCGTATCACCGACGTCGAAGCCGCACAGAAGAAGATCATGCGCATCGCGCGCAAACTTTCGGACAAGGGCGAAATCCTGCTTGCTGGTCGAGGAGATGATTTTGTCTGACACCCTGTTCAACGCCGACGAGTGGGTCACGGACGCCTTGCTGCAGCGCGGCCACGCGTCGCGCTATCAGGGCAGTGTGACGCTCGAACCAGGAGCGACGCCCTCGCGCTTCGTCCCGTGGGTCGCGCCCCGTGTTCACGAATCAGTCCAGCCCGATGCCGACGTCGTGCCCGCCGCAGCCATTGCCGATGCGACCGCCACTGAGACGACACCAGTTCCAGCAGCCGCGCAAGGCGAGGATGATCCTGCCCCCGCTGCGGCTGAACCGGGGCGGGAACTGAGCGAGCAAGCGCTGGAGGAGATTCGTCAGCAGGCCTTCGAACTGGGCAAACAGTGGTCGGCGGGGGCTGCCCAAGAGCGCCAGCGCGCGCTGGAAGAGCGGCTAGGCACGATGCTCGACACGCTGGCCGCCGCCCGTGTCGATTTCCTGGACTTTCAACACGCGCTGATCGAGCTCGCCCGTTTCATGGCCCTGCAGATCGTGCGCGCCGAGTTGCATACCGATGCGGACTGGCTGCAGCGACTGGTGCATACCTGTATCACGGAAGTGCGCAGTCACGGCGATGGCCTGGTACAGGTGCGCCTCAGCCCGGCTGACTTCAGTTTGCTGCAGCCACGCTTCGCCTCGCTGGAGGGCATCCGACTGGAGCGCGACGACGCCCTGGAGCGCGGCGACATCGACATCAGCATGGGCGCCACGCGGATCACCCAGCAGGTGGAAGCGCAGTTGCGCCGAGTGTGCGCCACGCTGTGCGACGAACTGACGCGCACACATTCTTCGGCGCAGGCCTTGCTCGGTACTCGCGACGACGAGGTACAAGACTCATGACGGCCGTGCGCATGGACCAACTGGGGGAGCTGCGGCCGCAACTGACCGCCAGCCTGATTGCCGCGCAAAGAGCCGTGCGGCCTTTGCCGCTGGATGTCTGCGGCCAGGTCAGTCGGGTGTCCGGCACCACCATCGAAGCCGAGGGGCTGATCGCGCCCATTGGCGCGCAATGTGCCATCGCCGCGCTGGCCTCGCAGAGTTGCATCGAGGCCGACGTCATAGGGTTCTCTGACCAGAAACTCATCCTCATGCCCTATGGCGGTACCGCTGGCCTTGGTCCGGGAGACCGTGTCCATGTCACGGCCAGACAATCTCTGGGCCGGCTAAGCAACGCGCTGGTCGGACGGGTGATCGACGGCTTCGGCAACCCGCTGGATCGCGCTGAGCCCGTGCCCTATGAGCGCCAGGCGCACCTGGACGGTATCCCGATCAACCCGATGGAACGCCCGCCGATCAACAGTGTGCTGGATACCGGCATCAAGGCCATCAACACCGCCTTGACGATCGGTCGTGGTCAGCGCATTGGCCTGATGGCTGGCTCCGGCGTGGGCAAGAGCATGCTGTTGGGGATGTTGACCCGGCACACGGCCGCCGATGTGGTGGTCATTGGCATGATTGGGGAGCGCGGCCGCGAAGTGCAGGATTTCATTCAGAACATTCTCGGCGCCGAAGGCATGGCGCGTGCCGTCGTCATTGCTGCGCCGGCCAATTCCTCGCCGGTTGCCCGACTCAAGGCGGCCAAGCTCGCGCACCTGGTCAGCGAGGACTTTCGTGATCAGGGCCGCCATGTGCTGCTGCTGCTGGACAGTTTGACGAGGGTGGCCCACGCCCAGCGCGAAATCGGACTGGCCATGGGCGAGCCGCCGACCTCCAAAGGCTACCCGCCATCTGTATTCAGCCTGTTTCCCCAGCTGATCGAACGTCCGGGGGTGGGCCGCGGTGGTCACGGTTCAATCACCAGTTTCTACACGGTGCTGGCCGAGGGCGATGACCGCAATGACCCGATTGTCGACATCTGCCGCGCATCGCTCGATGGCCAGATCATGCTGAGCCGCCAGCTGGCCGATGCCGCCCATTACCCGGCGATCGACCTCAGCGGCTCCATCTCGCGCGTGGCCAACAGCCTGCTTGAACCGCGCCGTGTGCTGCAGGCGCAGCGACTGCGTCGACTGTGGTCCTTGTACCGCGAGAAAGAAGACTTCATCCAGGTCGGCGCCTACGACGCCAACACCAATGCCGAACTGGATCAGGCGATCAAACTGCACCCTAAAATTGTCAAATTCCTGCAACAGAATGACGAGGAGGGCTTCACCTTGCGTGACTCGTGGCGCCTGCTGCAGGAGCTGTTGGGAGAAAGCGCATGAGTGACCAGGTCTGGGACGTACTGATCAGACGCGAAACCGCACGCTCGTCGGCAGTGCTGCAGCGACTCGAAATGATGACGCGGCAACAAGCCCACTTGAGCGAAAGGATTCAGTACGTGGAGTCGTTGCTCCAGGAGTATGAAGCCGAGCGCGAGCGTTCGCCGCTGCAGGCCCGTGCCTACCAGCTGCAATTGCATCGAATGCGGGAAAAGTTGTTTCAGGATGCCGGCACTCTGCAGCGTACGCTGGACGCCACTCGTCACAGCCTGCGCGAGCATGCCGCCGAAATTCAGAAGTACAGCAAGCTGCGCGTGCGGGCGCAGTCGCGCGCTGCTACCGAGGCGCAGCGCCACGAGGAGCGTCAGCTCGACGAACTGTGCCTCGGCCATTTCAATTTCACGCGCCGCGCGGGGGACTGAGCAGAGCTGGCCTGCATTTTGCTAATACCTTGGTGAACGAACCTGAACTCGAGGTTCGACCTGACCTTGGACATCACGCGACTCACTATGAAAATTCAGCCTGAATTCAATATTGCCTCCATCATCAGTCGGATCAGCGCCCCAGACGCCACGGGGCCTGCACCTGCTGGCGTGCTTGCTGGTGTGCCTGTTGGTGTGCCAACGGGGCTGCTGAGATTTCCCGCGCTGTTTGAAGCGGCGCTGCAGGAAATAGACGATCCACAGCTTGCCGCTACGCTTGCCACTTACAGCGAAAGCGGCATGTTGGCGCCGGATTCGACATTGCTGCCTGCGGAGTCGGAGCTGACGACCGATGCAGCGGTCGCGGCGAGCAGCAGCGGGCAGGAGGCGGCCTTCTTCGAGACCGTGCGGCTGCTCAACGGGCGCACCATTCTGACGACTCGTGTCAACACGGCGCCGCGGCGCGATCTGGCGCAGCCAGCCCCGAGCGAGGCACTGCTGGAGCCGGCTGCCGCCTCCGTGACAGAGCGTGGAGAATCAGTGATCGTCGTCAAGGATGCCGTTCTGGAGACACCCTCACCTGTGATGCAGCGTCCGAGTGCCAATCTCGCCGAAGCGGTGGTGCAACCCGTGGCGACTCAGCATGCGTCCAATGTGCCGCCCGCCTTCGATCTGCCGCCCGCGTTCCAGGTGCCGCGGCAGGTCGTCTCTGCCAGTCACGTGACGGCCCCGGTGGGCACGGCGGTGACAACCCGCACCCCCGAACCCGGCGCCGACATGGCCTTGCGACAGCGAGCAGAGGACGCCCCGCTGTTGCGACCGGTCGAGACATCAGTCGCCATGCGTACCGCACAGACGCTCAGCGTCGCTCCTGACCAGGGGCCCAGCGCGCCCGGGACAGTTGCCGTCCATGCTGCCTACGCGCGGCCGTTGACCACTGAAATGGTGCCGCGGCAGGTCGTCTCTGCCAGTCACGTGACGGCACCGTCGGTCATGGTGGCGACAACCCGGACCCCCGAACCCAGTGTCGACATGGCCCTGCGACAGCGCACAGACGTCGCCTCGCTGTTGCGACCGGTCGAGACAACAGTCGCCATGCGTACCCCACACACGCTCAGCGCCGCTCCTGACCAGGGGCCCAGCGCGCCCGGGGCAGTTGGCGTGCATCCTGCTTACGCGCGGCCGTTGATCACTGAAATTGAGCGCACAGACTTGCCTGCCGCTGAGCCCTCCTTCCATTCGGCCATCGTCCGCCCGGCATTTCTGCGACCAATGCCGCGTGAAGTGGCCCCTGAGGCAATTTCCGCGACAACGGGCGGCCAGCAGACCCTGACCACGACACGGCGTGTTGACATCGCTGCGCTCACGACCTCGTCAGCGTCGCCGCTTTCGCTTAGCTTGCCGGTTGCCGTGCAGACGCCCCCGGTGCCAGCTCCAGGGATGCCCGTGGCAACGCGTGAACCAGGCTTCATCGCCACGGCTGCGGCCGCAGGCCCTGCGCAGGCAGCAGAGCCAGTGGCAGCACAGACCTCGGCCCCTGCTTTGGCACCATCGGCAGAGCAGTCGACACAGCAGGCCCCTGCTGCAAAAGCAATACCCATGAGCTTGGCACAGCCCGCACCTGCTGGAGGAGCGGCCAACAGGCTCCCCACGGGCATTGCGACGGCTGACCTGCAGGCGGCCAGCAACGTGAGCAGCCCCGAGCCAGTGCCAGAAGAAGCCACGCCGGGCTCAGGGGTGCAGATTATGACGCCGGCTGGCGTGCCCCGCCCGCAAGGAGCCCCTTTGCCCCTGCAGCCTCCTGTCGTAGGCACACGCCTTGGACGTAGCGACGCAACGACGCAAGCAGACGCTCCTCGCCCTGTGGCTCGAACTGGCACTCGCATGTCGCCGAACCCACTCGACCAGCGCCTGGATCCGGTCTCTGACACTGCCAGCGGCGGGCCCGCCCGAGAAGGCGCGGTGCGGGACGAGCGTGCGGCACGCGAGACCCCCCCTTCGACGGCGCCGATGAGCGCCCTGCGGCCCTCCATCGAGACAAGTCTTGTCACTGACAGCAATGTCTCCCAAGGGTCTGGTTTCACGCTTCCACCTGCGGCAATCTCCGAGTCAGCAGGCGCCGCCGAGGCACACGGCCGGACGCCGGTACGCGAAGCACCCAGTCGCGAGAGCTGGATGCGGTTTGAGGACCTGAACAGCCAGTTCGGCGGCGAGATCCGCAAGGCATCCCTGGAAACCGATGGCACTGGCCGTGCGGCGCTACGTATAATGCTGGCTCCCGAAAACATGGGGACCATCGAGGCAGAAGTCATCGAAAACAACAACACAGTCACGATCAATATCGTCGCGCAGACGGAGGAGGTCGTGCGCGTGTTGCGGGAAAACAGTCATGCGCTGCGTGAGGCCTTCTCAGGACACAGCGCCACGGAAATCAATATTTTCCGGGATACCGGGGGCAGCGGTGCGCAGCACGCAGGTGGCCGCCAGTCTGACGGCATGTCCACCCGGTCAGAGCACGCGAATGACAGCGGCGCTGCCGGTGCCCGGCCTGCCGATGCCGGGTCTGCCGGCGCGACGCCTGCGCAACTTGATACCTATGTCTGAACACACTGCGGAGATTTGCCATGGCTGACGAAAAAGTAGCGAGTAGCACGGAAGGCAAGAAAAGCTTTCCCTTGATTCCCGTCATCGTGGGGGTGCTGGTGGTGGTGGTGGTGGCGGTGGGGGCAGTGTTTGCAACCCTGATGCTCACCGGCGCCATGAATGATCAAGAACTCGAGGAGGCTCTTGCCGAGATCGAGACCCCCGCTGCGGCTGTTGAGGCGGCCGCCCCGGCCGAGGGAGACCCGGCGGTGCCGACCCAGCCACAATTGCTGGTGACGCCCAATCCGGAGCGGCTGGGTACGCTTTACTACGAAATGCCACGGCCGCTGACAGCCAACATCAATGGCTCGCGCAAGGTCATGCAAGTGACCGTCGCCGTGATGACCCACTACGATCAGATGGTCATCGACAGCATCGTGCGTCACGAACTGGCAATCCGTTCGGCCATCCTGGCCGACATGAGTCGGACGCCTGAAGACAACCTGCTGCTGCCGGACTTTCGCGAACAGCTTGGTGAGCAGTTGCGCATCACCATCAACGCTGTTCTCGAGGATTTCGGCGAGTTCGCCGGCGTCGAGTCGGTCTATTTCACGGAATTCCTGGTTCAGTAAGCCCCCACTCTATCGAAGGCGTCCCAAGGCAATGAGCAATCCCAGCGGAAAACTGACTCCGGAAGAACTGCAGGCTTTGCAGCAGGAGTCCATGGCAAACGGAATCGCCGCAGGCCGCGAGGCCTATCAGGTGGTCAAGCACGACCTGGCGAGCGAAGACACATCGTTGGGTTTCAACGAATCCGCCATCGACATGATCAACGAGCGTTTTACCCGTCAGTTGCGCGTCGGCCTGATGGATGTGCTGCGCACAACTCCCAAGATTCAGGTTGATCGTGTCAAGATCGAAAAATATGGGGCGTTTCTGTCCAAGCTGCAGGCACCGTTGTCGGTCAATACTGTCAAGTTCGAGCCTCTGCGGGGCTACTCTCTGGTGGTGATCGACCCCTCTATCATCTTCTCCTCACTGGACAATTTTTTCGGCGGGCTAGGCAAAGGCAGCAACCCGGTACACCCGGGCCGGATGTTCACGCCTACCGAAAACTCGATTATCCGCATCATGCTCAACATCATCTTCGCATCCCTCAAGGAAGCGTGGTCGCCGATCCTGCAGCTTGACTTCACAGAGACAGCAGCGGAGATCAACCCGCAGTTCGCTCAGATCGCGGATGAGAACGATCTGGTGATCGTGAGCCGTTTCGTGCTGTCGATGGATTCGAATGCGAGCGAGGGCACTATCAGCATCGTGACCCCGTTCATCTCGCTCAAGCCGATCAGGGATCTGCTGCGAAGCCGCATTCAGTCATCGGAAGAAAACGATGCCAAGGACACGCAATGGCGCGAAGAGCTGGCCGACGCCAGTGGCCATGCGAAGCTCAGACTTCTGGTGAACCTCGGGCATATTTACTCGTCCCTTGGCGAATTGCAGACCCTGGAAGCAGGCGACATTCTGTTCTTCAAGAAACCTGAATTTGCCACCGGCGAGATCGAAGGCGCCAAGATCTTCACAGCAGAGGTTGGCAACATCGGCAATAATGTGGCCATCAAGATCCACGATTTTGTGCAGATTCCCCCCATCAATTAGAGACGCATCATGGCAGACGAAAAACGAAACGACGACCTCCTGCTTGGCGGCAAGCTGGAGAGTCTGCTGGGCAGTGACAGCGCCGGCATCAACAAACCGAGCATCAATCCGGACGTGCTGGGTAACATTCCCATTGTCATCTCGGTGGAAGTCGGGCGTACCTCGCTGAAGATCAAGGATCTCATGCGTTTGAGTCAGGGCTCGGTAGTTGAGTTGGATCGACTTGCCGGTGAGCCGCTGGACCTGTATGTCAACAATACCCTGGTCGCACAGGGCGAGGTGGTGCTGGTGAATGAACGCTACGGCGTGCGCCTGACACAAGTTATCCCCGCGGCCGAACGCATCAAGAACGTTTGACGCCACGCAGGCGTGCAGAAGAGAATGCGATGAGTCTGATCAGTATGCAATCCGCCCTTGGACTGATAGTCGTGGTGTTGTCCATGCTCGGGTTCTTCTATGTTCTGAACAGGTACAAGGGCAGATTTCTGAGCTCGCAAACGGGCAATCTTTCCATCGAATCACAAATCCCTCTGGGCCTGCGGCAACGACTGGTCCTGGTCAAGGCGCGGGAAAAGACGTTCCTGCTGGTAATTTCCAATGACAATGCCACGGTTGTACACAGCTGGGATGAGTAGCAGGGTGGCGTGTGGCGGCTGTCGACTCTGGCTCGGGACTGGCTTGGCCCTGCTGGCCTCGTCTGCCTGGGCGCAGCCTGGGCTGCCTGTCGTCAGTGTCACCCAGGGCGTAGACGGCGCCACGGAATACGGACTCACCCTGCAGATTCTCCTGCTGATGTCCGTGCTGACCCTGCTGCCCTCCCTGTTGATCATGATGACCTCGTTTGTGCGAGTGATCATCGTGCTCTCGCTGTTGCGACAAGCCATCGGCACCGCGCAGACTCCCCCCAATCAAGTGCTGGTCGGCATTGCTCTGTTCCTCACCATATTCATCATGTCGCCAGTGTTCCTGCAAGTCTACGATGACGCAGTGGTGCCCTACATGAACGAGGAAATCGCGGCGGAGGCCGCCTTCGATGCCGCCGTGCAACCACTGCGGGGCTTCATGCTGACGCAGACACGCGAAGAGGACATGAGTGTTTTCATGGACATTGCCAACGTGGATCCGGCGACGCCTTACGCGGATGTGCCTCTGCCAGTGCTGATTCCCGCGTTCATGACTTCTGAATTGAAAACAGCGTTCACGATAGGCTTTTTGTTGTATATCCCCTTCGTCATCATCGACCTTGTCGTTGCCAGTGTGCTCATGTCGATGGGTATGATGATGCTCTCACCCATGATGATCTCCATGCCATTCAAGCTGATGCTGTTCGTCCTGTCAGACGGCTGGCTGCTCGTCATGCAATCCTTGACCGCTAGCTTTCTGGGGGCGTGAATGACTGTCAGTGATGTGATTGTCATCGGGCGCGAAGCACTGATGGTGGCCGCCCTTCTTGCGGGTCCTCTACTGCTGGGCATTCTTCTGGCGGGGGTGTTGATCGGAGTCATTCAGGCCGCCACCTCCATACAGGAAATGACACTGAGCTTCGTTCCCAAACTGATCTTCATCGTCATCGCCCTGGTGCTGATAGGCAACTGGCAGATTGGCGTGCTGACGGATTATTTTGAGCGCTTGTTTCTGTTGATCCCGGTCATGCTGCAATGATGAACGGCGGCAGCCTCGATGAAATCATGGCCCTGATCGCTGCCTTCATGTGGCCTCTGACCCGGATTTCCGCCTTTATTCTTGCCGCGCCTCTGTTTTCTCTCGACGTGATCAATCTGCGTATCCGAATTGTCGTCGCGCTGGTGTTGACGCTGTTCGTCTTCGAGGCTGTGTCCGTTCCCGAGATCGATCCGTTCACCGCCGCCGGCCTTGGCCAGCTCATGGTGCAGGCACTTATCGGCATTGCCATGGGCTTTGCCCTGCAGATTGTCACGGCTGCCGTTGTGGTGGGCGGGGAGGCTATCTCGAATGCCATCGGGTTGGGCTTTGCCAGCATGGTGGATCCCAATCTGGGCAACGTGCCCTTGGTGGCACAGTTTCTGATGATTCTTTCGACGCTGATATTCCTGACAATGGGCGGACATCTGTTCGTCATTCAACTGCTGTTCGAAAGTTTTCAGAGTATTCCAATCGGCACCACCCCGCCGCTGGACGAATGGTTTGACATCTTTTTGCGCTGGATTCCCTTCATCTTCACAGGCGCAATCAATCTGGCGTTGTCGATGATGGTGGCGCTGCTGGTGGTGAATATCGGACTGGGCGTGATCACCCGCTCTGCTCCCTCGCTGAATATCATTGCCGTAGGTTTCCCGGCAATCCTGCTCGTGGGGCTCCTGGCGCTGAATCTGAACATCACCGCCATGGTCTACACTATTGAGCGTTTTTGGCAGAGTGGCCTCGATGTTCTCCAATCGCTGCCGGGGGCATGAGCGATGGCAGAGAGCGACGACAGCCAGAGCAAAACAGAAGAACCCACCCAAAAACGCATCGACAAGTCGCGCGAGGAAGGACAGATCCTGCGGTCGCAGGACTTTGCCATCGCCGTCAGCCTGTTTGGTCTGGGGGCCCTGATCGTGCTGATTTCGAGCACGCTGATTGAGCGTGTCACCACCCTGTTCACCTACAATTTCACGCTGGATGCGCGCGTCACCCGCGAGCCGGGGCTGATGCTGGAAAAAATTGTGGGCTCGGCGGAAATCATGTTGCCACTGGTGGGGCTGGTCTGTCTGCTGTCCGTGCTTGGAGTCATTCTTGCCAACGGGGCTTTCGGCGGCATCAGCTTCAGCTTGAAAGCGGCGGCGCCAAAATTCTCCAAGCTCAACCCGCTCTCGGGACTCAAGCGCATGTTTGGCGGGAATGCGTTGTTTGAACTGTTCAAGAATATTTTCAAGACGTTGTTCCTGGGCGCCATCGTTGCGTTTGTCATTTACTTCTATATGGACGCACTGGGAATGCTTGGTGTCTTGCCAGCACCGCTGGCCCTGGGCGAGGCTGGCCGCATTCTGGCCAGTGCCTTGCTGTTCATCACGCTGTCCCTGTTCCTGATCGCGCTGGTGGACATGCCTTGGCAGCACTTTCAGCACATGAAAAAAATGCGCATGAGCCTGCAGGAAATCAAAGACGAAATGAAGGAAAGTGACGGGCGGCCAGAGGTCAAGGCACAACAGCGCAAACGCCAGCACGACATTGCATTCAATCGAATGATGAGTGCGCTGGAGACGGCCGATGTAGTGATTACCAACCCGACGCATTTTGCCGTGGCGCTCTCCTACACGCCCGGTACCAGCGACGCCCCGCGTGTCGTGGCAAAGGGAGCCGACTTGCTGGCGCAACGCATTCGTGAAAGGGCTCTCGAACATCAGGTGCCATTATTCGAGGCGCCGGAACTCGCACGTGCGCTGTATTTCTCCACTCGTCTGGATGACATGATCCCGGAGGCTTTGTACCATACCGTCGCGGAAGTGATCGCCTACATCTTCAATGTGGGAACGGCCATGAAAATGGGACAGCGCTTGAAGCGGCCTGTCCCGGTTGTGCCGGACACCATGCGCTTCGATGAAAACGGAGACATCAAGGCTGATGCCAAGCAGTAGCGTGAAAAAGCCCAGGCCGACACCTGCCCAGCTGGCCTGGGCGCAAGAGCAGCTGAATGCCGGTGCCTCCATGCGCGGACTGGCGGAAGCCCTTGGCTTCAGTCAACAGATGTTGCGTGCGGCGCTGGTTTCCTTGCAGAAGACAACTGGCACCCAGACGGGCTTTGCGCTACTTCAGGCACAACCCTATGCGGACGAATATCGTCGCCTGATGAACACGTTGCTGAGCGGCCCTGGCTTCGCCAGCATCGTGTTTGCCAGTGACGCTTTGCGAGACTATCTGCTTCGCTCCCTTGTCGACTTTGCCAGTGCGGCCGGACGCCCCGTGCTGGAGCTCAAAGCTGATTCCGACCTGTTGGCCATGCTCAATCCACTGGTGGCCGATGTCCCCTTGAGCAGGGCCATTCGCAAGGAGATCCAACTGAGCGAACCACGACTGCTCCTGGTGCGGGATGCTGTGGCGATTGACTCTTCCACTTGGGCATTATTTTTCGCGTTGATGCGGGATTTGCCAGTGCTGAATCTGGCCTGCATTGTGTGCTGGCCTTGGGGTCAGCGCGATCGTTCGGCCGCGTTTGTGGAAGAATGCCGCCTTGGCGCAGTGGGCTTGGAATTCGGGCCGCTGTCCACAGCATTGCAGCAAACTCTGCTGAAGTCCTTGAAGAAAGAAGCGCTCGGCGCGCTTTCCTACGCTGACCTTGAAAAACTGCTGCTGGGGTTGGTGTTCGACAACTCGGTTGAATGAGTCGCTACGCTGTGGCTGTGAAGCTGCATCAAGAGACGAGTCAGTGTCAGGACTGGGCACTTCAGTCGCGCGCAACACTCCAGTGCACGCGCATCACCACCGAGCCGACGCCCTTGTTGGACTTGATCCTGATGAGGTTGCTCAGCTTGGTCTCGTACCACAGCAGGCCGCTCGCATCCGCTACGCCGCCCAGTACATGGAACTCGCCCACCCGCATCGATACCGCATTCAAGCGTGAACGCACGGTCAGGATCTCGCCCTTCATGAACGGGCCCTTGGGCACATCGTCCAGGTCCGTCGTCAGATAGGCCGACATGATCTCGCTCAGATTGCGCATGATCGCGAAGCCGAAATTGCACACCAGATTGTCGGCCAGAATCTCGATCTTCGTTTCCATGATCACATCGGTGAGCGGCTCGATCTCCTGGATCTCCTCGCCGTCCAGGCTGCGCACCATGGTGTGGATCACGCGGCAGTCCTTGATCTTGCGATCCTCCACCGCGTTGATGTCCAGCGGCTCGTGGTGCTCCACCGAGCGGCTGTTGCAGAAGGCCTCGTAATTGCCCACCACATGATGGCTCTCGCCGATCTCGCGGATGCGGCCCTTCTCCAGCCAGATGGCCGTGTCGCACAGCTCCTGCACGTGGTACATGGAGTGGCTGCAGAAGATCATGGTCTTGTTCTGCTTGCGGAACTCGTTCATGCGCTCCACGCACTTCTTCTGGAACGCGATGTCGCCCACCGAGAGCGCCTCGTCGATCACCAGCACATCGGGGCGCACCATGGTGGCGATGGAGAACGCCAGGCGCACATACATGCCCGAGGAATAGGTCTTCACCGGCCGGTCGATGAAATCGCCCAGCTCCGAGAACTCGATGATCTCGCGCTCCATCTCGGCGATGTTGGCATCGGGCACGCCCAGCAGGGCGGCGTTCAGGTAGATGTTGCGGCGCCCGGTGAACTCCGGATGAAAGCCCGCTCCCAGCTCCAGCAGCGCCGCGACCTGGCCCTTGATGCGAATGCTGCCGCTGGTGGGCTGCAGTGTGCCCACGAGCAGTTTCATCAGCGTGGACTTGCCGGCGCCATTGTCGCCAATGATGCCCAGGCTGCGGCCTTCCATCACCGAGAAGGAAATGTCCTGCAGCACATGGAACAGCTTGTGACGCGGCTGGCGCAGCAGCAGCTCCAGCAGGCGGTCCTGCGGGCGGTTGTAGATGCGGAAATCCTTGTGCAGGTTCTCGACCGAGATGCTGTACATGGCGCGGCCTCCTTACAACACGTCGCCGAAGGCGTGACGGATGCGCATAAACAGCCAGCCTCCGAACAGATAGGTGATCAGGGACACCGGCACGATGACCAGCAGGCTGCTGAACGAGAAGCTGTCCAGCAGGATCAGCTCGCGGTACATCTGCACGAAGCTGTGCATGGGGTTCAGGATCAGCAGCGGCTGCCAGGCTTCCGGCATCAGGGACACCGGGTAGACGATCGGCGTCAGGAAAAACCAGGTGGTCAGCACCAGCGCCACGATCTGCTGCACGTCGCGCAGGAACACGCACAGCGCCGACAGCATGGCCACCAGGCCCATGGTGAACAGGAACTGCAGCAGGAAGACCACGGGCAGCCAGAGCCAGAGCACGGACAGATAGCCCTGCAGGGCCAGATAGAGCAGGAAGAGGCCGAGGGCGATGCCGTGCACCATGTAGGGCACCAGCGTGCCGACGGCCGGGATGATCTGCACGGGGAACATCACCTTGGTGATCAGCGGCGCGCGCTCCAGCAGCAGGGTGCTGGCCCGGCCTACGGCGTCGGCGAAGGCGAACCAGGGCAGATAGCCCATCATCATGAACACCACGAAGGGCGTGCCCTCATACTCGGCCGGCATGGGGGTGCGGAACACCACGCTGAACACGAAGGAGTAGATCAGGATGTTGACCACTGGCGTGACGAACAGCCACAGCTTGCCGCCCAGCGAGCCGGCGAACTGGCCGGTGAAATCCTGGCGCACGAAGTTGTGAAACAGACGGTAGTGGGTGAACGGGGCACGCACCCACGCCGAAAGCAGAGAAAAGAGCATTCTGTGGAGTCAGTTCCTTTGTGGTCAGTCCTGCGGTTCCACCAGCCAGGTGCCGACGTCCAGCAGGTCCTCGGCACTCAGCGTGCCGGCGTCGCGCCGCAGCATCAGCGAATAACGGATCAGATCGTAGCGGGCGCGCTGCAGATCGCGCTCGGCGCTGAAGCGATCGCGCAGGGCGTTGAGCACATCCACGCTGGTGACGGTGCCCAGTTCGAAGCCACGCTGGCGCGCCGTGTAGGACAGCGCGGTGGATTCCGCCAGGCGTTGGGCGGCCTGCACCCGCAGCTCCGCCGACTTCACCTGCAGATAAGCCATGCGCGTGCTTTCGACGATCTCCAGCGTTGTCTGGCGCAGTTCGTTTTCAGCGATACTGTGAAGGCTGCGGGCCTCGGCGACTTGTGCACGGTTGCTGCCTCCAGCAAACAGCGGAATCTGCACGTCGACGCCGATGTAGTCGGTTTCGGTGCGAGGGTTGCGGAAATTGTCATAGCCAAGATCGGAAATCTGCTTCTGTGCAATCAGCGTGACGCGCGGCATGTAAGCCCCTTGTCGCTGCGCGATGGCTTTGTCAGCGGCATCCACTGCAAATTCCCGTGCCCTGACCTGCGGATTGGACTGGCTCGCCAGGGCAAGCCACGACTCCATGCTGCCTTGCGGTGCAGCAAGCTCCTGAGCAGGATCAAGCTGGAATAGCTCACCCACACCTACGCCCGTAAGGGCGCGGAGTTCTTCGCGCACCAAGGTCAGCTGGCTTTGCATATCCAATTGCTGGGACTGCGCGAAAGCGAGCCTTGCCTGAGAGTCGTAGAGGTCCGTGATCTGTACCTGCTGCAATTCATACAGCCGCTCGACCATGGCCGCCTGTCTGGCCACCGCCTCCACTTCAGCCGCCGCTGAGCGCAATGCGTCATGCGCCTGCAGGACGTTGAAGTACTTCTCGGCCACATCGGTCAGCAGCCCTGCCAGCGTCCCGTAGTACTCCGCTTCCGCCACGTCCTCGAGAATTGCCGCCTGTTTGCGCGCATTGAAGGCCTGCCAGTTGAACAGAATCTGGGTCAACTGCAGAGACGAGCGTTCACCGGGGTAGTTGGCGACATTGCCGAGGGACTCCTGCGTGTTGTCTGACCTGCTGGTATTGGCATTGAGCTGGGGCAGCAACTGCCCGGTCGCGGCTTTGCGCCGCTGGGTGCCTACCTGCCAGCGCGCTTTGGCGATACGCAGCGACGGGCTGTAGTCGAGCGCGGCAGTGAAGAAGTCCTCGAGCGTGCTGCCCTGGATGATGACGGTGCTCATGCCGTTGCGTGACGATTCAGCAGCGTTCACGCTCTCCGTAGCAATGCTGATACCACAGATGAGCCCCAGGCCCAGAGTGCCGATCCAATTGAGTTTCATAGGCGTCAGTCTTCGCGCAGGGCGCGTGCGAGGGCGTTGGAGAAAGGCTTCATGACATACTGCAGGAAAGTCCGTGAGCCCGACGCAATGAAAACTTCAGCTGGCATACCGGGTACCAGCGCCAGCTCGCCAAGTTGCTGCAACCCTTCCTCGGTCACTGCAACCCGGGCCAGGTAGAAGGGCATACCGGTGGTTTGATCTGCCATGGCATCGGCTGATACGCCCAGCACGGTGCCGAATATCGTCGGTACGCTGCTGCTGAAACTGGAGAACCGAATGGTCGCATGCTGGCCTGCCGCCACGCGATCGATGTCGGCGACGGAAACACGGGCTTCAATGATCAATTCGTCGCTTTGCGGAACCACCTCCGCGATCGGGGCTCCAGGTCCAATCACTGCGCCTTCAGTGTGGTACTGCATGCCAGCCACGACGCCGCTGACCGGGGCGCGGATGACGGTGCGAGACAGAATGTCATCCAGTGCGATCATGCGCTCGCGAGCGTCCTTGAGTCGAGTCTGCGTCTCGCTGAGCATGGACGCCACCTCGGAATGCCACTCGTTCTGGATTTGAAGAATTTGCAACTGCGTCTCTCCGATCTGCATCTGCGTGGTGGAAATGGTGGCGACAAGCTCCGCAGCCTCCCCCTGGTAGACGGCCAGATTGCGCTCCAGTTCGCGCAGACGCAGTTTGTCGGCGAAGCCTTCCTCCAGCAGCACGCGGACATCGGCCAGTTCGGCGCCAAAGGACACCGACAATGCCTCTTTGCTTTGACGCATGGCCTCCAAGCCCACTAAGCGTGAACGCAGCTGCTCTATACGCTGCTCCAGCACCGCGCGACTGCCGTCCATGGTCGCTCTGCGTGTGGTGAAGACGTTGCGCTGCGCCTCGATCTCGGCCTGTGCGCTTACCCCCGAAGTTGACAGACTCGCGGGAAATTGAATCTCTGCGGCGCCGTCGCGCTCCGCAAGCAGACGTGCTTCCAGTGCCGTCAGAGCGATCAGCTGGGCATTGTTGATTTCACGCTGGGCCTGGGCCTGCGTATCGTCAAGCACGAGCATCACCTCGTCAGCAGCCACGTGATCGCCATTCTGGACGCGAATTTCACGCACTATGCCCCCTTCCAGGTGTTGAATCAGTTTCTTGTAGGAGCGCACTGTGACGGCCCCGGGTGCATGGGCGGCCCCTTCGATCGGCGCGAGCGTCGACCATAGTCCGAACCCGCCAAACACGATCAGCAGCATCAAGGTGCCGATGCGTCGGGGGTGGTCGAGACTGGTTTCCAGCGCGCTGTCATACACGGGGCCGACCGCTTGCGCGGCTGTCTGCAGGGCGGGGAGATTCTCAGGATTGCGGGTGTTCTCTGTCACGTTCTCGGTCTCGCGTCCAATGTAGGAAAAGGGGTCAGGCCTGGGCAGCTTTGCGAGCATCGGCCTGTGGCATCAAGGCAGCCAGTACCTGTTCTCGAGTGCCGATATTGACGGGAACCCCGTCCTTGAGCACCAGAATCTTGTCGACGACCATCAGCACCATCGTGCGGTGCGTGATGACGATGACCGTGCAGCCCTGCGCCTTGGCACGCTGGAGTGCGGCGACCAGTTCGCGTTCGCCCTGATCATCCAGGTTCGAATTCGGTTCATCCAGAATCAGCAGGCGAGGCTGACCGTAGAGCGCGCGCGCGAGTCCGATACGCTGGCGCTGTCCCCCGGACAGGATACCCCCGCTGCCGCCAATGGGGGTGTCATAGCCCTGTGGAAGGCGCAACACCAGTTCATGAACTCCGGCCATTTGCGCGGCAGACACAATTTTATCGGCATCGCGTTCGCCGAAGCGGCAGATGTTTTCAGCGATGGTCCCGTCGAACAGCTCGATGTCCTGGGGCAGATAACCGATGTGCGGGCCGAGCTTGAGCCGATCCCACGC
Source organism: Gammaproteobacteria bacterium (assembly GCA_030832825.1). GTDB lineage: Bacteria > Pseudomonadota > Gammaproteobacteria > Pseudomonadales > Pseudohongiellaceae > UBA5078. The sequence goes on from JAURIJ010000017.1 coordinate 26,497, forward strand.
GAAGATGTCGGCCCCATCAAGGCGCACTTTCCCGCCACCTGTAGGCCAGAGTCCCAGCAGGGCACGTGCGAGGGTAGATTTGCCGGATGCGCTGGGCCCAATGATGCCCAGCGATTCGCCCGCCTTGAGCTCGAAGGTCACGCCCTTGACCACTGGCGCTTTCGCGCCGGGCGGAGTGACAAAGATCTGCTCCACATACAGGTTGCCGTGCGGCGCCGGCAGCGACATGGTCTCTGCATCAAGCGGAACGCGCTCCAGCAACTGGCCGAGTCGATCGTACTGGGCACGTGCCAGCGAGAACCCTTTCCAGGTTCCAACCAGCATGTCAATCGGCGCCAGTGCTCGGCCGAGCAGCAGCGACCCCGCGATCATCATCCCTGGGGAGATGTCCTGACGCAGCGCCAACAATGCTCCGAGGCCTAGAATCAAAGACTGCGTAATCACGCGGAAGGACTTGGACAGCGTGCTGAGAATTCCGGCCAGGCGACTGGCACTGGTTTGCAGCTGCAACACCTTGTCTGCACGAACCTGCTGCCGGCGGCGGATGTTCTCGAGCATTCCCATGGCCGAAATGACCTCGACATTGCGCATGCTGCCGTTGATCTGCCCGAGCACCCAGTTCGCTTCCGTGTTGGCATCCTTCAACTTGCTGGTGGTGACTTTTTCGGTAGTCCATGCCAGGCCGACCATGACGATGCCGGCGACAATCGCGGTGATGCCAAACAGAGGATGAAAGAGGAACATCACGAGGACATAAATCGGGAACCATGGTGCATCGAAGAACGCAAAGAGGCCATTGCCTGTCATGAACTGGCGCAACTGTGACAAGTCGTTGCTTGGCTGCGAACCATTCGCTGCGCCTCCTGTGTAGAGCGACTGTTTGAACGAAGCATCGAAAACCCGGTCTCGCAGGTTCTGTTCAATCTTGTTGCCGGCACTGACCAGAATCATCGAGCGTACCCATTCGAAGCCACCGGAGGCGGACATCAGGAACACCATGATCAGCGTGAGCATCGCCAGCGTCGACTGACTGCCACTGGTGACCACGCGGTCATACACCAGCATCATGTACATGATTGGCACCAGCATCAGGATATTGATAGCGGCGCTGTAGATGCCTGCGAGGATGAAATATTGCCTGACGGCCTTGAAGCCCTCGCGCAATTCCGGGTAGGGGCTATTGTTCTTGGTCTGATTCATGGTGTTTCGGCTGCTTGTTGTTCAAGTTGAATGTGATTGGGTAAACGTCGATGCATTTCAAGTCTGCCTTTACTCTTCGCCTGCGCAGCGCCTCGGCAGTCGCTGCGCAGGCGGATCGGTGTCACAGGGATTGGCCGCCCTGAGCCAACTCGCGCAAAGCGCGCGGGTCGCTGATCTGCAGTGTGCCTGCGCCATCGCGTCTGACGATCTGACGAGTCTGCAAGGCCTGGAAAACCCGCGTCACTGTCTCGCGGCTCAGGTTCAGCATGATCGCGATTTCCATGTGTGTCGGTGGGTTCTGAATGACCACGGGCTCCGCTTGTGCATCCCTGACCAGCATCCACAATTGGCAACATACACGCTGGCCGATGTCGGGCAATCCCAGCAGCGAGCGCTGTCGTGTCAACTGCCGCAGCCGGAATGCCAGCCGCTCTGTCATGACTCGAAACAGATGCGGATGAGTCAGCATGATTGCGCGCAGACTCGCCATCGGTACCATCACAGTCACCACGGCGGTGAGAGCGATTACGAATTCAGGTTGGGGGCCATTGTCAAACATTCCCACCTCTCCGCAGAAATCGCCCGGCTCCACGAAGTACAGACCCACTTCACGACCGTCAATGGTGAAATCGACGCCCTGCAGTCTTCCCTCGAAAAGGAAACACACGCAGTCCTCGTGCACCCCTGCGTTCATGACAACTCCGCGACGCGCGAACTTGCGCATGCTGGTGAGCGCGGCCAACTGAGTAAGAATCTCGTAAGGCAAAGGCTTGAGGACAGGAAAAGTGCTTAACAGCTCTGGGGTTACCACGGTTGTTGTAAAGTCCCTGATGGCTGGTTTCAGCGGTGCCGGGGCATTATAGGAGCTTGACCCTCAATAGCAAACGCCGGGAAATATCATCGGTGTGACTCGGGTCACATGACTTGCAATTGGCATGGATTATCTTGCAACGCAGTCAAAGAGTGCCAGTAATCCGATCTCGGAATCTGGCTGGGAAACCGCCGTGAAGACCTTCCTTCAATCGCTCGTCATTGCGACATCGCTCTGCCTCTCAGGCACCGCTGCTCTTGCGCAGGAAGCCGCACCAGCGGGCATCGTGAGCCTGGTGCTCGGCAAGGCCTGGCTGCATTCTGCTGGCAGCGCGCGGCAGCCCCTTCACGCAGGTGCCGTGGTGCGTGTTAGTGACCGCATTTCTACAGAATCTAACGGTCATGTGCATATTCGGTTTATCGACGATGCGTTGCTCAGCGTGCGGCCCGACAGCGAGCTCGAGGTTCAGCGCTACGATTTTGACCGCGATGATCCGGCCAGCGTGTCCATTAAACTCAACTTGGTGGAAGGTGTGACACGCAGTATTTCCGGCGAGGGCGCCCACGTGGCACGGGAACGTTTCCGTCTGAACACGCCCATCGCAGCCATCGGCGTGCGGGGTACGGATTTCGCAGTCAGTGCCACTGAGGGGTCGGTGCGTGCGCTGGTGAACGAGGGAGCTATCGTCGTGGCCCCGTTCTCCCGCGACTGTCTTGTTGATACCTTCGGGCCTTGCTCCGCCAATGCCGTGGAGCTGTCGCAGAGCAATGTGCAGATGGTGGCAATCGATCGCTCGCAGCCCTTGCCGCGCCTGCTCCCGGCTACGGACGAGCGCGGTGCGTTGAACGGGGACCTGGTGGCTGCCGGCAACGAACGTGTCGATGCCGGGGACAAGGCCACGGGAACAGAAGTCTACCTGGAAACGGTCACCTCCCGCCGGGTCACGGATGTGGCGAATAACGTGGTTGCTTCGCCGGTGCTGCGTCCGCAGACGCCGATGACTCCTCCTGCGATAAAGCCTGTCGATTTCACGCCCGCAGCCTCGCTGGCAACGACGGAGGTGCTCGCGCGCAATCTGGTCTGGGGGCGCTGGGATGGCCGTGACGACATGGGTGCCCAGGAGCGGCTTACGCAGACCTATGCCCAGGCGAGTACAGGGCGGGACATCACCGTGGGTAATGACAATTACGGGCTATTCCGCGACGGTAAGGGCAGCACGCAGATCAAGCCAGAGCATGCCGTCGTCAGTTTCGCCCTGCAGAGTGCGCAGGCTTTCTATCACTCAAGCTCTGGCGTGCTGGCGCTGCAGGTCAATGGTGGCAGCCTGCGCATTGACTTCAATGAGCGTCGCTTCGCCACCGAGCTCGGCCTCAGCCATGCCAGCACCGGCGTCATCCTGTTTACTGCTGCTGGCCGCATTTTCGACGCCGGCAATTTCTACGACAATTCTGACACCCAAGCGATGGCTGGTGCCGTCAGTCTGACGGGCTCGGAGGCCGGCTATTTCTTCGAAAAGCAATTGGATGCCGGTGCAAGCTTGAAGGGCCTGACCCTCTGGGATGCGCAGTAATGTCGGCAACGCGCCCCGCAGTCCTCCATCAGAATCGTGCCATCAGGTACCTGCTCGGCTTGCCGCCTGCCAAAGCGCGACTCTTGCTCCTGGCGATGGCGGGGCTTGTGACGAATGCCCTGCTCACGCTGTTTTCCCCCGCATTGACGACGCTGGAAGAGAATCTGGGGGCGCTGGGCTGGACGCTTCGCCCTGACCTCAACGCCGAGCAGCGCATCACCATCGTTGCTATCGACGAGAAGAGCATTGCACAGGAAGGCCCATGGCCTTGGCGCAGGGAGACCATGGCGCGGCTGGTCACGGCGCTGACCTCCGCCGGCGTGCAGCTGCAGCTTCACGATATTGTGTATCCCGAGCCTCAGGCAGGTGATGAGCAGTTCCTGTCTGCCCTGCAATCCGCTCCCGGCGTCGTGCTTGCCCAGGTGCCCGTGCTGCAGCCTGGCCAGGACGTGCGAACGGGCGTCATGACACACCCTCTAACGGGGATCGCCTGCGATGAAGGACTGCCTGTGGCGTCTGGGTACGTCGCTAATGCAAGCACATTCGCATCGATTGCTACAGGGCATATCGCGCCGATCGTCGCTGCCGATGGTGCCATTCGAGAGGTCGCGGCCGCTGTATGTCTTGACGGTGTAGCGTATCCTGCACTGCCTGTCAGTGCCTTCCTGCAGGCCATCAAGTCACCCACCTGGGGTGCATCCGTAGAGCAGGTCACTGGCTGGTTCGGCCCCGCCCGGCAGATGACGCTGAACGCCTATCCTGGCCTGCGTATTCCTCTGGATCGCAATGGCAGCTTGCGAATCTCTTATCGCAGCGCGCCGGAAGCCTATCAAGCGGTATCGGCTGCCGATGTGCTCAATGGCAGTGTTGATCTGTCGATGTTGGCAAACACTTGGGTTTTGGTGGGTGCAACTGCCTTCGGCATCGGGGATATCGTTCCCACTCCCTACAGTGGCGCCACGCCTGGCGTGGAATTGCAGGCGCGCATGATGAGCAGTCTTCTTGACGCCGATGTGCCATACACGCCGCGAGTGGCGCCATGGTTGCTGGCCGGTGTCTGCCTGGTATTCGCCGGCGTGCTATTTCTTCTGGCCAGCTACCGCGAACGTTTCGCAGGCGCTGGGCTCCCCCTCGCTGGGCTCATCCTGCCAGTGCTGGCGCTGGCGTTGCATATTCAATGGCTCGCCTCCGGCAACGTGTGGCTGGGGTGGGTAGCCCCAGCGCTCTACGGTCTTGCAGGCGCAAGTCTGCTTATGCTGCTGGAGCAGGCGCGCGTGCGGCATGAGCGCAGCAGGGTGTTCAGCCACCTGAACAGCTACCTGCCGGCGGATGTGGCCCATGAAATCGCCTTTAGTCTTCCCAGCTCAAATGTGAATGCACGACGTAGTGATGTCACTCTGCTAAGTGCAGATCTACGCAATTTTTCAGCTTTCAGTGAGGCGCGGCCGCCGGAAGAGTCTGCAGCACTACTTCATTTTTTCTTTGTTCGTGCCGCTGAAATTGTCGAGGCCCATGGTGGGCGCATACATGAATTCAAAGGGGATGCGCTGCTCGCCGTCTGGGATGGCCACGGCGAGGCTCCGGGCTTGAAGGCGTTGCGCGCGGCGCAGCAGATGCAGGCGCTGATCGAGGGCGAGATGCTGCCCCAACATCCGCCGGCTGGTCTCGAACCCCTCGCTATTGGCATCGGCATCGAGCAAGGGCCGGTGCTGATCGGCTCCATCGGGCCTGCGCATCGACGAACGCACACCATGTTGGGTGACACAGTCACCATTACTTTGAGGATCCAGGAGATGACCGCCGAGTTGGCGCAGCCAATCCTGCTGGGCGAGTGTGTTGCGAGGCAACTGACTGGCGAGAAGTTGGATTCCCAGGGTAGCTACCTCCTGTCAGGACTGCGCAATCCCCACGTGTTGTTCGCTCCTTTTCTCATTCCGGTTACCGGGCGTCGTCAGCGTACGGATGCCGTCCCGCTGTCGGTCATCACCGGCGGTCGTCGCTGAGCGTCGTGCCCCGATTCCGCTGGTTGCCAGCCTTCCTCAGCTTCACGATAATCCGCGACATTTCCACACGCCGACATCGGCTCAGTCTGGTCTGTTACGATCTCCGATATCGAGGCTCTATGCGCAAGACAGTCTCTGCGCTCATATTCCTGTTGTCCTCCTCGGCGCAAGCCTGTCCGAATCTGAGTGCCTTTTATCTGGCTGAGCAAAGCCCGGCGTCCCAGTCAGCGCTGGCAGCGCAGCTGGCTCCCCTCATGTCGCAATGTCTGCAGAGCGCAGAGTTCTTTGCCCTTATTGGCGCGGCGCAGATGGAGTCAGGCGACCTGACGACAGCGCTGGAGTCGCTCGAGCGCGCCTTGTTGCTGGACCCAGGCAACGGCGCTGCGCAGATTGACTATGCCCAGGCCTTGTATCTGCAAGGACAATTGTTCTCGGCCCTGGATCTGAATCGACAGATTCTGGCCCGAACCGACCTGCCCCCGGAGATTGAAGCACTAGTGCGTCAGCGTGATCAGCTCTGGCAGGCAAGCACTCGACAAACGGGGTTCCAGCTGGATGCACTGGTGGGCTATGACGACAACCTCAACGGAGCGCCGGACCCTTCTCAGATAACACTCACGCTCTCCGGCGAGCCGATCATCCTCGCGCTCAATCCTGAATTTCAGGCAATCGGCGGGCGTTACCTAAATCTGCGTGGCGGTGCGACCCACCAACAGCTTGGCGCCGGGCATCGGCACAATGCCAGCGTGGACGTAAGAGGCCGTCTAAGCCAGGACAGTGGCTCCGATCTATTGCAATTGCAAAGCCGTTACGAATTTCTTCGGCCTCGACGCAACAGCAGCTGGCTGGCCAGTATTGCTGCCGGCCAATTGTTTTTTGGAGGCAATGCTCTTTACGCCGCGTCCGAGGCACTGTTTCGCTATAGTCAGCCTTTCGGCCAGGCCTGCGGGCGTCGCTTCGACCTCACCTTGCAACATCAGCATTTCCACGGACAGCGCAATCTGAATTCCCTGGAGGCAAGACTGGCGGCAGGTCTCGAATGTCAGGTGGAGCTCGCAGGAATACCCTCTGTGCTCGATCTGGAGTTCGGTCTATTGTCGAATACCGCGCTGAGCAGTGGTCGACCGGGCGGGCATCGTCGTGGATGGCAGGTGAACGCCGACTGGCAATGGCCTGTGTCACGGGGCCTTGTTCGCAGTCAGATGAACTACACGCGGCTGCAGGATCAGACTGGGTACAGTCCTTTGCTTGCCAATGGAGTCGACCGCTGGCTGGAGCGCAGCTACCTTTTGATGCAGTACCAGCGGCCAGTGCAACCGGGCATGACCTTCTTGGCCAGCTTCTATCATCAGTATCAGCGCAGCAATATTGCGCTGTTCGACACCCTCGACAGTTCCCTCGAATTCGGGCTTAGCTTCGCCTTTTGAAAAAGCCACATAATTCTTAGAAAATAAACGCTTACAAATAAGACTTAAATCAAGAAAGAGGTTGTCTTGGCTGCTGCCTCCAAGTAATATCGGCGAGCGTGTCCGCTTGTGGCCGGTTTTTGCGCTGGCGACCAAGTGGGTTTATCTCGGGTAAGCACGTTCATTTCAGTCTTTGTGATTGTCGTCACACCGGCCTGGAGTCGAGTTGCGTATCCTTGGAACAACCGAATGGGGTCATCCGTCAGTTTGCTCTGGCGAGTCACAATCGGAAAAAACAATTTGGATCCAATCAAGGAGCTTTACAAATGGCGATTACCGTCGAACAACGTACCGCGATTATTGAACTGGTAGTGGGCATGTTTGGTGCCGCACCAGGTGCCAGTGTCCTGTCAGATCTGGTGGCTGCATATGAAGCAGGCAGTTCCCTCAAGCAGATCGCAGCGAACCTGGCAAAGAGTGATCAATTCAAGAGCATCTTCCCGACATTCATGACCAGTGGCGAGTTCGCCACCAAGGTGGTTGATCAGCTCGTCGGCTCCTCAGTCGTCGCTGCTGAAAAAACCGCTGCTGTCGCTTTGCTGACCGCCCAGCTGAACTCCGGCAAGTCACGTTCTGACGTGTTCGTCGATGCCATTTCCGCGTTGAATGCGGTGGCCTCTACCAATGCTGCATGGGGCAATGCCGCCGTTGCGTTCGACAACAAAGTGGCCGCAGCCGTGTACTACTCTGTCGACAAGCAGCTGAGTGGTTCCTCACTGGCCGCCCTGCAGGCAGTGGTTTCCAGCGTTACCAACAGCACAGCAAGCCTGGATGCCGCTAAAGCGGCCGCTGATGCTGCTGCAGCGCCGGCACCAGCGCCGTCGCAGACTTTCACGCTGACTGCAAATCTGGATGACGTCAAGGGTGGCGCGGCAAATGATAAGTTCACTGGTCTTCTGAGCGCTACTCCCGCGAATATCACTTTGAATGCTCTGGACGTCATCGATGGTGGTGATGGAAACGATACTCTCACCATTCTGGATGAAAGCGGTAACATAGCAGTCCCTGGAGTCCTCACTATGTCAGGGGTCGAAACAGTAAATGTCCGCTCCGCTGGCACTGCGAACATTGATCTGACTGGTGCGGGCATCTCGGGTGTAACCACACTCAACTCTACCCAGTCCGTTGCTGCAACCTTGACTGCCGCTGCTACCACCAATGTAAATGTTTCTGGCGCGACTGGTGCCATTACGATTAATGGTGGTGCTGATATTACCGTCTCAGCAGCAACCGCAGCACAGGCGGTGACCATTGGCGCTAATACCGTTGGTGCTGGAGCGGTGAATATCACTCACACCAATCAAACCACCGGTGCTATTGCAGTTGACGGTGGCGCCAAGGTGACTGTAGTTGCCGGTGGTGCGACTACCGGTACGGTAACTGTGGGCCAGGGCGGCGCACCCGCTGACCTGCCGACCGGTGCTGTATCCGTAACTTCGACCGGTGGTGCCTACGCGGCAGCGACTGCTGTCACCTTGGGTGGTATCACCATCTCCGGCGGCAGCACTGTTACCGTCGCCCAGACCGCAGCTTCTGCATCAACAGAAGCAGCAGCCGATGGCGCAGCCGCCAACCGTACTCAGAGCGCCGTGTCCGTTACTGGCACATCCGCTACCACTGAAGTTTCTGTGAGCCAGTCTGCTCCAGTAACGGCCGTCAACGCCGTAGCTGCCGCAACCGGCGTTCGCGAAGCACAGAGCGTGACCTTCACAGCACTGGCTGCAACCGAGACCGCCGAGGTCAACGGCCTGACCTTCACGGCAGTCAAAGCACTGACCGCCAATGAAGTGGCCGCTGCATTCGCCAACCTGACGGCTGGCGCTACCCACGGTTCGTCGCCTGCTACCAATGGAATCTACAGCGGTACCTTCAACAATGCGCTGGCCAACGGTGCACTTATGACCTCTGGTGCAGCAAATGGCGCCACGGTTACCTTCACCGAAGGCACTGCCAGCACTGTAGCCTTCACGCTGCCGACTGATAACGATGGTGCTGGCGCAGGTGCTCCTGTTGCCGTGACCACCGGTGTTACCGCCGTTACCGCCGTGACCGGCGTCATGGGCGTGGTTGGCGGCGCGATTACCGTCAATGGCGCAATCGCTGGTACCGACGTTCTGAAGACCGTCTCACTGACCGGCTTTGGTGCTGGCTCCACGGTTTCCTCCGACGCGCTGACTGCCCTTACGCTGGCATCCAGCAGAGAAGATGTGACAGTGACCAACGCTGCTGCCAGCACGCTGGATCTGACGCTGAACGCTGCCGGGATCTCCACCAACACCGCAGCTGCAAACCTTGGCGGTACCTACAAGACCTTGAACATCAAGACCACCGGTACCGCTTCGGACATCGACATCACTGCCGGTGGCGTTGAAACTCTGACCGTGTCGGGTACCGTAGTTGCCGACCTGAATACGCCGACGATGGGCGCCCTGAAAACAATCACCGTCAGCGGCTCTGCCGGCCTGTCGGGCAACGTTTCCGGTATTGCTTCCGTTACCTCCGTTGACGCTTCGGCGACTTCTGGTGCTGTTACTGTGACGATCGATACTGCCACTGCTGCATACAAAGGCGGCACCGGTGTAGATACCGTTACGCTGAACACCGTGACAATCACCAAAGACGTTTCCCTGGGTGCAGGCGACGATACGCTGACGCTGGCCACTGGTACCGGTGTACCAACTGGTGCGCTGGCTGGCGGCGACGGCACTGACACATTGTCGATGGTAGCAGCTGATGCAGAAACTCTTTCGGCAGGCGCTGCATTTGAAGCCAAGTTCTCCGGCTTCGAGAAGATTCGTGTAGGTGCAGTTGCAGCTACGCAAAACGACACGATTGACCTGTCCAACTTGAATGACATCAGCTATGTCATTTCGGCTGGTATTGCTACCAATGCGTCCAATAACCAGTTGATCGTCAACAAGATGGCAAATGGCGGTACGCTTGAAATCGTTGGCGCAGCCGATGCTAGCGATATCTTTGACATCAATCTGACCGATGCAACCGGCACTGCTGACAGCCTGAACGTTGTCACCAAGGTTTCCACGGCCAGCTTGAACTTCGGTACGCTGGATCTGGCCGGCATTGAGTCGGTAGCAATCACTGCAACGGACACCAACACCAGCACCATCACTGGTGGCGGCGTCAACACGGCGACCTTCGTCGTGAAAGATGCTGCGCTGAAGACCGCAACGGTGACTGGTAGCTCGCACCTGACGCTGACGCTGGATGCAGCCACCACTGCTCTGACGTCGCTGAATGCCTCGACGCTGACCGGTAACCTGACCACCACGACCAACGGCACGGTTGCACAGACCGTAACCGGCGGCTCGGGTGCAGACGTACTGACGGCCAAAGGTGTAAACGACGTACTGATCGGCGGTGCCGGTAACGATACACTGGCACTGACTGGTACTACGGCCAACCTGGTAACGCTGACTGGCGGCGCCGGTGCCGATATCTTCCAGATTGGTGTTGCAACCGTTAACGTCAACAGCTATGCGACGATCACGGATCTGGCCGCTGGTGACAGAATCCAGTTCTCCGCTGGTGCTGCCACCTTCGCCAGCGCCAAGGTATCGCTGGGTGACACCGCAGTGTTCCAGGACTACGCCAACGCTGCAATCGCCGCAACCGATACTGGTGCGGTAACGTGGTTCCAAATCGGTGGCAACAGCTACGTCGTGGAAAACGTCAGCAACAACGCCTCGACCTTCGTGAATGGTACTGACATCATCGTCAGGATCATGGGCGCAGTAGACCTGAGCACCGCATCGTTCAGCGCATCGTCTGACACGTTGCTCATTGCCTAATCATCGTCAGTCTCCCTTGCTTTTCAGGGAGCAGTGATTGGACAGCAAACCCCCGGTGGCAACGCCGGGGGTTTTTTTAAACTTATTACTTGATGACAGCTAACCAGTAAATGGCAATGCGCATTTGAACCTTGTCCTATCAAAAAACTAATGCGCCCAGTTTCGCTGTAATTCTTCCAAAGCAGTTAGTGCCGCCCAGCTTTCGCGTCGGGAGTAAGCTAACACACCACCAATTCTGTGTGTCACGGTAACGGGAGAATTGACGACGTCCCCCCGTAATTGAGTAGCACCTAGACTTAGAGTCCAATTCCCGTCCTCTCAAAAAACTAATGCGCCAAATTTCGCTGTAATCCTTCCGATGTAGTTGAGGGCACCTGGCTTTGGCGGTGGTAGTAAGCCAGCAGTCCACCAACTCTGTGTGTCACGGTAACCGGAGAATTGGGGTCGACCGGGCGGATATCGCCGACTAAGAGCTTCTCATTCTTGCCCTGCCGTTTACAAAAGCGGTGGGGTTTTTTATTGGCCGGGATTTTGTGGTGATGTTGCGGTGTTGGTATGGTTGCGGCCCGGTCGACTAGATGTAGTTGGTGCTTGGTAGAGTGTGGGGGTGTTCTTACCACAGGATGCGCAGGATGGGGGGGTGTTTTCACCTTTTCCCTAGTACCTATTCCTAGAATACTTTATGAAAAACCCCCAACATCCTGCGCATCCTGTGGTGACCTCGTTATCCAGCTTTACTGAATATTGATGAATCTGTAGTCGCGGCCCGTCCTATTCCGTTGTACTGCCGCAGGCTGCCCTTCCATCCCTGTACGATACCCCTGCTGAGCAATCTCCGAGTGAACGACTTCTTGCTCCCCTCGCGGATACCGTTGTTGTTACACCAGCTGCGCCAGTTGTCCCAGAGTAGCTGCTGCGGGATCTGTGCTTGAGGGTCTAAGGTGTATTCTTCCAAAAATTCCCCCAGCAAATCACACTCACTTCTGTAACCTGCGCTGGCGGCCTCAATTTTTGCCGTTGGTTTTAGACCCTCGGCTTGCCAGCGTAAACAACCATCTACAGCCCATCGCAATATCCCCTCAGCCTCCTGCACAAGCGCAGCCTCAAGTCCTGCATCTGCGTCTTTTGCTTCCAGTTGCAGTTCGAAAGGAATAAGCCTGATTCGTCGCCAGGCGCCCTCAGTCTCATCCGTGATCAGGGGTTTGTGATTCCCTCTGATAAGAATTTTGTGGGTCGGCCAAAAATCAAAAAATTCCTTGTAGAGAAAACGTGCGCTTATCCGCTCGGTGGACACCAAGGTTTTGAGCATCAGGTCGTCAAACGCCTGACCATTGCGGGTTTCATTCGCCATCAGCAGACGCACACCGACCAAGCGCGCAACCTCGTTACCAACACCCTGACGGTCTTTGCGCATCAGCAGTTCGGGCTGTGCGGTGAGAGCATACTCCCCCCAAATCCGGGTGAGCACATTTGCGAAAACCGACTTGCCATTTCGGCCGACACCGTACAAAAAGTGCAGAACCTCCTCCGACACGATGCCCGTCAGTAGATAGCCGCACATAAGCTGCAGATAGTCGGCAAGGTGCGGATCATGAAGGGTTATCTGATCGATGAACTGCTCCCATCGCGGACACACTGCACCCGGGTCGAACCTTAATGTGACACTTTTTGTGATCAACTGCTCTGGCGCGGCGGTCACCAGCTTGCCAGTTCTCAAGTCCAAAACACCATTGAGGCAGCCGAGCAGCATAGGGTCCGCATCCAGAGCACTTAGTTCACCGATGTGCATCCCGGGCTCTGAGGCAGCACAGGTAATCATCGCTTGGAGCTTCTTTAGATTAAACGCATCTTGCGCCTGCGCCACCGCTCGCTTAGCGTCTTGGCTGGTAGGTTCCGATTTAAACGCCGTGTTCGCATCATCGAGCAACTTTTCTGCTGTTACCTTCGCTGCCTGTAGCGCAACTGACTCATCACACCAACGCCACCTTGTCGTTTGCCATTCCAGCCAACGACCTGCCGCATAGACAAACATTAACTTGCCGCGGAAAAGCTCTGCAAATTTGCGCCCATTCCTGGTGTCTCCAAAAACGTGCTTGCTCTCTACTGATGAGAATTGGCGCGCGATGTAGTACAGCGTTCGGGCACTGATTTCTTGCACCTCACAGCGCCAAACGGCATCAAACGCAGACTCCTCGTACCCGAACGGATTGTTTTGCTTGTCATAGTGCCCCGCAGACTGTGACCAATCTCGCGCTTTCTTCTCACCGCACGAAAACCCGTGGGCTTTGATGGAAAGCAGCACTTTGACCCATGTTGCTCGCTCGATTGCGGGTGGGATCATCGCAAGGGCTTCGTCGAGTGCGCTAATGGATGCTGTATCTTCTGGCGGAGTTGATTTTCCGTCGCCGAAATAATTCGCACCGAAGTTTGAGGCTGGTTTTTGCTTACCATGCGGAGCCCCGAACATTTGTAGATTCAGTGCGTTCATTTCCACGTCGCTGAATTCCCGGATCTCGCCCTGCCCCTCGCCAGTCACGGTCAGGAATCGGCCACTGCTGTAGATTTCGTGGGGGGATTGATTTTTTCCTGCGATCTTTTCTTTGTAGTAGAAGAAAATGCGTACACCGGTCCCAGATGGGCTTATCTCCCAGTACGAGTTGCACAGCTGAACAACTGCCTGGGCATCTGGGTTAAGAATAGGAGCAGAGTGAGGTGAGTAATGCTCCACGCACTCGTCAATATCGACACCGATAAGAAAAAGCGGATGCGAGTAACCTGGCGGAACGAAAGACTTGCCGGTGAGGTCAATGGCAATTCCGGAGTGGAACCGAGGATTAAATGTCCTTACTACATCCTCGTAGCTAAGCCAATTACGTGAATCGTGTGCGTTTACCGGGAAGCCGGCAACGTTCACCGGCACTTTATTGAAACGTCCGCCTGGTTTGTGTTGATTCGCTACCCAGTGAACACAAGATGTCGACATCTTGATGAACTCAGGCATTTTCGCATCGTTGAATTGAACAGGTGCTGCGATAACTGTTTCCATTGAAAATCTCCTTTGGCACGCGGAGTGTTCTCGACGCGTGACCGAATTGATGTTTTTGCCCACAGCAATCGCCGAGGGCACGGAATTTTTTGCAGTTGATATGCGCACCTTGCCGAAGCAAAGGATATGGTCGAGATGCACCGGATCTATCCGGGGAGGGGCATTGCAGTATGGCTATCGCCAACGATTTGGAGCAGCACGGGGCGCCAATCCCGGGTTTTGAGCGCAAGCTCAGGCGAAGCAGTGAGTCAAGCTCACGGACAAATTTATCCTACTCGGCCGAAGGGGTTTTGGGAATATCTCAGACTGGCCTGCGTCCTTGACCACCAACATCGTATAAATCCTCACTCCCTGCCCAGGACAACGTCCTGCACTAACCAGTGCGTTGCCTCTTCTTTGGTGCGAAGTGGTCGGTAACTAGCCGGTTTGCGCCCGGGTGTGCAGGTGCCGCCGATAACTCCCAGTGCTCGGCCTGCTTCTTCAAGCGTTCGCAGATACCCCAGATCGGCGCTTCGCTGCGCCCGGATGGCCCGCGTCTCACGGCCGTGTATTGTTTTTGATTCCGCTATGCGCTGCCTGCCCGCCGCTGTTTTCGGCCCCGTTGATTTACCCCCGTGAAAGTCACAGACACGCTTGCCCTTGAGCGCAGGTTTTTTGCACTGCAACTGGCTGCGCCGACTGAGTGCCTGGCATCGACGGCACCGAATCCTGCCGCCGGCTAGGCTTATAGTGGCTTCTCGCTCTGCAGTGCTCATCGTTTGTCCGCTTTACTATGTAATACAGGCAGGGACGTTAACTGTACAAAGGGGGGGGTACCCCCCGGGTGGGGTGCGTGGAGTCGTAATTTGAAACGTCTAGCCCCACCCCCCCTCCGCTTCGGCCAATAACGTGTTGTTGGTGATGTAGCTTATATGCTACTGTTCCCGCATGTATGAAATACTGCACTTCCAAACCTCTGGTGGTCACGATTTGTTCGGGCGCTGGCTCGATCAATTGAATGATAAACAGGCTCAGGCGCGCATTGCAGCGCGGTTACTGCGCCTGCACAACGGCAACTTTGGTGACTGCAAACCGATTGGCGAGGGGGTATGGGAGCTTCGGGTTGATTGGGGCCCCGGTTACCGCGTCTATTACGCGATAGCTGGCCGGCACTTGATACTGTTATGCGAAGGGGGCGACAAGCGCACCCAATCGGCTGATATTCAACGGGCAACTGAGCGCTGGCTCGAATGGCAGCGCAGGAGCAAACAATGAAGACACAAGCTAAGCACGACGACTGGCTGCGCGAGAAACTACAGGACGCCGAATTCGCTGCGGAATTCCTCAATGCTGCCGGCGAAGACGATGACACCAAAACCTACCTGACTGCGTTGAGGAAAGTCGTCGATGCACGTGGTGGCATTGCCTCTGTGGCAGAGAAGACCGATCTATCCCGTGAGACCCTGTATCGGACGCTATCCAGCAGCGGAAATCCTACCATCAAGACATTGAGTGCGGTGTTGAAGGCGACAGGCCTCAAGTTTGGGGTCTCTGCTCCCTGAGTCAGGCCTTTCATCACCCCACTGCCACTAGTGGCACATCCACCACCCGATTGGGCAGCACCCCCATCACCGACCCCACCGCAAGCGTGGCCACGTTGGACGCATCCAGCAAGGTCTGCGGGGCCAGGTGAGCATAACGCTGTGTGGTTTTAACCTGCGTGTGCCCAAGAATCTTCTGTACCTCGTACAGGCTACGGCCGTTGTTGATCAGCAAGCTTGCAAAACTGTGGCGCAGATCATGCACACGCACCTCCGGCAACCGGGCCTGCTTCCGCGCCGTGTTCCACGAGCAGAATATCGAGACGTAAGGCTTGCCTGTCTTGGGGTTGGCGAATACATGCTCAGTAGACCGGGGGACGGAACCCAGCAGGCTCAGCACCCCATCGGAGATCGGCACATGCCGGGGCTTGCCCAGCTTGGTAGTTGGGATGCGCCAGAGCCGGCGCTCCAGATCAAAGTCATCCCAGCGAGCATCGAGTACTTCCCGCTTACGAGCACCTGTGAGTATCAGCATCGGCACAATGAACTGCAGCATGGGGTTGTCGCTTTGACACACCGCTGCATAGAGCTGGCGGGCTTCGTCCTGGCTCAGGTAGCGTTCCTTCTTGTTGTTTTCCGGCATCAGCGGGATATTCTTTGTGGGGTTGTCCTTGACCCCCGGCACCTCCCAGCGCAGGGCTAGGTTGAATATGAAGCGCAGCATGATGAGTAGGCGGTTGGCAGAGCCTGCTGCAGCACCAGAGGCTTTGCGGTCGAGGTGTAGCTTGACGATGTCCTGCCGGGTGATGTCGTCCATGTACCGCTTACCCAGGCGAGGCAGCAGGTGATTCTTCAGAATGCTGACATCAGTGCCCCAGCTACGCTTATAGGTCTTGATGTGCGGAAGGTATTGCTCGTCGATGAACTGAGAGAAGGTGGGGACTTGCTTGGCTGCCGCTTTCTGCTCCAGGGGGTCTTGCCCCATGATTACCTGCTTGCCTATCTGATCAGCCAGCTTCCTAGCATCCGACAAGGAAATATCGCTGACGCTGCCCAATTTAATTTGGCGAATTCTACCTCTCGAATCGCGATATCGGCGATAATAAGTCTTTCCACCCGAACAGCGTATTTCGAGCGAGAGGTATTTGGATGCCGTGTCGAAATACTCGATTTTTTTCTTGTCTTGCGGGCACTTTAAGCTTTGTACAAATTCTGTAGTCAGACGTAATTTCGCCATTTCCTGTCCTCAGGTAATACCTTCACCACCGATAGATTGGACTAATAATAGCGTAATAGGATATATACGTCCATGGAAAATACCTTCGATAATGGAAAAATAGCGGTCGGCCTCCGTACGGCCAGAGCGGCAGCTGGCTGGAATCAGCAAGAATTTGCAGAACGGATGGGTGTGGCCAAATCCACCGTAGCTCGTATTGAAACGCTTGAGATGGCAGCTCGCGGGGATTTCATTATCAAGGCGATAAGACTTTTCAGGGACGCTGGTGTCGACATGGACCTTTCTGAGCCTGATGAGATACCAATAAAAATAAGTAAATCAGGTCTTTATACTGCCATAGCCGCGCTGGGTGACCAAACCAAGCGGCGCAGCGATCGCAAGGCCGGCATAGCTAGCCTGCTGCCTGATGACTCAGAGTGAGATCGGGTAGGCCATTGGGTTGGTGTTGGGTGATTTACTTAGTTGGACCAGCATCCATGCAGGCCCTGGCCTTTGATAGTCCTTAGGCCCTGCCCGCTCTTTGGGTATTTGTTGGGTTTGATGCAAAAATACGGACTATTAGTATCGTATTCGCATAAACAACAAGGAGTTACAGGGCGCGCTAATCAAACCGCTGACTGCAAGTATGAACGCCTTTGCGGGCGGTGATGCGAACGATATGTTCGACGCTTCCTTGAGCAGCACCGGCGCACAGACACTTGCCTCCGTAGATAATTTGAGCGGTGGAGCCGGCTCAGACGCCCTGTATGCTGAGATCAGTGGCACGGGCACTTACGCGCCGACCCTTGCCAGCATTGAAACAATACAAGTCTCATCTTCAAACACTGGCACTCTGTCTCTCCTGAATGCTTCAGGTGTGACCAGCATTGAGGCAACTGGATCATCCAATGCGACGACCTTCAGCAATATCGGCTCCGCTTCCGGTCTGACCTTGAAAGTAAGCAACACTGCACAGAACGCCACGTTTGGGTTTACCACGGCTGCTGTCGCCGGAACCGCCGACGCCGTGGCGCTCGAGCTGTCTAACGTTACTGCCGGCACTGTCACCGTCGCTGGCGTTGAGACTATCAACATCACTTCCAAAGACAGCGCGAACACCATTACTGGATCAGGATTAGCCGCTGCAACTTTGAATGCCTCGGGTGCTGTAGCGCTCACTCTCGGGACTCTTAGCACAAGCACTCGCACTCTTAACGGTTCGAACATGACTGCCGCGCTGAGTGCTACGGGTGGCAATACAACCTCAGTAACCATCACAGGTGGTACTGGAAACGACGCCCTTTCTGGCGCTGCCGGTAACGACGTCATCTCTGGTGGCGACGGCTCCGATGCAATTACAGCGGGAGCCGGCAACGACAGTCTCGCGGGCGGTGCAGGCGCTGATACCTTTACGCTGGCTGGAAACCTGACCTCTGCCGATACGATTAATGGTGGTGATGGCACGGACGTGCTGTCAGTAACAGCTGCGGTAGCCGCCGGGGACGCTGCGAATGTTTCCTCGATCGAAACGCTGAGCACCTCACTTACAGCGGCGAGCCAAGACCTTTCAGTCTTCACAGGAACGACTCTGACAAGAGTCACATTGTCGGGCACTGGTGCCGATGCTGGAGCAACAAATGCATCTGCAAGTGTCGCAACACTTGCTGTTTCTGGCGCTGCGCCTGCGAACGTCTCATTCTCCAGGGCCGTAGACACCTCGGCAGACTCTCTCGCGGTAATCTTGGGGACAACCTCCGCCGCGACTGCTATTACTGCATTGACGGCTAACAACGAAGAGAGCCTTTCGTTCTCTGCGCTAACTGATGCGTCATCAATAGCAACGCTCAATGCTGCAGACGCAACCTCAATCACTGTAACGGGTTCAAAAAGCTTCACCATTACTAACCCTGTTTTCGGCACAACAGGAATTACTTCAGTGAACGCCAGTGCCGCGACCGGCAACGTTGACATCGACATCACTGGGAATACCGTTGCAGCGACAGTGCAGGGCGGTTCCGGCAACGACACCTTAACAGGTGGAGCTGGAAACGACGACATCACCGGGGGTTCCGGAAATGACAGCCTTGTAGGCGATGGTGGTAATGATACGATCAGTGGCGGCACAGGTAACGACGCAATCACTGGTGGCTCAGGCAATGACGTGCTTACCGGTGGTGATGGCAATGACAGCATTACGTCAGGTGCAGGTGTTGACAACATCGACGGTGGCGCTGGTAACGACACCTTCACATTCGCTTCGGGTGATATAGCGTCCACAGATGTTATCACTGGTGGCGAAGGCACCGACACTGCAAACATCACTACAGGAGCAGCTGTTTCAGGCACGCTTACAAGCATCGAGAACATCGATATTGAGTTCACTGCCTCTGTTACAGCAACTGCTACTGGGTGGGGCGCCGTTGAGACCCTGACTTTGGGGTCTAATGGCGCATTCACTGCTACTGTCAGCAGCTTGAGATCCGGTGTCTCGGTTGTCATTGATGACGCTGATAACGATACCAACGTCATTGATACTGTTGCTTCCGCCAGCCTCACGATCAACGCGCAAGCAACCTTGGCCGGTAGCACTACTATTACAGATGCAACCTCTGTAACCATCACTAACACTAGCGCAGTAGCAGCTGACCTTAACTCGCTGGTTCTTGACAGTGCCGATACTACGTCGTTGACAGTGACTGGTGGCACTGGCGCCGCTGCTCTTGATGTCGGTGATGTGACAGGCTCTGACGCACTCAGCTCTATCGTGATTTCAACTTCCACTGCTGGCAGCACAGCAGTAGTTGGTACTGTCGTTACCGCTGCTGCCTTGTCAAGTCTCACCATAAATGCTTCTTACGCTGACGCCTCTATTGACGCGATTGGAGCAACGTCTCGTGCGGACGACCTGGCAACAATCACTGTCACAGCATCCAATGGCGCAACAGCCGACCTTAATGACATCACCGCTGATACGCTGGATAACACGACAGATCTTGATCAGACCATTTCGCTTACTGCGAATACCGCCTCCACTGTTACCTTTGATGACATCGTCAATACCTACGGCAACCAGGTAGTAACCCTGAATGGCGCAGGCGCCATTACACAAGGTAACGCAGGATCAGGCGGCCTCGTTGGTGTCGATGTGACTGTCAACAACAATGGAAGCGGTGCTCAAACCATTCTAGGCGTAACAGCATCCGATGACGTTGCAATCAATGCTGCAAACGGCGGGGCTGTAGCATATACAACAGTGACTACAGGTACAGCCGCTGGCAATGACCTCACCGTCACCGCATCAGGTTCATCAACACTTACGTTAACAACCTTGGCAGCCTCGGCTGGAACAACCGTTGTCAATGGTGCATCGGCGAGCGGCGCGATTAGTATTGGAACAAACAATCGTACAGGCGCGATGACCCTTGTTGGCGGCTCGGGAAACGATTCGCTGGATGGTGGCACAGGGAATGACTCGCTGGTTGGCAACGCAGGGAACGATTCACTCGTTGGCGCTGGCGGCAACGATACAATCCTGGGTGGCGACGGCAACGATAGTATTGATGTTTCGGGCGCAGCAGGAGCGGTAAGCATAGATGGTGGCGCCGGAAATGACACCCTGACTTTGGGCGCGTTCCTTGGATCAACAGACTCGATCGACGGTGGCGCCGGAACAGATACAGCAACGTTCACGATCGCAACGACAACGTCCGCAGCACTGACTAACGTTGAAGCTGCGACGATTACATTCAACGCCGGGGGCGCTTTTAACGCTGGAAGCTCTGCATCCTTGGCAACTATAAACTTAGTTGGAGTAACAACAAATCCTGCCATTGTAACGAACATCGCTAGTGGGACGACCGTGACAAACACTGCCGATGAAGCGGAAACGATTACCCTCGACACGGCGGCCGGGGCCAGCCTCACTGTTAACCTGCGGGAGACGGCGGCTAATGCTCTGACCATAACTGACGCGGCAACGGTGAACATCAATGCCACTAGTACAGCCGTCACCGCCGGAGTTGGCAACGTAGTCCTGGACGCATCTGATACAACTGCCCTGAACATTACAGGTGCAGCTGGAGCCCTTGCACTATCAGTTGGCGCGGTAACAGGCACTACAGCTTTGTCTGCGGTAACTGTTACCACATCAACTGCATCGGGAACGGCTGCAGCAACGACGATCGCGGATGCAACGGCGCTGACGTCACTGACAATCAACGCGGTCAATGCAAACGCTGGGGTAACTGACGTCGGTGGTGGAGTTGGAACAGCGGGTAATGTTTTGTCATCAGTATCTCTGTCTGCTACTGGCACGACTGCTTCGACAGCGTCAGTAGGTACAATCACGGCAGATACGACAGACTCAACCACCGACAACGTCATGACGTTAACGGCAACTGTTAACTCAGTAGGCCTCATAACGGCCACGTCTATTGTCAACACCTACGGTGTGATTAATGGAACGATCTCCTCTGACAAC
Source organism: Gammaproteobacteria bacterium (assembly GCA_030832825.1). Lineage (GTDB taxonomy): Bacteria > Pseudomonadota > Gammaproteobacteria > Pseudomonadales > Pseudohongiellaceae > UBA5078. The sequence goes on from JAURIJ010000017.1 coordinate 47,618, forward strand.
ACCACAGCCAATGCAATAAATATCGGCAATCTTGGTGCTGAAGATATCACCTTGACTGTTTCGGGCGCCGGCGACGTTACAATTGGAGCGCTGGACGCTAAAACCGGTACTGGAGATGACATTGTGATTACCGCCTCAGGCACTGGCGACCACAGTTACCTGAATATTGATGCATCCGATGACGTAACAATCAATGCTTCTGGTGTTAGTGGTTCAGGCACGATCACAATTGTCCTTGACGATGTGGCGGGCCAGGCGACTATTACTACCGGAAGTGGTGCAGCAACGATCACAACGGCAGATGCAACTGATTTAGATGGTGCCACCACTATTACCCTTGGTGCAGCGAACGGAGTAACTGATACGATCAATCTCAATGCTACAGCTTCTGCAGCCGTAACGTTGAGTAATTTTGAATATGGTACTTCCGGAACCGACATCATCAATATCTCAAATGTTGGCGCTGGTAAAACTATTGTCGAGGCGGGTGATCAGGCCACAGCCACAGGAAACGAAGCCTCGTTAACGCTTAGTGCTGCTGTGACAGGAACACTCGACCTGGGCACACTCGCTGCTGGCGTTGAAGCACTGTTAATAGGCGGTGATTGGGCGCTGCCGAGCATGCTGGCAACAGCATTGGCAACTGGTGGGACGCATGAGCTTACCGTCAATGGTGCGTTGGCTACCACTGAAGCTTTGTTAGTTATCTGGGACGATGGTACAAATTCGTACCTCGGAAAACTCACAAGCGCCAACACCGTTGCAAATGATGCCAAGATCTTGGCAGCAGACGTCTCACTCACGACACTTGTAACGCTTGTTGGGGTCGCTGATTCGTCTACTCTTAGTGGTGCTGACTTTGCTCTGGTAGCGTAATGCAAATGACTGTGCGACCCCATCTTGCGGGTCGCCCTACTTTGAGAACCCACCCCCCAAAAAGGGGGTGGGTTTTTTAATTCTACGAAACCATTCTCTTTCCTTATCATTTCCTATGAATTTGCATTCCAGCATCCGCCAACAGCTCTCGAGACAACTGGCACTTGATGCCGATGATCGGGCGAGTCTCAACAGCGCCCTTCGTCTTCTTGCCAAGTGGCGTTCGGTGCTGATTCAGAATACCCTGCTGCAACAACAAGGCACCCGCGTCCTGCAAGGGCCCCTGGCCGGTATGGACTTCCTGCAGCAGTCAGCCGAGGGCTGCCACATTGCCAAATTGCTTGGCACTTACGAGATGCCCCTTCAGCCACATATAGAGCGGGCGATCGGAATACCATACTCAACACTGCTCAACATCGGTTGTGCCGAGGGCTTCTACGCCGTGGGCATGGCCCGGCGAATGCCGACCACGCAGGTGCTCGCCTTCGATGTGGATCCGAATGCCCGTCAGGTGTGCAGTGATCTGGCCCGCAAGAACCAGGTGGCGCAGCGGGTGACCGTGGGCGGCCTGTTCGCTCACGAGCACTTCGCCGCCTTCGCCAATCAGTGTGTGCTGCTGATGTGCGACATCGAAGGCGCCGAGCGTGAACTGCTCGATCCCGCACTGGCCCCGGCGCTGCAGAGCATGGACATCATCGTGGAGAGCCACGAGTGTCTGGTGCCGGGCATCACAGCGCTGCTGATAGAGCGCTTCAAGCCTACGCACAACATCACCCTGGTGCAGGATGACGGGCAGCGCCAACTCGCGTCTGCGCCGCCCTGGTTCCTGAACCTCGCCCATCTGGACCAGCTGCTGGCCACGTGGGAGTGGCGCTCCGGGCCCACCCCCTGGCTGGTGATGCAATCAAAGAGGCGCAGCTGACATGAGCGCCTGCCTCTACTACCACCCCGAGGCCTATACCACCAGCGGACCCAAGCTGATGGGCCGCAACGCCGCTGGCGAATCCTTCTTGCGTGGTTTTCTCACGCACAGCAAGGCGCATGAATTCTGGGTACAGGTGCAGCATGCTGATCACGGCCAGCATTTTGCCAAGACGGCGGAGGCGTTTGGTCGCGCCCTGTCGGTGAAGGTTGTGGACAAGCGCTCACTCGGAGCGCTGTCGGGGGTGGGTGTGGCCTACCAACCCGGGCCCGGCATCGGCGAACACGCCTTTCAGCGAGCCAGCTTCGGTCATGGTGCTTGGAGCCTTTGCGGTATTACCCACACCACCTCCTCGGCGGCCGCCATGGATGCATTGGCTAATCTGCTGGTGGCACCCGTGCAGCCCTGGGACGCTGTCATCTGCACCTCCAGCGCCGTCAAGGACAATGTGCTACGTGTGCTGCAAGCGCAGGTGGATTATCTGCAGGCGCGGCTTGGTATCACGCGTACCGTACTGCCGCAGCTGCCAGTGATACCGCTTGGCATCCACACGGCCGACTTTGTCTATACACCTGCACAAAAGGCCGCTGCGCGCACGGCACTGGGAGCAGGGCCGGACACGCTGGTGGTGCTGTTCATGGGCCGGCTATCGTTCCATGCCAAGGCGCATCCATTGGCGATGTATCAGGCACTGGAGGCGGCCGCGCAAACTACCGGCAAGCAAGTGCTGTTGGTGGAGTGCGGCTGGCATGCCAATACACACATAAGCCAGGCGTATGCCACGGCCGCAGGTCTGGCTTGCCCCAGCGTGCGTGTACTTACCTTGGACGGCCGCGAGGCCCAACAGCGGCTGCATGCATGGGCCGGGGCGGATGTGTTTTGCTCGTTGTCGGACAATATCCAGGAGACCTTTGGCATTGTGCCCATCGAAGCCATGGCGGCGGGCTTGCCGGTGGTGGTGTCAGACTGGGACGGCTACAAGGACACTGTGCGCCATGGTATCGACGGTTTCCGCATTCCCACCCTCATGCCGGGCGCAGGCCTTGGTAGCGATCTGGCACTTCGTCACGCCCTTGAAGTCGATACCTACGATATGTACTGCGGCCATGCCTGCTCACTGGTAGCGGTGGATACAGAAGCGGCAACAACCGCCTTCACCCGGCTCTTGGAATCTCCGCAGCTTAGACAGCAGATGGGCGAGGCGGGCCGGCAGCGGGCAACACAGGTTTACGACTGGGCGGTGATCATCCCACAGTACGAAGCTCTATGGGCGCAGCTTACCGAAATTCGCAAGGCGCAGTCGCCGAGCCTGAAACCACTACCGCATCCCTGGCCGGCGCGCATGGATCCATTTTATTCGTTTGCCAGTTATCCGACCCGCGTTCTGTACCAGGACATGGTATTGAGCTTGGTCGATGCCGACCTTGGTAATGCTACCCGCCGCTTGGCGCAGTATCGCCAACTGGCCATGGTGAATTTTGCCAAGGTGGTACTTCCGAATGAAGACGAGTGTCAGGCGATACTGACGAACCTGGCTCAATCATCGCAGACTGCGGGCAATCTTGTGCAGGGCTTGCCAGCCTATAGGCAGGCTTTCGTGTTTCGGTCGCTGGTGTGGTTGGTGAAGATAGGCATGCTCAAGGCAGGCAAATGAGCCTCCTCTTTATCCAGCAGAACTTCTCCGGGCAGCTCAAGTTCCTGGCCCCTGCGCTGGTGTGTAATAACCCAGCACTTTCTGCATAGGTCAGGCCGTTAATGCACATGCATGTGACGTGCCCTGCTATTTCCGGAGCAGTTAAAACTTCAGAGTATGGCTCCCTGAATCGAGGTGAGTCATGAAAAAGAGTCGATTTACGGAAGAGCAGATCGTCAAGATGCTGCGCGAGGCTGACCGCACATCAGTGGCTGCGGTGTCCAAGGCCAACGGGGGTCAGCGAGTAAAGCATCTAGGCTTGGCGCAAGCAGTTTCGAGGTATGGCCGTTGATGAGGCTCGCAGACTGCGGCTATTTACGCCGTGGAACTCCCATTACGAAAGCCACTATTTTATGGGAGGCTTACAAGGTTTATGTAAACAGCTTAAGTTTCCGTAAGCCAATTTCGCCGGCCTGTCTGTCCGCAGCAACTGAGCATGCTTTTCCCGCTGGCACTGCAGGTAGTCAAGTTGTTTGCTCAGCCTTGCCGAGCCCGCGCGGGGCTCGGCAAGGTGCCGCGAGTCCCGTTTAGAAACGAGCGTCCAGGCGTACTGCGTAGGTG
>JAURIJ010000038.1 GCA_030832825.1 Gammaproteobacteria bacterium
CCTACCCGCTGGGCACCGAGTGGATCATGCACCAGGGTCCGGGCGACGTGATGTTCGACGTGGCCAAGATCACTGGCCGTGAGCGCGCCAGCGATGCCGGCGAGAGTGGTGCCAGTGGTGGCGCCAACGGCTGGACCGAAGTCAGCACCAGTGCCACCTTCACAGCCCCTGGTGATTACGTGGTACGTCTGCGCGTCGACAATTTCGAAGCGCCAGACAGCCAGTTCGACAATCAGTGCTGCTGGTCCAACGCCTTCGTGCCGGTGACCGTCACTCCCTGATCTTCCGCTTGACCGCCGCACCGCATTGCCATTACCGCAATCATTCACCGGGTCACGAGAGTGGCCCGGTTTTTTTATTGCCAAATTGGTCTCAGGCGGTCATTCCAAGTAGCCAGACGCACGCAGCGCGGCTTCAATGCCCGCAGCGACTTCGGTCGCGTAGTCCTTGCGCTGCCCCTCGCCTTCGAACTGATCGTTCTTGTTGAGCAGCACCGCGAACGAAACGCCGGACGGCAATTGAGTGACCACAGTGGCTGTTCCCGGCAAGGCACCGTTGTGGCTGCCAAACTTGCGCATTCCGCTGAGCGGGGTGCCATTGTCCAGTCCATCGATGCCGCGTGAGTCTGTGTCGATCCGGTAATGACCTGCAAAACGTGCCATGGCTCTTGAAGTGGTGATTACGGTGGCAGCGGCGAAGAAATTGTCAGCATTCAGGGCTCCATCCCGGGCGGGGACCATCGTTCCCGGTGAAAACACACTGGGGTATTGCTTCGAAGTGATGTAGTTCGGCTCCCGCGGATCTGCCTGAGACAGTAAGGATCGCGCTCCTTTGAAGTCACTCGTTGCCACGCCGAGTGGGCCCAGCACATCCTGGTTGACGAACTCAATGTAGGGAAGGCCGGAAGCGCGCTCGACAATCAGGCCGAGCAGTACATAGCCGAAATTGCTGTAGCGATCACCGTTTAGTGGCGTAGTGCCCGGCGTGAAGTCGAGGTTGCCTTGCATGACAAAGCGAATCAGTTGCTCCTGTGTTGGTGGAGTGGCAATACCAAGCACCGCCTGCACGATGAATTCGTGCTGCAGCACATCACAGGGATTCCCGCTGGCGACAAGTGCCGCCCGAGTCGTGGTGTCCGCAGCTTGGAAGGCAGCGCATGCTGTCGCCGCACGATCCCAGCCTCCACTGTGCGACAGCAGATGCGAGATGGTGATTTGCTGAATGCGCGTATCGCTGGCAGTCACCCAGTTGCTGTTAATCCAGCAATGGGCAGCAGCCGAGGGGGAAATGCCTGGTCCACAGAACACCCTGTCAGTGCTCTGGAGTTTGCCCTGTGCAATCAGGTTCTGCGCCGCAGCGGCTGTCACCGGTTTGACGATGCTGGCCGTAGACAGCAATGCATTCGATCGCAGCGGAGTGGTCCGTGCGACATCCTGGTAGCCGTACGCAGTTTCGTAGAGGACCTTGTCGTCTTTGATCAGGGTGAGCGTTGCAGCACTTATCCCATTCGCGGTCAGATACGGTCTCATGAAATCATCAATGCGTTGCCCCAACACCGCGTCCTGCCGCACAAGCGTCGCGGCAATCAGATTGCTGGCGTTTAACTTCACCACCAGTTTGCGATAAATGCTGGAACCTACTGCCACCGAGCCGATGGTCAATTCGGCGCTTTAGCCGGCGAAAGTGTCGTAGCTGAGCAACCCTCTGGCAGAGCCGACACTCACAACATCCTGCTCGAATATTCTGATCTGCACGTCCTGATAGAACGCATCACCCACCTGCACCAAGGGGATGTACAGGATGCCTGTTGCGGGGTCAAAACGATCCAGCGCGAGCGCATTGTGTGAAACACAGAACAGGTTTATCAGCAAACCCAGGGTTGCAACTGGCAGGAATTTAGAGAAGCGCATGGAAGTCTCCGAGTTAAGTCAAGTCTGAAAAGGAGGGAGGGACAATGACGTAGGCGCGCGAGTTTGCACAATCCGGGGAGAAATTCTAAGCATATTGACGCGCATACCTGTCACGCACTTGTCATTGAAATGTCGCTGAAAATTCATCTTGGTCTCATCTAATACGCCGAGAAACCCAACAGACCTGTTACCGGACAAGAGATGTCATCATGCACAACCCCACAATAGCGCGTCGTCAGTTCCTCGCCTGGGGGGCTGTCGGTTTTTCTGCATTTCTTCTCAATGGGGTCAGGACGCCCCTGCTGGCGGCGGACACTCACCGCTTGCCTCTGTTTGCCAATCCCGGCGCGCTGGGCGCACTGGGCGAGCCGGACGCCAACGGACTGCGGCTGCTGCCGGGCATGCGCTCGCGCGTGATTGCACGCACCGGTCAGACGGTCACGGCCGACTCGACCTATGTGTGGCACAAGTCGCCTGACGGCGGCGCCACCTTCGCCACACCCGATGGCGGCTGGATCTACGTCTCCAACAGTGAAGTGAAGACGGAAGAGGGTGGCGGTGGCGTGGGCGCGGTGCGCTTCAATGCCGACGGCGACATCGTGAATGCGTATTCCATCCTGGCCAACACCAACAACAACTGTGCGGGGGGACAGACTCCGTGGCAGACCTGGCTTTCCTGCGAGGAAGTGGATCGGGGGCTGGTGTGGGAGTGCGACCCGTTCGGCGAGAAGGCCGGCGAAGCGCGCCCGGCGCTGGGCCTGTTCAAGCACGAGGCGGTGGCCGTCGACCCAGTGCACGGCCATCTGTATCTCACCGAGGACGAGCCCGAAGGCTGCCTCTACCGCTTCATTCCCGCCAATGGTCTGCCCGATCTGAGCGCCGGCACCCTGCAGGTGGCACAGATCGCGGCCTCCGCCGGCAAGCGCCAGGTGGTGTGGCATGACGTGCCGGACGCGTCTGCCGCCACCATCCCCACCCGCGAGCAGGTGGACGGCGCGGCGCAATTCAGCGGCGGCGAGGGCATCGCCTGGGCCGATGGGCTCGTGTACTTCACCACCAAGGGCGACAACCGCGTGTGGCGTCTGGACACGCGCACCCAGCAGATCGACGTGCTCTACGACTTCATGAGTGCCACGACGCCCCATTTGCAGGGCGTGGACAACGTGACCATCACCGCCGCCGGCGACGTGCTGGTGGCCGAGGATGGCGGCGACATGCAGATCGTGCTGCTGGGCCCCGACGGCCTGGTGCTGCCCGTGGTGCAGGTGACCGGCCAGCCGAAATCCGAGATTTGCGGACCGGCCTTCGATCCGGCCTTCCAGCGCCTGTACTTCTCGTCGCAGACCGGCCCGGACGACAAGCCCGAGGGCGGCCTCATCTACGAAATCAGTTTCCAACATCCATAAGAAAACCTCCCACACTTAAAAAGGTAACCCCATGAACCATTTCAGAAATCTGCTGCTGGGCGCGACCGTGCTCGGCGTGAGTGCCGGCGCGCAGGCGCAGTCCAGCGGCGAAGAGATCAACGAGATCACCGTGAGCGTGCGTCGCCCCATGGCCGAGAGCGTGGCTGCTGCGCTGGAAGTGCAGCGCAACTCCGACTCGCTGGTGAGCGTGCTGTCGGCCGACGCCATCGGCAACCTGCCTGACCAGAACATTGCCTTCGCCGTGGGCCGTCTGCCGGGCGTCGGTATCGAGCGCGATCAGGGCCAGGCACGTTACGTGAATCTGCGTGCTGCACCGAACTACTGGACCACCCTGTCCTTCGACGGGCTGAGCATCGTCAGCCCCGAGGGCCGCGCCTCGCGTTTCGACAACATCCCCTCGGCCATCGCCAGGCAGATCATTGTGCAGAAGGCCATCGTGCCCTCCATGGCAGGCAACACCGTGGCCGGCAATGTGGACATCATCACGCGCACCGGCTTTGACAATCCCGGCCAGAAGATCACCGGCAAGGTGGGCGTGGGTCGCGTGGACCTGGGGGGCGGCGACGAGGTGGACACCGCCCTGACCTATTCCAATGTGCTGATGGATGGCCGACTGGGCGTGCTGGCCCAGGGCTCCTACTACGAGCGCGAGATGGCCACGGACAACTGGGAGACCGACCCCTATCTGAGCAACACCACGGCGCCGACCAAGCGATTCGCCCGCGAACACGAGAACAAGCACTACCGCCTGACCCGCGAGAACTACTCCGCCTCGCTGCGCTTCGATTATCGTCCGGATGACAACAACACCGTGTTCGCGAGCTCGATCTACACGATGTTCCATGACGACGAGCTGCGCGACAATTTCATCGTGCGCCTGGATCAGGGCACCGACGCCGCCGGCGCGAGCTACACCAGCGCGGCCTACATCAATGCCAACAACCCGGTGAACGGCACCGTCTACGGCGCGCGCATCAATGCTCGCATCGATTACCGCGACGTGGAGGAATGGGCATTCACGAACACCTTCGGCGGCGAGCACGCGCTGGATGGCTGGGATGTGTCCTGGCGCGCGAATCGCACCGAGACGGACGACGGCCGCTACACGCCGGTGACGGCGGCCTTCCAGAGCCCCTCCAGCTTCGCGCTGCGCCCGACCATCGACTACGATTTCCGCGACGGCGACGAGAACACCATACGCTTCTTCACCACCACCGGCACAACAGCGGCCCGTGGCAAGGGTGCGCAGAGCAGCAACATCGAGGACTTCCAGTTCCCGATCCAGAGCATTGGCCAGCTGGAAGGCGGAGACAGCACGATCGCCGACACGTTCAAGCTGGACCTGGATCACGAGATGGAGCTCATGGGTCGCCCGACCGTGCTGGAGCTGGGTGGGCTCTACACCGAGCGCACCAAGGAATCCGAAGAGACGCTGTACCAGCGCAACTTCAGCGGCGCCGACATTCCCACCTGGGCCACCTTCGCCAGCGATCAGCGCTACCTCGGCGGGCAGGACCTGAACTACCGCTTCCGCTACACCAATGCGTCCTTCACCCGCAATTACATGGACGAGCAGATTCGCTCTGGCGCGGCCACGCTGCAGGACACCCGCGGCAACTACTGGAAGGTGACGGAAGAGATCACGGCGCTCTATGCCATGGCCACCACCGACTTCGACTGGGGCAACGTGGTGTACGGGGCCCGTGTGGAGCAGATCGACAACACCGGTCAGGCGTATGTGAGCTTCCCCGCTGTGGGCACCACTGCGGCGCAGACACGCCTGGTGAAAGTGAGTCGTGGCGACACGATGGTCTACCCGAGCGCCCACCTGAACTGGAATGTCAGCCAGACGCTGAAGGCCCGCGTCGGGGTGACCACCTCCGCCTCGCGTCCGGATTTCGACGATCTGCGCCCGAATTTCAGCATCAACGATGCGAACCAGACCATCTCCGGCGGCAACCCCGATGCGAAGCCGGAAGAGCAGACAGGCCTGGATGCCTATCTGGAGTGGTACATGCCGTCCGGTGACTTCTTCTCCGCCGGCGTGTTCTACAAGAGTCTGCAGGACGTGCTCGTGAATCAGGCCAATGTGTTCGGTCTGGACACACTGGACAGCGCCGGCATCGACCGCTCCGGTTACATGCAGACGGCCATCGGCAATGCCGGCGAAGGCCATCTGCAGGGCGTGGAGTTCGCTTATGTGGCCTCGGCCGAGCGACTGGCTCGCAACCTGGGCATGCCCGAGTGGATGGAAGGCTTCGGTGTGAACGTGTCGGCCACCTTCTCCGAGTCGGAAGTGGATCTGGCTGCTCTCAATGGCGTGCCCGGCCGCAGCATCAACCTGCCGGGTACCTCCGACGAGGTCTACAACGTGCAGGCTACCTACGAGAAATACGGCCTGAGCGTGCGCCTGGCGTATCAGTACCGCACGCCCTGGGGGCAGTCCATCGGCGATTACCGCGTCATCAACGGCGGTCTGTACCCGAGCGGCAATGGCGACATCTTCTGGGACGCTGATGATGAAATGGACCTCTCGGTGCGCTATCAGGTGAACGAGGCGCTGGAAGTGTTCGCGGATGCCGTCAACCTGACCGATACCGAGGCCCGTCGCTACGGCGATGACTCGCACTTCCCCATCGAGGTGGAACGCTTCGGCCCGCGCTTCATCGGCGGTCTGCGCTTCAACTTCTGAGGGCTATGATCTGTCTGCCCTGCCTGCCCGTAAGCAGGGCATGACAGACACCTCCTTCAAGGGCAACAAGCGTTCTCTGCCCGCCAAACCCTGCGCCCGCTGTGGTCGTCCCATGAGCTGGCGCAAGGCCTGGGCGCGTTGCTGGCTCGAGGTGCGCTATTGCTCGGAGCGTTGCCGGCGCAGCCGCGCGCCTGCGTCCACGCTCACTGTCGACGACACTCCCTCCTGGTCAGAACGCCCATGAAGCCCCTTCGTCACCTGGTGCTCGTCCTGGGCGATCAGCTCGATGCCAATGCCTCGGCCTTGCAGGACTTCGACCCGCAGCAGGACCTGCTGTGGATGGCTGAAGTGGCCGAGGAGTCCACCCACGTCTGGTCTTCCAGGCAGCGCACCACCGTCTTCCTCAGTGCCATGCGGCACTTCGCACAGCAGCTGCGCGAGCGCGGTCTGCCCCTGCATTACACCGTGCTCGACGACCCGGCCAACACGGGCACACTTGCCGGAGAGCTGAGCCGCAGTCTGCAGCTCTATCAACCCCAGTCCTTGCTCATGACGGCCCCTGGCGACTGGCGCGTGCTGCAGGCACTGCGTGGCGTGGCGAGCGCCCACGGGCTGCCGCTGGAGATCCGCGACGACACCCATTTCTTCAGCACCGTGCGCGACTTCGATCGTCATGCCCAGGGCCGCAAGCAGCTGCGGCTGGAGTATTTCTACCGCGAACTGCGTCAACGCACCGGCATCCTGATGCAGGATGGCAAGCCCGTGGGCGGGCAGTGGAATTACGACGTGGAGAATCGTGGCAGCTTTGGCAAGACCGGCCCTGGTGCACTGCCGGCGCCCACTCGCTTCGCGCCCGATGACATCACCCGCGAGGTGATCGCGCTGGTGCAGACCCGCTTCGCCACGCATCCCGGCAGCCTCGACAGCTTCGGCTGGCCAGTCACTCGGGAGCAGGCGCTGTTGGCTCTCGATGCGTTCATCGCGCAGCGCCTGCCGCAATTCGGGCAATACCAGGATGCGCTGTGGGAAGGGGAGGTCTGGCTCTACCACTCCCACCTGTCCTGCGCGCTCAATCTCAAGCTGCTCGATCCGCGCGAGGTGTGCAGTGCCGCCGAGGCCGCGTGGCAATCAGGCCATGCGCCGCTCGCCGCCGTGGAAGGCTTCATCCGGCAGATCCTGGGCTGGCGCGAGTATGTGCGTGGCATCTACTGGACGCAGATGCCCGGCTATCTGGAACGCAATGCCATGAATGCCACCGCACCGCTGCCGGATTTCTACTGGACGGGCGATACCGACATGGCCTGCCTGCGCGATGCCATCTTACAGACACTGCAGCACGGCTATGCGCATCATATCCAGCGTCTCATGGTCACCGGCCTCTATGCGCTGCTGACAGGCGTCGACCCAAAGCAGCTGCATCAGTGGTATCTCGCTGTCTACGTGGACGCCGTGGAATGGGTGGAACTGCCCAACACCCTCGGCATGAGTCAGTACGCCGACGGCGGCCTCATGGCGAGCAAGCCCTACATCGCCACCGGCAAGTACATCGCCCGCATGAGCAATCACTGCCAGGGCTGTCGCTACAATCCCGACCTCTCCAGCGGGCCCGACGCCTGCCCCTTCACCGTTCACTACTGGGCCTATCTGCGCCGCCACCAAGCCACCCTGGCGCGCAATCCGCGCATGGCGTTGCAGGTGAAGAATCTGCAGCGGCGCGATGCCCAGGCGCTCAGTCCCGTGTCGCCACGGTAATGGCAGGCATGCTGCGAAAATCCGGCTTCGCCAGCAGGAACTGTGCCGTGTGGATCACCCGCTCCAGGAAGCCGCCCTCGCAGTAGCACAGGTAATAGCGCCACATGCGGATGAAGGTCTCGTTGAAGCCGAGCTGACGCACCTCGGGCAGCGCTGCCTGGAAGTTGTCACGCCAGGCGTGCAGCGTGCGGGCGTAGTCCAGGGTGATGTCCTCCAGGCCGATCATCTGCATGTCGGTGGCGCCCGCCACGTGGCCGGCGATCACGGCGTTGGAGGGCAGCTGGCCGCCGGGGAAGATGTAGCGCTTGATGAAATCCGTGTCGCCCAGTGACGCCGCATAGCGCTGGTCCGAGATGGTGATGGACTGGATCAGCGCCAGGCCCGTGGGCTTGAGCAGGGTGCTCACCTTGGCGAAATAGTCCTGGTAGTACTGCGGCCCCACCGCCTCGATCATCTCGATGGACACCAGCTTGTCGTACTCCCCTTCCAATTCCCGGTAATCCCTTTCCAGCACGGTGATGCGCTCAGAGAGCCCTTCGCGTGCGATCCATTCGCGGGCATGGCGTGCCTGCTCGGCCGACAGCGTGGTGGTGGTGACGCGGCAGCCGAAATGGCGGGCGGCATGGATCGCGAGGCCGCCCCAGCCGGTGCCGATCTCCAGCAGATGGTCCTGCGGCGTGAGCTGCAGGCGCTGGCAGACATGGCGGAACTTGTTGGTGGAGGCTTCCTCCAGCGTGCGGGTGGTCGGCGTGTAGATGGCCGAGGAATAAGCCATGGTCGGGTCGAGGAACAGCGTGAAGAACTCGTTGCTCAGATCGTAGTGCGCCGAGATGTTCTTGCGCGAGCCGTGCAGGGAGTTGCGGTGCAGCCAGTGGAAGGCACGCGCGGCGAGTCGCCCCGCCCAACTGCCGCTGCGATCCATGCTGCGCAACAGGTCCATGTTCAGCACGAACACGCGGATGGTCTGCAGCAGGTCGGGGCTGTCCCACAGGCCCTGCATGTAGGCCTCGCCCGCGCCCAGGGAGCCGGCGCCCAGCACCAGGCTGTAGGCGGCGTTGTCCTTCACCTGGATGGTGGCCTGCACCCGCGCGGTGGCGTGTTCCTCGCCGAAATGATGCTCGGTGCCGTCTTCCTCGATCAGTCGCAGGCTGCCATGGCGCATGCGGGTCAGCAGGCTCAGGAACAGCTGGCGCGAGGGGTTGCCGAACAGGCGGCGCTGCTTGCTGGCCGGGCGGCTCAGCGTGGTCTCATTGATTTTCACGGGTCTCGATCTCCGGGGGAGTTGCCGGGGCCTTGCGGCCCGGGTGCGGCACGAAGGGCACGCCCTTGCACCACAGTTTCAATGCCTGCCAGTAGATGGCCGCGCTCACCTGCACGGTCATCAGCGGATAGCGCCACAGCAGGCGACTCATGCCGGCCCGGGTCAGGGGCCGGCGCTCAAGCTGCAGGCTGGCGGTGAACACCACGCGCGCCTGCAGACGGTTTTCCATGTAGATCGACAGCTGCTCGCCCGGCACTCGGCTGCGCAACAGATACTGTTGATCCAGCGGCATGAACGGGGATACGTGCATCTGCTTGGCGAAGTTCACCGTGGAAAGCGGCTTCTCGCCATCCACTGGCAGCACGTAGGCGTGGCGCTCGCGCCAGGGAGTGTTGGTCACCTCGGCCACGAGGTAGCGCAGGCGCTCACTCGCGTCGAAACAGTAGTAGCAGCTCAGCGGATTGATGATGAAGCCGAAGTAGCGCAGGTTGGTGAGCAGGCGCACGGGGCCGTTCAGCACCTCGCCGGTGGCCTGCTGCACGGTGCGCAGCACGGCCTGTTTCAGCGGCAGGGACGTGTCCCCGTGATAGTCCTCGCGGCGCATCCGCGCCAGGGCGAAGCGGCGCAGGGACCAGAATGGGTGCTGGGCGAACACGGTGTCCAGCTCGTCCAGGTCGAGATACACCATCGCCACCGGATAGGCGAAGCCATGCTCGTGCGGCTCGCGCCGCTGATGCCGCACCATGCCTTCGTAAAGGGCGCTGTGGAGGGGCGCTGACACCTTACCCCCCCGCCGCACTCAGGCCGGCGATCCCCCGCGCCACCGCCAGCGCCGTGTGCACCCCATCCTCGTGAAAGCCATTGCGCAGCCAGGCGCCGCAGAACCAGGTGTGCTCGCGGCCGTTGGCCGCCAGCAGCTGTTGCTGGGCCGCGACACCCGCCAGCGTGAACACCGGGTGGGCGTAGTGGTACACGCCGTGGATCAGCGCCGGGTCGATGCGCGAGGTCTGGTTCAGGCTCACGCACCAGGTATGGCGGCTGGGCAGGTGCTGCAGGATGTTCATGTTGTAGCTCAGCGCCGGCAGGGCGCTCTCACGATTGCCCAGGCTGACGTTCCAGCTGGACCAGGTGCGCCGATTGCGCGGCAGCACGCGCACATCCCGGTGCAGCACCACCTCGTTGCGCGAATAGGGAATCGCCCCCAGCAGGGCGCGCTCGCGCGGCAAGGCATCCCCCAGCAGAAAGAGGGCCTGATCGCTGTGGCAGGCAAACACCACCTCGTCATAGAAAGCCTCGCCCCGCGCACTGTGCACACACACCTGGGGGCGCCCCTCGTGCAGCACGCCCCGCCGCACGCCCAGCACCGGCGTGCCGGTGAGCACGCGCTCACGATACGGCGCCGTGAGCGCGGGAATATAGGCACGGGACCCGCCCTCGATCACCTTCCACTGCGGGCGGTTCTGCAGGTCCAGCAGGCCATGATTGCGGAAGAAGCGGACGAAGAACCGCAGCGGGAAGGCGTCCATGCCGGCATCGTCGGCCGACCAGATCGCCGCCCCCATGGGCAGCAGATACCACTGCATGAATTCGCGACTATAGCCAAAGCGCTGCAGGTACTCGCGCAGGGTCAGCTCGCCCAGGGCCGGGTCCTGCGCCAGATGCTGCTCGACCTGCCGGTTGAAGCGCAGGATGTCGCGCACCATGCGCAGGAAGCGCGGCGAAAGCAGATTGCCGCGCTGGGCAAACAGCGTGTTCAGACTGGTGCCGGCGTATTCCACGCCGCTCACGGCATCGCTCACGCTGAAGCTCATGGCGGTGTCGCGACTGCCCACGCCCAGGGCGTCCAGCAGCGCGATGAAATTCGGGTAGGTGCGATCGTTGAAGACGATGAAGCCCGTGTCGATGGCCAGGGACTCGCCGTCGTGCTCCACCTGGATCGTGGCCGTGTGGCCGCCCACCCGCGCGTCGGCCTCGTACAGCTCCAGAGCGACGTCGGACTGCTGCGACAGATACCAGGCCGCTGCCATGCCGGAGATGCCCCCGCCGATGATCGCCACGCGGCGCGGGCGTGCAGAGGGAGAGGGGTCGGTGTGGCTCATCGGGAGGCTTCCTTGCTGTCGAGGTGCTGCGGCTGCGGCGCTGTCATGGGGGTGCGCCGCATGCGCGGCATGATCACGCCGTACCACAGCCCCGGCAGGGCGGCTGCCAGCTTGAGAATCCAGTGCAGTTGCCATGGGAAGGCGAAGGCGCGCGGGCGACGCGGCTTCTCGAGCCCCGCCAGCACGCGCCGGGCGGCCTCGTCGGCGCTCAGGCAGAAAGGCATGGGGAAATCATTCGGCGCCGTCATCGGGGTGGCGACGAAGCCCGGGTACACCAGGCACACATCCACCTGCCGGCCGATGTCGCAGCGCAGGGACTCCAGGAAATAGGCCATGGCCGCCTTGGCTGCGCCATAGGCTTCCGCCCGGGGGAAGGCGGTGTAGACACTCATGCTGCACAGCCCGGCAATGAATGGGCGGCCGTGGCCGGGCCTCTGTGCGGCGCGCTGCAGCAGCGGCAGGGCGGCGGCACAGGCGTTCACCACGCCGAAGTAGTTCACCTCGGCCACGCGACGGCAGGTGGCCGTTTCCAGCACCGGCAGGTCCACGTACTCGCACACGCCGGCCCCTGCGATCACGCCGTCGAGCCACTGTGGACGCTGCTGCGCTGGCAGCTGCTCGAACACGCGGGCCATCTGCGCGTCGTCGCTGACATCGCAGGGCAGGGGAATCAGCTGCCCCGGCGCCTCGGCGGCCAGGGCCTGCAGGGCAGACTCGGAGCGGGCGCTCAGATAGACGATGTGCCCGCGGGCGGCCAGCTGCAGGGCGAGCTCGCGGCCGATGCCGGAGCTGGCGCCCGTGAGCCAGTACTGGCGCGGGGCAGGCGTGGCGTTGTTGCTGGTGTGCATGGGAACCTCGAAAGCGTTTGTCGCAGGGAATGGGCGCGGCGACTGTGCAAGGAGGTACGGCGCGAGAGCAGGGGTGGATTGCAGGGGGGCAGAACGAGCCTTTGCGCAGACATTCTTGAAGCCAGCTGGTCGCTCCAGCATGAAACAAGCACAATCCGTGTTTCAGTGAACGCGGTTAACCCGAAATAAGGAAGTCGATCAATGCACTCACCCACCATCGCCATCCTCGGCGCCGGCCTCAGCGGCCTGTATGCCGCCACCCTGCTCACCCAGCGCGGCGTGCGCGAAGTCGTCCTGCTCGAAGCGCGTGTGCGCCCGGGCGGCCGCATCCTGTCCGTGCCCGCACGTGCGGACGGCGCAGGGCTGCCAGGGGATCGCGTCGACCTCGGGCCGTCCTGGTTCTGGCCGCAGACGCAGCCGCAGCTGGATGCGCTCATCGCCGCGCTGGGGCTGGCGCGTTTCGAGCAGCCCGAGGACGGCGACATGCGGGTGGAACGCTCGCTCCGCGAGGGCGTGCTGACCGTGCGCGGCTATCCGAACTGGCCCCCGTCCATGCGCCTTGCCGGCGGCATGGCCGCGCTCACCGATGCCCTGCTGGCGCAGTTGCCGCCCGGCTTTCTGCACACCGACCGCACGGTGCGGGTGCTGCGCTGCAACGAGGCGGGCGTGGCGGTGGAGGCTGTCGATGCCGCCGGAGGCGTGCACTACTGGCAGGTCGACCAGGTGCTGCTGGCCCTGCCGCCGCGGCTGGCGGCCCGGCGCATCGCCTTCGAGCCCGAACTGCCGCCCGCGCTGCTGCGCCAGTGGCAGGCCACCCCCACGTGGATGGCGCCGCACGCCAAATACGTGGCCGTCTACCCGACCGCGTTCTGGCGGGAACAGGGCCTCTCGGGCGAGGCCCGCAGCGCCATTGGCCCGCTGGGCGAGATCCACGATGCCTCCACGCCGGGTGGCAGCGCCGCGCTGTTCGGCTTTGTCGGCGTGCCGGCCCGCACGCGGCAGAGTCTTGCCCCCGACGCCCTGCGTGCCGCCTGTCGCGAGCAACTGGCGCGGCTGTTCGGTCCGCAGGCGGCGCAGCCATTGACGGACTATCTGCAGGACTGGGCGCAGGAGCCCTGCACGGCCACCCCGGCCGACTTTGACAGCGCCGGCCAGCACGCCGTGGCCCCGCCCAGCCGCGCCGGCGAAGGCCCGTGGCGCGAGCGCCTCATCGGCATCGGCAGCGAGTGGTCGCGGCGGTTTCCGGGGTATGTGGCGGGGGCGGTGGAGGCGGTGGAGGCGGGGCTTGGTCATGCATCTGGCAGTGGTCGACGTACAAGTGCGCCCTGACACTTCGACCAATCGCTCCTTTTCCGCATCCCTTCGTTCAACAGTCCAGCCACTGGTTCAATAGCCACGGCGAATTCCTCTTCCTCTCGCTAGAGTCCTCCTGGCCGCGTTCCTTTGGGTTTGTGGAATCCCGGCACACACCGTTCAAGTCATCCATCTGGAGTCATTCGCTGTATGAATCCCCTCTGCAAGTTTATCGCTATCGCCCTTTCGGGCTGCTTCGCTTCGACAAGCATGCCAGTCCTGGCTCAAGAAGGGACGGCGCTTGTTCCACTGCCTTCCGTGATGGATTTCTCGGGCGGCCAAGGCTTTGGTGCGGCGCTCGGTGCCGGCTTCGAGTACGAAAGTGCCTATGATGGTGCCGACGAGCAAGAGCTCGAGATCGAGCCGGCAGGTGCCGTGCACTACCGACGAGGGGCGCACCTCTTTTTCTGGGAAGGTACCGAGCTGGGCTGGCGCGGACGTCTCGCCGATCATTGGTTGTTGCAGGCTGGCGTGCGGGATGAGGGCGGACTGGAACCGGACGATTCCAGTGCCGGGAATCTGGATGGCATTGCTCCGCGTGATTCCCATGTCGTTGGTTTTCTTGAGGTCCGCCGGGGGCTGGGGGCTGATTGGCGCAACTGGGTCGCCGCTCGTTTCATGGGAGGGCCAAGCGATTTCGGCACGCTGGGTGTCGTCGCCTTCGGCCACCGTTTCGGTACCCAGACTGACGGCACGGGCACCGAGCTCTATGGCTTCTCCACGTTCGGGTCGAGTCGTTTCATCGACAAGGACTTTGGCGTGACGGCTGGGGATGCCAGAGGGTCCGGCATGCCTGAGTTCGGCCTGAATGGCGGTTATCGATCCACTGGCGTGCAACTGGTTCACCGCCGCCATCTGAGCGACAAGCTGCATGCCATTGCTCAGGCAGGGTTCGAACGCTATTCGGGTGACATCGCTGACAGTCCGATCGCTCGCAAAAGCAGCGAGTTCGAAGTGTCGCTGGCTCTCGTCTGGCGATTCTGATCGCGACCTGCATCCCTTGAAGGTTTTCACTCTCAATCACTCTGGAGACATTCCACCATGCACCACACACACAAGATTCTTTGCGGCGCCCTCGCGGGCATCTTCACCGCCTCTGCCATGTCCGCATCGGCGCAAGAGGACCCGGCGGGCTTCTATGTCACCGGCTACGCTCAGGTCAGTCGTCTGAGTTCGACGTCGTTCAATGAAACTGGCACTGCCGGATTTGGCAGAGGGCTGAAGGCTGATTTCGACCTCGGGCTCGGACTCGGAGGGGATTTCGGATATCGCTACGGCAATGGCTGGGCAGCCGAGTTTGAATGGAACTGGCGACGGCACGAGCTGGACTCGCTCAACTCAGTGCGAGGACCAGTCGTCGACGAGGGCGACTTCGCTTCCAATGTGCTTTTTGTCAACGGGCTGCGACGCTTCGCCCGCTCCGGTTCAAACTGGACTCCTTACGCAGGTCTTGGTCTTGGCTGGGTGCAGGAGATCGACTTTGATCTGAACGCCGGCGCTGTCGAACGCGCATGGTCGAAACAAGGGGAGCTCGGGGTGCAGCTTGTCGGTGGTGCCGAACTGTCATTGGGAGACCACTGGCGATTGACGGCCGATCTGCGTCTGTTGCGTCTGGGCGAGATCGAACTGCCGGCAGAGGCAGGAGTCACCGGACGGCTTGCCAAGCCTGCTTACAATCCTCTGTCTTTCCAGATCGGATTGCGCCGCAGCTTCTGATTGGCACGCGACACCCGGGCCAGGCTGCCGTCTTGTCGTGGCAAGTCGGCGGCCTGTGGCAGCCCCTGCGTGCCCACTGTCCACTTGATGTTGATGAGATGTCCATGCCGATGATTCAACAGGCGACGAGCCTTCTGGCGTTCTCACAACTGCTATTCACGGTGCTGTTCTTTCTGATCAATTACCAAGGACAGCTCCGAGCTCGGCCCACGACTGTGCCTCTCATCTGCCTGACAGTCCTGGGTGCGGCAATCCTGCTCAGTGCCGTCCTCGTGCCGGTGCCAGTGCACTGGCTGCAGAGTCTGGGAATCGCGGTCCTCTTCCCTGTGCTCTTGTTCCTCAATCTGACTATATGTCGACCTGGTGGGTGTTGGCTGACACACACTGAGTCGGTGCCCACCTTGCCTTCGCAGATGCTGGAGCCCGGGGAGCAGCTTGCGGACGACTACCATGTCGAAGCAGAGCTGATACGCCATGCGATGGAGGCCGAGCGGCTTTATGCAGACCCCGGGCTCACGATCGGCAGGCTCGCCAGTCATCTCGGGCAGCAGGAATAC
The DNA here is from genome assembly GCA_030832825.1 of Gammaproteobacteria bacterium. GTDB lineage: Bacteria > Pseudomonadota > Gammaproteobacteria > Pseudomonadales > Pseudohongiellaceae > UBA5078. Next base: position 15,616 of record JAURIJ010000038.1, read on the forward strand.
CGCCTGCGCAGGCTGATCAACAGGAAGTTGGGCTACAGGAATTTCAATCACTGTCTCAATCACTATCGCATCGCGGAAGTGGCGCACCGGCTGTGCACCTGTGAGGACGAGGCGCTGCCAATCGCCGCTATCGCGAGAAGTGCAGGGTTTGCCTCACTTACGTCTTTCAACAAGGCGTTCAGGGAGATTCATGGCGTGACACCGTCGAAATTTCGCAATGCAGCCGGGAAGCCTAGGGCGCCGAAGGGGATGTCGACTTGAACCGAGCCGTGTCGCCAAATCGAATCAGCACATCGGCCTTGCGGCGGCGGCTTACCGGGACCTCCAGACCGTCGCCCATCGTGCATACCAGCGCATCGCCGCGTCGGCGCACGCTGCGGACATGCTTCGCGTGCACCCACCACGAGCGATGAACACGAATGCCGGCCGATCCTTCTGCATTCTCGACATCCTGCAGGGCTCCGAGGATCAGGGCGGTACCTCGGGATGTCCACACGCGAAGGTACTGCAGCTCCGAGCTGACAGCGATGATGTCATCGCCCAGTTCACTCGGAAGGGCATCGCGCCAGGCAGGACGGGCACCCTGCGCGGCAGCAACGGCCAGGGCAGGCACAGTCGCATCCTTTGAAGTGCTCAGGTCATCCGGCAGCACCATCAGCGGCGGCAACAAGCCTGGCAGGCGAGGCCAAGAGATCAGCATCCAGGACGCTGACACCGGCCCGACCAGTTCGCCAAATTCTTGCAGCAGCGCTGACCAGCCAAAGCCGGCCTGGGTGCCGAGTGTATCCATGTCGTCGAGGTTTGCCTGAAAGCCCAGGACAGCCTGCATCAGTCCTTCGCCAAGCAGCCAGTAAAGCGGAGTCAGCAAGGCCGATCCCACGATGCCGCTTCCAGCCAGCAGCAGCCACAGGGGCAGTGTCTGAAACTGTTGGATGCGACTGAGCAGGTACAGCACGCACTGCAGCAACGCCAGGCCGCTTGCTATCTTCAGTAACCACAGCAAGCCCATCCAGTGCAACGGCGCACTGAATCCCACATCGGGCTGCAACACCATGACCAGCAGCCACAGTGCGCATCCGGTGCCGGCGAGATAGCGGGCGATGGTGCCCTGCCTGGAGGGGGAAGTGCCATGCAAGGGAGAATTCATTCTGATAGCTCTCTTCCGGTCAGCGCAATGGTGCGCATGTCACTGCAGGAAAATGGGCCTGACCCAAGTAAATGAGTTGGCGCCGCGTCACATTCTTTCAGGTTGGATTACGCACTCATGGCTGATCCAGTTCAATCCTGGTTTTCATGCTGCCGAGAACGCTGAACCACTGAATCGTCACCGCGCAGCGTGGACCAATCTGGAAACTCAGCGTCGGTAGCGAATTCCGGCCTGCTTGTTGGTGTCATGTCACACGACTTCGGCGGCAATTCGACTCGTGTTACGTCCGGTGTTACATGCGGGAAAGGCTGCTTCTTGGCCGTGGTTGTCCTGCGTTCTCTTGAACACTTAACGACACAAGTTCGACGCCTGATTCGGCCGAATAAAAGACCCGTGCTTCGTTGCGCAAGCACGGGCCTTGGTGATTGGTGGAGGGATGCCACCCCGCACCCAACGACTATTGAAAGTACGCAATCAAAGTGCTGCGGGCTGCTGCGAACCATTGCGAACTCCATCGAAAAGCCTGCTTGATTGTAGACCTGCACACAGGTTTTCCAACCTTGGTTGTCACCGGAAACGGGCATCAAACCCATCTGCTTTCCAGCGCCAGTTCAATTCCCAAACACGGGGTAGAACCCGCGTCCGCATGACGGTTCAGACCGAGGGTTCGACGGCTGCGTCATTGTCGGCGGCGGGGTCGGTGAGCCGCCGAATCGTCAGGGCGCAGCGTTGTTCAATCAAGGTATTGATTTGCTCAACCACGGCATTGCCAGCAAAACTGTGCCCCGGGTCAGACTGGAGCTTGCGCGCCGTCGCGGGCAGTGACTTTGCCAATTCCAGAATGCGCCGTTTGGCCTGCGCCTTGGTAAACCCCACGCCTTCTGCAAACTGCTCCCAGTGCCGCGCCTGCACTTCGCTGAACTTGTACTTGCTGCCGATTTTCATCGCCATCTTCTGCGTCAGGGTTGGATACACCGCCGTCGACAGCGTGTCGTAAAACGGTGCCAGAACAGGGGCCTTGCCTGAGTACAGCAGAGAGAAGTTCTTGGCGTGCGCATCATGATTGCCGATCAGCGCATTGAAGATCACGTAGTCGAGCAGTCGCAGGACTTGCGGTGCACTGGGGCGCGTCGCACTGCGCACCAGATCAAAACACTGGACCAGATCCGGGCCACCTTCATTCTGGTACTTCATTTCGGGCACCACGCCCAGTGCCTGGCAAAAGTCCTCTTGATGAAGCCGTTGCCGCTGCCCCTGGGCATCAATCAGTCGGTCGTAGCGTTCAACCAGCAGAAACGAGCGATCCAGCACAAAGTGAACTTTCGATTTCGCTGGCTTGAGCTGCATGGCCTCAGCCAGCGCCATGCAAAACCCTTCGTTGATCACGCTATCGTCAACCGCGTGAATGGCTGGCTTCAAGATGTGCGAGCTGGGTGTTCCATTGAGGGGCAGCCCGATGCGCGCACCATCAAAGACCACCGGCAGTTTGTCCTGAGCTCCCGCCAAAGAAAGCCGCAAGCCGTCTTTGCCAGCCAGCATGGGGCGGCGCGGCAATTCGTCCAGGATGGCAACGACTTCGTCGTCGCTCAGCCATTGAACGTCATCGCTGCGTGTTGGCACAGGTAAACCCTGGCCGGGCTGAAGGAAGGTCACGGCCCCGGCGCATTCGCCGCCGATGTGGTCCAGCAGCGCAAAGTCGTTTTGGCCAGACACCTGGAACTGCTGCGCAATCAGGCGGCGCATTTGCCCTTCAGGTAGAAGACCCGCAAAGAAGGGACGCGTTTTGCGATCGTCGAACGGCTCCGCTTGCAGGGGGAGTGAGGCGGACAAGGCAACGGCGTCTTTGTGTGACAGCCAACCGGGTGTGTAGCAAAAGTTTAGCCGCCCATCGACCAGCGCCAACGTGCCGACACGATCTGCGAATAGCCAGACTTCCAGTTCATGCGCCATGGTCGCCACCCTCGCGTTGATCATTGGTCACAGATGATGGCAACCCGCTTAACTGGACCTCTCCACCCAATGCATCAATGACCCGCAGTACGTTTTCCAGTCTTAAGGTGGGCTTGCCTGCTTCAAGGTCGACAATGAAGCGCACACCCACCCCTGCCGCCAGCGCCAATTGGGGCTGGGTCAGCCCGAGCTGCTTGCGAGCGGCACGCAGTGCATCGCCGAGTTGTTGGGGTGATCGAATGGATGTCATGGCTTGCTCAGTTTCCCGTTCGGGAAATTATCAGCCACAACCGGACTATGTGCAAGCGATATTTCCCGATCGGGAATGCTGAGTGCGATTAGGCCGTGGATTGGCTATATATTTCCCGATCGGGAATTTTGTGCGTGTCCTGCTTCCACATTGACAGCCCTTTACACCCAGTGTCGCGCAGTTCGCCGAATACATGCCCGAACTGCGCCACGGTCCCTCATTGGGATGAGATGGTCACAACAATCGCTTGGCTGGCGAGCGGAACAGCGCCTTCATGGACTCCTGCCAACTCATTCGGAAGAAGACCAAAATGGAACTTGTTCACTTCAACCAAAAACAACTGGCCGCGCGCTGGCATCTCAGCGAGGCCTGCCTCGAGCGCTGGCGCAGCGAAGGTATCGGGCCGAAATTCATGAAGCTGAAGGGATGCGTGCTGTATGGGCAGGTCGACATCGAAGCCTACGAGGAATCGTGCTTGGCGACGTCGACCAAAACACCAACGGCTCAAGCCAGTGCTGGCTGATGTGTTCGGTTTCGTCGGCAGTTATTGATAAGTGCCGACGTTTTGCGACATGAAGAGGCTCACGGCGGCCGTCATGCGCCACATTGAAAGTCCGCAGTCCACAAGCGCGGACTGATCAAGCGGGTTGTTCAAAATCAACAACCTACCGTCAGTCCGTGCGGACTATTACGAACTCCTGCGGGCTCCTGCGAAAAGGTGCGGAATCCAGCCCGAACTGCCAACGATCCTAACAATGCTGCCTGACCCGGGTCACTAGCCAATTGCATCAGACAGGACGCCAGTTCGATTCCCATTTGCGGAATTGAACCCGCGTCCGCAAACGATCAGCTTGGCCTTACCGGTCGCGCAATCTTTGGTCGTCGAGCTTGAGCCGCAGTCTGGAGATTGGCCGACTTGGAGAGGATTCGCAGCATCGCCTGGTTGTGGTGGTAGTCCCGGAAGGCATCCGCGACTGCCTTGTCGACGAATGTTGGCGTCGTCTGCCCGTCAGCGGGAGCGGATACGATTCCATCCGGGATGTCACTTGACCAGCCCCTGGCCGCCCGGAAGCCACTGACGATGTGGGAGAAGTTCGGCCAAGCATGATCCAGATGGGCGTCGTCGATGCTGACCATCACACCAGTCAGTTCGCATGCAACCAACTCATGAGCGTCCCCATGCTCCGCGAAGGCGCGCTTCTTGGCCAGAACGATAGCAAGTGTGACAGCCTCCCGGCATGCGCCATAGAAATCCTTCGACCGATCCCCTGGCAGTCCTTTCACGGCCCGGATGTACGAAAAGTCCGTGGCGGACCCGTCTTGGCGCACCACCCAAAAGCCGGAGTTGCTCCAGCCCGTTCCGGTGTTCAGGCACCGCTCGAAGTGATCGATCTGGCCGCAACCCTTCGCCGGCTCACCAACCTCTTCAAGAATAGGGTCATACCGTTCGATGAGGGCGACGAGGTCAGCGTGGTCGCTCGGGGCAGCGACACGCTCCCCGTCCCGATACCGATGCAGAAATTCCTTGTAGTGTTCAAGAGCTCTTTTCTAGGTCGGTAAACTCCGGGAACCGATTCAACAGGTTTTGCCATTTTTTACCCCTCGATTTGCTGCGCGATTGAACGACCGAAAAGTTGCAAGAGTTCATCGCTCACGACCACGAACCGAATCTCCAGTAAGTTTTTAAGCGACCCTGCCGTTTCTGAAGCAGCACGCACCAGAATCGGAATAGCCTCCTCCGCTGGATAACCGTACACGCCCATCGAAATCGCAGGAACAGCCAATCAAGTTATGCCGTACCTGCCCGCAGATTCTGATTTGCTGAATTGACGATACCGTCGCAATCGGTTTGCCTCACGATATTGCCCTTGACGACGGTGATATTGGCCGTAGACATATTGCTTTGCTTTTCGATCTAATCTCAAAGATCAAACACAGCGATCTCTGGTCGAGCCCCAAATCTGACAGGCAAAAGTGACATCCCGAGCCCCTTCGAGACATAGAGCTTGCAATCCGTCGTGTCATACAACCCCGATGTGAAAGAGCCACTGCCGGGCGGCTTCCATATGGGCCATCCAAAAAGAGTGACCTGCCCTCCATGGGTATGCCCTGCAAGGCATAAATTGAAATTTTGTGAACGTGTCTTGATTGGCAATTTCTCAAAATAACCTGGTGAGTGTTGAACGAGCACCGCAGTGCTGCCGTTCAAGTGCGCGTTCCAGAGTTCATCGTCTGGTTGGCCTGCAGTGAAATCGTCCAGGCCGACGATGTTAAGAGTGCGGTGCCGAATCTGATAAGACGCCACCTCATTCACCAAAAGGCGTATACCGTGGTGTCGGTACTCATTGCGTAACGCATGAAAATCCACGTCAGCCCAATACTCCCAATTACCCAAAACAGCAACGATGGGCGTATCACCCAAAGCTGCAAGAAAGGAATGGAGTGTCGGCAACCGATCCTGCCTATCAATTACGTCGCCAGAGAGAACCACTAAATCGGGTTTGAGAGCATTGACTCGGCTGGCAACTTCTAACTCACGGCTAGTCAAGTCTTGAATATGTAAGTCTGAGAGTTGGACGACTCGGATCTCATCTCCTGCGTTGCCCGACCGCATGTCATGGATGCTGACCTCGATCCAATTTGGCTCGATCCAGACTGCATACATGCCGAGCAATGTCATCAGCACAGCGATTGCGATTCGGAGTCTCATGCCAAATCAAATCCTGCAAGGGGCGCAGCGAAATCAGCGCGATCAATCCCGTCGTCGCGCATCGAATAGTCTTCGGGGTGAAGGAGAACGACCGTCGCGGAACAGCGAATCACTGATCATTCCCTCTCAAAAGCCGAGCCATCGCATCTTTGGCCTTGTCCGCCGATTCGACGTAGTAGATTGCGCAGACTGAAGACATCCCTGGCCCCCCTCGCTGTCGTGTTCGGTCGAAGGGTCCGCGACAGCATCAACCTCTTCGAGCAGATTCTCGAATCGCTCACGTTCGTCGAAGTCATCTCCACCATCCTCGTCGTCGTGATCTTCCATGCTCATCTTCTCGTTCTTGCTAGATTTGGCCCTAACTCACTCAAGCCCAGTAAATCGAACATGCATTCCATGTCCACGCCACAGCGGCATAGGTTTCTCCGCGCCGTGGTCGAAGATCTCATCTACGCTTGCAAATGCGACACAGGCAAAGTGACCAATGGTGCTCATCTTGGCGCAGCTGGCTGCAATCGCGTGCCAGTTGCTCGGGCGCTCGGCGTTACCAGCCGGAAAAATTGCGGAACGCACCACCACCCACTCCGGCCGTTTGGACTGGCCGATGAACCAGATTGATGGATCCACCTCCGGATTGCCCTGCCAGGACATCAACTCGAAGCCTTGCTTGTCCAGATGGTTGCGGACCACTTGCACGGCCATGTCGCGAACCTCCCAGGGCGTCATCTCGATCTTTTGGTCCGTAACCAAAGCGACTGGATCGATCGACCTTCTGGTATCGGGGTCCAGCAAGCCCCATCCCGGCATGTCTGCCACCCAAGCGCCACCGAAAAGCTTCTTCTTCATTGGCAGGATGCAGGCTCGACCGTTGGCCATCCTGGCAGCCGTGATGAACCCCTGTGAATTTCCAGGGCCCCGCACTTTCCCATCAACGTCCTCGACGCGCACGAAGAACAATTGATTGCCCAGGCGGAACGACAAATGCTCCAGGAACGGAGGGTAGGGGTGCGCGCGGAGCCATGATTGAATTCCACCATCGACTTGCCTGCTCAAGTGGATGCCCGCTGCCTTCCAGCACGAGAGGAACGCTTCCGACATCTCATGCATTTCGATTTCGTACACGCTGCTCCTCAGTGAGATCGCTCTTGATTGCGTCGATTGTCCGCGCGTTGTCAAAGCTTCAATTCATATTGATATTGAGTAATGTGTAGTTGGTGGTGTCGAGCAATAATGTTTCGAATAATTTGATATTCGCACCGAACGTGTTGTTTCTGCTAGTGCGTTCACATGCCAGCAAAGTTTGGTTTTGCGAAAAGCGTGCCTATGTTCGCATCAATGTCGCGTTCGTCCTTCGTAGCACTTTGCTTTAGAGTCCGTCGCGCGAATTAGGGCGGGCTCACTTGGCTAGCCAATGCTGCAATCCAACAGCTTGATTCGTCCGCGCGTAACTCTTTGATCTGTATAGGTGTGATTGGTGGTCTTTGCGGACTTCGGGCCAGCTCAAGGGAGCGCGGCTGGAGCGAGGACTGTCCAGGAGAGAGTGGAATGTGGCCCGGAACGGCCAATTCGGGCGGCTGGCGAAGTCCGCAGGAACCCCCAACAACACGCGGGAACCGGCGCAAACAGACAAGAAAAACCCCAACTGATAACAGTTGGAGCTTCAGTATTGGTGGTGGGCAGTCGACCGGCGTCGAACCTTCTCTGCACCCTAACCCATTGTTTTATATGAGGCACATTTTTGTTCGAATCCCTGTTGCCATCAAGGAAGGTTCCGCAAGCAGTGGGCTGAGGCCGTTCCACCACCGTTGCACC
>JAURIJ010000071.1 GCA_030832825.1 Gammaproteobacteria bacterium
GGTGAATTCGGCGACGCGCGCGGGGTAGTTTTGGGCTTGTTCTTGGGGGGTTATATAGCCTGATAGTGGTTTTCCCAGCGTGCAACGGTCATCGGCAGCTATCAAAAAGTGATTTTTTTGATTGGCTTTCCGTAGGAGAGGGGGTTTTACCACTCGTGAAAATCTGACATCTTCGCCGTCACATTGGCGCGTGGTGCGCCGGGGGTGTGGTGTGAAGATTGACTGCAAGATCGACGTGAGCGATGCGCTGGAGCTGGTTCAGCGCCAGCTGCCTGCAGCTGTTCAATATGTCAAGCCGACATTTCTGACCGGTGTCGCAAAAGGTGTTCAAGGGGCAATCACAAAGCAGCTTCCTGTTGCGTTTGACCGTCCCACTCCATTTACAGTGCGTAGCGTCTGGGTTAAGCCGGCTCAAAAATCGAAACCAGTTTCAGAAGTCTATTTCCCGAATAGTGCAGAGGCCAGAGGCCGATCGCTTCGTGAATACATCCGTCCTGGAGCTGAAGGGGCGGCGGCTCGTCGTCAAAAAAAGACGGAATATCTTTTGACGGCGATGGAGATGCTTCCGGCTGGTTGGGTGACTGTCCCTGGAACATTTTGCGCGAAGCACCTTGATGGCTTCGGCAATATGCCAGGAAGTTACTACAAAGAATTGATCCGTGGGCTACGAATCAAGACCACGCGAGGCCCGCCGAAACCCATGTTCGCAGCCAGCAAGCGTCGGGCTGTTCGCATGGGCGTTGATTATGAGTTTTTTGCCGTTTCTCCTGGTGCAAACAATCTTGGTAGGAACGCTGGGTATCTTCCATCAGGCGTCTATAAAAGATCCGGTCGTGGAGGGAAAGTCCTTCTTCAATATCTGAAGTTCGTAAAAAAAGCCTCGTACAGACCTCGGGTGGATTTAAGAAAAATAGCAATGGCGGAGCTTTCTGCCAACGCCAATGCCCACTTCAGCGCCGCCTGGTCTGCCGTCATCGGGCGCTTTGCGGCCAAAGCGGGGATCAAGCGGTGAACCTCGACGCCACCTGCACCCAGGCCCAGTTTGGCGAGCTGGTCGGCATCAGCCAACCCGCCGTCAGCGACCTCCTCGCGCGCAGCGTCATCCAGCCCGGCGCGCCCGCGGGCGTGTGGCTGCTCGACTACTGCGCCCACCTGCGCGAACAAGCCGCCGGCCGTGGCGCCGATGGCGAGCTGGCCTTTCAGCGCAGCGAGCTGGCCCGCGTCAGCCGCGAGCGCGCCGAAATCAAGCTGGCGCTGGAGCGCAAAGAGTACGCCCCCGTCGCGCTGATCGAGCAAGTGCTCGCCACCGTTGGCCGCTCCATCGCCGGGTCGCTGGAGGCGCTGCCCGGCAGCCTGCACAAGCGCCGCCCCGCACTCACGCCCGAGGATCTGAAGATCGTGCAGATCGAAGTGTCCAAGGCCTGCGACCTGGCCGTGACCGCTTCACTGGCCAACCTGGACGCCGCCGAAGAGGCCGCCGAGTCCGACGCCACCGAGCAGGACGCCGAGGCCATTTTGTTTGAGGATGTCGGCGCCGCAGGCTGACCGAGCATCATGTCCGCCCGCGACCTCCCCCCCGCCATCCTTGCCAGCATCTGGCAGCACCTGCAGCCGGGCCTGCGGGCCTCGTTGCGCGAAGCGGTGGCCAAAGGGCTGGAGGCGCTCAAGACGCCCGAGCCGCTCAACCTCAACGAATGGGCCGAGCGGCATTTCTACCTCTCGGCCGAATCCAGTCAGACCGAGCAGCGCTGGGTGTCCTACCCGCCCCAGCGCGCCATCCTGGCCATGATGGGCGACGACGACATCGAAGAGGTCGACGTGCGCAAGAGTGCCCGCGTGGGCTATGCCCTGGCGCTCGATACGCTGATCCCGACGCCAGGAGGATGGGAGGTCATTGGCGCGCTAAAGCCAGGCAGCCGCGTCTATGACGAAACCGGCGCCCCCTGCACCGTGCGCTACGTGTCGCCGGTCTACCGTGACCACGATTGCTTCCGCATCACCTTCTGCGACGGCACCAGCGTCGTGGCTGACCGGGGCCACCGATGGCTGGTGGAGGCCGATCAGAGCTTTGAGTACCTGCGAGGCGAGCGCGGATCAGGCCGCATCGGCGCGCCGCGGCACGACCAGGCCACCACCTTTTCCGGCATCGTTGACACCGGAGAAATGCACGCCATGCAGCGCACCGCCCGTGGGCGCACCGCGCTGGCCATCCGTGTAGCCGGTGCGCTTGACGGCCCCGAGGTCGATCTGCCCATCCCGCCGTACACGCTGGGCCTTTGGCTGGGAGACGGGCACCGCGTCAGCCCGCGCATCACCCAGCACCGCCGCGACGTTGAAACCGCAGACCATATCGAGGCTGAAGGCGTGCGCGTCACCGTGCGCTACATTGACGCCCGCTACCCCAACAACGCCACTCTGTTTCTCGACATCCCACCCACCGGGCGCCCGGTGTCGCCGTGGGCAGCCGTCTTTCGCTCCCTCGGGCTCACCGCCAGCAAGCACATCCCGGCGGGCTACTTCCGGGCCAGCAGAAGCCAGCGCCTGGCCCTGCTGCGCGGCCTGATGGACTCCGACGGCACCATCGGCAAGAACGGCCGGTGTGAATTTGCCAACACCAGCCCTGAGCTGGCCCACGGCGTCTATGAGCTGGTCGTGTCGCTCGGCATGAAAGCCCACTTCGCCGACCGCCCAAGCCTAAACACCAGGCACCTGCACCAGTACCGAGTGGGCTTCAAGCCCACGCCGGACTGCAACCCGTTCCTGCTGGCGCGCAAGGCGGCCATGGTCAAGGCGGCGGCAAAGCCGGCCATCACCCACCGCAGGCGCGTGGTCAGCGTGGAGCCGGTGGCCAGTGTGCCGGTGCGCTGCATCGAGGTGGACAGCGCCAGCAGCCTGTTCCTGTGCACGCGGGCCATGATCCCCACGCACAACACCAAGATGCTCCTCGCCAGCGTCGCCTTCGACGCCCAGCACAAGCGCCGTTCGCAATGCCTGTGGCAGCCCACCGACGACGACAGCGACGAATTCTGCAAGTCCGAGCTGGACCCCATGCTGCGCGACGTGCGCATCATGCGCAGCGTGCTGCCCGAGTTCATGGCCAAGAGCAAGAGCAACACCATGAACATGAAAAAGTTCCTGGGCTCCATCCTCTACCTGAAGGGCGGCAA
>JAURIJ010000072.1 GCA_030832825.1 Gammaproteobacteria bacterium
GACGCCAGCAGCAATGCCTTGATGCGTGTCTCGACGTCGCGCTCGGCGAAGGCCATGGCGTCCTGGGGCAGGAGCGCCGGGCGACTGAGCAGCAGACGCTTGATCTTGAGCAGGGTCTCGGCCACTGCCAGCTCCCCGCAGCGCTCGGCCGCGCGGAAATCGCAGGCCTGCTCGGTGACCACCTGCAGATCAGCCAGGACATGGCGCGACAGGGGTGCGGGCAGAATGGCGCAGCACAGGCGCGCCACCAGCAGGCGCAGATTGTCCCGGCGCTCCTGATGCGCACGCTCGTGGTGGAGGATGATGTCCAGGTCCTGGGCGGTGCAGGCCTCGCGCAAGCCGCTGCTCAGATAGATGCGTGGAAGCCACCAGCCCAGCGTGAAGACCAGCGGACAATCCGACTCCATCTCGTACCAGGGACCGCGCCGTCGGCCCAGCAGGTCGAACTGCGCGTGCAGCTGACGCGAGCGGCGCAGGGTCGTGACGAAGCGCCAGAACAGCATGATCACGACAAGCGTCGCCAGCACGATGCCCACCCACGCCAGCGCCGGGGAATCGATCAACGGTGCATGGCTCGCGCAGTCGACATGACAGTGAGCTTCCACCAGCAGGGTTTCCGCCGGCGGCATGAACAGGATCAGGGTGCTCAGAAGCGAGGCCGCAAAGGGGAGCACCCAGTACGCGAGCAGCAGTGTGCTGCCGTGGCGCGGATGCAGATTGAGCAGCGTGGGGCGCAGCAGCGGATACACCAGCACGAACAGCGCACTCAGTGCCAGCCACAAGGCCAGCCAGATGGACGCGAAGGTGCCGACGCTGTTGATCATTGCGGCCTGCCCTTTTCCTGCTTCTTGCGCGCGATCAGCGCTTCCAGGTCGGCCAGGGACTTGTCGTCCAGGTCGGCCGCCACATTGACGAAACTGCTGAGGATGGTTTCCAGCCTGCCGTCATGCAGCAGGTGAATGATGTCGCCCATCAGACGCCCCAGCAGATGCGAGCGCGACACCTTGGGTGCATAGGAATAGGCGTGACCCGTCTTGCTGCGCGTGACCAGCTCCTTGCGGTGAAGCCGCTCGAGCGTGGACTGCACGGTGCTGAGCGAGGGCTGCCGGATGGCGGGAATGCGCTGGCAGATGGCCTTGGCATCCAGATCGGGTTCTTGCCAGAGTGCCTCGAGCACCCCCAGCTCCAGTTCGCCCAGGGTATTGGGCAGCATGTTTGATGAGGAACGCTTCTTGATCATCGACTCAGGCCTGCCGCGCGCGTGAAAACCGACTGCCGCACGGTCTTTTCTCTTCCTTGTTAGTGTAATTATTTCAATGTGTTGCAATGAATGATTGCGACTGCCAGCGCGATTTCTTCGTGCGACGTGCGCGTGGCGCCTATACTCCGCACCCAACGCCCCGCGAGGCGCCGTCGGCTGGCAGGTCTGCGCGGAAGATAGCACACCAAAGGAACAGCACAACCCCGAGGAAGCCCCATGCACCCACGCCTGTTGACCACCACCATCGCCACGCTCATCGCCACCAGCGCCCAGGGCGCCGGGATCACCGGCAACACCCTCGAGGAGATCACCGTCTATGGCAGTGACAAGGTGTTGACCGGCAATCCGCTGTCGGCCACGCAGGGCTACGTGTTCGGCGCCCAGCTCCAGCAGCGGCCCGTGTCCCGCCCGGCCGAGCTGCTGGAGCTGGTGCCCGGCCTGATCGCCACGCAGCACAGCGGCGAGGGCAAGGGCAATCAGTACTTCCTGCGCGGCTTCAATCTGGACCACGGCACCGATCTGGCCATCAAGGTCGACGGCCTGCCCGTGAACATGCCCTCGCATGCCCATGGTCAGGGCTACGCCGACCTCAACTTCCTGATGCCGGAGATGGTCGATCATCTGAAATACCGCAAAGGACCCTACTACGCCGAGATCGGCGACTTCGGCACAGCCGGGTCGTCCGAGTTCACCTATGTCGATGCCCTGGAGCAGGCCCAGCTGAGCCTGACGGGCGGCAGCAATGCCTATCAACGTCTGTTCGGCGCAGGTTCCGTGGCAGCGGGGGCGGGACAACTGACCGCCGCCGCCGAGCTGACCGGCTATGACGGCCCCTGGAAGAACGAGCAGGATCTGGACAAGCGCAATCTGCTGCTGAAGTACCACCGGGAAACCGGCGCTCAGGTGTGGAGCGTCACCGCACAGGCTTTCGCCAATGCCTGGGATGCCACTGACCAGATTCCCCTGCGCGCCGTGCGCGACGGCAGCCTGAGCCGCTGGGACACCATCGACAACTCGGATGGCGGGGACACTTACCGCCGCAGCCTCTCCGGCGACTGGCGGAGGGACAACGGCGAGTCCGTGTGGCGCGTGGATGGCTATGTCATGGACTACGGACTGGACCTGTTCTCCAACTTCACCTACTACCTGGAAGACAGGCAGCGTGGCGACCAGTTCGAGCAGACGGAAGATCGCCGCGTATGGGGCCTCAACGCCGCCTATGTGCGCCCGCTGGAACTGAGTGTCCCCACGACGCTCACCCTGGGTCTGCAGACCCGCAACGACGACATCGACGTGGGCCTGCACAAGACTCAGCGCCGCGTGCGCCATGCCACCACGCGGGAAGACGAAGTGACGCAGCACCTCACCAGCGCCTACGCCTCGCTGGAGCAGCAGTGGAGCGAGCGCTGGCGCAGTGTCGCGGCCCTGCGGGCCGATCACTACGACTACGAGGTCGACGCCGATCTGGCCGTCAATGCCGGCACCGGCAGCGATGATCTGTTCAGCCCGAAGGTCAGCCTGATCTATGCCCCCACTCAGAGCACGGAACTGTTCCTGAGCGGCGGGCAGGGCTTTCACAGCAATGACGCCCGCGGCACCACCATCGCCATCGACCCCGCGAGCGGGGACCCGGCCGATCCGGTCAACCCGCTGGCCAAGGCGCGCAGCGTCGAACTGGGACTGCGCACCTCGGCGCTGGACAACATGCAACTGGCCGTGTCGCTGTTCTCGCTGAAGCTGGATTCGGAACTGCTGTACGTGGGCGATGCCGGCACCACCGAGGCCCTGGGCGAGA
>JAURIJ010000022.1 GCA_030832825.1 Gammaproteobacteria bacterium
GTTGAACTTCCACTTGAAGTCACCGGTCTTGGCGTCGAAGGCCAGGATGTCGCCGGGGATGTTCTCGATGCGGGACTGGTTGTAGCCCTGCTCGGCGGAGTTACCCACCACGACCACGCCGTTCACGACGATGGGTGGCGAGGAAGAGGTCACGTAACCCACTTCTTTCGGGATGCCGTAGAACGGATCGTACTCATGCCCCATATGGGCCAGCAGATCGACCACGCCGGTCTGGGCAAAGCCCTCGATGGGCACGGGCTCGCCGAAGCCTTCCAAGGGGGCGCCGGTATCGGCGTCCAGCGCCGTCAGGAAGAACGCCGGGCTGATGATGTAGACCACGCCCTTGCCATCGACTTCCGCATACGCCACGCCCTTGCCGTAGTCCTTGCGCATGGAGTATTCCCAGCGGAAGGTGTTGGGCTCTCGGTAGGACCAGAGGGTTTCGCCGGTTGCCGGGTCCATGGCCACGACATGACGACGCGGACCGGCCACGGTGAACAGCTTGCCGTCGACATAGCTCGGCGTGGAGCGCCCGCTGGCGGCGTCAAAGCTGGCGCCATCCCAGACCCAGGCTTCCTTGAGTTCGCCGAAGTTCTCGGGGGTGATGTTGGTGGCGGGGGTGTAACGGGTGTGATGGGCATCGCCGCCCAGATGGGTCCACTCGACGGTGTCCTGTGCCAGCGCGGGCGCGCCGGCAGTCAGCACCAGACCGAGCGGCAGTGCGCGAGTGAGCGCCTGACTCAGCGAACGCCAGCGGCTGCCCGCCGGCTGTCGGGAAAGCCCCGACCCTTCGTGCTCTTTTATCATTGTTATTACCTCATGGAGCGGGTTGAGTAGATTGCAGCCCAGACTGAAAAACCAGCAGGAGTATTCGCGCCTGCGCCTGAGAGTAGCGCAAGCCGCCCGTGTGCGTCCAGCCACAGGGGCGGCGGCCCCGCTCAGTGCGCCTCGGCCGTGGCCACCGGGCCGTGCAGGCTCATGGCGGTCAAGCGCGGCCCGGTCTGCAGCACGATGTAGTGCTCCCCGTGGTGCACATAGCTCATCATGCCGTAGGCACTGGATTCGGGCACGGCCACCCGGGCCAGCTCACGACCGCTGGCTTTGTCGATGGCGAACAGATGCGGCGTGCCATCACTGGTCTCGGAGGCGTAAACCAGCATGGAAGGCGTAACGAGCATGGGCGCGTGAGCCCCCGTCCCCGTGTTGCCGACATCGATGCCCGCCAGTGCCGGGTTGTTCTTGATGCGATCGGGCGTCTCGCCCACGGGGATGTACCACAGATGCTCGCCGGTGTTCAGATCGATCGCGGTGATGCGACTGTAAGGCGGCTTCCACAAGGGCAGACCGGTGGGATGCCGCGGTGAGCCGGCGCCCGGGCCGTTGGCATAGCGGGCAGGCGTCAGCCCGGTGGTGGTGGTGCCGTTGTCCGTCATGTAACGCAGATCGGCCTCCTCGCCCGGCAACAGCTGATTGGCACTGCAGCCCATGCGCGAGGTCACGAACACCACACCAGTCTCGGGATCAGCCGCGGCCGGACCAGTGATGTTGCTGCCGCCACTCGGGCACCAGTAGGCGCCGCGCTTGCCCAGCGGATTGTCGCGGTGCAGCGGCGGGTTGTAGAGCGGCCCGATCTGCCAGTCGGCCAGCGCTGCGATGGCCTGCTCGCGCAACTGCGGCGTCCAGTCGATCAGCATGTCCTCGGACAGCCCGCCCGGCTCGTAAGGCAGCGGCTTGGTCGGGAAGGGCTGCGTGGGCGAGAGCTTCTCGCCGGGCACCAGCGAAGGCGGCACCGGGCGCTCCTCGATCGGCCACAGCGGCTCGCCGGTCTCGCGGTTGAAGGCGAACAGCATCGCCTGCTTGGTGGCCTGGGCGAGGGCCTTCACGGTCCTGCCCTCATGCTGCACATCGATGAGCACCGGCGCGGTCGGGATGTCATAGTTCCAGACATCGTGGTGCACCAGTTGGAAGTGCCAGCGACGCTCGCCAGTCTGCACGTCCAATGCGATGACGCTGGTGCCGAAGAGGTTGTCCCCCGGCGAGAAACCGCCGTAGTAATCCACTGTCGGCGGATTGGTGACGGCGTAGACCAGACCCAGCTCCGGATCGGCGGATAGCGGCGCCCAGGGAGACACATCGCCGGTGTACTGCCAGGCATCGTTCTCCCAGGTCTCATGGCCGAACTCGCCCGGGCGGGGAATCACGTTGAACTTCCACTTGAAGTCACCGGTCTTGGCGTCGAAGGCCAGGATGTCGCCGGGGATGTTCTCGATGCGGGACTGGTTGTAGCCCTGCTCGGCGGAGTTGCCCACCACGACCACGCCGTTCACGACGATGGGCGGCGAGGACGAGGTGACATAGCCGACTTCCTTGGGAATGCCGAAGTAGGGATCGAATTCGTGCCCCAGATGCGCCAGCAGATCGACCACGCCGGTCTGGGCAAAGCCCTCGATGGGCACGGGCTCGCCGAAGCCCTCCAGAGGCGCGCCGGTATCGGCATCGAGCGCCGTCAGGAAGAAGGCGGGGCTGATGATGTAGACCACCCCCTTGCCGTCAACTTCCGCATAGGCCACACCCTTGCCGTAGTCGGCCCGCATCGAGTACTCCCAGCGGAAGGTGTTCGGCTCGCGATACGACCAGAGCGTCTCGCCCGTCATCGGGTCCATGGCCACCACATGGCGGCGCGGGCCGGCCACGGTGAACAGCTTGCCATCGACATAGCTCGGCGTCGCCCGCCCGCTGCCTGCCTCGAAACTGGCGCCGTCCCAGACCCACGCCGTCTTCAGCTCACCGAAATTCTCGGGCGTGATGTAGGTGGCGGGAGTGGATCGCGTGTGATGGGCGTTGCCACCCAGATGGGTCCATTCGACAGTGTCCTGGGCGACGGACAGCGAAGCGGCACCGAGCAGCAAGGCTGCCAGCATGACGCGTGTCAGCACGCCCAAGGGCGCGCGGTGCTTGCGGGGTGAATCATTCCGGACAGGGTCCGGACCTGCTTGCTCTGTTGTCATTGTTGTTGTCCTCGATGAGCAGATGGCAACCGTATGGTTTGCCAGGGCAGCGTAGCGCCGGGCAGTCAGCGTGTCCATGACTCATGCGAGAGCGCGAGGGACTTGAACGTTCAGTTCGCGGAAGACAATGACTGGATGCTGCAGCTCGACTCGCCGCCGAGATGCTTCACCAGCTCACCCAGAGACGCCTGCATCTGCTCGCGCAACTGCCAGGGCGTGTTGATCACGAGCATGCCGGAACCGTGCATTCCGAATTCCTCGGCCTGCGGCCCCACACTCAGCTCCAGTTGCAACACGTCCGGCAGGTTCTCGCGCGCAAGCGCGGCGCACAACCAGTGACTGTGGTCACGCTCGCGCGCCAGCAGCGGGTACCACAGCGCCAGGATTCCCACCGGCCAGCGGCGCTGCAACTTGACCAGCGTGGCATGCACGCGCTGATAGTCCTTCTTGTCTTCGTACGACGGATCGATCAGCGCCATGCCGCGCCGCGGCTCGGGCGGCGTGAGCGCCAGCAGGCCCTCGAAGGCATCGCGCAGATGCAGGCTCACGCGACGATCCTGCCCAAGAGATTCCTGCAGGGAGATCTGTTCGGCGGGGTGCAGTTCCAGAACATGCAGTCTGTCCTGAGCGCGCAGCTCGCCCTGGATCAGAAGCGGAGATCCAGGATAGAAGCGCAGGCGCGAGTCGGGATTGCAGGCACGCACACGCTCGACGTAGTGCCGCAGCAAGGGATCGACAGGCTGCGAGCTGCACAGCGGCACGATGCCGGACTCGTGCTCGCGATTGGTCTGTGCGTGGGCATTGAAGAGATCGTAGAGACCCGCGCCGGCATGCGAGTCGATGCAGGTGAAGGGCTTGTCCTTGCCGCGCAGTTTTTCCAGCAGTCCCAACAGCACGAGATGCTTGAGCACGTCGGCGTGATTGCCGGCGTGAAAGCCGTGGCGGTAACTGAGCATGCAGGTCTCCCGCACCGGGAGCCCGCAGCTTCGCGGACTCCCGACGACTGGTCAGGCAGGGCGGACGGAGGGCATTCCGTGCTTGTTGGCGAAATGCGGATTGGGCGACACAAGCGAGCCGATCACCATGCCGATGGCACTCATCAGCAGGCCAACGAGTTGCGGCTCAAACGGCACTTCCGGAATGAATATCTCCAGGAACAGCCAGCTGCCCAGCCCGAGGGCCATGGACAGCGTGGCACCCAGGTTGCTGGCGCGGGGCCAGAACAGGCCGGCCGCCAGCGGAACAAACACCCCGGCCAGCGTGATGCGATAGGCGTTCTCCACCATGGCGTGGATGTCGGAGCTGGACAGCACGGCATTGGCCACCACCAGCAAGGTGAAGACGAACACGGTGTAGCGGGTGTAGCGCAACAGCTGCTCGTCTGTCATGTCAGGCTTGAAGTTCTTCAGCACGTTCTCGGTGAAAGTCACGGACGGCGCCAGCAGCGTGCCCGAGGCCGTGCTCATGATCACTGACAGCAGGGCACCGAAGAATACCGCCTGTAGCCAGAAGGGCATGTGGATGGTCACGAAGGTCGGCAGCACCAGCTGCGAATCCTGCTCCATGAGCCGGGCGGTCAATTCCGGGTCCACCAGGCTGGCGCTGTAAGCCAGGTAGAGGGGCACGGCGGCGAAGAAGAAATAGGCAACGCCACCGGCCGTGGTGGCCCAGACGGCGACGGTTTCGTTCTTCGAGGTGTTCACGCGCTGGAAGACGTCCTGCTGCGGAATCGAACCCAGGGCCATGGTGAACAGCGCCGCCATCCAGCCGAGCATGTCCACCAGATCGAGTGTGGGCAGCCAGTTGAACTTGCCTTCGGCCGCCGCCTTGCTCAGTACGGTGGACATGCCGCCGGCCATCTCGCTGGCGCTGCCGGTAACCAGCAGCAGACCGATCACGATCACGATCATCTGCACGCAGGTGGTGACCGCCACCGACCACATGCCACCAAACAGCGTATAGGCCAGCACCACGGCCGCGCCGATGATCATGCCCTGCGTCATGCTGACCGTGCCGTCGGAGAGCACATTGAACACCAGCCCCAGGGCGGTCACCTGTGCGGAGACCCAGCCCAGGTAGGACAACACGATGCAGGTGGAGAGCACCAGCTCGGTTTTCTTGTTGTAACGCAGGTGGAAGAAGTCGCCGAGCGTCATCAGCTTCAGGCGATACAGCGGCAGGGCGAACACCAGGCCGAACAGCACCAGACAGGTGGCGGCGCCCAGCGGGTCGGAGATCAGGCCGCGGAAGCCTTCCTCCAGGAAAGTGGCGGAAATGCCCAGCACCGTCTCGGCGCCGAACCAGGTGGCGAACACCATGGCCATGACCATGAACATGGGCAGGCTGCGGCCGGCGGTGATGTAGTCACTGGCAGAGTGGACCTTGCGGGAGGCGATGAGTCCGATGGCAATCGAGATGACGAGATAGACGACAACAAGTGCTAGCAGCATGATGGCTTCCGGTCAGTGGTGGACAGTGCGGTCGCATGATAGGAAAACTCGCCGCAAAAATCACCGCGAAGTTTAATTGCGGGGGCTGCGGTGCCGCGCAGCACTTTCTGTGCTAGTGTAGTCGCCTGTCAAATCAAGCCGATACAGAGACTTACGTGGTCATCAACTTATACCGCAAGATCAAGCGCAGCATTCAGGAAGATGGCTTGATCGTCAGCAGCTCCGGCTTTCTGGTGCGCTCCATGGTGGGCAAGATCGACTTCAACCGCCCCCTGCGCATCCTCGAGATCGGCAGCGGCAAGGGCCCGTTCACGCGCGAGATCATTCGCCGCATGTCGCCGGACTCGCAACTCGATGTGTGCGAGATCAAGACGGAGTACAACCTGTGGATCGAGGAGCTGATCGCCCGCAACCCCGACAAGCACGTGACGCTCTACAATGGCTGTGTCACCGAGTTGCTGCACCAGCCGGCCCATTACGATGTCATCGTCTCGTCCCTGCCGCTGAAGAACTTCGAGCGTATGAATGACCAGAATGCTTTCCTCAATCGTGTCATCGAAGGCTTCCGCTTCGCCCTGAAGGATGGTGGCAACTATCTGCAGTACCAGTATTTCCTCAGCAACAAGGCCGACATCGAACGCATCTTCGGCAAACAGATGGATGACGTGGACTTCGTACCGCTGAACATCCTGCCTGCCTTCGTCTACAGCATGACCAAGTGATCCACCCATCGTGAACCAGGACAAGCCCGCCAGCGCGTCACAGCACGCGTTCTTCATCAGCTGCTCCAAGGGCATCGAATCCCTGCTGGAAGCCGAACTGCGCAGCTTCGGCATCGACGCCATCAAGCCCGGTGTGGCGGGTCTGCATTGCTCCGCCAGCCTGGAGTCGGCCTATCGCATTCTGGTGTTCTCGCGCCTGTGCAACCGGGTGATCCTGCTGCTGGCGGAAGGCCCTGTGCAGAGCGCCGACGATCTGTATGCCGCCACCCGCGTGGTGGACTGGCGCGACCACCTGCGCCCCGGTCACTCGCTGTCCATCAGCGCAGCCGGCGGCACGCAGCAGCTGATCCATACCCAATTCATCGCGCAGAAGGTCAAGGATGCGATTGTCGATCAGTTCCGCGAGCACGGGCTGGCGCGCCCGGACGTCGATCGCGAGCACCCCGATCTGCTGATCCATGCGGTGATCAAGAAGGACCGCCTGAGCCTGGGCATCGACCTGGCAGGCGCCAGCCTGCACCGGCGCAATTACCGCACCGAACAGGGCGAGGCGCCGCTGAAGGAAACGCTCGCGGCCGCCCTGCTCACCCGCGCACGCTGGCCGCGACCGGACGTGCCGGACGCCGTGCTGTGCGATCCGATGTGCGGCTCGGGCACTCTGCTGATCGAAGGCCTGCTGATGGCGCTCGACATCGCGCCCGGTCTGCTGCGCGGGGACGCCCTCACCGTCTGGCCGCATCACCGTCCGGCCGCCATGACCGCCCTGCTGGACGAAGCGCAGGAGCGCAAGGCACGCGGCGCTGCCTGGCAGGGCAAGGCCTGGGGCAGCGACAGCGACGAGCGCGCCATCGCCATTGCCCGGCGCAATGCCCGGCGGGCGGGCGTTGAGTCCTTGCTGGAGCTGCAGACCTGCCCGGTGCAATCGCTGCACCTGCCCGCTGCGCCAAATCTGGTGATCTGCAACCCTCCCTATGCCGAGCGCCTGGGCGAACAGACCGAAGTCGAACTGCTCTATCAGGACCTGGGCGCGTTCCTGCGCCGCGAGGCCATGGGGGCCGACGCCGCCATCTTCACGGCGCGACCGGAGTGGGGAAAGCTGCTGGGCATTCACAGTCACAAGCAGTACGCCCTGTTCAATGGCGCCCTGCCGGCGAAGCTGCTGCTTCTGCGCGTCGATGCCGGCAGCGTCTACCAGAAGCACAGCCCCTCGGCGACTGCTGACGCGTCTGCGCAGACCCCCTCACAGCACTCGGAGCCGGCGCCCCAACCGCTGGACGCCGGCGCGCAGATGCTGGCCAATCGCCTGCGCAAGAATCTCAAGACTCTCGGCCGCTGGGCCCAGAAACAAGGTCACGCCTGCTACCGCCTCTACGACGCCGACATGCCGGAATACGCCTTCGCCATCGACTGCTATGGCAGCCATGTCCACATGCAGGAGTACAAGGCGCCGGTCAGCGTGAGCGAGGAAGACTCCGCGCTGCGCCGCCGTCAGGCCTGGCTGGCGCTGTGCCAGGTGATGCAGCAGGAGCTGGGGATTCCCGCGGACAATATCGTGCTCAAGGTGCGGGAGCGTCAGCGCGGCAAGGAGCAGTACCGCCCGACCCAGACGGAAGGCGAGGACATCGAGGTCAGCGAAGGCCCGGCGCGCTTCATCGTCAACCTCGAACGCTATCTGGACACCGGCCTGTTCCTGGATCACCGCCCCATTCGCCACTGGATCGGCGAGCACGCGCGCGGCGCGCGCTTCCTGAATCTGTTCTGCTACACCGCGACCGCCACCGTGCATGCGGCGCTGGGCGGAGCCGCGCAGAGCACCAGCGTGGACATGTCGCGCAGCTATCTGCAGTGGGCAGCACGCAACTTCGCCCTGAACGGCCTGGACACGCGACGGCATGAACTGGTGCAGCAGGACTGCATGAAGTTCCTGGCGCAGTGCCGTGACCAGTACGACCTCATCTTTCTCGATCCGCCCACCTTCTCCAATTCCAAGAACACGGAGAACGTGCTGGACATCCAGCGCGACCACGCTGCCCTGATCGATCAGGGCATGGGCCTGCTACCCCCTGACGGGCTGCTGATCTTCTCGAACAATCACCGCCGCTTTCGTCTGGATGAGGCCCTCGGCCAGCGCTACCGCGTGCAGGACTGCACGGCGGCAAGCCTGGACAAGGACTTCGAGCGCAATCCCCGCATCCATCAGACGTGGTTCATCCGCCACTGACCTCTGCCTGGCGCATGCCGAAGATTTCTCCTGCCGGATGATTGCGTCAGCGCGGCAGCCTGTTTACTCTGGCGCTCCATAACAAAAAAGCACGAGGGAACACCCGATGCGCACTCACACCTTCTCCAAGCACCGCACTTCCTTTCTGAGCGCCCTGCTGCTGGCAGCTGTCGCAGCGCCGCTGGGCCTGCCCGGCGATGTCAGTGCCCAGGGCCCAGGCGACCGCGTCGTCCAGATTCTGGATGAACCGCGGCACCGCACCATGCACGTCGATGGTGACATCCGCCTTCTCGACGTGCAGATCAATCCGGGCGACCAGACGCTCTACCACACGCACGATGCCGCCATCATGTACACCTTCATCAGCTCGGGCGAAGGCCCGTCCGGCGGGCGCGTGACCAGCAACACCGACTACGTGAACGAGAACTTCACGCACCAGGTGAGCAACGAAGGCCCTGGCCTGTTCCGCATCATCGCCCTGACCAATTACGGTTCGCCCATGGCGGCACTGGACACTGACCGGCCCGACGGCCTGGCCGGCGAGCCGCAACTGGAAAACCTCTGGTTCCGCTCCTATCGGCTGACCCTCGCGCCGGGCGAGACCACGCCGCCACAGACTCACCACAATCCCACGCTGGTGGTGCAGGTGACCGACGGTCTGACCCATGTCAGCCGGGCTGACGGCATCACTGCCGAACTGACGGCCATGGGCAGCTGGGCCTGGCGCAATCCGCACGCGCCCTTCCAGGTCACCAACAAGGGCAGCACGCCCGTGGACATCGTGATCAACGAAGCCCGCCGCGCCATGTAAGCGCCGGCCTCGCCACCACCCACGCATTGTCAGTGCAGCAGCAGGTCGGCCTCCGCGCCGGCCTGCGAATCTGACGGGAGAGATCATGCAGACATTCAGCAAGACCATTCTGTTCACCGATACCGACGGCCGCGCCCGTTTCCGCACCGAAGAGATTCCCCTGCCGGAAGGCACCCCCGAAGCGCGTCTGTCGCGCCTGTTTGCCGCGCAGGCCCTGCAGCTGCGCGAGAGCCCCGTCGGATTCCGCAGCAGCATGCACTGCACCACGTCACCGCAATGGCTGTTCGTGCTCAGTGGCGCCATGGAAATCGGTCTGGCGGACGGCAGCTCACGCGTCTTCCATGCCGGCGAGCACTTCTACTCGGCCGATCTGCTGCCGCCCGGGGCAGTGTTCGATCCGGCTGTGCACGGGCACTGGAGTCGTCAGGTGGGGGATGTCCCGCTGGTCACGCTTTTCGTGAAGGACTAGCGTCCGGCACCAGTGGCAGCAGCTCGATGCGCAGCGCCTGCGTGATCCGCTCATGCAGCGCGTGGCGCGCTTGGGCAGTGGCACTGGCGTGCACCACATAGCCGGCGTCCTGGCCCAGTCCCGTGCGCTCGTCGATGACATCGCCCGGCTTCACCTTGACGCGGAACTCCTGCACACCCTGCTCGTCCAGCACCGACCCCTTGCCATGCACGGCCTTGACCGTGCCCGCTCCCGGGTGCAGCACCTCCACTGCGGCATAGGCCACCGGTCGTTCCGGAAACGTGAAAGGCTCGCCCAGTTCCATCGCCAGAAAGGCCTGCCAGGGATTGAATTCCCAGGCATGCTGCAGCGCATTCATGATGTAGCCGCCAGGAGGGCGCAGCGCGATCTCGCCGAACAAAGGACCTCTGGGCGTGAGATAGACTTCCAGATGCGTCATGCCCCAGCTGATGCCCAGCGCGCCGATGCAGCGTTCGTTAAGCGCCAGCAGCGTGCGTTCCAGCGCAGGATCGAAAGCGGCCGGCACGAAATTGCAGTGCGCCTTGCGGTGATACGCGGTGATGTTGGTGAAGCGGATGCGGCCACGATCGATGAAGGACTCAATGCTCGCCTCTGGCGCATCGATGTAGCGTTCCAGAATCGAGCTGCCGTGACGACCCGGGACATACTCATCGCTGCTGTAGAGCAGCTGCAGCCCCTTGCCGCCCGAGGACTTGCGGAACTTGCGCACAACCGGCGTGCCGAGGGTGGCGAAGACCGTGGCAGGATCGAGATCGGGGTGATCCGCCATGAAGCGCGTCATGGGAATGCCGAAGCCTGCCAGATGCTCCTTCATCAGCAGCTTGTCGCGACACCGGGTGCCGGTCAGTGTGCTGGAGACCCGTGCCCCCAACTGTCGGCGCGACACCGCGGCAGCGACGACGGCGGCTTCGGTGCCTGCAATGACATGGGAGAACTGCTGATCGGCAAAGGAGGCGCGAATCTGCTCGCGGATTCTCTCGGGGGAATGCCACAGCGGGGCCACGACGTTCAGCTGGGAACCGGCGACAGTGAAGAGAGGTTTCTCCTGCCACACGGAAAAGACGATACCGCGCTGACGCAGCGCGTCGATCAACCCGCGGCGCGGGCCTATCACCAATACACGATACGGTGTCATGACACGAGGGAGCCGCCGCGGGCAGGATGTCCGTCAGTCGCTCCGGGATTCCTTCTTGGTCTTCTTCGCGACCTTCTTTTCCTTCTGCGTCAGCGCAGGCTTCTTCTTCACTTCCTTGCGGGTATTGCGCTCTTTGGACATGAGACTTCTCCGGATGGACGCTGGGGCGGGAGGTGAACTGCCCGGGCACTGTGACACGCCCGGGCGAGGGTTTCAATCAACGCTTGACGCGTGACTTGTATTCGCCAGTGCGGGTGTCGATCTCGACGAAATCGCCGATCTCGCAGAACGCCGACACGCTCATTTCCTTGCCGCTCTTCAGACGGGCCGTCTTCATGACCTTGCCGGACGTGTCACCACGGGCAGAGGGCTCGGTGTAGATGATCTCGCGCACGATGGTGTTGGGAAGATCAATGGAGATCACCTTGTCGTTGTAGAACACGGCGTTGCAGACATCTTCCATGCCGTCTTCGATGTAGTCGATCACGTTGTCCAGGTCTTCCTTCTCGATCTCGATCTGCTCGTAGTCGGTGTCGACAAACACGTACATCGGGTCGGCGAAATAAGAGTAGGTCACTTCCTTCTGCTCAAGAATGACCATCTCGAACTTGTCGTCGGCCTTGTAGACAGTCTCGGTCTGCATGCCGTTGAGCAGGTTCTTGAGCTTCATCTTGCAGATCGCGGTGTTGCGGCCGGACTTGGTGAACTCGCTCTTCTGCACTTTCCAGGGAGAACCGCCGATCATGATGACCTGGCCGGCTCGGACTTCTTGCGCTGTTTTCATGGGTAGATACTCAAGTGTGTAAAGGGTAATGCGGGCATTACCGGGTGTTGACCGTGCGCTGTCAGCGCGACTGACTGCGACAGAACCGCAGCAGGCTCGTCGCCAGATCCGGCATTTCTGCCAGGTGTTGCTGCCATTTTCCGGCCCGCTCGCGCAGCCCGGAAAGTTGTGGGCGCAGATGATGCCACAGTTCGCCGCAATCTTCACCCTGATTCCAGAACCGCATGAACTGCCCGAGAGCCAGTGCTGACGCCGCCTGCAGGGCATCGCAGGGCCCTGTCTGCGCCTGCTGCAACTGCAGGAATGCCTCCAGTTTCTGCAGATGCGCCTGCTCCTGTTGCGGGTAGATATGCCAGAGCAGCGGCCGCGCGGCCCACTGCGCTCGCACGAAGGAATCCTCCCCCCGCACACAGTTGAAGTCACACAGACTCAGCAGTTCGTCATAGTCGTCCTGCGCCATGAACGGGATCACGAGCACCTGCAGCGCCCCCCGGCAGACCACTTCGCCGACTTCCAGAGGCTGCTCGAGAAACGCGGCAACGCCGGCCAGACTGCGCCCCTGCGAGACCAGCAGCAGCGTGGGCACGCTGTCATCCGCCAACGCCTGCAGCCAGCTGGCCATGGCAGCAGTCTCGTAACTGAAGAGCGAGATCAGCAGCGCGTCAGGGGCAAGCGTTTCGGCCACCCTCGGGTGCCACCGACGCAGCAGTTGGCGCCTGCTCTCGGGCACATTGCGTTGCCAGTGGTCATGACGCTGCAACAGACCCGACTCGCGCAGCAGTCCGCCCGTTGCCGGCGTGAAGCCGGGAAAGAAGAACGTCTTGCGCGCCGGCGGCCGGGCGGCGGCCGCGCCGGGCAAGTGCAGCAGCGAGGCGAGCAAATGATGCTCCGCCACCCAGGGCTCGGCACTCAGATACTCCAGATTGACCCACACCGGCAGTCGCTCGGCCCGCCCCATGGCATCCAGCAGCGGCCTTGGCAGATGGCAGGCGAACGCCTCGATCAGCAGGTCGCTGCGCAACACCTCGGCGAAATCCCCCGGGTGGCTCGGCCAGTGCCGGACGTCCACGCCTTCGCAAAAGGCAGGGAGTTTGGCATGGCCCTGGCTGGCCATGAAGCGTTCCGCCGCCACGATGTCATCCACCCAGAGCGTCACGCGGACGCCGTGTTCGTGTGTCAACTGCCGCGCAAGACGCCAGCAGACGCCGATATCGCCGAAATTGTCGACGATGGCGCAGAAGAGGGCACAGTGCAGGGGCTGTTCAGACACACCAGAGGTCTCGGCAAGGGGCTTGCGCAGTGCGGCGCAGAGGCCGGGGGCAGGCAGAATAACGCAGCCTTCGGTAGAAGGAAATTGCGCCCCATTAGAGGCCCAAGTGTGTGATTTTCTCGGCAGTTTCTCACCGCCGGCCGACCCCTCCGGCTGGCTTTTGCGGGGCACTTCGATTATCCTGCCGCTCCACTTCTTCTCCTGTGCAGACCTGGGACCATGAAACAAAGCGCCATGAAAGCCAAAGCCGCCTCTTCCTCGACCAAGACCAGCACCACCAGCAAAGCAAGCCGATCACACACCTACGTTTACAACTTCGGTCGTCAGACAGACGGCAATGCCAGCATGCGCGAGCTGCTGGGCGGCAAGGGTGCCAACCTCGCCGAGATGGCGGCGATCGGTCTGCCGGTGCCTCCGGGTTTCACCATCAGCACGGAAGTGTGCACCTATTTCTACGCGCACGATCGCAGCTATCCGCGCGCCCTCGCCGGCGATGTGAAGACGGCCATCGGCCTGGTCGAAGCGCAAATGAAGAAGGTCTTCGGCGGCAAGGACAACCCCCTGCTAGTCTCCGTGCGCTCAGGTGCACGCGACTCCATGCCCGGCATGATGGACACCATCCTGAACCTGGGCCTGAACGACGTCACGGTGGAGGGTCTGGCAAACATTTCCGGCAACCCGCGCTTCGCCTGGGACTGCTACCGCCGCTTCATCCAGATGTACGGCGATGTTGTGATGGGCGTGCAGGCAGCGGATGAAGAGTCCCACGATCCGTTCCACGAACTGCTGGACGCGCTGAAAAAGTCCCTCGGCAAGGCCCAGGACAGCGACCTCAACGCCGCTGACCTGCAGGCGCTGGTTGCCCAGTACAAGGAACTGATCCGCAAGCGCACCGGCAAGGCCTTCCCGCAGGATGTCTACGAACAGCTGTGGGGTGCCGTCGGTGCCGTGTTCGGCTCCTGGAAGAACGAACGCGCCATTCTCTATCGTCAGCAGTACGGCATTCCGGCCGAATGGGGCACTGCCGTGAACGTGCAGGCCATGGTGTTCGGCAACGCAGGCGATGACAGCGCCACCGGCGTGGCCTTCACGCGCGACCCGGCCAATGGCGAGAAGTCCTTCTACGGTGAATACCTCGTGAACGCCCAGGGTGAAGACGTGGTGGCGGGTGTCCGCACGCCGAAACCGATCGCCGCCATGGAAAAGGAACTGCCGGAAAGCTTCGCTGCCCTGGAAAAGGTGCGCACCAAGCTCGAGAAGCACTTCAAGGACATGCAGGACTTCGAATTCACCATCGAGAAAGGCCGTCTCTTCATGCTGCAGACGCGCAATGGCAAGCGCACTGGCCTGGCCGCCATCCGCATCGCCGTGGAGATGGTGAAGGAAAAGCTGATGGACCAGCGCACCGCGCTGCTGAAGATTCCAGCCGAATCCGTCGACTCCCTGCTGGTGCCGATCTTCGACACCAAGTCACAGAAGGAAGCGCAGATGATCGGCAAGGGCCTGCCTGCGGGTCCGGGCGCCGCCACCGGCCGCATCGCCTTCACCGCCGCTGCCGCCGAGATCGAGTCGCGCAAGGGCAACAAGGTCGTGCTGTGCCGCACCGAGACATCGCCCGACGACCTCAAGGGCATGCTCTATTCCCAGGGCATTCTGACCACGCGCGGCGGAGTGTCCTCCCATGCCGCCCTGGTCGCTCGCCAACTGGGCAAGGTCTGTGTCTGCGGCGCCGGTGAAGTCACCATCAATTACGAGAAGCGTACCCTGAGCGCCGGCGGCGTCGTGCTGCAGGAAGGCGACTACATCTCCATCAACGGCACCACGGGCGCCATCTACAAGGGCCTGATCGAAAGCGCGGACTCCGAAGTCAAGCGCGTGCTCGAAGGCGCGATGAAGCCCGAGAAGAGCTACACCTACGAGCTCTTCCAGACAGTCATGGAGTGGTCCGACAAGTACCGCCGTCTGCGCATCCGCACCAATGCCGACACGCCCGCCATGGCGGAAACCGCGGTGGCCTATGGCGCCGAAGGCATCGGCCTGTGCCGCACAGAGCACATGTTCTTCGAGGGCGATCGCATCGACTACATGCGGCAGATGATCCTGGCGGTTGACCAGGTCCAGCGTCAGGAAGCACTCAAGAAACTGCTGCCCTTCCAGCGCAAGGACTTCGTCGGCCTGTTCAAGGCCATGGCCGGACGCCCCGTGACCATTCGTCTGCTCGACCCGCCCCTGCACGAGTTCCTGCCGCAGGACGACGCCGTGCGTCGTCAGCTGGCCGACAAGCTGGGCCTGCCGCTGGAGTTCGTGATCGAGCGCATCAAGGCCCTGCATGAAGAGAACCCGATGCTGGGTTGCCGTGGCTGCCGTCTGGGCATCCTCTACCCGGAAATCACCGAGATGCAGGTACGCGCCGTGTTCGAGGCGGCTGCCTCTGTCATGACCGCGAAGAATCCAGTGCCGGTGAATCCGGAAATCATGATTCCGCTGGTGGGCTTCAAGCAGGAGCTGGCCGACCAGCTGGCGATCGTTCATCGCGTCGCCAAGGAAGTCATGGACAAGCACGGCATCGAGATCGACTACCTTGTCGGCACGATGGTCGAGGTGCCGCGCGCCGCCATCACGGCCGAGGAAATCGCCGTGCAGGCACAGTTCTTCAGCTTCGGCACCAACGATCTGACGCAGACCACACTGGGCCTGTCCCGTGACGACATGGGGCTGTTCTACGACGAGTATCAGCGCAAGGAGATCTACAACAAGAACCCCTTCGCCAGCCTGGATCAGACCGGCGTGGGCAAGCTCATGCAGTTCGCCGTCGAGAACGGCCGCAAGTCGCGTCCGGACCTGAAGCTGGGCATCTGCGGCGAACACGCCGGCGACCCGGACTCCATCGAGTTCTGCCACCGCCTCGGCCTGCACTACGTGAGCTGTTCACCGCCCCGCGTGCCCATCGCCCGTCTTGCTGCCGCACAGGCCGCGCTGCGCGAGAAGAAGTAAGCCTTGAGCGAAAAGGGGGTCAGAGACACGAAACTTGCGTGTCTCTGACCCCCTTTTCGTTGTGGGGCAAAAACCTCAACCCGCGATGCTGTTCCAGTTCGCGGCCAGATGTTCGGCCGTCCGCCAGGCCAGTGCCTGCGCCGTCAGCGTCGGATTGCGCGCCCCGCTCGTGCCCATGACCGACGCACCCAGGATGCCCAGATTCTTCACCTCGTGCGCGAAGCCGAAACGATCCGTCACATTGGTGGCCGGATTGTCGCCCATGCGCGTGCCGCCATAGGCATGAGTCGAAGTGCCCATGCCCGTGCCCAGCGGCGTGCGGATGATCTGCACGGCACCGGCTGCCCGGTACCACTGCTCCATCTTGTCCTGAGTGAAGGCCGCGATGCGCTTCTCGTTGTCGCGGAATTCCGCGGTGATGCGGATCACGGGAAAGCCCAGCTTGTCCTTCACCAAGGGATCTAGATCCAGGTAGTTGCCCCGATAAGGCAACGTCGTCTTCTGGATGTACGAGGTATTGGTGCGATCAGCATTCTCGCGAATGAACGCCTTCCATTGTGCCCCCCAGTTCGGCACCAGATCGAAGGTCGACATCTTGGCCGCGGAGATGGGCTTGCGATCGGTATGCGCCCAGAGATTGCCCCCACCGATGAAGTCGAGGTCGCTGTGGTCGAAATTGTCGTCGGCCCACTCATCGATGGCCACGCCCTGCGCCGGCAGCCCGTACCAGTTGTTCAGATTGCGTGGGAACAGGGCGATCACGGGCGCGCCCTGATGATGGCTCAGGTAATGCTGCCCCACCTGGCCGCTGTTGTTCGCCAGCCCAGCGGGGAATTCGCGGGAGCGGGACAGCAAGAGCAGACGGGAGTTCTCGTAGGTGTGGCTGGCCAGCAGCACCGCGTCGGCCGGCTGGAACATGACCTGGTTGCCGGTGAGATACTCGACCCCGGTGACACGCCCTTCGGCATTGGCGACGATGCGCAACACGCGTGCATGCGTACGCACCTGCAGCCGCCCGCTCTTCAGCGCCTCGGGAATGGTGGTGACAGCCGTCGAGCTTTTCGCGGCGACATGGCAGCCACCGCGGTCGCAGAAGCCGTGATAGAAGCAGCCCGGTCGATCCCCATAGACTTCGGAGTTGATGGCCGCCGGCCCCTGGAAGGGCTGCCAGCCGAGGCCGCGCGCTGCCTCGCCCATCATGTCGGTGAAGGGAGAACTGCGCAGCCCTGGCATGGGATAGGCGCGCGTCCGCGGACCTTCGAAGGGATTGCCTCCCTGCTGCAAGCGACCCTGGATATTGCCCGCATTGCCGGAAACCCCGAGCGCGTACTCGACACGGTCGTAGAAAGGCTCCAGCTCTTCGTAGCCGAAAGGCCAGTCCTCCACGGTGGAATCAACGGGAATGCGGTGGGCACCATAGCGCCGAGTGGTTTCACCGACCGTCTTGAAGTCCCAGGGATTCAGGCGCCAGCTCTGCGCCCAGTAGTGCAGCGAGGTGCCGCCCACGCCGTTCATCATCGGATGCCCGCCGCCCTGCACGGCCTCGAAATTGATGTTGGCCCGGGTGGTGGGAATTTCGCTCTTGGCCTTGGGCACCGCCTGCGGCCAATCGCGGATATTGTTGCGAATCTCGTCCGGGGCGAAGTCGCGCGTGCTCATCCAGCCGCCGGCCTCGAGCCCGACCACATTCAGTCCGGCGGTGACCAGGGGCAACACCGCGACGCCGCCCACGGCGCCCAGCCCGATCACGACCACATCGGTACGTGGCATTTCAGTGGCCATGGCTGGCACCTCCAACGGCTTCAGGACCAACAGGATCCTTGGTATAGGTGGGCATGTCGTAGGCGGACTGGCGACTCGGGGCCAGCGCACTGCCCTGCTGGACGTCCTCCAAACTGGAGGCGATGCGCACACCGGGATAGCCGAGCAGCGCCCAGCCCACAAAGTCGCGATTGCCGCCGTAGTAAGGGTCGCTGAAGGTTCCCTCGATGGTGTGGGTGCGCACCGTGTTGAAGAACCCGGCATTCAGCATGGGGAACTCGGGAATGGCACTGCGCGTCATGGCGTCGATGATGGCGTCCTGCTCCGCCGCCGGCAGCTGCGCGAAGGGCACGCCACCGCGCTGCCTGGCACAGTCGTCCAGCCCGGCGAGACCTACGGCATACAGCTCGCGCGAGGGAGCCATGGCCCCAGTCAGGCCTCGGTCGATGAAGTGCACCGCGCGCGCCTCGTGCGCCCCGGGCGTGCCGTCGTCGCTGGGAATGAGGCGTGAGGCGAAGGCATCGAGCGCTGCGCTCTCGGCCGCCGTCAGCGTCTCGAAGGCTTCTGCGAGAGGAATCCGAGCGGCAGGCGCAGCAGGTGCGGGTGCCTGGGCAACCGCGCTGGTGCTGCCCGCCGCGATGAGGGCCGCTCCGGTCAGACCAGCCCCCTTGAGCAGGCTTCTGCGGGAGAGTCCGGCGCCGGAGATGTCGGCAGCGGACGAATCGTTCTTGTTGTTCTTGTTCATGCGTGATTTTCCTCGCGGTCTTGCTGCCGCGCTTGTGAAGCAGTGATCTTGCAATGCGTTGCTACCTTACCAGCAATCCGGCAAAAGGAAACATCCCTGCCGACCAGCGGCTGGAGCTGACACGACGAAACGGCGATACTACGGCCGGACTGAACCCCGACGGAGAACAAGAATGAAGAATGTCCGCCTCGCCCTCTGCCTGCTGCTGGCCCTGATTCCGGGCATCCGCGCCGGCGCCCAGATCAACGACGCTCCGGAAACCATCCTGCTCAGCAGCCAGGCCTTCGGCCACAACGAAGACATGCCTCTGCGCTACACCGCCTATGGCGAGAACGTGTCGCCAGATCTGAGCTGGCGCAATCTGCCCGAAGGCACACGACAGCTCGCCCTGATCCTGGATGACCCGGTGTTTGGCATGCCCGCCTTCGTTCACTGGGTGGCCTACAATATTCCAGTCTCGGCCAGCGGTCTCCCCGAAGGACTCTCCACGGATGCCATCGTCACCGCCCCAGGCCTGGAAGGCATGATCAATGGGGCCAACGGCACTCGCCGCACCGGGTACTTCGGTCCACGACCTCCTGCCGACGGCAAGGTGCATACCTACCACTTCCGCCTCTATGCACTGGACTACGAACTGAACCTGCCCGATGGCCACAACAAGCAGACCCTGCTAGAGGCCATGGAAGGACATATCCTGGCCACCGGTCTGTTGACCGGGAACTATCAGTACACCGAATAGGCGCTCAATGGCGACGTGCTGGACAGAGACAGTCATGGGTGGATAAAAGCGGCCGGGCCGGTATACTCCCTCCCGCTACAGCTACCCAATGACAGCTTTCATCATTCGCGTCCTGCCTGCGTCACGGCACGCGAGACGCCAAGACACCAAGAGGAAACCGACATGCACAAGACGACAACTTCAATTTTCAAGGCCATCGCAGCAGCCACCCTGCTGACAGGCGCCATGAGCGCGCAGGCGGCGTGGGAATTGGATGGCGCCGCCTCTTCTTTCTATTACGTGACCAGCAAGGCTTCCGCGGTCTCAGAAGTGAACTCGTTCACCAGCCTGAGTGGCGCCATCACCGATGCCGGCGCAGCCAGCCTAGCCATCAATCTGGCCAGCGTGGACACAGGCATCGACATCCGCAATGAGCGCATGCGTGACATCGTGTTCCAGGTGGCTCAGCATGCCCAGGCAACCGTGAGCGTGACCATTGATGCGGCGGCCCTGAACGCTCTGGCAGTCGGCGAAAGCAGCACTGGCACCTACACCGCCAATGTCAGCCTGCATGGCATCAGCCAGGACATGACCGCCGAGCTGAAGGTGGTGAAGCTGGCGTCCAACACCCTGCAGGTGAGCACCGTGCGTCCGCTGATCGTGGGTGCCGCCACCTTCGGTCTGGCAGAGGAAGTGGAACAACTGCGTGAAATCGCGAATCTCACATCCATCAATCCGAACATCGTCGTGAACTTCACCCTGGTCTACAACCAGTAACAGCCGCGTCGAACAGTCAGGCAAAAAAAAGCCACCGAGAGCAGCACTCCGGTGGCTTTTTTGTTGCCCGAAACAAACCGGACGAGAGGGATCAGTCAGCGGCCGGAGCGGCAGCGGCTTCACCTTCCATGAACTCGACGTGGATCTCCAGCTCGATGTCGTCACCCACACCGAAATTGGTGAAGCGATCGGCGCCGAAGTCAGAGCGCTTGAACTGCGCGCTGGCTTCAAAGCCCAGCGTGTAGCTGCGAGTCAGGAAGTTGCGACCGCCACCGTTGAAGGTCACGTTCAACACCACCGGGGCAGTCACGCCGTGGAAGGTCAGGTCGCCCTGGAACTGGAAGTTGTTCTCGGTCTGACCGATGAACGACGTCGTTCTGAAGATGGCCTGCGGGTACTGACCGGCGTCCAGCCAGTTCGGGCCCATCAGCTCCTCGCCAAATTCGGGGAGGTTCACGTCCAGACTCTTCATGTCGACAATCACTTCCAGCTGGGAGTTCTGAATGTTCTCAGGATCGAAATCCAGAGACGCATCAAAATTCGTGAAGCGACCGAGGAAGGTCGAAAAGCCCAGGTGGTTGATCTTGAAGATCAACGCTGCGTGGGACTTGTCCAGCACGTAGGCACCACCGCGCAACTCGCTGACTTCGGTGTTGAAGTCGGGAGTCAGCAGACGGTCACAGGACACCAGTGTGACGGCACATACCAGACCTAGAGCAGCCCGGCGCAGATTTGAAACGAATTGACTTGTCATTGAATTGACCTACTTGACGATTGTCTTGGTTGATTACTGACCGGCGTAAACGTCGACCTGGATAACCACGTCGTTCGGAATCGTCGATGTATTGGCCCAGTAGCCCTGACCCACGCCGAAGTCCAGTCGCTTGACGGTGACTTCGCTGGTCAGGTGCAGACGCGGCTGACCGTCGTTCATCTCGATGTCGAGAGTGAACGGGAAGGCGATCGGGTGCGTCTGGTTGCGGATAGTCAGGCTGCCTTCAGCGGTGAAGCTGTTGACGGACTGCAGACTGCACTTGGTGGCCTGGAAGCTGGCAGTGGGGAACTGATCGACGTCGAACATCTCGATGTCCATCAAGTAATCCTTCACTTCAGCGCCATCCACCGCGATGTCCGCGATGGGGATGGTGACAGAGAAGTTGCAGGAGCCTGGATTCGCGATATCGATATCGAAGCTGGCCTGCACATTCTTGAATTCGCCCTGGTACGGGGTGCCTTCATAGGAATACTTGAAGACGACGGTGGATTCCGCCGGGTCAAGCTCGAACACGGCAGCCTGAGCTGACATGGCACCGATCAGGGCGAGCGGCACTACGGCCGCTCTGGCAAACAATTTACTCATGGTAGTGACTACTCCTGTTTTTGGATTACGGCAGAGCATAGGCAAGCAATTCTGTCGGCTTGCCTGATCCGCTCACGAACATGGCCACATACTGCTTGCCGTTATGCTCGTAAGTGAAGGGCTGACCAGTCTGTGTGTTGGGCAGCTCGATTTTGACAATCAGATCGCCAGTGGTCTTGTCATGGACATACAAACCATTGCCACCACCGACACCCTCACCCACGAACAGCAGGGTCTTGGTGACAAGCACACCAGCACGGGTCGGCACACCGGTACGACCGAGGTCGATGCCCGCCAGCGCAGGATTGTTGGCAATGTTGGCAGGGGTATCGCCATTCGGAATCCACCACTTGTGGTCACCGGAATTCATGTCGATGGCGGTTACACGGCCGTAAGGCGGCTTGATGATCTCAAGACCACGGACGCGGGGAACTCGGACTCCGAAGGCCTGGCTGAAGGCCAGATCGGATTCCGGGTCCTTTTCCACGGACAGCACGGCCAGCGCGGTGCGCGAGGGCACGTAGAGCACGCCTGTCTCGGGGTCAAGCGCCGATCCTTCCCAGTTTGCACCCCCGGTGGCGGAAGGCAGACTCAGAGTGCCGACGGTGCCGTCTGCCGCAGTGGACAGAGAGGGCGGTGCGTAGACGTTGTCGGACATGCGGAAGCGCTTGGTGGCTTCGATCGCCTCGGCGCGCAGTTCCGGTGTCCAGTCGATCAGATCGTCTTCAGTCACCCCCTGACGGTCGAACGGAGCAGGACGTGTCGGCAAAGGTTGCGTCGGGGAGTACCACTCGCCCGGAACGTCGCCGATGGGCACTGGCTGCTCTTCGATAGGCCAGATCGGCTCGCCGGTTTCGCGATCATAGGTGTAGACCCAGGACTGCTTGGTCACCTGCATGACGACCTTGCGACCGTTCGGCAGATCGGCCAGAACCGGAGCGGAGGGGTTGTCCCAGTCCCAGATGTCGTGGTGAATCAGCTGGTGGTGCCACTGACGCTCACCGGTGGTGATGTCCAGCGCTACCAGAGCGTTGGCAAACAGGTTGTCGCCAGGACGGTCGCCGCCGTAACGGTCACCAGTGGCGGACTCGACCGGCAGGTAGACCATGTTCAATTCAGGGTCACCGGACATCGGAGCCCAGACGCCGGCGTTGCCTGTGAAGTTCACGCCTTCATCCAGCCACGTCTCGAATCCGACTTCGCCGCGCTCGGGAATGGTCTTGAAGGTCCACAGCAGTTCGCCCGTTTTCACGTCATAACCGCGCACGTCGCCCTTCACGTTGATCTTGGAACGCGGACGCATGCCCACGCGGTGCGCCGGGCCGACCACCGCCACGCCGTTCATCACGAACGGAGGCATGGAGGAGCCGATGTCCACATCGTCATAGCCATCGGCGTAGGCGTTGCGCAGGCCGTCGAACAGGTCAATGATGCCGTTCTCGCCAAACTCGGGGTCAGGGATGCCAGTGGCGGCATCGAGGGAGACCAGATGGAAACCCGGGGTGATGGCCAGGATGCGAGCCTTGTCGCCATCACGCCAGAATGCCACGCCTCGGCCTGCACCCTTGCGCGGGGCGGTGTCGAAACGCTCACCTTCCTGGGGTCGCCACATCCACAGCAGCTGACCTGTAGCCGCGTCGATCGCGATCACGTTGCGGGTGTCACCGGCAGTCGCGTAAAGCACGCCGTCGACTTCGAGCGGGGTGGAAGTGTTGTTGAATTCTGCGGAGGTACCGAATTTCTCGGTGGCAAAGCGCCAGGCGATCTGCATGGAGCCGACGTTTTCGGCATTGATCTGATCGAGAGGGGAATAGCGCTGTGCTGCCATGTTGCCGTTGTAGTCAGGCCAGTCACCGGCGTACACATCAGTGCCCGACTGGCTGAACGCTGCCGGAGCACACACCAGGATACCAACGCTCGCACACAGCGCAGGCACCAAGCCTTTTCTTCTTGTCATCTTGAACTCTCCCAAAGGTTACTGCTTGAAATCGTGGGCACTCTACGATCGAGTAGACCGCGCTGACCGGCCACGGATTTCGCACCGCAAGCCGCGCAGGAGGCGCAAGAAAAGGTGCAGAGGTGGCCCGGATTTAGGCAGCCGGAAGAATAAGCAATTAGCCCTTCACAAGCAAGCTGGAAGCCCCCCCAAGCCCGGTAAATTTGCCATTTTGTGTAACGTTTCATGCCCCCGCGGGCAGGCCTGCATAGCCCTCTTCCACCCTGCTGCGCTGCCGCTGCAACTCATGCATGTGGCGGTACAGACCATCCTGGGACATGAGTGCGTGGTGACTGCCCTGCTGCATGATCCGCCCCTGATGCAGCACGAGAATGGTATCCGCGGCCATGACGGTGCTGAGCCGGTGCGCGACACAGATGAGCGTGGTGCTGCCGCGCAGGGTCTGCAGCGCCTGCTGGATCAGCGCCTCGGTATGGCTGTCGATGTTGGCAGTGGCTTCATCGAGGATGAGAATCCGGGGACGGCGCGCCAGCGTGCGGGCCAGGGACAGCAACTGGCGCTGCCCCGTCGAAAGCCGGCTGCCACGCTCTCCCAGCACGGTGTCGTAACCCTGCGGCAACGTCATGACGTGGTCGTGCAGTCGCGCCTGACGCGCAGCGGTCTCGACTTCGGCGTCCGTCATCGGCAGACCGAGGGTGATGTTGTCCCGCACACTGCCTGCACTGATGAACGGGTCCTGCATCACCACTCCGATGCCGCTGCGCAGGGATTCCTGTTCGAGCCCGGCAAGATCCAGTCCGTCCAGCAGGATGCGCCCCGCATCCGGCGCGTAGAAACGCAGCAGCAGGCTGATGAGCGTGCTCTTGCCGCTGCCGGTATGCCCGACGATGGCGAGGAAGCCGCCGGGTGGCACGCTGAAGTCGATGTTCTCCAGCACGCGGTGCGAGCCGTCGTAGCTGAAGCTGACGCGCTCGAAGCGCACGGCCCCCTGCATAGCGCGCGGCTGCGCGTTCACTGGCGCTTCTCCCGGATCATCCAGGATCTCGAACACACGCTCCCCCGCCACCACCGCCTGCTGCAGCAGGCTCAGGCGCTGGGTCATCTCGACGATGGGCTGGGTGATCCGCGACAGGTAGTTCACGAAGGCGTAGATCACACCCACCTCGACAGCACCGTTGAAGGACTGCGTGCCGAAGTAGAGCAACAGGGCGGCAAGCGTGAGCGTGCGCAGCAGATCCGGCAGAGGGCGCAGCATCAAGGCATCCAGACGCAGATTGCGCATGCGCGCCCGGAACAACTCCTGGCTCAGGGCGCGGAAGCTTCCGTTGTAACGCTCCTGCTGATTGAACACCTGGATAAGACGCATGCCCTGGATGGACTCGTTGAGCGTGGCATTGATGCGACTGAGCACACTGCGTGCATGGTGGTAGCGCGGCGCACTCAGGCGCTGGTAGTGGTACATGACCACCACCATCGTCGGCAGGATCAGACCGCACAGCAGCATCAGGCGCAGATCGAGCCAGGCCATCACGGCAAAGATGGCAATGATCAGCGTCAGGTTCTGCACAAAGGACGACATGACCTGGACGAACAGTTCCTTGATCGCTTCCGTGTCATTGGTGATGCGCGACACGAGACTGCCGACGGGTCGGTGATCGAAGTAGCTCAGCGGCTTGCGCATCACGGCGCCGAACACTTGTGCCCGGATAGTGCGGATGACCGAAAAGGCTATCTGATTGAATCGCATGGCATTTTGATAGCCAGCCCAGGCAGAGAGCGCATACAGCGCAGCATAGGCGACGCCAAGCAGCATGAGGTCGCGGGACGGGTACTGCCCGATGGCGATATAGTCGTCGATGAAGACCTTCACCAGCACCGGGCCGAGCACCTGCCCGAGCGTGGCCAACAGCAGCAGGCCTGCCCCCTGCCACAACAGGCGAGGCCAGGCCAGGCTGTAGCGCAGGAGCCGCCGCAGCGTGGCGCCATTGATCCCTCTGGGAAGTTCAGTGTCCAGCTTCAACGACGCGCTCCAGTTGCTGATACTCGAACATGCGAGCGTACCAACCGCCAAGGGCCAGCAGAACGGCATGCGTGCCACGCTCCGTCACTGTGCCGTGAGAAAGCACAACGATCTTGTCCGCTTCCTCGACGGCGGAGAGCCGGTGACACAGGACCAGCGTCGTGCGCCCGGCCCGCGCAGACTGCAAATGCCCCAGGATGCTGCGCTCCGTGGCCACATCCACGGCCGACAAGGCATCGTCCAGGATGAGTATCGGGGCATCCAGCAGCAGCGCCCGCGCAATGGCGATGCGCTGTTTCTGGCCGCCCGAGAGCGTGATGCCACGCTCGCCCACCAACGTGTCATAACCCTGGGGGAACCGCAGGATGTCCTGGTCGATGGCCGCCAGCGCGGCGACGGCGCGGATCTCTTCAAGGCTGGCTCCGGGACGCCCCAGCGCGATGTTCTCGGCAATCGTGGCGGTGAACAGGAACGGATCCTGGGGCACCAAGGCAATGCCGGCATGCAGCGCGGCAAGCGTGTACTGTTGCACGGGATAGCCGCCGACGCAGATGTGGCTTTGCGCCCCCTCTTCATGACGCAACAGAAGAGAGATCAACGTGGACTTGCCGGCGCCCGTGGCTCCGACGACGCCGAGCAGGCTTCCTGCCGGAATCTGCAGATGCACGTCATGCAGCACCGGAGTGTCGGTGCCGGAATACTGGAACGAATCGACATCGATCTGGATACTGCTGTTCGCGATGCCATGCAGCACTCCCTGATCCGCGACGGGCGACGGCGTGCGCAACAGGGCATCGATGCGCTCCCAGGCGGCGGACCCACGCTCCAGGATATTGAGCAGCCAGCCATAGGCGAACATCGGCCAGATCAGAAAGCCCAGATACATGGTGAAACTGGTCAGCTGCCCCAGGGTCAACTGATCGCGTTCGATGAGGAAGGCGCCGGCACCAATGCACAGCAGGAACGAGGAGCCCACCGTGATGAAGATCGCGGGATCATAGAGAGAATCCGTGGCTGCCACACGCATGTTGGCCTCGGCAGCACGATCGGCAACCTGCAGAAAATCACGGTCTTCCTTCTGCTCCAGGCCGAAGGCGCGCACCATGCGAATCCCGGACACGCTCTCCTGCACGCGATCATTCAGGTCGGAGAAGCGCTCCTGTGCATCGCGGAACCCGACATGCAAGCGCTCGCCTATGCGCATGAAATACCAGGCCATGAATGGAAAGGGCAGCAGCGCCAGCAGCGTGAGTTCCCAGCTGATCATGCTGGCCATGATGGCGACCACGAGCAGGCCCGTTAAAAGACCATCTATTCCAGATAGAACACCTTCACCCGCCGTCATCTCC
The DNA here is from genome assembly GCA_030832825.1 of Gammaproteobacteria bacterium. Taxonomy (GTDB): domain Bacteria; phylum Pseudomonadota; class Gammaproteobacteria; order Pseudomonadales; family Pseudohongiellaceae; genus UBA5078. The sequence continues at coordinate 26,573 of JAURIJ010000022.1, forward strand.
AGCGCGGAAATGTCATTGGTGGCACGCGCCATGAGATCGCCGGTGCGATGCTCTCGGTAGAAGCTCGGCGACATCCGCGTGAAGTGATCGTACAAGCGCCGCCGCATGATCTCGGCAAGATGAAACGATGAGTAGAAAAGCAGGACGCGCCACAGGTAACGCATGACATAGACCGCGACGCCGATGCCACAGAGTGCAAGCACGTAACGCCACAGCAGCTCGGGACTCAGCGTGTCATCCACGACATGGTCGATGATGCGCCCCGTGATCCATGGAATGCTCATCTCCAGCAGATCCACGCCGATCAGCATCGTCACGGCAGCGGCATAGCGCCGCCACTGTGACTTGAAGTACCACCCCAGCTTGAAGAACAGATCCATGCAGCAGCCTGCGCCGTGATGCCGATGGCGCGCAGTCTAGCAGGCTTTTCCGGGCCTGTGCGGCTCGCGGAAAATCCAGCACTTTCTTTTGGCAATCAACCGCTTGAGTCTCAATGTGAGATTCGGCACCTGCGCACCCAAGAAGCCCTGCAGAACTAATTCCGGGCAATCTGAAATTGCGCATTTACCTGTGGGGTGTCTTTGCTACAATAGCGCACCGTTCAAACCCCCCACCCACTTCAATGCATCACCCTGGAGGTTGGCAAACCGTCAATGAACACAGAATACACTCGTGTGGAAGACTTCTACGAACCTGAAACATTCAGTCGAATCAAAGCGTTGGCAGATACTAAAGAAACCCCCTTCGTCGTGATCGATCTTGCGACCATCGCAAAAGCCTACGATACGCTGAAAGAACTCTTCCCCTACGCGAGTGTGTACTACGCGGTGAAGGCCAACCCAGCCCCGGAAATCATCGGCCTGTTGCGTGACAAAGGCTCCAATTTTGACGTGGCGTCCGTTTACGAGCTGGACAAGCTGCTGTCACTGAACGTGGCGCCCGAGCGCTGCAGCTACGGCAACACCATCAAGAAAAGCAAGGACATACGCTACTTTTACGAGAAGGGCGTGCGCATGTACGCCACGGACTCCGAGGCTGACGTGCGCAATATCGCCAAGGCAGCTCCCGGCTCACGCGTCTACGTCCGCATCCTGACCGAAGGCAGTGGCACAGCCGACTGGCCGCTGTCACGCAAGTTCGGCTGTCAGAGCGACATGGCCATGGACCTGCTGGTGCTGGCGCGCGATCTCGGTCTGGTGCCCTACGGCGTCTCCTTCCATGTGGGTTCGCAGCAGCGCGACATCGGCGCGTGGGATGCCGCGATCGGCAAGGTGAAGGTGATCTTCGAGCGCCTTCAGGAAGAGGACAACATCACCCTGAAGATGGTGAACCTGGGGGGCGGCTTCCCCGCCAACTACATCACCCGTGCGAACACGCTCGACACCTACGCGGAAGAGATCACCCGCTTCATCGAGGAAGACTTCGGCGATGACTTCCCCGAGATCATTCTCGAGCCGGGCCGCTCCCTCATTTCCAACGCCGGGGTGCTGGTGTCCGAGGTGGTGCTGATCTCGCGCAAGTCGCACACGGCGCTGCAACGCTGGGTATTCACCGATGTGGGCAAGTTCTCCGGCCTGATCGAAACCATGGACGAGTGCATCAAGTACCCGATCTACACGGAAAAGCACGGCGAACTGGAAGAAGTGGTGATTGCAGGCCCAACCTGCGACAGCGCCGACATCATGTACGAGCACTACAAGTACGGATTGCCGCTGAATCTGGCCATCGGTGATCGCATGTACTGGCTCTCCACCGGCGCCTACACCACCAGTTACAGCGCCATTGAGTTCAACGGCTTCCCGCCGCTGCGTTCCTACTTCGTGTAATGACAGGGGAACCCTCAGAGCTCCCCCCGCTCATCCCTTCCCGACTTCAGCTTGATGCTTCCTGAGTTGCGCCGGCCTCCTGCGGGAGGCCCAGCAAGCGCTGGCTCACCACCCCACTCGTGATCGCGCCGCTGACATTCAGCGCTGTGCGCCCCATGTCGATCAGCGGCTCGATGGAAATCAGCAGCGCCACAATGGTGATCGGCAAGCCCATGGCTGGCAGCACCACCAGTGCCGCGAAGGTGGCACCGCCACCCACACCCGCGATACCGAAGGAGCTGATGGCGATGATGGCGATCAAGCTGAGAATGAAACCTGGCGCCAGCGGGTCGACACCCACCGTCGGTGCCACCATCACGGCCAGCATGGCCGGGTAGATGCCGGCACAGCCATTCTGCCCGATCGTCGCCCCGAAGCTCGCCGCCATGTTGGCGATGGGCGAAGGCACCTTCAATTCCTCAATCTGGGTCTTCACCGTCAGGGGAATGGTGGCGGCGGAACTGCGAGTGGCAAACGCGAAGCTGAGCACGGGCCAGATCTTCTGGAAGTGCGCACGCGGGTTGCAGCCAGCCGACATGACGAACAGCGCATGCACGCCGAACATGAGCGCGATGGCCACATAGGACGCCAGCACGAAGCTGATGAGATTCAGGATGTCCTGCGCATTCGAGCTGGCCACCACGTAGGTCATCAGGGCCAGGATGCCGTAGGGCGTCAGCGACATAACGATGCGCACCAGTTGCATCACCACGGCCTGGGCGGCGTCGACAGCATTGCGGATGGTGTCACGGTATTCCGGCTTGTCGCGGCAGACGAGCAGTGCCGCGATGCCGACCAGGATGCCGAAGATCACGACCGAGATGATGGAATTGTCCCGCGCCTCGGTGAGGTCGGCGAAGATGTTGGTGGGGATGAAGCCGGCGATGGTATCCGGCAGGCTCATGCGGCTGACGACCGTATCGAGCCGGCCTTCAAGCACTTCCTCGCGCGCGAGTTCGCGCGCCCCGCCCACCATGCCTTCAGCACTGAGTCCTGCCACAGCCGTCACCGCGATGCCGATGAACGCTGCGATGGCCGTGGTCAGCACCAGCATGCCGATGACGGAGGCACCGATCCGCCCCAGCGAGGCCACGGCATCCATCTTCAGCACGGCGCCAATCATGGTCACCAGAATGAGCGGCATGATGATCATGCGCAGCAGGCGCACATAACTGTCACCGACAAGATTGGTCCAGTTCAGCGTTTCCGTCATCACCGGTGTGCCACTGCCATAGAGCAATTGCAGGACAAAGCCGAACGCCAGCCCGAGCAGAAGACCGGTGAACACACGCCGCGAAAGGGAGGTCTGAGTGCGGCCGACGTGGAATACGAAGAAGAGCAGGCCGGCGAAGGCCAGGAGATTGAGGATGCTGTAGACGCTCATCGGCAGGGACTCTTTGTTATTGTCGGGAGGCCAAAGTAAACCAGTCGACCACCCGACTCAAGCACCGGCTCGACAGGCGCTCAGTCCGGCAGGTTGTCCATCATGATCGCGAGGGTGTCGGAGCGGAATTCCCGACGGTAGAGCACCCCCACCACCCAGGCCGACAGCAGCATGAACACCCAGAAATTCACGAACCAGCCCAGCACTGCCATGCTGAAGTAGTAGGTGCGCAGCCCGTTGTTGAAATTGCCTGCTGCCTTGGAAGCCATCTTGGAAATGGTCTCGATGTGCTTCTCGATGACGGCCTCGGGCGCATTCTCGCTGCGCTCGGGCACGCCGCCCAGCATCACCGACACTTGTCCGAACTGGCGCAGCCCCCAGGTGAACTTGAAGAAGGCGTAGACGAACAGACAGATCAGCAGCAGCACCTTGAGTTCCCACTCCCCACGGGAGTTCTGATCCGAGAACGGAATCTCGCTGAGGATCAGGATCACCGCCTCCGAGGAGGTTCCCAGCACCGTCATGAGACCGGCAAGAATGAACAGGGTGGTGGAGGCAAAGAACGACACGTTGCGCTCGAGGTTGGCAATGATGTTGGTGTCGGCGATGCGGTTCTCGCGCCGCAAGGCCTTGCGTATCCACTGCCGGCGATGCCGGTGCATGGCAAAGGCCAGCGTCGGGGTGTCCTGACTGCGCCTGGCCGTGTAGAGAAAATAGCCGCGAAAGCACATCAGGAACCACAGGACTGCCGCGATATTGCCGATGTTCTGCCAGAGAATGCTGTCTGCCGCCATGACCCGCCGAGTGCCTCTATTTCTTTATGTGATAACCAGTCTTGAATATCCACCAGATCGTGCTGATGCAGGCCAGCAAAAACACCAGGATCATGCCCAGACTCACGACGATGCTGACATCCGCCAGCTCATAGAAACTCCAGCGGAAACCGCTGATCAGATAGAGCACGGGATTGAACAGCGTGACCGTCTGCCAGAACGGCGAGAGCATGCTGGCGGAGTAGAAGCTGCCGCCGAGAAACACCAGCGGCGTCACGATCAGCATGGGAATCAGCTGCAGCTTCTCGAAGTTGTCCGCCCAGACACCGATGATGAAACCGAACAGGCTGAACGTGATGCAAGTCAGCAGCAGGAACAGGATCATCACGAAGGGGTGGGCGATCTGCAGCGGCACGAACAGGGCCGAGGTGGCCAGGATGATCGTGCCCAGAATCAACGATTTGCTGGCCGCAGCCCCGACATACCCGAGCACGGCTTCGAACATGGACACCGGCGCTGAGAGCAGCTCGTAGATGGTGCCGCTGAACTTCGGAAAGTAGATGCCGAAGGACGCATTCGAGATGCTGTTGGTGAGCAGCGAGAGCATGATGAGCCCCGGCACGATGAAGGCGCCATAACTCACCCCTTCCACTTCCTGGATGCGTCCGCCGATGGCGGCGCCGAACACCACGAAATACAGCGAGGTGGAGATGACCGGCGCCACGATGCTCTGCAGCAGTGTGCGGCGGGTGCGCGCCATCTCGAACTTGTAGATGGCCTTGATTGCGTACCAGTTCATCGTGCGTCCTCCACCAGCTTCACGAAGATTTCCTCCAGTGAACTCTGAGTTGTGCGAATGTCCTTGAAGTGGATGCCCACGCGCCGCAGATCGTCCAGCAGTGCCGTGATGTCGGCATCCGCGCCCTGGCTGTCGTAGGTGTGTGTCAGCTGCAGGCAATCCGCCGACAGCGCGAGAGTGTAGTGGGCCAGTGTGTCAGGAATGTGCGCCAGCGGCTGCAACAGATCCATGATCAGCTGCTTCTTGCCGAGCTTGCGCATCAGTTCGTGCTTGTCCTCGACCAGCAGCAGTTCGCCTCGCGTGATGATGCCGATGCGATCGGCGATCTCCTCGGCCTCCTCGATGTAATGTGTGGTCAGGATGATGGTGACGCCTGAGTCACGCAGTCGTCGCACCAGCGCCCACATGTCCTTGCGCAGCTCCACATCCACCCCGGCAGTGGGCTCGTCCAGGAACAGCACGCGCGGTTCGTGCGAAAGCGCCTTGGCGATAAGCAGGCGGCGCTTCATGCCGCCCGAGAGTGTGATGATCTTGTTGTTGCGCTTCTCCCACAGACTCAGATCGCGCAGCACCGCTTCGATATGCACCGAGTTCGGCGCCTTGCCGAAGAGCCCGCGACTGAAGGTGACGGTGGAAAGCACGGACTCGAAGGCATCCGTGGTCAGCTCCTGAGGCACGAGCCCGATCAGCGAGCGCGTCTTGCGGAAGTCCCGGATGATGTCGAAGCCGTCGACCAGCACCTGCCCTTCACTGGGATTGACCAAGCCGCAGATGGTCGAGATCAGCGTGGTCTTGCCTGCGCCGTTCGGCCCCAGCAGGGCGATGATCTCGCCGCGCCGGATATCGAGATTGACCTGCTTCAGGGCCTGGAAGCCGCCGGCATAGGTCTTGGAAAGACTGCGAATCGAGACGATGGTGTCCTGCATCTATAACTCCGCTATGGCCGCGATGGCTTCCGACAGTCGCGCGACCCCTGTGATGTGCATGCCGGGAATGCCGCCTCGCGGTACATTCGCCCTGGGCACGATGGCCCGCTTGAAACCGTGCTTGGCCGCTTCCTGCAGCCGCTCCTGCCCGCTGGGCACCGGGCGGATCTCGCCCGCCAGCCCCACTTCGCCGAACACCACCAGATCCTGGGGCAGGGTCTGATCGCGCAGGCTGGACACCAGCGCCAGGGCAAGCGCGAGATCCGCGCTGGTCTCGGTGACCTTGACGCCGCCGACCACGTTCACGAACACGTCCTGGTCCGCCATGAACAGCCCACCGTGCCGGTGCACCACCGCCAGCAGCATGCCAAGGCGATTCTGGTCCAGGCCCACGGCGAGTCGGCGCGGCTGCCCCGAGGTGCTGGCGTCCACCAGCGCCTGGACTTCCACCAGCAGCGGCCGTGTGCCCTCCCACAGCACCATCACCAGAGAGCCGGAACTGGGTTCCTCGGCGCGTGCCAGGAAGATGGCCGACGGGTTCTTCACCTCGCGCAGACCCTTTTCCGTCATGGCGAACACGCCCAGCTCGTTGACGGCACCGAAGCGGTTCTTCTGGCTGCGCAGCGTGCGGTACTTGCTGTCGTTGCCGCCTTCGAGCATCAGGAAGCAATCGATCATGTGCTCCAGCACCTTGGGGCCGGCGAGTGTGCCGTCCTTGGTGACGTGGCCCACCAGGAACAGGATGGTATTGGTCTGCTTGGCGAACTGGATCAGGTAGGCGGCGCACTCCCGCACCTGGGCCACACTGCCGGGCGCCGAGGGAATGTCGGCACTGTGCATGACCTGGATCGAGTCCACCACCAGCAGCCCGGGCTCCTGCTCGCGGGCCAGTTCGCAGATCTTCTCGACATTGGTTTCGGCCAGCAGCTTGAGATGGCGTTCCGGCAGACCGAGGCGGCGCGCCCGCATGCCCACCTGCTGCAAGGATTCCTCACCGGTCACATACAGCGCCTTGTTCGACTGCGCGAGCGTGCACATCACCTGTAGCAGCAACGTGCTCTTGCCCGCGCCGGGATTGCCGCCGACCAGAATGGCCGAGCCGGGAACAAGACCGCCGCCCAGCACCCGATCCAGCTCCTCCAGGGAACTGGACATGCGCGGCACGGAGGCGAGATCGATGTCGGCGAGGTCCTGCAGGCCGGAGGTGCTGCCGGCATAGCCCTGACGGCGAAAATCCGCCCGTGCGGCCGGCGTGGCGGCGGCCGACCCCAGCGACACGCGGGAGAGGGTGTTCCACTCGCGGCACGCAGCACACTGCCCCTGCCACTGACCGTGCTCGGCCCCGCAGGCGGTGCAGACATAGGCTGTCCTTGCCTTGGCCATCAGCCCTTTCTCCCTTCAGACATAGACATAGTGCACACGCGGAGTGACCTGACAGAACAATTCGTAGGCAATGGTGCCACACAGGCGGGCGATCTCGTCGGCGGGCAGGCCCTCGCCCCACAGGACGACATCATCCCCGATGTCGACGTGGGCCGCGTCCGTCAGATCAATGATCAGCATGTCCATCGACACACGACCACACAGACCGGCGCGCACCGTTGCCATGCCGGGCCGGGTGCGACTGTGCACCAGCACGGGCGTGCCGGCAGGCGCCCGACGCGGGTAACCATCGCCATAACCGATGGAGACGATGCCGATGCGCATGTCCCTTTCGCAAAGGAAGCTGGCGCCATACCCCAGGGTCTCGCCGGCCTCGACCTGCTTGATGGCCATGATGCGCGAATGCAGCGTCATCACCGGGCGCAGTCCGCGATCCTCGCCGTTCTCTGCCGCAATGGCCGCGCCTCCGTAGAGCATGATGCCTGGACGCAGCCACTGGAAATGCGTCGAGGGCCACTGCTGGATGGCGGCCGAGGCGGCGACGCTGCGCTCGCACTCGTCGATGCCCGCCGCCGTGAACATGGCATCCAGCCGCTGCATCTGACGTTCGGTCATGGGACTGGAAGGATCATCGGCACAGGCGAAATGGGTCATCACGCGCAGCGTGCCAAGGGCGGGATGACCGTGAAGCGTGCGCCAGGCATGCACGAACTCTTCCTGCTCAAGCCCCAGCCGGTGCATGCCGGTATCGGCCTTCAGCCACAGCACCAGCGGCTGCACAGGACTGCCGAGCTGCAAACGCTGCAGCAGCGCGTCAATCTGGTAAATGGAATGCAGCACCAGTTGCAGATTCGCGGCCAGGGCCTCATCGAGCTCCGCAGGCGTGACCACCCCTTCCAGCAGGACGATGTCCTGGCCAAGCCCCGCCGCGCGCAGCGCCAGGCCTTCCTCGAGCGTGGCCACACCGAAGCAGTCGCGCGGACGCAGCTGTGATTGCAGGGCGCGAGCCACCGGCACCATGCCGTGCCCGTAGGCATTGGCCTTGACTATGACGATCAGGGACGCGGGGTGCTGCGGCGGTCGGGCGCACGCGAGATTGCACTGCAATGCCTGCAGGTCGATGCTGGCCCAGGCGCGCAACTCAGTGGCCGTGCGTGTAGCTGTCATCGTAGTCCTGGCGGGCCAGGTTCTCGAAGCGGGTGTACTGCCCCATGAAGCTCAATCGCACCGTGCCGATGGGGCCGTTGCGCTGTTTGCCGATGATGATCTCGGCCACCCCCTTGTCGGGCGTGTCCTCGTTGTAGACCTCGTCGCGGTAGACGAAGGCGATGATGTCGGCGTCCTGCTCGATGGCGCCGGATTCGCGCAGATCGGACATCACGGGGCGCTTGTTCGGACGCTGTTCGAGACTGCGGTTGAGCTGGGAGAGAGCGATGACCGGGCACTCGAACTCACGCGCCATGGTTTTGAGCGAGCGAGAGATTTCCGAGATCTCGCCCACGCGGTTGTCCCCGAAGCCCTTGATCTGCATGAGCTGCAGATAGTCCACCACCACCAGCCCGAGCGGCCCGTGCTCGCGCACCACGCGGCGTGCCCGTGAGCGCATCTCCATGGGGCTGAGGCCAACGCTGTCGTCGATGAGCAGCGGCTTGTCCTTGAGCTTGCTGACGGCGGCCGTCAGCTTGGGCCAGTCTTCGTCTTCCAGCTTGCCGGTGCGCAGCCGCTTCTGGTCGATGCGACCGATGGAGCTCAGCATCCTGAACACCAGACTCTCTGCCGGCATTTCCAGGCTGAACACCAGCACGGGCTTGTTGCTGAGCAGCAGCGCGTTCTCGGCGAGGTTCATGGCGAAGGAGGTCTTGCCCATGGAGGGTCGCCCCGCCACGATGATCAGGTCGGACTTCTGCAGACCGGAGGTCTTCTCGTCCAGGTCCTTGTAACCCGTGGGCAGGCCAGTGAGTGCGCCATCACTGCGGAACAGCTCGTCGATGCGCCCGACGGCGGCCTGCAACAGGGGATTGATGGCCTGCGGTCCACCGTCCTTGGGCCGGTCGTCGGCAATCTGGAAGACTTTCTGCTCGGCGACATCCAGCACGTCGTCGGCCTTGGCGCCTGCCGGGTTGTAACCACTCTCGGCGATCTCGTAGGCCACGCGGATGAGTTTGCGAAGCTTGGCACGCTCGGCAATGATGTCGGCATAGGCCCCGATATTGGCCGAGCCACGGGCATTGCTCGCCAGATCGCTGAGGTAGTCGATGCCGCCGCAGGCATCAAGTTCGCCGCGACTGTCCAAGGCTTCCACCAGGGTGACGACATCCAGCGGCTTGTTCGCCTCGGTCTGCATGAACATCACACGGAAGATAAGCTGGTGCTCGTGACGGAAGAAGTCCTCGTCGATGAGCTTTTCGGCTACCGTGTCCCAGACCGCGTTGTCGAGCATCAGACCGCCGAGCACGGCCTGCTCGGCTTCCACCGAGTGCGGGGGCACCTTGAGCGCCGCCAGGGCGCCGGCATCGTTGGTTTTGCGATTCTTCTCGAAGAGCTCGGACATGGCGTGGGTCTGGCTGAATCCTGCATGAAAAAAGGCGCCGCCACTCATGGGAGCGACGGCGCCTCATTGTCCTCCACGGCCGCGCCGGCACGCAACGGGCATACGCCTTCGCGCACCAGAACGTTCAGGCGAATCAGGCCGGAACGATGGCCAGGGTGATCGTCTCTTCGACGTCGTGACCGAGGTCGATGGTGATCACGTACTCGCCGATCTCACGCAGGGCACCATTGGGCAGACGCACTTCAGCTTTCTGCACGTCGGCACCGGAAGAGGCCAGCGCATCCGCGATGTCGCGTGTGCCGATGGAACCGAACAGACGGCCTTCTTCGCCGGCATTCACGGAGATCGCCACGCGCAGGTCCTTCAGCTTGGCGGCACGAACCTGAGCGGCAGCCACTTTCTCGTTGTGTGCCGCGAGCAACTCGGCACGACGGGCCTCGAAGCTCTCGAGGTTGCTGCGAGTGGCGGGGATGGCCTTGCCTGTGGGGAACAGGAAGTTGCGGGCATAGCCTGCCTTGACGGAAGCCTTGTCACCCACTGCGCCCAGCTTGCCTACCTTTTCCAACAGAATGACGTTCATTTTTGTTTCCTCATCAAATCTTGCATTTATCTGCCTGTGGCACCGCTCGCCCATCCATCACGCTGATGGCTGCATGCGGGACCGGAAATCCAACCAGCTGTCAGCGATCGCCGCCAGCATCAGTATCTGTGTCATTACGGGACTCATCAGAGCCACGTAGAAAATCACCATGACCGCCGCGGGCAGCTTCCTCAGCCCGGCGACCCCGTGCACCAGCGCCACCCCAGCCACCAGCAGCGGCAGCACGAACAGGATCGCGAAGGGTTGCAACGCCGTCGGCCCCAGCGTGGTCAGCACAAAGGCACCGCACAGCAGTGCACAGGTCTTCCAGCCAAGCCGCAGGCGGTGAAACTCCTGCCGAAAACCGCCCGGGTTGTACAAGGCGGCCTGCCAGTAACGGGCCAGCATCAGCACCGAGATGGCGAGGAACATCAACATCATGCCGTAAAACATGCGCAGCAGCGGCTGCAACTGTTCGGGCGGCAGCGTGCTCACTTGCCCCTGCAACTCCGGGTTTGCCATCAGCAGCTCGATCTGCTGCATCATCAGCTCGACAAAACCGGGCTGCAGCAGCAGCGCCAGCTGCGCGCCAACCCCGATTCCAATGGCAACCAGCAACACCAGTTCCCAGGACGTCGTCCGGCGCAACACGCCCGCCAGCGCGACACTGCCCAACAGTGTCAGCAGCGGAATCATGTCACCCGCCACTGCCCAGCCGATGGCTGGCAATGCGGCCCAGATCAGGACCAGCAGGGCCTCCGACATCCCGTGTCGAAGACACACGAGCGCGACAATCGGCGCACTCAGGAAGTTGACCAAGGGCAGGAATCCCAGCAGAGTCGCCGCCAGAACTGCCTGTCGACGCCCTGTCATCGCAAATCCGGCCAGCGCTTTCATGGGCTTCTCCGTCTTGCTCCAGTACAACGACCGCCACTCACGGGAGCGGCGGCGAACAGCGGAATCAGGCGGTGTGGCTGTCCGTGTACGGAATCAGGGCCAGATGGCGCGCACGCTTGACGGCGGTGGCCAGTTGACGCTGATAGCGTGCCTTGGTGCCGGTGATGCGGCTCGGCACGATCTTGCCAGTTTCAGACACGTACGCCTTCAGCGTCTCGATGTCCTTGTAATCGATCTCAATGGTGCCTTCTGCAGTGAACTTGCAGAACTTGCGACGGCGGAAAAAACGGGCCATGGTCATATCCTTTCAATGAATTCAGTTGAGGTGCAGATCAGGTCTGCGGCGCTGCCAATCAGTCCTTGGAATCTTCAGTATCCAGCTCGTCGGCTTCTTCGAAACCGTCAAAGCCTTCTGCAGACTCTTCATCACCATTGCCAGCCTCACGCGCGGCGGCATCTTCTTCCAGCTTGCGCTTCTGCTCGGCACGGGCACGACGCTCACGGCTCTCGCGCTCACCCTTGAGAATCAGGGATTCTTCGGTGACCGGGCCACTCATCTTGATGACGAGATTGCGCAGGATGGCATCGTTGTAGCGGAACAGGGTGGTGATCTCTTCCAGCACGGCGTTGCCACACTCGATGTTCATCAGAATGTAGTGTGCCTTGTGGATCTTGTTGATCGGGTAAGCGAGCTGACGACGGCCCCAGTCTTCAAGACGGTGGATGGTGCCACCGCTGTCCTTGATCATCTGGGTGTAGCGCTCGACCATGACGGGAACCTGGTCGGATTGATCAGGATGTACCAGAAATACCACTTCGTAATGTCTCATGGAGACTCCTTGCGGGTTATGTCTTCCGACAAACAGCAGGGTGAGAGCCTGTTGCGCGGTAAGACAAGGAGTGAAGGGGGACTACCCCCGAAATTAAAGAGCGGGCATTCTAGAGAACGGCTGGTGAACATGCAATCAGTTTTTCCCGCCGCTGGCGGACGGCCTCGAACAGGCAAAGACCCGTCGCCACCGAGACATTCAGGCTGCTGAGAGCGCCCGCCATGGGGATGGCCATGAGGTAATCGCAGTGCTCCCGGGTCAGGCGTCGCAACCCCTTGCCTTCCGACCCCATGACAATCGCCACCGGCACATTGAAATCGATCTCGTAGAGACTGGACTGCGCCTCGCCGGCGGCTCCGGCGATCCAGATGCCGCGCTGCTGCAGCGCTTCCAGGGTGCGACTGAGATTGGTCACTGCCACAAAGGGGATGGTCTCGGCAGCCCCGCAGGCCACCTTGCGAGCCGTCATGTTCAGCGGCGCCGAACGATCCTTGGGCACGATCACGGCGTGCACACCTGCCGCATCCGCTGTACGCAGACAGGCACCAAGATTGTGCGGGTCGGTCACTTCATCCAGCACCAGCAGCAGGGCCGGGCCGCTCAGCCCCTCCAGCAGCGCATCCAGCGCCCGCTCGTCGAGCACACTGACTCCCATGCGACACAGCGCCATCACGCCCTGATGAACCGCCCCGGAGGGCAGCTGCCGCAGACGCCGCTCGAACTCGCGCCGCTCCAGGGACTGAACCGCCACACCGGCCGCGTCAGCCAGCGCGCGCACCTCGGCCACGCGGCGATCCTCGCGCCCGCCCTGCAGCAGCAGTTCGAGCACATCCTCGGGATGCTGCTTCAGCAACTCGCTGATGGCATGCAGGCCATAGACCCATTCCTTGCTGCTCACGTCACGGCCTCGGTTTGCGCTTGCGTCGGGCGCCTTCGCGCGCGGCGTCCTTCGGCTTCTTGCGCGCCGGAGCGTCCTGCGCAGCCGGTGTGCGCTCAGCGGCACGCAGTGGGCCATCCACCATGCCCAGATCGATCTTGCGATCATCCAGATCCACCCGTACCACCTTGACGCGCACCACATCGCCCAGGTGATAGCTCAAGCCGCTGCGCTCGCCGCGCAGCAGATGCCGCACCGGGTCGAACTGATAGTAGTCGTTCTTCAGCGCCGTGATGTGGACGAGACCTTCCACATAGATGTCGTTCAGTTCCACGAACAGGCCGAAGGCGGTGACGCTGCTGACGGTGCCGTTGAATTCCTCGCCGACGCGATCCTGGATGTATTCGCACTTGAGCCAGTCGACCACGTCGTAACTGGCGGCATCGGCACGGCGCTCGGTCATCGAGCAGGTCTCGCCGAAGGTCTGCATGTGCTTGAGCTCGTACGGATAGATCTGCTTGCGCGCCAGAGGGCCAACGCCCGCCACCTTGCGCACATGCGGCATCTGCTGCGGGTGCCGGATCAGGAAGCGCAGCGCGCGGTGGACCAACAGGTCCGGGTAGCGGCGGATGGGCGACGTGAAGTGCGTGTAGGCCGTGAAGCCCAGGCCGAAATGACCGATGTTCTCGGGCTGATAGACCGCCTGCAGCAGCGAGCGGATCAGCACCGTCTGGATCAGGTGCGCATCGGGCCGGTCGGCAATCTTGAGCAGCACGCGCTGGTAGTCCCGGGGCTCGGGCTTGGCCGAGCGCGTCAACAGGATGCCCATCTCCTTGAGGAAGGCCTTGAGGTTCTCCAGCTTGTCCATGTTCGGGCCATCATGCACCCGGTACAGCACCGGCAGCCCAGACTTCGAGAGGAATTGCGCCGTGCAGACGTTCGCCACCAGCATGCACTCCTCGATCAGGCGGTGGGCGTCATTGCGCACCACGGGCACGATGGAGCTGATCTTGCGCGTCTCGCCGAATACGATGCGCGTCTCGGTGCTGATGAAGTCCAGTGCGCCGGCCTGCTGGCGCAGCTTCGCGAGCCGCTTGTAGACGGCGTAGAGCGCTTCCAGCGGCGGCAGCAGATCCGCGTAACGCTCACGCAGTCGCGCCTTCGAGCGCTCGCGCATTTCCGTCTCGGGCTCTTCCAGAATGTCGGCCACTTCGTTGTAGGTCATCCGCGCATGGGAATGGATGACGCCTTCGTAGAAGTCGTAGTCCAGCACCTGGCCGAGCTTGTTCATCTGCATCTCGCAGACCATGACCAGGCGATCGACCTTCGGCTTGAGGGAGCACAGCCCGTTGGACAGTGCTTCGGGCAGCATCGGGATCACATGCCCGGGAAAGTAGACAGAGTTGCCGCGATTGATGGCCTCTTCATCCAGCGCCGAATTCACCTTCACGTAGTGCGAGACATCGGCAATGGCCACATAGAGCCGGAAGCCGCCGTTGGCCTCTGGCGCACAGTAAACGGCATCGTCGAAGTCCTTGGCATCCTCTCCGTCAATGGTGACGAAGGGCAGCGCGCGCAGGTCGATGCGCTGGGCGGAATCCGCCACCGGCACTTCCTCGGGGATGGCCTTGAGCTCCTCCAGCACCGCCTTGGGCCAGACGTGGGGAATGTCATGGCTGCGGATGGCGACGTCGATCTCCATGCCGGGCTTCATGTGATCGCCCAGGATCTCGACGACTGTACCCACCGCCTTGCGCCGCTGGGTCGGGTAGGCCGTGATCTCGGCCACCACGAACTGCCCATCCAGTGCCCCGCGCGCTTCCTTTTCGGGAATCATGATTTCATGGCTGTTGCGGCGATTGTCCGGCACCACCACGCCGAAGCCGGCTTCGTGATAATAGCGGCCGACGATCTGCCGGGAGCGGCGCTCCAGCACCTCGACGATCATGCCTTCGCGACGGCCGCGACGATCCACGCCACTGACGCGCGCCAGCACGATGTCACCATCGAAGACCTTCTGCATTTCCGTGGCAGGCAGCACCAGATCCCCGGAGGCATCGGCCGGAATGAAGAACCCGTAGCCGTCCTTGTTGCCCTGCACTCGGCCCTTGATCAGCTCCATGCGGTTGACGAGACCGTACACGCCAAGGCGATTGCTGATGAGCTGGCCGTCGCGGGTCATCGCGATCAGCCGACGGCGCAGCGCCTCTGTCTGATCGTGCGATTCCAGGCCCATGTGCTCGCAGAGTGCTTCGTAGCTGACGGGCTCGCCGGTCTGTTCGAGGTATTCGAGAATGTACTCACGACTGGGGATCGGATTTTCGTAGTTTTCCGCTTCCCGGCTTGCGAAGGGGTCCTTGATGCTGTCGAGTTCGTTCGATTTCTTTGCCATATCCTGCCATTGATGATTGAGCTGGCGGCCAGTATACACGGGTGCCGCAGCCATTACCCGGATAAATCCCTAGGGGGCGTTGACAGACGCATTTCTCGCGGCTAAAGTGCGCGCCTGCATTATCCCCTCCTGCCCAGGTGGTGGAATTGGTAGACACACCAGCTTCAGGTGCTGGCGGCTTTGCGGCCGTGGAGGTTCAAGTCCTCTCCTGGGCACCATCATCTAGTTTTCTGACATCCAGCAACGTCCACACCAAGTCAGAATCCTTAGCAATTATCGGATTTTAGGCATCATTACCGTCCAATAACGTTTTGAGCCATCCGATGGCTGTAGTAACATCCTTAGTAACACCCGACAAACTCTGAACCGGGTGTTACTACGAAGGTGTTGCCATGCCCCGCGCAGTAAAGCCCCTTTCAGATACCCAAGTCCGGCAAGCCAAACCAAAGGCGAAGGAATACAACCTCGCTGACGGCAAGGGCCTGTATCTTCGCGTCAAGCCCACCGGTTCAAAGCTGTGGCTTTTCAACTACTACCGGCCATTTTCCAAGCAGCGTGCGAACCTGAGTCTTGGCACTTACCCTGAATTGAGCTTGCAGGAAGCCAGAGAGGCGGCGCAGAAATTCAACGGCTTGCTGCTTAATGATACCGACCCCCAAGAATTCAGACGCGAACAGGCAAGGAGCAGCAACGAAGCGCAGCTCAACACCTTCCAGCACGTTGCCGGCAAATGGCTGGCACTAAAGCAGCCTGATGTTTCAAAGGTCTACCACGACAAGATTGCCGACCGCCTGAGCATGTACATATTCCCGAAGCTCGGCAAGGTGCCAATTCACAAACTGAGTGCCGTGCAAACCATCGAAGTGCTTGCCCCACTTGCCAAGGCGCGGAAGCTGGAAACAGTGAAGAAAATTTGCGGCTGGGTGAATGAAGTCATGGTGTTCAGTGTAAACACCGGCTTGATTGCCTCAAACCCGTTGGCAGGAATAGGCCGTGCCTTCAATGCGCCCAAGGTGGAGAACATGCCCACCCTTAAGCCCGAGCAACTGCCAGAGCTGATGCAAGCGTTGAACAGGGCCAACATTAAACTCGTTACGCGCTGCCTGATCGAATGGCAATTACACACCATGTGCCGCCCTGCCGAAGCGGCGGGGGCTAGATGGGCCGAAATCAACATGGAGAAGGCGCAGTGGGAAATTCCCCCAGAGCGCATGAAGAAGAGCAAGCCCCATATAGTCCCTTTGTCAAAGCAAGCTTTAAGCCTTCTGGAGGTGATTCGACCACTATCCGGTGCTAGGGAGTTCATATTTCCGGCAGACAAGAACCCCCGGAAGTCGGCCAATTCCCAAACTGCCAACATGGCGCTTAAGCGGGCCGGTTTCAAAGGCATGCTGGTGGCGCACGGCATGCGTGCTTTGGCTAGTACCACACTGAACGAACAGGGCTTTGATGCTGACGTGATTGAAGCTGCCCTTGCCCACATCGACAAGAACACTATCCGTGCTGCCTACAACCGCGCTGACTACCTCAAGCGCCGTAGGGTAATGATGCAGTGGTGGTCCGATCACATTGAAAAGGCTGCGATAGGAAATATGAGCCTTTCAAGCTACAAGCATTTACGCGCCGTAGGGTGAAAAGCTAATGGTGCGTCTATCTGAGTTTCGTCTAAGCGCTAAGCAGAAAGAGGAAGTTTCAAAACTGCTGGGCGTTTTAGAAGAGGAGCAGCCGAGAATTTTTGCTGCCTTAGAGCACCTCGTAAATGTTGACGCTTGGCTAGAGCATGATGCATCTGGAAAAATTAAAACAACCAAAGTAGGGCAGCGTCGAGCTCGGGAATTGAACTCGATTGCAAGGGGCTTTGGAGACTTGGCACAAGTTTTATCGAAAGTAGACCCTTCAGTGTTACACCACCTAGATGATCAATTCAGCACTTTTCAATTTGAAATGTTGCAAGGTAGGAAAGGTGAAAAAACCAGTGCCCGCCCCGTTTTTTCTGTAAAACAGCTAGTTTCACAAACTCGCGATTGGGCAGGTAATTCTGGAGATAAAATAACTCAGGAAGGGCGGAGCTATTTCCACCGGTTCTTCCATGAGGTCGAACAGTTTTGGTACTGGAACATAAGCAAAGAGAAAGCGATCTCAAACGCAAAATTCAGCAAGCTCGTAGCTATCCTGCTGGGTATTCCTGAAGACCATGCCAAAAAGCAGTTAAAGAGATGGAAAGAAAAGCCAGCAAAAAAAGCGCCTAGTCCAGACAAAACCACCCCATAGACAGCACTTTCTGTCCCTGCCTCGACCTCCTGAAAGCCACTACATTTGTCCCGTGTACTGACAGCCTAGGAGGCTCAAACATGGCAAGCACCCCCCGCAACTGCTCTGCAATCAACAGCAACGACCGATTCCTGCGTTGGCCTGAAGTCAAAGACCGAATAGGTTACAGCCGTTCGCAAGTCCATTCCCTTGTCAAAAAAGGTGGCTTTCCAGCACCAATCAAGCTTGGTGTCAGAGCATCTGCTTGGCTGCAATCATCTATTGATGAATGGATAAGTGATCGCGTCGTGGCCTCGGAAATGAGGGCAGAAGGCCAAGAGAGGGCCGAACCATGAAGGGATACAGTCTGCGTGCCGCTGTGGATCAGCACTGCAAACAATGTATTTATGACAATCTCTGCCCTGGCACTTGGAGGCAACAGGTAGCTCTCTGTAGCGTCAAGCTGTGCGCTTTATGGGAGGTCAGGCCAAGGACTACCAAACCATTGCTTGAGTCCCTAGCAGCGCAGGAAAGGGCAAAAATAGGCAATTCTGAAGCATGTAATGGCATCAAGGGGGGCGCATGAGTCAGAAACGCGAACCACCCGCCTACCAAGAGTACGCCGCAAGTATGCTAGCGAAATTCGAATTCCGCAGAATGTCGTTTGCAGAGCGTGGCCTACTGTACACGATGAGGTTGGAATGCTGGGTTAATGGTTTCTTACCGTCCGATGAACAGGAGCTTGCGCGAGTACTGGGGGTTGCTCCCCAAGAAGTCTCTTCAGCTCTGCCAGCACTAAGGTCATTCTTCATGTTCAACGAGGGGCGGATTACTAGCCCCGAGTTGGACAACTACCAGCAACATCTCGCCGAGAGGCGTGAGAAGCAAAGCGCTGGCGGCAAGAAGGGTGCAAGAACAACGAACAAACGCAAAAAAAAGCCGTCCGTTGAAGACGATCACCTAACGCTTGCGACTACCTCGCCGAGTAGGCCGTCAGGTGACTCGAAAGTACCACGGCAAGGTACTGCCGAGTCCTTAGTACAGCAAAATCCATCTCAGCCTAATACAAACAAGTTAACAGGGGGAGGTGGTTCTACGGAGGAATGGTTAGCGGAATATGACAGTGCCACATTTACCGCACAGCAATAACGGAATCGTAGGGGTTGATGATGAGTTGTACGAGCATCAGCCCTGTTAACAACAGACTGGAATCAGAGCAATGGCACAATTCGAACCTGGGCAGAGCGGCAACCCAAGTGGCAGGCCGACCGGTAGCAAGAATCGGTCTACGAAGCTTCTGGAATCATTCGAGGACGACCTGCCCGCTTTAATAGCGGTCACCAAGGAGAAAGCTCTTCAAGGGGACATGACGGCGATGCGCTTGCTATTGGACAGGGGGCTTCCAGTCCGTAAACCGGTGTCACCCGTTCTCGATATACCGGAGCTTGCGATGGCTTCCACCCTGACAGAACAGGCCCAAGCTGTAATGTCTGGGGTGTCTAGAGGGTTCATTCCACCGGATGTGGGTAGCCAGTTGATTATGGCAATAGGAGCTACTGCGAAAGTGCTGGAGACTGACGAGGTGGTGAGGCGCATTATCCAGCTGGAGCAGACGGTGCGGGTAAACGGTGACCGGCGGCAGGAGGTTTTATGTTGAAGCTGGGTCTAAAGGCTCGACTGACCGCCTTGGAGGAGAAGACTCGGCCTAGGGAAATCCTTGGTCAGTGGTGGACGGTCGAGATCGTGGAAGCAAGCGGAGAAAGGGGCAGGAACTATGCCAGATTGAATGGTGAATCCTACGTCCGAGGGGCGGGCGAAAGCGAGCCAGCATTTCTTGACCGGATACAGTCACTCACAATGCCGCTGATGTCACAGAGGGTCATCCTAGTATCAGCTAGGACATTGGTTCAAAATGCGCCAGAGTCGATGTCCCCCTGTAATTGACTAGCGCCAGCATTCGGAGTCTCGGACTCTGAAGCCAAGTGCTACTGAGGATTTTTTTGGGGGGGGGTGCATTGGTTCCTGCGAAGTTGGTACATTCGACAACAAATCTTTGTTTAGAGGACTGTTTATGCTGCCGCGTAGTATCAAGAACTCGATTGTGATGACCTTTGCACTCTGCCTTGCCGTTCCAGTCTCTAGTAGCAAATTGTTTGCCCAACAGGTTGTTAACTGTGTTCAGGGGCCCTTCAACCGCCAGGTCGGTGTTCCACCTCGTGTGGTTCAGTACCAAGGGGGCTGTCCGATGGGTTGGCAAAGAATTGCCTCTGAAACCCCCTCAAACCCAACAGTAACTTACCCAAGCCAACAGGTTGTTAACTGTGTTCAGGGGCCCTTCAACCGCCAGGTCGGTGTTCCACCTCGTGTGGTTCAGTACCAAGGGGGCTGTCCGATGGGTTGGCAA
>JAURIJ010000040.1 GCA_030832825.1 Gammaproteobacteria bacterium
CAGCACCGCTGCCATGGTCTTGCGTGCCTCTTCGCCAGCGGCTTCGGCCTGGGGCAGCAGGCGCGTGAGCTGCTGGGTCATGTCTTCGAAGAACTGCTTGTTGATCATGAGAGTGTCTTCCAATGTCAGTGTGAAGGAGGCGCGCCGGGATTGTAGCCCAATGCCCGCCGACGGTGCACGACGATGCAGAACAGATTGGTGCACTTGAACCAAAGTGGTGCAGAAGGCCTCCAAAACCACTCCGCAGCTCCGTGAGAAACCGGCAAGACAATTTATCCTGCCGCATTTTCTACCTGTAAAACTCTATTCTTTTCAATCAATTGAATCGCTTGCGCCAAGGCGTTTCACAAACTGGGCACGCATTGTGCTTCGACCGGATCGTACAACGCTGCGAGCGTCCTCGAGAAACACAATACGCCGCATCGCTGCTGCCGACCTGAAGGGTCAAAAACTTTACTACAACGTCAAGGAGCTATTCCAAATGAAGAAACTTACCCAAGCATTGCTGGCCGCCGGATTGATGTCTGCAGCAGTGACTGCCAGTGCGCAGGAAGCAGCCATCGCTGGCAACGTGGCACTGAAAACCGACTACATCTACCGCGGTATCTCCCAGACCAGCGGCGGCCCGGCAATCCAGGGCGGTTTCGACTACGCCGCGGAGTCAGGTTTCTATGTGGGTACCTGGGCATCCAGCATCACCTTCGATGACAGCATCGAGATCGATTACTACGGCGGTATCCGTGGCAGCTTCACCGACGAGATCGGCTACGACTTCGGGGCGCTGTACTACGACTATCCGGGCAAGAGCAGCGACGACTTCCTCGAAGTCTACGGCAAGTTCACCTACGCCGGCTTCCTGGCCACCATCAACTACTCCGACGATTTCTTCGCCGGCGTGGGCGATGCCATGTACTACACCCTGGACTACGGCTTCGCGCTGGGCAACGACATCACTCTGGGTCTGCACTACGGCCTGCAGACCTTCGATCAGAACGTCTTCGGCAATGAAGATGCCTACTCCGACTACAACGTGTCGCTGACCATACCCTTCTCCGGCGTGAACCTGTCGCTGATGTACAACGACACCTCGCTGAGCGAGACCGACTGCGGCGGTTCCTCTGACTGCAGCAGCGCCATCGTGTTCGGCATTGCCAAAGCGTTCTGATGCTGCATGGTCATGATCGCCTGTCGCGACCATGATCTGCCGGCAAGCCCTGCAAAGGCCCGCGAGCGTTCTGCTCGCGGGCCTTTTTTCTTGCCTGTCCGGCACGTGCCTGGCACGGACTGTGGTGCATCCGCACGACAATGGTGCAATGCATTCTGGAATGCTTCATATCGGTGCAGTTTCCGGACAAACCCAACATCAATCATCGCCATATTGCATGAGACCCTGCATATCACATTGTAAATTAAGGTTTTTTCCTTTGTGGCACGAGCCATGCATCAGCACGGTTCAGGTGTATCTGCACTGAATCGGCGGAGCAGATATTAAGAAGGTAAGGAGCAAACACATGAAGCTAGTAACGGCAATCATCAAGCCTTTCAAATTGGACGATGCCCGCGAAGCGCTGTCGGAAATCGGCGTGCAGGGCATCACCGTCACCGAGGTGAAAGGCTTTGGCAGACAGAAGGGACACACGGAACTTTATCGCGGGGCGGAGTACGTCGTGGACTTCCTGCCCAAGGTGAAGATCGAAGTGGCGATCGGCGACGACCTGCTTGATCAGACGCTGGAAGCCATCACCAAGGCGGCCAATACCGGAAAGATCGGCGACGGCAAGATCTTCGTCACCGACCTGCTCCAGGTCATCCGCATCAGAACGGGCGAGACCGGCGAAGAAGCTGTGTAAGGCACTCACTACTCAAATCAATCAGGCGTCAAGAACTCGATTCGGGTTCGGAGGTATCAAGGTGGAAGACCAAATTTATCAACTGCAGTACGCAATCGACACATTCTATTACCTGGTGTGTGGCGCATTGGTGATGTGGATGGCCGCAGGTTTCGCGATGCTGGAATCGGGGCTCGTGCGTGCCAAGAACACCACAGAGATCCTGACCAAGAACATCGCCCTGTTTGCGGTGGCGTGCATCATGTACATGGTGTGCGGCTACGCGCTCATGTACGGCGGCACCGTGTTCCTGACCGGGATCGAGGGTGGCGAAACGCTGGTCGCGGATGCCCTGGCTTCCAAGGTGGAGGAAGGGTTTGAAGGCGGTGCCGTGTACTCCGGCGCGTCCGACTTCTTCTTTCAGGTGGTGTTCGTGGCCACCTGCATGTCCATCGTGTCCGGTGCGGTGGCCGAGCGCATGAAACTGCTGGCCTTCCTGGCTTTCGCCGTGGTCATGACGGGCGTGATCTACCCGATGGAAGGCTCCTGGACGTGGGGTGGCAATGCCGTGTTCGGCATGTACACACTGGGTGACCTCGGCTTCTCCGACTTCGCCGGTTCGGGCATCGTGCACCTGGCAGGCGCCTCGGCGGCACTGGCAGGCGTGCTGCTTCTGGGTCCACGCAAGGGCAAGTACGCCGCTGACGGCAGTGTGAAGGCCATCCCGGGCTGCAACCTGCCCATGGCGACGCTCGGCACCTTCATCCTCTGGATGGGCTGGTTTGGCTTCAACGGCGGTTCGGTGCTGAAACTGGCCGATGTGTCCAGCGCCAACGCCGTGGCGGTGGTGTTCATGAACACCAATGCCGCTGCGTGTGGGGGGCTGGTGGCCGCTCTGTTCCTGGCCCGTGCGATGTTCGGCAAGTTCGACCTGACCATGGCGCTCAACGGTGCCCTGGCCGGATTGGTGGCCATCACGGCAGAACCCTCCACGCCGACCGCGCTGGAAGCGACTCTGTTCGGCGCCCTGGGTGGATTGCTGGTGGTGTCCAGCATCGTCTTCATGGACAAGATCAAGATCGACGACCCGGTGGGTGCCATTTCCGTCCACGGCAGCTGTGGCCTGCTCGGCCTGCTGCTGGTGCCGATCACCAACGACGGCGTGAGCTTCTCCGGCCAGATCATCGGCGCCCTGACCATCTTCGTCTGGGTGTTCGTGACCAGCCTGATCCTGTGGTCGATCCTCAAGGCCGTCATCGGCATCCGCGTGAGCGAAGAGGAAGAAGCCACTGGTTGCGACGTGTCCGAGTGTGGTCTGGAAGCCTACCCGGAGTTCACCAAGTAATCCTCGCATTGAAGGTAACCCTCCATTGAAAGCGCCCTTCGGGGCGCTTTTTTTTGCCTACACCACGCCTTGTGCCAGCATCGCGTCGGCCACTTTCACGAAGCCTGCGATATTGGCGCCGTCGATGTAGCTCACGCTGCCATCCGCCCCGCTGCCGTGCTGCACACAGGCCCCGTGGATGCTGCGCATGATGCCGAGCAATCGGCTATCCACTTCCTCGCGCGACCAGCTCAGGCGCAGCGCGTTCTGGCTCATTTCCAGCCCGGAGGTTGCCACACCGCCAGCGTTCGATGCCTTGCCCGGCGCATAGAGCACGCCGGCCTCCTCGAACAGGTGTGCGGCATCGATGGTTGATGGCATGTTGGCCCCTTCCGCCACGCACTTGACGCCATTGCTGATGAGCGTGCGGGCGTCGGCGGCATCCAGTTCGTTCTGCGTCGCGCAGGGCAGCGCGATGTCCACCGGCACATGCCAGGGGCGGGCGCCGGCCTCGAAGCGCACGCCGGTGCGAGCCGCATAGTCCGAGACGCGGCAGTAGTGTTGATTCTTCAGCTCCATGAGCAGGGCGAGCTTCTCGGGTGTGAAGCCTGCCTCGTCGATGATGGTGCCGCTGGAATCCGACGCGGTGATCACCTTCGCGCACAGCGCCATGGCCTTCTCGATGGCGTACTGGGCGACGTTGCCTGAGCCCGACACCGCGACCCGCATCCCGTCGCCTCGGGGCGGATCAGCGAGCCGCCGAAGCTCAGGCCTTTGCCCGTGAACACGCTGGAGGCATTGTTCGACAGCTTCTTGAACATGCCGGCCATGTAGCCCACCTCACGGCCACTCACGCCGATGTCACCCGCGGGCACGTCGGTGTCGGCGCCCACGTGACGGAACAGCTCCTGCACAAAGGCCTGACAGAAGCGCATCACCTCGCCCTGGCTCTTGCCCTTGGGGTCAAAGTCGGAGCCGCCCTTGCCGCCGCCCATGGGCAGGGTGGTGAGGGCGTTCTTGAAGGTCTGTTCGAAGGCGAGGAACTTGAGGACGGAGAGGTTGACGGTGGGGTGAAAGCGCAGGCCACCCTTGTAGGGGCCGATGGCCATGCTGTGCTGGATCCATTAACCCCGGTTGACCTGCACCTGGCCGTGATCGTCGATCCAGGAGACACGGAACATCACGATCCGCTCAGGCTCCACCAGTCGGTCCAGCAAGCCGTATTCGCCATACCGGGGATGTTTCTGAATGAAGGGCCACAGACTCTCCATGACCTCGGCTTGGTTAAAAAGGCGTCAAAATACTCGGTCTGCGCTAGGTTTGTATCCATAGGGTGCGCGTGCTGCATCGTGGTGCGAAAGCGCTGCCCATCTCAGCGGTTCAGGTCGCCCCAGAGATACTGGGCGAGCGCGATGGCCACCACGGGGGCTGTCTCCGTGCGCAGGACGCGCGGGCCCAGGCGGCAGGGCTGGAAGCCGGCCGCCACGGCGGACTCGACCTCGAGTTCTGCCAGCCCGCCCTCGGGGCCGATCAGCAGGGTCACCTCCGACGGAGGCGTTGCCGCCTGCAGACCGGCTGTGCCGCGATGATCCAGCACGAAGCAGGCCCCGGCCCGCGGGCGGGCCAACCAGTCCTGCAGCGTCGCGGGCTGCTCCACCACGGGCACAGAGCAGCGTCCCGATTGTTCGCTGGCACTGATGGCGATGCGTTCCAGATGCCCCAGACGATTGTCCACGCGGTCCGCCTTCAACTTCACTTCGCAGCGCTCCGTCAGCAGCGGCACGATTGACGTGACACCCGCCTCCGTCGCCTTCTGCACCGCATAGTCCATGCGCTCGCCGCGCGAGAGCCCAAGACCGAGATGGATGCGCAGCTGCGGGTCGGCAAGGCACTCGCGGCGCTGCGTCAGCTCCACGGTCACGCTGCGCTTGTCGACCTGAAGGATGACGGCCAGGTGTTCGCCGTCGGTGCCGTTGAAGAGGGCCACCTGTTCCCCCGGCCGCAGTCGCAGCACCTTGCCCAGGTAATGCGCAAGATCGTCCTGCAGCACCAGCGTGGCGCCGCTGTGCAGCGTCTGCGGGGTGTGGAGGCGGGACACGCGCATCTCAGCGCGCACTCAGGCCGAGGTTGTGCCAGATGGCACTGACCGGGCCAGACTGGTTCATGGTGTAGAAGTGCAGGCCGGGCGCGCCGCCGTCGAGCAGGGCGTCACACAGCTGCGACACCACCTCGATGCCGAAGTCGCGGATGCTGTCGGCGTCATCGCCATAGGCCTGCAGGCGCTGGCGGATCCAACGGGGAATCTCGGCGCCGCAGTTGGCACTGAAACGTGCCAGGTTGGCGTAATTGGTGATGGGCATGATGCCGGGCACGATGGGAATGCCGATGCCCAGGTCCTGGCAGCGCTCGGCGTAATAGAAATACGCATCCGCGTTGTAGAAATACTGCGTGATGGCCCCGTTGGCCCCGGCGTCCACTTTCTTCTTGAAGAAGTGCAGGTCGGAGTCATAGCTCTCGGACTTCGGATGAATCTCCGGGTAGCAGGCCACTTCGATGTGGAAGTGCTCGCCCGTGTGGCGACGCACGAACTCCACCAGTTCATTCGCGTAGTAGTAGCTGCTGGTGGCGCCGGTGCCCGAGGGGATGTCGCCGCGCAGTGCCACCAGGCGGGCGATGCCCATGGCCTTGTAGTCATTGAGCAGGGTCAGGATGTCGGCCTCACTGGAGCCGCCGAAGGAAAGATGCGGCGCGACCGCCGAACCGGCCTGGTGGATGGCCTCCACGATGTGGCGCGTGCCGTCACGCGTCGAGCCCCCGGCCCCGTAGGTCACGGAGAAGAAATCCGGCTGCAGTGCCGCCAGCTGGCGATGCACCTCGCGCAGTTTCTCTTCGCCCTGCGGCGTCTTGGTGGGGAAGAACTCGAAGCTGAAGCGGGGCTTGTCGTCCGTCTGCTCTGGAATGTGTGTCATGGCGCTGTCTCTGTTGCTGGAATTTGGCGAGCCTGTGCGCTACCCTTGCGCGAAGCAGGGGTGCGCCAGGCCTGCGAGGGTCTGTCAGTACTTGTAGCTGTCCGGCTTGAACGGGCCTTCCACATTGCAGTGGATGTACTTGGCCTGGTCGGGACGCAGCTTGGTCAGCACGCCGCCGAAGCCGCCCACCATGAGCGCCGCCACCTGCTCGTCGAGGTGCTTGGGCAGCACTTCCACCGTGATGTTGGCCTTCTTGAAGTCCGGTGAGAGCGCGGCGAAGTTCTTCTCGTACAGGTAGATCTGCGCGATCACCTGATTCGCGAACGAGCCGTCCATGATGCGCGAGGGGTGGCCGGTGGCGTTGCCCAGGTTGATCAGGCGGCCTTCGGAGAGCAGCAGCAGGTAGTTGCCCTTGTCCTTCTCGGCGTCGCCGCGATAGACCTTGTGCACCTGCGGCTTGATCTCTTCCCACGTCCAGGTCCTGCGCATGAAGGCGGTGTCGATCTCGTTGTCGAAGTGACCGATGTTGCAGATGATGGCGCCGTTCTTGACGGCCTGCAGCATGTTCTTGTCACACACGTCGATGTTGCCGGTGGCGGTGACGATCAGGTCGAGCTTGCCCAGCAGCGCGCGGTCGATGTCCTCGATGCGGCCGGTGTTGTTGCCGTCGATGTAGGGCGACACCACTTCATAGCCGTCCATGCAGGCCTGCATCGCGCAGATCGGGTCGATCTCGGCGATCTTCACGATCATGCCTTCCTGACGCAGACTCTGGGCCGAACCCTTGCCCACGTCGCCATAGCCCACCACCAGCGCCTGCTTGCCGGACAGCAGCATGTCGGTGCCACGCTTGATGCCGTCGTTCAGGCTGTGGCGGCAGCCGTACTTGTTGTCGTTCTTGGACTTGGTCACCGAGTCGTTGACGTTGATCGCAGGCACCTTCAAGGAGCCTTCCGCCATCATTTCCAGCAGGCGGTGCACGCCCGTGGTGGTCTCTTCGGTGATGCCGTTTATCTTGTCCAGCATCTGCGGGTACTTGTTGTGCACCATCCCGGTGAGATCGCCGCCGTCGTCCAGGATCATGTTCGCATCCCAGGGCTTGCCGTCCTTGAGAATGGTCTGCTCGACGCACCAGTCGCCCTCTTCCACGGTCTGACCCTTCCAGGCGTAGACGGCGATGCCCTTGGAGGCGATGTAGGCGGCGGCGTGATCCTGTGTCGAGAAGATGTTGCAGGAGGACCAGCGCACTTCCGCGCCCAGCTCCACCAGGGTCTCGATCAGCACGGCCGTCTGGATGGTCATGTGAATGCAGCCCAGAATCTTCGCGCCGGCCAGAGGCTGGCTGGCCTTGTAGCGTGCGCGCAGGGTCATCAGCGCGGGCATTTCCGCCTCGGCCAGAATGACTTCCTTGCGTCCGAACTCGGCCAGGGAAATGTCGGCTATCTTGTAATCGTGCTTGCTCATGTGTGAATCCTGTCGTTGTCGATGAATGTGTTGGCAGTGAATGAAAAGGGCGTTCAGAGGCCGGCGGCGGCGCGCAGGGCGTCGGCCTTGTCTGTCTTCTCCCAGGTGAAGTTCTCTTCCTCGCGACCGAAGTGACCATAAGCGGCTGTCGGCAAGTAGATCGGGCGCAGCAGGTCCAGCATGCGGATCAGGCCCTTCGGACGCAGCTCGAAGAATTCACGCACGAGGGTGACGATGCGGTCTTCGGAAATTCGGCCGGTGCCGAAGGTCTCCACGCTGATGGAGGTGGGCTCGGCCACGCCGATGGCGTAGGACACCTGGATCTCGCAGCGATCGGCAATGCCGGCGGCCACGATGTTCTTCGCCACATAGCGCGCCACGTAGGCGGCGGAGCGGTCCACCTTGGACGGGTCCTTGCCGGAGAATGCGCCACCGCCGTGACGGGCCATGCCGCCGTAGGAGTCGACGATGATCTTGCGACCGGTCAGTCCACAATCACCGAAAGGGCCGCCGATGACGAAGCGTCCGGTGGGGTTGATGAAGTACTTGGTGTGCTTGTCCAGCCACTGGGCCGGCAGCACGTGCTTGATGATCTCTTCCATCACCGCTTCCTGCAGCGGGCCCTGGGCGATGTCCGGGCTGTGCTGGGTGGAGAGCACCACGGCATCGACGGCCACGGGCTTGCCGTTCTCGTAGCGGAAGGTGATCTGGCTCTTCGCGTCCGGACGCAGCCAGGGCAGCGTGCCGTTCTTGCGCACTTCGGCCTGACGCTGCACGAGGCGGTGAGAATAGGTGATCGGTGCGGGCATCAGCACCTCAGTCTCGTTGCTGGCATAGCCGAACATCAGGCCCTGGTCGCCGGCGCCCTGTTCATGATCAGGGGTGTCATCCACGCCCTGGGAGATGTCGGGGGACTGCTTGCCGATGGCGTTGAGCACCGCGCAGGAGTGGCCGTCGAAGCCCTTGTCGGAATGATCGTAGCCGATGTCGCAGACGATCTTGCGCACCAGTTCCTCGATGTCCACCCACGCCGTGGTGGTGACTTCGCCCGCCACCACGACCATGCCGGTCTTGATCAGAGTCTCGCAGGCCACGCGGGCCTTTGGGTCCTGGCGCAGAATCGCGTCCAGCACGCCGTCGGAGATCTGGTCTGCCATCTTGTCCGGATGTCCTTCGGAGACGGATTCAGAAGTGAAGAGAGAGGTGGCCATAGTGTTTTCCTTTTCTGCTCATGAGTGATTGGGGTTTGTTGTCTGGGGTGAAGCGGTGGTGCGCAGGGCGGGTTTCTGGAACACGCCCATCTGAATCTGGAAACCATTGCGCAGGCCGAGATAGACGCTCGGGCCCACTTGCAGGGAGGCCTGCAGCGCCCAGGCGTTCAACTCGTCCGGGTCGAAGCCGAGCCACAGGTCGCCGCAGGACTCGCGCACCCAGTCCTGGTCGTGACGGCACAGATCGACGATCAGCAGCATGCCGCCGTCCTCCAGCAGGGCGTGCGCATGCTGAAAGGCTTCGTGGGGCGACGGCAGGTGATGCAGCACCATGTCGAACAGCATCACGTCGCAGCGCAGGTCGAGTTCCAGCGCCTTGTGCGTGTCGCCCAGGATGAAGTGCACGTTGTCCAGGCCTTCGGCGGCCACCGTGCTGCGTGCGCGATTGAGCATCTCGGCCGCGTTGTCCAGGGCCAGCACATGCTGGAACTGGCTGGCCAGCAGGGTCAGCAGCTCGCCCTCGCCAGGCCCCACTTCCATCACCCGATGTTCGGGGCGCAGGTCGAGCTCGCGCAGTAGGTCCAGCAGGTTGCTGGTGTACTGGGCATGTTCAGCCACCAGTCCCTGCTTCTCGCGGAACTTGTCGGCATGGCGCGTGAAGAACTGCAGCGACTGCTCAGAGCGCTCCTGCTGCACGCGATTGAGGCGCTCCAGCAGTGCGGGGCCGAGCGGCACGCGGTCGATGGCTTCGAAGGCGCTCTTCTTGAAGGCGAGCAGCGGGTCGTCGGCGCTGAGCAGCGGCCGGCGGTAGAAGATGCTGTTGCCCTCGCGCCGCGTGCTCGCCAGGCCGGCCGTGGCCAGGATCTTGAGGTGATGGCTGAGCGCGGACTGGCGGATGTCCAGGATGAGGCAGATCTCCAGCACCCCGAAGGAGCTGGTGCGCAGCAGGCGCAGGATCTCCAGCCGCAGGCTGTCGGCCAGCGCCTTGCAGACCAGCGTGAGCTGATCGGCGTCGTCGGCACTGGGGCTGTGCGGCTTGAGAAGGGCGGTGGCGCTCACGGGATGTCCTGGAAATCCGGTCTGGGCGCAGACTATAGCAAGGGCTCCAGGCTATATCAAAATTATTTGATATAGATGTGGCGCGCAGGAGCCTGCTTGCAGGCGAACTCTCCTCAGTGACTGTCCGGCAACTCCCTCTCCACCCCCGCCCGCCGGGAAAATAAGCAGGGCCCCGGGTGGCTTATTTCATGGAGGTGCGGGAAAATGGCCGGCCTTGAATTCCAGCCACAGATCAGGAGCCAGACCCGTATGTCCAGCCGTCTTCCTTCGCGCAGAGACTGTGCCAATGCCATCCGCGCCCTCAGCATGGACGCCGTGCAGAAAGCCAATTCCGGGCACCCCGGCGCGCCCATGGGCATGGCCGACATCGCGCAGGTGCTGTGGCACGACTTCCTCAAGCACAACCCCGTGAATCCGGGCTGGGTCAACCGCGACCGTTTCGTGCTCTCCAACGGGCATGGCTCGATGCTGATCTACTCCCTGCTGCACCTGAGCGGTTATGACGTCAGCATCGACGACATCCGCCAGTTCCGTCAGCTGCACTCCAAGACACCGGGTCACCCCGAGTTCGGCTACACCCCGGGCGTCGAGACCACCACCGGCCCGCTCGGTCAGGGCCTTGCGAATGCCGTGGGCATGGCGATTGCGGAGAAGACCCTGGCGGCTCAGTTCAACCGCCCGGGCTTCGATGTCATCGACCATCACACCTATGTGTTCGCCGGTGACGGCTGCCTGATGGAAGGCGTGTCTCACGAAGTCTGCTCGCTGGCCGGCACCCTGGGCGTGGGCAAGCTGATCGTGTTCTACGACGACAACGGCATCTCCATCGACGGCGATGTGGAAGGCTGGTTCACCGACGACACCGCCAAGCGCTTCGAGGCCTATGGCTGGCAGGTGCTGGCGGCAGACGGGCATGATGCCGACCAGGTGGCGGCGGCCATTCATGTGGCCCGGGCCGACACGGCGCGTCCCACGCTGATCCGCTGCAAGACGGTGATCGGCTATGGCTCGCCCAACAAGCAGGGCTCGCACAATGTGCACGGCTCGCCGCTGGGCGACGCCGAGATTGCTGCCACCCGCGAAGCCCTGGGCTGGCCGCACGCCCCCTTCGAGATTCCGGCCGACATCCGCGCCGCCTGGGACGCCCGCGACAAGGGCTTCACCGCTGAGTCCGCGTGGAAGGAACAACTGGTCCGTTATGAGGAAGAACACCCCGTGCTGGCCTTGGAGCTGGTGCGTCGCCTCAAGCGTCAGCTGCCCGGGCATTTCGCTGCGCAGGCCGACGAGTACATCCGCGCCTGCCAGGACAAGGGCGAAACCATCGCCACGCGCAAGGCCTCGCAGAACTGTCTGGCAGCCTTCGGCCAGCACCTGCCAGAAATGATCGGCGGCTCGGCCGACCTAGCCGGTTCGAACCTCACGCTGTGGTCCGGCACCATGCCGATCACCGAGCGCGCCGACGGCAACTACATCAATTACGGTGTGCGTGAATTCGGCATGAGCGCCATCATGAACGGCATCGCCCTGCACGGCGGCTTCATTCCCTTCGGCGGCACCTTCCTGATCTTCATGGAATACGCGCGCAACGCCGTGCGCATGGCCGCGCTGATGAAGCAGCAGTGCATCTTCGTCTACACCCATGACTCCATCGGTCAGGGCGAGGACGGCCCGACCCACCAGCCCGTGGAGCAGATCGCCAACCTGCGCGTCACGCCGAACATGTCGGTGTGGCGCCCCTGCGACGCGGTGGAATCCGCCGTGGCCTGGAAGGCGGCGATCCTGCGCAGCGACGGCCCGACCTCGCTGGTGTTCTCACGGCAGAATCTGCCGCACATGGCGCGCACGCCCGAACAGCTTGCCGCGATTGCGCGCGGGGCCTACGTGCTGAAGGACTGCGACGGTACCCCGGAGCTGATCGTGATCGCCACCGGCTCCGAAGTGTCCATCGCGCTGGACGCCGTCACTGCGCTGCAGGCACAGGGGCTGCGTGCGCGCCTGGTCTCCATGCCGTCCACCGATGTCTTCGAGGCGCAGGACGCCGCCTACCGCGAGCAGGTGTTGCCCCAGGCCGTGCGCGCGCGTGTGGCCGTGGAAGCCGCCGCGGCGGACTACTGGTACAAGTACGTGGGCCTGGATGGCCGCGTGATCGGCATGCGCAGCTTCGGCGAATCCGCGCCGGGCCCGGTGTTGATGAAGGAATTCGGGTTCACCGTCGAGAACGTCGTCAGCACCGCCGCCGCCTTGTGTGGCAAGTGACGCCTACTCCTGCATGAGAGTGCCATGTCCTACCGCATTGCCATAAACGGTTACGGTCGCATCGGACGTTGCGTGCTGCGCGCGCTGCAGGAATCGCGCGCTTATCCCGAGCTCGAGATCGTCGCCATCAATGACCTGACGGACCCGCACTCGCTGGTCTATCTGACGAAATACGACAGCACTCACGGCCGCTTCCCCGGCCAGGTGGACGGGCGCGATGGTGTGCTGCACATCGACGGGCGCGATATCGAGGTGCTCTCGCACAGCGACATCGCCCGCCTGCCCTGGGGCCGGCTGGGTGTGGATCTGGTGATGGACTGCACTGGCGCGTTCTCTGACCGCGCCACGGCGGCCCTGCATCTGGCGAGTGGTGCGCAGCGCGTGTTGCTGTCCCATCCGGCCCAGAGCGATGTCGATGCCACGGTCATATACGGTGTGAATCACACCAGCCTGCGGCCGGAGCATCGCATCATCTCCAATGCTTCCTGCACCACCAATTGCGTGGTGCCCGTGATCCAGTGCCTGGATGCCGCCTTCGGCATCGAGAACGGCGTGATCACGACCATCCATTCCGCCATGAACGATCAGCCGGTCATCGACGCCTTCCATCACACGGACCTGCGCAAGACGCGCAGCGCGGTGCAGTCGATCATTCCGGTGAACACCGAGATCGACAAGGGCATCGGCCGCATCCTGCCGCACCTGGAAGGCCGTTTCGCCGCCCAGGCCATGCGCGTGCCCACCATCAATGTCTCGGCCATCGACCTGACCGTGACGCTGCGCAGCGATGTGGACGTGAGCGCGGTGAATGCCGCCATTCGCGCCGGTGCCCGCGCCTCGCTGCCCTTCGTGCTCGACTGCACCGACGAGCCGCTGGCGTCCTGCGATTTCAATCACGATCCGCGCTCGGCCATCGTCGACCTGAGTCAGACCCGCGTCAGCGGCACGCGTCTGGTGAAGGTGCTGGCCTGGTTCGACAATGAATGGGCATTTGCCAATCGCATGCTGGATGTGGCAGAAACACTTCGACAACTCGACAACAGGAGCACGTCGTCGTCATGACAATCTTGAGAATGCAGGATCTGGATCTGCGCGCCAAACGCGTGCTGATTCGCGAAGACCTGAACGTGGCCGTGAAGAATGGCGTCATCGCCAATGACACCCGCATCGTCGCTGCCGCCCCCGCCATCAAGGCCGCGCTGGACGCCGGCGCGCGCGTGATTGTCATGTCGCATCTGGGCCGCCCAGAAGAGGGCAAGCCCATCAGCGAACAGCCAAGCGCCTCGCTGGCCCCCGTGGCCGAGCGACTGCAGCACTTGCTGGGCGTGCGCGTGACGCTCGCGCAGGACTATTTCGCTCAGCCGGAACAGGCCCTGCCCGCGGTTGGGGAAGTGGTGCTGCTGGAGAACGTGCGCATCAATGCGGGCGAGGAAGCCAATGCGGATGACCTGGCGCGTCGCTACGCGGCCTTGTGCGATGTCTTCGTGATGGACGCGTTCGGTACCGCGCATCGCGCCCAGGCCAGCACTCACGGTGTCGCGAAGTTCGCGCCTGTGGCCTGTGCCGGTCCGCTGCTGGGCAGCGAGCTGGACGCGCTCGAACTGGCCTTGAAGAAGCCCGCGCGGCCCATGCTGGCCATCGTCGGTGGCGCCAAGGTGTCGAGCAAGCTGCAGGTGCTGGAGAGTCTGGCCGGCATCGTCGACCAGCTGATCGTCGGCGGCGGCATCGCCAACACCTTCCTGCTGGCGGCTGGTCACCCGGTCGGCAAGTCCCTGGTGGAACTCGATCTGGTGGACACCGCCCGTGCCCTCATGAGCAAGACGCACATTCCCCTGCCGGTGGACGTGGTGGTGGCGAAGAGCTTCGCAGCGGACGCCGAGGCCAGCATCAAGCCGGTGGCAGAAGTCGCCGCGGACGACATGATCCTGGACATCGGTCCGCAGACAGCGGCCGCGTTCGCGCAGATCATCGCCGGCATGCAGACCATCATCTGGAACGGTCCGGTCGGCGTGTTCGAATTCGACAGTTTCGCCAAGGGCACCGAGGCAGTGGCCAGGGCAGTGGCTGCCAACCAGGGCTTCTCGATCGCAGGCGGTGGCGAGACCATCGCGGCCATCGACAAGTTCGAAGTCACTGCCGACATCTCCTACATCTCCACGGGAGGCGGTGCCTTCCTGGAGTTCGTGCAGGGCGAAACCCTGCCGGCAGTGCAGATACTGGAGCAAGTCGGCGCCCGTCACGCACATCACTCAACGGAACACACAACGAGGTAATCCATGGCACTCATCAGTCTGCGTCAGCTGCTGGACCACGCCGCCGAGAATGGCTACGGCGTCCCGGCCTTCAACGTCAACAATCTGGAACAGGTCCGCGCCATCATGGAAGCGGCCAGTGAATGCAACAGCCCGGTCATCCTGCAGGCCTCGGCAGGGGCGCGCAAATACGCCGGCTCCAACTTCCTGAAGCACCTGATTCAGGCCGCCATCGAGGAGTTCCCGCATATCCCCATCGTGATGCACCAGGATCACGGCGTGTCGCCGGCCGTATGCCAGCGCTCCATCCAGCTGGGCTTCTCGTCCGTGATGATGGATGGCTCTCTCGGGGAAGACGGCAAGACGCCGATGGACTATGACTACAACGTGCGCGTCACGCGGCTCACCGTCGAGATGGCGCATGCCTGCGGTGTGTCCGTGGAAGGCGAGATCGGCTGCCTGGGGTCGCTGGAAACCGGCATGGCGGGCGAGGAAGACGGCATCGGCGCCGAAGGCGTGCTCTCCATGCACCAGATGCTGACCGACCCGGAAGAAGCTGCCCGCTTCGTGGACGACACCGGCGTGGACGCCCTGGCCATCGCCGTGGGCACCAGCCACAGCGCTTACAAGTTCAGCCGTCCGCCCACAGGCGACACGCTGGCCATCGAGCGCATCAAGGAGATCCACCGTCGCATTCCCAACACGCACCTGGTGATGCACGGCTCCTCGTCCGTGCCGCAGGAGTGGCTGGCCATTATCAATCAGTACGGTGGTCAGATCGGCGAGACCTACGGCGTGCCGGTGGAAGAGATCCAGGAAGGCATCCGCCACGGCGTGCGCAAGGTCAACATCGACACCGACCTGCGTCTGGCCTCCACGGGCGCAGTGCGCAAGTTCATGGCGGAGAATCCGTCCGAGTTCGATCCACGCAAGTTCCTGGCCCCGACCATCAAGGCCATGAAGTCCGTGGTGAAGGCGCGATTGGAAGCCTTCGGCACTGCGGGCCAGGTGGCCCGCATTGGCAAGGTGTATTCGCTGGAGGAAATGGCCGAGCGTTACGCGCGCAAGGCCTGATCGCCACGCACAGGGCGTACGCACGCGAGGAGGGCAAGGGATGTTCCATAAGGCAGACATCGATGCCCTGCAGGCGGCGCTGACGCCCTGTTGCTTTCACCACAGCAGTGCTGCGCTGTCGGCACTCACGCCCTACCTGCAGTTCTATGGCCTGCCACTGCCCTCTCCCGCCCTGCACAGCAGTGCGGGCGTGCTGGAGAGTGGCGGCTTCCGTCTCTTCTGTCAGTACCACGCCGCGCGCGAGCAAGCTTCACGCGGCACGATGTTCGTGCTTCACGGTTACTACGATCATGCGGGGCTTTATGGCCGCCTGCTGCAGCATCTGCTGGCCCAGGGGTTCGGTGTGGTGCTGTTCGATTTGCCGGGGCACGGTCTGTCTTCCGGCGCGCGTGCCAGCATTGACTCCTTCAGTCAGTACACCGATGTACTCGAAACGGTGTTGCAGCAAGCGGCCGCCGACGCGCTGCCGCAGCCCTGGCATCTGCTGGGTCAGAGCACGGGCGGCGCCATCGCCATGGACTACATGCTGCGGCATTGTCAGCAGGGCAGTGGGCGGGTGGAGAAGGTGGTGCTGTTGGCGCCGCTGGTGCGACCGTATCAGTGGTGGCGGGGTCGAGCGCTGCATGCCGTGTTGAAGCATTTCGTGGCGGGCATTCCCCGCAGCTTTGTCGACAACAGTCACGACGAGACGTTCCTGCATTTCGTGCGTGAGCTGGACCCGCTGCAAACGCGGCAGTTGTCAGCCCGCTGGGTCAGTGCGCTGAAGCGGTGGATGCCTGAATTTGAATTCGCGCCGCCCTGTAATGCAGCGCTGGAGGTGATTCAGGGCACGGGCGACACGACGGTGGACTGGGTCTACAACCTGCAGGCGATTGCGCGGCGGTTTTCCCGGGCGCACATCACGAAGATCGCGGGCGCCCGGCATCATCTGGTGAACGAGAGCGCGCCCTTTGCGCAGCAACTCTTCGCGATACTGGACAAGGTGTTCCAGTAAGGCGTCAGGGTCAGAACAGCACGCGTGAGCGGATCGTGCCCTTCACCTGGTTCAGCTTCTCCAGCGCCACCTTGCTGTACTCGACGTCGATGTCCATCACCACATAGCCGATCTCTTCGTTGGTCTGCAGATACTGCGAGCGGATATTGATGCCGTTGTCGGAGAAGATGCTGTTGATCTGCGAGAGCACGCCCGGCACGTTGCGGTGGATGTGCAGCAGACGGTGCATGCCAGGGTGCGCCGGCAGCGACACTTCCGGGAAATTCACCGAGGTGAAGGACGACCCGTTGTCGCTGTACTTCACCAGTTTCTCGGCCACTTCAAGGCCGATGTTCTCCTGCGCTTCCATGGTGCTGCCACCGATGTGCGGCGTGAGGATGCAGTTGTCGAACTCGCGCAATGGCGACACGAATTCGTCCTCGTTGGAGCGAGGCTCCACCGGGAACACATCGATGGCTGCGCCGGCCAGATGACCGCTGTGCAGCGCCGCTGCGAGGGCGTCGATATCCACCACGGTGCCACGTGAGGCGTTGATGAGGATGGCGCCCTTCTTCATCCAGCTCAGCTGCTCGGCGCCGATCATGTTTTCCGTCTGCGGTGTTTCCGGCACATGCAGGCTCACCACATCACAGGTCTGCAGCAGTTCCTTCAGCGACGACAACTGCACGGCATTGCCCAGTGGCAGCTTGGTGACGATGTCGTACAGATACACCTTCATGCCCATGGACTCGGCCAGCACGCTGAGCTGCGAGCCGATGTTGCCGTAGCCGATCAGGCCCAGCTTCTTGCCGCGGGCCTCGAAGGAGCCGGTTGCAATCTTTTGCCATACGCCGCGATGGGCCTGGGCATTCTTCTCGGGAATGCCGCGCAACAGCAGGATGGCCTGGGCGATCACCAGCTCCGCCACACTGCGCGTATTCGAGTAAGGTGCGTTGAAAACGGGAATGCCGCGCTGCAACGCCGCATTCAGATCCACCTGATTGGTGCCGATGCAGAAGCAGCCCACCGCCTGCAGTTTCTCGGCGGCCTCGAAGACCTTGCGCGTCAGCTGCGTGCGTGAGCGAATGCCGATGAAGTGCACATTGCGTACCTTCTCGATCAGTTGTTCCTCGGACAGCGAGGTCTTGAGGTATTCGATGTTCGTGTAGCCGGCCTGATTCAAGGTGTTGACGGCGCTCTGATGCAGACCTTCGAGAAGAAGGAATTTGATCTTGCTCTTTTCGAGTGATTTCGGATTCATGAGGCAGTGTGTTCTCTTGGCGTGTGGCTGCAGGAAGACAGGGCGTCTATGGTAGCATAGGCCCGTCGCAAATTTACTGGGGTTGTCCTTTCGATGAACGCATTGCCCGCACCTTTGATGGCCGCACTCACGCAGATCGTGGGTGCCGACAAGCTTCTGTCCGATGCCGATTCCCTCGCGCATTACGGACGCGACTGGACGCGGGCGCATGAGCCGCGCCCCGCAGTCATCGCGCTGCCCTCCTCCATCGAGCAGGTGCAGGCCATCGTGCGTTTCGCCAATGAGCACGGCATTGCGCTGGTGCCTTCGGGCGGACGCACGGGTCTGAGCGGAGGTGCCGTGGCGGCGAATTGTGAGATCGTCGTGGCCTTCGATCGCATGAACAAGATCCTGAGTTTCGACGCCACCGATCGCCAGGTGGTGTGTCAGCCCGGCGTCGTCACCGAACAACTGCAGAATTTCGCCGAGGAACAGCAGCTGTTCTACCCGGTGGATTTCGCGTCCTCCGGCTCCAGTCAGATCGGCGGCAATGTCGCCACCAATGCCGGTGGCATCAAGGTCATCAAGTACGGTCTCACTCGCGATTGGGTGGTGGGCATGAAAGTGGTGACGGGCGACGGCACCTTGCTCGACCTGAACAAGGGCCTGATCAAGAACGCCACGGGCTATGACATGCGGCACCTTTTCGTCGGCTCCGAAGGCACCCTCGGTTTCATTGTGGAACTGACCATGAAACTTGCCACGCCTCCGAAGGACCCGACAGTGCTGGTGCTCGCGGTCGACACCATGGAATCCGCCATGCATGTGCTGCAGACATTCCAGTCGCGTCTGCCGCTGATGGCCTTCGAATTCTTTTCCGAAAAAGCACTGCGTCATGTGATCGCTGAGAAGGGACTGCAGCGCCCCTGTGAAACGGTCGGTGATTTCTATGCGTTGATCGAGTTCGAGAATCTCACCGAACAGACCATGGATCAGGCCATGGAAGCGTTCGAATTCTGCGTGGAACAGGGCTGGGCGCTCGACGGCACCATAAGCCAGAATTCGTCCCAGGCGCGGGATCTGTGGCGTCTGCGTGAAGACATTTCCGAGACCATTTCCCGCTTCACGCCCTACAAGAATGACATCTCGGTGAAGGTGTCCCAGGTGCCCGCATTCCTGCGCGAAGTTGATGCCATCGTCACGCAGCAATATCCCGACTTCGAGATCATCTGGTTCGGTCACATCGGCGATGGCAATGTGCACTTGAACATTCTGAAACCCGAAGGTCTCGACAAGGCGGTATTCTTCAAGCAATGCGCCGAAGTCAGTCTCGACATCTTCGCCTGCGTGCAGCGTTTTGGCGGCAGCATCTCGGCCGAACATGGTGTGGGACTGTTGAAGAAACCTTTCCTGGCCTACAGCCGCAGTGCAGAGGAAATTGCCTACATGAAGGCCATGAAAAAGCTGTTTGATCCTCGTGGCATCATGAATCCCGGAAAGATTTTCGATGCCGGCGCGCAATGAGTCGCCCGGCCTCGCCTGAATCCGCGGAAAAAGGGCCAGAAACAGCCACTTTTCGCTTGCTCATGTGAGAAATCCATATTCCATCCGTTCTTATATAGGGTTACACTTCGGGCGAATCCTGCGGGATTCAAGGGTTGGCAGCGATGCTGGCCATATATCTAATTTTCAAGAACAAGAGAGAAATATGTCAGAGCAAGTAGAAGGTACTGTTAAGTGGTTCAATGACGAGAAGGGCTTCGGTTTCATTGAGCAGGAAGGTGGGAAGGACGTATTCGTTCACTTTAGCGCAATTAACGGTTCCGGAAGAA
>JAURIJ010000037.1 GCA_030832825.1 Gammaproteobacteria bacterium
ACGCTGGCCGAGATCGTTGAGCAGGCGGTCGTCGATGGCGTCCAGCTGGACGCTCGGGCGGCCGGCAATCCAGCTCTCGCCCAGGGCGTTCATGTCGCGCGCCTCGGCTTCGCGGACCGGACCCTCCAGGGCGTTGGGGGCATGGCGCAAGGTCTGTTCCAGCAGGGCGCTGAAGCTCAGCGTCGGGTCGGTGGCCAGGGGCGCATGATCGAGCTCCTGCGCGCTCAGGCCTGGCAGCACGAAGAGTCCGGTGAGCCCGGCCAGGGTGACAAGCCGGCGTAGTCGTGATCGGTGCACGGTGCAAACTCTCTTTGATCGGTGAAAGGAATGGCGACAGACTAGGCCATGGGGTGTGAAAATTTTGTCAATGCGCCGGATTCACGTTTTTTTGACATGCCGCGCGCGACACTGAGCCGGTCAGCGCAGCGAGCAAGGAGCCGCTCTTGAAGATTCTGGTGATCGAAGACAACCGCGACATTGCCGCCAATATCGCGGACTATCTGGAGCCGCGCGGCCATGTGCTGGACTTCGC
Source organism: Gammaproteobacteria bacterium (assembly GCA_030832825.1). Classification (GTDB taxonomy): domain Bacteria; phylum Pseudomonadota; class Gammaproteobacteria; order Pseudomonadales; family Pseudohongiellaceae; genus UBA5078. The sequence continues at coordinate 533 of JAURIJ010000037.1, forward strand.
CGCCACCGGCCCGCACGGCCTGCAGCTGGCCTTGCAGCAGCCGCACGACGTGATCGTGCTGGACGTCAATCTGCCGGGCCTCGATGGCATGGCCCTGTGCCGGCGCCTGCGCAGCGAGGGGCGCAGTGATGTGCCTGTGCTGATGCTGACCGCCCGCGATCAGCTGGACGACAAGCTGGAGGGCTTCGCGGCCGGTGTCGATGACTATCTGGTCAAGCCGTTCTCGGTGAAGGAGCTGGAAGTGCGGCTGCTGGCACTGCAGCGCCGGGGGCGGGCGTCGACGTCGCGTGCCCTGGTCGTCGCCGACCTGCGCTATGACCCGCAGACCCTGGTCGCCACGCGCGCCGGCCACACCCTTGAACTCAATCCGATGCAGCGTCGTCTGCTGGAGCTGCTCATGAGCCATTCCCATCGCGTGGTGAGCCGCGAGGAGCTGGAGCACCACATCTGGGGCGATGCCCTGCCCGACAAGGACGTGCTGCGCACCCACATCTACACGTTGCGCACGATCATCGACAAGCCGTTCACGCACAAGCTGCTGCAGACGGTGCATGGCACCGGCTATCGACTTGCACTCACGGAGGATGGCGCCTGATGCGCAGAACCACCCTGAAGTTCCGCATACTCGTGGCGCTGGTGCTCATCGTCAGCGTGACCAGCCTGATGTTTGCCGGCGGCGTGCTGCTGATCAAGGCGCGCCTGGAGGCGTCCATCTTCGGCGACATGGTGGCCGAGCAGATGCAGGTGTTGATCCGGCAGCTCGATGAAGGCACGTACAATGATGATGCCCTGTTCACCGGCTGGACCTTCCACTTTGGCGAGGGCGTGGCCGCGCTGCCCGAGGCGATCACCGGCCTGGCCCCAGGGTCACACCACAGCGTGGTGGTGGGGGATCTGCGTTACCAGATCGAGGCCGGGGCCTGGAACGGTCGTCCGGCTTATCTGATGTACGACGTCACCGAATGGGAGCAGCAGGAGCACGACGTGCTGCTGATGCTGCTCTACGGTCTGCTGCTGGTGCTGGTCGTGGCCATTCTCATGGGCATGAGCGCCACCCGCGCCATCCTGGCGCCGGTGCAGAACCTCTCACGCCGTCTGACGATGATCGATCCGGGGCAGACCAGTCTGCGCATCGCCGGCGACTACGCGGGCACCGAGATCGGGCAGATCGCGGCGTCATTCGACAAGTATCAGGAGCGGCTGGAGAAATTCGTCGAGCGCGAGCGCTCCTTCACGGCAGCGGCCAGCCACGAGCTGCGCACTCCGCTCGCGGTGATGATGGGCGCACTCGACGTGCTGGGCGCCAGTACGCAGACCCCGTCCTCGCAGCGGGCGCTGGAGCGCATCAGCCGGGCCTGCGGCGAGATGCTCGCGTTCATTGAAGCGACGCTGCTGCTGTCGCGCGAGGAAAGCAGTCAGATCGATCAGAGCAGTCCGGCCGATGTGGAGCAGCTCGTCGAGCGCTGCCTGGAGGACCAGAGCGCCCGCATTGCCGATCACGGTCTGCAGATCGTGCGCGACTACGCCGGTGCGCCAGTGCTGCATCAGCCGGCGAGCCTGGTGCAGATCACCATCAGCAATCTGTTGCGCAATGCCGTCGAGCACACGCGCGCGGGACGCATCGAGATCGTGCTGCGCGAGAACCTGCTGGCCATTCGCGACACCGGCGAAGGTATCCCGGCCGACAAGCTGGCGCTGGTGTTCGAGCGCAGCTACACCACCAAGCAGAGCGGCACGGGCCTGGGGCTGAACCTGGTGCGCCGCATCTGTGACCGCATGCACTGGCAGATCACGCTGGAGAGCGCGCCGGGCGAGGGTACGCTTGCCACCGTGCGTTTCCGCGACTGACACCGCGCTGCGACACTGTGCCACATGGCGCTTCTGCACGATCGGCGTAGCATTCCCACTGTCGAGTAGCGAAACGAACGGTTCGCAATGCGGCACCAGTGATCCTTGTTTCAAGTACTCTTGAACCCGATTGGTGACTCCATCCAATCGGGTTTTTTATGCCTGTGCGGTGGGTTCTGCTGAGGCCTGCCGCCGGGTGCCACTGACGCAGACACGCTGTGAATACCTCCCTGTACGCTCGGCGCGCGCCTTCCCTGGCGCGCGACGGTCTGCGTCAGTGGCACCCGGCGGCAGGCTCCGGCCTTGGTGCCACCCCGCCAGGCATGGGTGGCGCGGAGAGAGGTCCGGCCTGGCCCTGCGGGCGGTCTGGTCGAGGACCGTTGGCCGCCCGGATGGCGGCCAGCGAGCCCCCATGGATGGGTTCACGGCGTGTCCGCGACCAGACCGCCCGCAGGGCCAGGCCAGACCGGGATCCGTAGCACCCATGCCTGCGACAACATGTCGCATTGAGTGTGTTACCTGAAGTGTTACCGTTGTTACCGAGAGTAACTACAAGATCACTACAGGAGAGACCCCATGATCCTTCACCGCAAGGCACTCACCCTCGCCATCCTCACCGCCATGGCCGGCACCGCCGCCGCCAGTGAGGCTCCCGTCACCCCCGAAGAGATGGTCGTGACCGGCGTGCGCACCGATGCCCCCCTGAATGTTTCCACCAACCCCAAGGCACCCCGCCAGCCCGTGCCCGCCCATGACGGCGCCGATTACCTGAAGACCATTCCCGGCTTCTCCGTGATCCGCAAGGGCGGTGCCGACGGTGACCCCATTTTCCGCGGCATGGCCGGCTCGCGCCTCTCCATGCTGGTGGACGGCGAGACTGTGCTCGGCGGCTGCGGCCACCGCATGGACCCGCCCACGGCCTACATCTTCCCCGAAGCCTATGACAGCATTCAGGTGATCAAGGGCCCGCAGTCCGTGCAGCACGGCCCGGGCAATTCCGCCGGCGTGGTGCTGTTCGAGCGCAATCAGACGCGCCCGACGGCCACCGACTTCTCCCTGCACAGCAGCGTGCTGGCCGGCAACTTCGGGCGGCATGACGAAGTGCTCGATGCCACGTACACCACGCCCGAGTTCACCGTGCGCGCCTCCGGCACCAATGCTGTGCAGGATGACTATCAGGATGGCGATGGCGTCGACGTGCATTCCGAATATCAGCGCTGGAGCACCAATCTCAGTCTGGCCTGGACGCCCAGCGACAACACTCGCCTGGAGCTGACCGGGGCGCGCAGTGACGGTGAGGCGGCCTATGCGGATCGTGGCATGGACGGTACAAAATTCGCGCGCGAAAACTATGGCGTGAAGTTCCTGCAGTCCAACATCGGGGACGTGTTCAAGACGGTGGAAGTGCAGGCCTATCACAATTACGTCGATCACGTGATGGACAATTACAAGATGCGCGACCTGCCCACCCCGGCCACCGGGCGCATGGTGTCCAACCCGGATCGTGAGACCACCGGCGGCAAGCTGGTGCTGGGCTTCGCGCCGAGCGTGAGCACTGATCTGACCGTGGGCATCGACACCCAGGACAATGTGCACACCGTGCGCAACACCATGAATCAGACCATGATGCCCTACCAGGCCATGGCGCGCGGCACCGATGCCGAATTCGAGCAGACCGGCGTGTTCGCCGAGCTGGGCTGGAATTTCGGCAGGGACAGTCGGCTGATCGGTGGCGTGCGTGCCGATGACTGGCAGTTCACCGACAAGCGTCAGCGCGTGGCGCTCTCCATGATGATGAGTGCGCCCAATCCCACTGCAGGCATGCAGCGCGAGGAAACGCTGAACAGTCGCTTCCTGCGTTACGAAACCGGCATCGAGGCCATCGACTCCACGTTCTACGTCGGCGTCGGCCACAACGAGCGCTTCCCGGATTACTGGGAGCTGGTGTCCAAGGAATCTGCCACCACCGTCAGCGCCTTCGACGTGGAATCCGAGAAGCTCACGCAGCTGGGGCGTGGAAGTGGATGCGCAGTACCGCTTCGCGATGAACTGGCGAACGGAGCTGACCCTGGCCTCGGTGCGCGGCGAGAACAGGACCGATGGCCGCACGCTGCCGCAACTGCCGCCACTGGAAGCGCGCCTCGGCCTGCACTACGACAACAGCGTGTGGTCGGCCGGTGTGCTGTGGCGTGGCATCGCGAAGCAGGATCGTGTCGATCCGGGCCGCGGCAACATCGCAGGCCAGGACATCGGCGTGACGGACTCGGCCAATGTGCTGTCGTTCAATGCCGGCTGGCGTCCCGACGAGCGTCTTCTGGTCACTGCCGGCATCGACAATCTGCTCGACAGGACCTATGCCGAGCACATCAGTCGCGCGGGTGCGAGCATCCCGGGCTTCGACCAGATCCTGCGCGTGAACGAGCCGGGTCGCACACTGTGGATGAAGGCGCAGTACACGTTCTGATGCCGTTGTGGGATCATGCCGCCATTCACGCAAGCACTGTATGGGGGACTCATCATGATTGAACCGAATGTGGCGGGAGGCCTGATCGGCGGTGCGCTGATCGGCATCTCGAGTGTGCTGATGCTGTTGCTGCTCGGGCGCATCACCGGCATCGCCGGCATCCTGACGGGGGTCATCACCTGGAACAAGGCTGACGGCCTGTCCTGGCGCATGGCCTTCGTGGCCGGGCTGGTGCTGGGCGCCGTGCTGTACCAGCTCTTCGTGGGGCCGCTGCCACTGCAGATGCAGGCCAGCGGTCCGCTGCTGATCGTGGCCGGCCTGCTGGTGGGCATGGGCACGCGGCTGGGCTCGGGCTGCACCTCCGGTCACGGGGTGTGCGGCATCGCGCGCCGCTCGCCGCGCTCCTTCGCGTCCACGGCCACCTTCATGGTGGTTGCCGTCGTCACCGTCTTTGTCATGAGGCATGTCCTGTCATGAAATCAGCCATAGCAGCCTTGATATGCGGCATCCTCTTCGGTCTCGGTCTCAGCATCTCCGAGATGATCAATCCCGCGCGCGTCATCGGTTTCCTCGATGTTGCGGGCGACTGGGATCTCACGCTCATGCTGGTCATGGGCAGCGCCTTGATCGTCACCGTGGTGGGCTTTCCGCTCATCACGCGCAAGGCGCATCCGCTGCTGGCCGACAAGTTCTCCCTGCCCACCAAGACAGAGCTGGACATGCCGCTGATCAGCGGCGCCGTGCTGTTCGGCATCGGCTGGGGGCTCGCCGGTCTGTGTCCCGGGCCGGCCCTGGCGGGCATGGCCTCGCTGGAACCGGGCATCTTCCTGTTCGTGGCCGCCATGATCGCGGGCCAGTACATCGGCATCCGTCTGGAGAAGGCGTTCGCCCGTTGAGCCCGCGCGGGCACTTGCACACCGGGGCCTGCTGCTGGCAGGCTGCGGTGGCCGCATGCCAGAAACAGGAACCTGCCGCATGATCGACAAGAACACCACGTTCGTGCCCGTGGCCGACGCTGCCGTCCTGCAGGACTTCGCGCCGGTCCACCACGACCATCACCACTGTGTGGCCGACGCCGTGCAGGCCGCCGAGAAGGTGTGTGCCGCGCGCGGAGAACGCTTCACGCCCTTGCGCCGCACGGTCTTCGAGCTGCTGTGGTCCACCCACAAACCGGTGAAGGCCTACGACCTGCTGGCCATGCTCGCGCTCACCCACGAGCGGCCGGCGCCACCCACTGTGTATCGTGCGCTGGATTTCCTGCAGGAAGCCGGTCTGGTGCACCGGCTGGAGTCGCTCAACGCCTATATCGGCTGCGGCGAGCCGGGGCGTCCGCATCAAGGGCAGTTCCTGATCTGCGAGGGTTGTGGTGTCGTGGCGGAGCTGGACGATGCCGAGCTCACCGCGCGCATCAGCACGAGTGCCCAGCGCATCGGTTTCAAGGTCAACGACGAAACCATCGAGATCAGCGGTCTGTGCAGGGCGTGTCAGGGCTGATCTGCCGCGCGATTGCCGCCAACTGCCGGATGCTTGATCCAGCACAAGTTGTTCGCACATCAAATCACTACACTGCAACGAGGTTACGCCCCTGCGGCGCTGCGTTGTGCTTTCTGCAGTTCACTGCACATCAAGGCACGAGGTTTTCATGATTCATCGACGACAATTCCTGCTCAGCCTGGGCGCAGCCGGCATTCTGGCCGGCTCGCGCCGCTCTGCGCTGGCCGCCGCCATGGACCATGGCCTGCCGGCCGCCGAGGCGACGCCGGGCTTTGATCCGCATGTCGAGCTGTCCCTGCGGGCCGAGCCCGGCACGGCCGCGATGCTCGATGGCGCCCCCACGGCGGTGTGGCGTTACAGCGGCAGCGTGCTCAAGGGTCCGGCGGATGCGCTTGGCTTTCTCGATGGCGCCGGCCACATCCCGGTGATCCGCGTGCGCCGCGGGCAACGTCTGCGCGTGCATTTCGACAATGCCCTGCCCGAAGCGAGCATCGTGCACTGGCACGGCCTGAACATCGTGCAGCGCATGGACGGGCATCCGATGTATGCCATCGACCCTGGCCAGCGCCATGTCTACGAATTCGAGGTGGGCAACCGCGCCGGTTCCTACTGGTTTCATCCCCACCCGCACGAGCGCACCTCCTGGCAGGTCTATCAGGGCATGACCGGCATGCTGCTGATCAGCGACGAGGAAGAGGAGGCCGCGCAGCTGCCGGCCGGGGAGCAGGACCTGGCGCTGGTGATCCAGGACCGCAGCTTCGACGGCGGCAATCAGCTGGTCTACCTGAACAATGTGCGCCACAACTGGATGATGGGCTTCGCCGGCGAGCGCGTGCTGGTGAACGGCCGGGCCGATTATCGTCGTGAGGTGGCGCGCGGCGCACACCGCGTGCGCCTGTTCAATGGTTCCAATGCCACGCTTTACCACCTGCGCTGGAGCAACGGCGCGCCCTTCACGGTGATCGGCACCGACGGCGGTCTGCTGGCGCGGCCGGTGGAGCAGCCGGCGCTCACGCTCGGCGTGGGCGAGCGTGCCGATGTCTGGGTGGATTTCTCCGGGCTCGAGGCCGGTGCCAGCGTGCAATTGCTGGCGGAATCGTGGACACCTTCCCTGCAGCATTTCACGAGTGAGCAGCTCGGGCTGCCGCTGGTGGATGGCGCGCGCCTCATCGCCAGTTTCGTGGCCACGGCGCAGCAGATTCCCGTGCAGGCTCTGCCGGCGCAGCTCAGCACGCCGCCGCTGCCCGTGCTGGAACAGGCGGTCAATGCCAGCGCGCCGCGCCGCATCGAGATCTCCATGATGATGGGCTCGCCGCGCTTGAACGGGCGCAGCTTCGGCGCCATGGACGAGGTGCATGACAGCGACCGGGTGAAGCTCGGCACCACCGAAGTCTGGGAATTCGTCAACGAAGGCGGCATGGGCATGGGAATGGGCATGGGCGGCATGATGCAGATGGCGCATCCGATGCACGTGCACAACGTGAGCTTCCGCGTGCTCTCGCGCACACGCAGCGCGGCGGCCAGTGCCACGCATCAGCATCTGGCCACCGGCTTCACCGATCACGGCCTGAAGGACGTGGTGCTGGTGCTGCCCGGCGAACGCGTGCAGGTGCTGATGGCGTTCGAGAATCATGCGGGGCTCTATCTCTATCACTGCCACATCCTCGAGCACGAGGACCTGGGCATGATGCGCAATTACCTGGTCGAAACCTGATATTCCACAACCGATCTGCAGGAAGGAGGCAACATGAAGGCGAACGTCGGTGGCACGGACAAGATTCTGCGGGTGGCAGCGGGCGTGGCCCTGATTGCCTTCACCCTGCTGGGCATCATCGGGGGCTGGATCGGACTGGTGCCGCTGCTCACGGGCTTGTTCAATTTCTGCCCGCTGTATACCCTGCTCGGGGTCAATACCTGCAAGCTCAAGTAAGCCCCTTCACAACAAGAACAAGGACACCAGACCATGAAACGACGAGCCTTCACCGGCGGCCTGCTCACCGGCATGGCCCTGACCAGCGTGACTCCCCTGAGCCTGGGCGCCAGCGAGCGCTTCAGCATGATCGCGGACCTGGCCGAGTGCTGCAGCTGCGAGATTCCCTGCCCCTGCAACTTCGGGCTGCCCACGGAACTGCGCTGTGATGGCAACCGCCTGATCGAGATCCGCTCCGGCCATTTCGAAGGCGCCGACCTCACCGGCATCCGCTTTCTGGTGACCTTCCTGATGGGCAACTGGACGCGCATTCACATTGACGAAGCCATGACGCCCGCGCAGCAGGAGACTTTCGACAAGATGTTCCCGGTGATCTTCGCCGGCTTCGACCGCCTGGCGCGCAGCAAGCACCGCGTGCCCTTCACGGTGGAGCGGGGGGATGGCGCGCTGCGTTTCTCGGTGCCCGAGTCCTCAGTGGACATGGCGCTGTTGCCGGGACTTTCCGGCGAGCGCATCGAAGTGAACGGCCTGCCCAATCCGGCCTATCACGAGTATGTGCAATATCGCGCCGTGGACCATCGCCACAGCAGTGCCGACGCCACCTGGGAATACGTGGGCACCAATGGCTTCACCAGTGTGATGCGGGTGAGTGGCTGAGCCGCCGGCTCAATACACCTCGAACAGCCCCGCCGCCCCCATGCCGCCGCCCACGCACATGGTGCAGACCACGTACTTCGCGCCGCGGCGACGCCCTTCGATGAGCGCATGGCCCACCATGCGCGCCCCGCTCATGCCGTAGGGGTGGCCGATGGAGATGGCGCCGCCGTTCACGTTCAGCAGCTCGTCGGGGATGCCCAGGCGGTCGCGGCAGTAGAGCACCTGCACGGCGAAGGCCTCGTTGAGTTCCCACAGGTCGATGTCGTCCATGCGCAGGTCGAAGCGCTTGAGCAGCTTCGGGATCGCGAACACCGGGCCAATGCCCATCTCGTCCGGGTCGCAGCCCGCCACCACCATGCCCCGATAGGCGCCCAGCGGCTGCAGGCCGCGCTGTTCGGCCAGCTTGCTGCTCATCAGCACGCAGGCCGCGGCGCCGTCCGACAACTGGCTGGCATTGCCTGCCGTGATGCAGCCGCCCTCGATGACGGGTTTGAGCGCCTGCAGGCCGGCCAGCGTGGTATCGGCGCGATTGCCTTCGTCCCGCGTCAGCAGCGTCTGCTCGAAACTGATCTGTTTCGTTTCCTTGTTCATCACGCCCTTCAGAGAGGCCAGCGGCACGATCTCGTCGTCGAAGCGGCCCGCTGCCTGCGCGGCGGCGGTGCGCTGCTGGCTCTGCAGGCTGTAGGCATCCTGCGCCTCGCGGCTGATGCCGTAGCGCCGGGCCACGATCTCGGCCGTCTGCAGCATCGGCATGTAGGCGTGGGGGGAGTGGGCCAGCACCGTGGCGTCCTGGGTGCGGTAGCTGTTGGCGTGCTCGTTCTGCACCAGCGAGATGGACTCCAGGCCGCCGCCGATCACCACCGGCATGTTGTCCACCAGGATCTGCTTGGCAGCCGTGGCGATGGCCATCATGCCCGAGGCGCACTGGCGATCGAGGCTCATGCCCGAGACGCTGTTGGGCAGTCCGGCAGCCACAGCGGCCAGGCGGCCGATGTTGTAGCTGGTGGTGCCCTGTTGCATGGCACAGCCCAGGATCACGTCCTCGACTTCCGCCGGGTCGAGTCCCGAGCGCTGCAGCGCGGCGCGGATGGCATGACCGCCCAGGGTGGGGGCGTCGGTGTTGTTGAAGGCCCCGCGATAGGCCTTGCCGATGGGCGTGCGAGCGGTGGCGACGATGACGGCTTCTTTCATGGGCTTTCCCTTCCGGGCCGCCGCCAGGACAGCCCTCGGTGAGTGGTGGTCAGTGGAGGTGTCAGAGTGTGTAGCCGGCGCTCGCGCCCGGCCCCAGCGGCAGGCCCAGCGCCACCCAGAGGATGACCATCAGCGTGCCGACGCCGAGCAGCCACAGCGAGTACGGAATCATCGTGGCGGCCAGGCTGCCGATGCCGAAGTCCTTTTGCCAGCGCTGGCAGAAGGTCAGGATCAGCGGGAAGTAGGGCATCAGCGGCGTGATGATGTTGGTGGCGCCATCGCCCGCGCGATAGGCCGCGGTGGTCATCTCGGGGCTCACGCCCAGCAGCATCAGCATCGGCACCAGCACCGGCGCGAGCAGCGCCCACTTGGCGCTGGCCGAACCGATGAAGAGGTTGATCAGCGTGGTCATGAGCACCACCAGCACCAGCAGCACGGCCATGGGCAGCTCGGTGCCACTGATCACGCCCGCGCCTTTCACGGCCACGATCAGCCCCAGATTGGACCAGTTGAACATCGCCACGAAATGCGCGGCGGCGAAGGCCAGCACCAGGTAGTAGGACAGGTCGGCCATGGCCTCGGACATCATGCGCACGATGTCGCGGTGGGTCTTCACGCTGCCGGTGGCCGAGCCATAGGCCCAGCCGGCAGCCAGGAACAGGATGAAGAAGGCGGCCACCAGGGACTGATAGAAGGGCTGCAGACGACCCGCGCCGCCGTCCTCGTTGATCAGGGGCGTGCCGGGAAGGAAGCACAGGGCAATCCACACCAGCACCACGGCCAGGGCGGCCCAGCCGGCGCGGGCAAGACCGCGGCGCTCCTCGGCCGAGGCGGCTTCCGCCGGCTTGATCACGCCGGCCGTGCTGCTCACGGGCTGGCCGGAGAGGGGCGCCAGACGGGGCTCGATCACCTTGTCGGTCAGGTACCAGATCACGGGCAGGAACAGGACCAGCATGGCGGCGATGAAGTACCAGTTGCCCGCGATGTTGGCCGTCCAGGCCGGGTCGATGGTCTGTGCGGCGGCCTGGGTGACGCCGAACAGCAGCGCGTCCAGCTGGCCGGGCATGAGGTTGGCCGAGAAGCCGCCCGAGACGCCGGCGAAGGCCGCGGCGATGCCCGCGATCGGGTGTCGGCCGGCGGCGGCATAGAGCACGCCCGCCAGCGGAATCAGCACCACATAGGCCGCATCGGACGCCAGATTGCCCATCATGGCCACGAAGGCCACCACCGGCGTGAGCCAGGCCTTGGGCGCGCGCTTCACGGCGGCGCTCATGGCGGTGGCGAACAGGCCGGTGCGCTCGGCCACGCCGGCGCCCAGCATCACCAGCAACACGAAGCCCAGCGGGTAGAAGCCGGCGAAGGTGGCCGGCATGTCCACCAGCAGGCGGCGGATATTGTCTGACGAGAGCAGACTGGCCGCCTGGATCACCAGCGGATTGCCGTTGGCATCCACCTGGGTGGGGTGCAGCGCCGAGACGCCCAGCAGGGACATCAGCACGCTCACCACGATCAGCACGCCGATCAGCGCGAAGAAGATGAAGACCGGGTCGGGGAGCTTGTTGCCGGTACGTTCGATCCAGCCCAGCATGCCGGGAGTGCGGGTGTCTGCGGGAGTTGTCATGGTCTTGTTCTTCTTGAGGGTTGCGATGGGCGGGAGTGTTGCACGGAAGGCTGGAGGCGACAAGCCGGCGGCTGCGGCCTGGCGGCACCTGCTTCAGGGCGAAGACAGGTGCCGCAGGACGGCTTCCGGACGAGCATGCTTCCTTCGGACGGTGCGCGGGCGAACCCCGGGCTGCAGGCCACGAACGGCGCGGCGCGTGAACCCCATGTGGTTCTTTGCTTCCAGTATAAACCACATATGGTTCAACTGCGGCAGCGACTGGCAAGGTTCATCAGAGAGAAGCGGGGCGAGATGCCGCAGCGCGATTTCGCCCGCAAGATCGGGGTGGCGCAGTCCACCATCATGCGCATCGAGAATCTGGATCAGAACGTCACCATCGACACGCTGGAGAGCCTGTGCAAGGTGTTCCATGCCGACGTCGCCGACCTCTTCCCGCGGCTGGACACCCGCCTGGATTACCCCACACGACCGCCGATCGGCTTGATTCGTCCGGGGCAGGGCAGTGCGGTGCCCGTGATCCATGAGGCCGAGGCTGGCAGCGGGCCCAGGAGTGCCACCGCAGCGCCCGCTGGCGACTCCGACCGCAGCAAGCCCCGCCGTCCGCCCGGCGGCACGGGCTCGACATCGTCCGACGACACGCGCTGAACGGCTGGCTCGACACCTACGGCACGACAAGCGCTGAGCCTGTGCCACTACACCGCCAGCCATGCCACCACGGCGTAGCGCGCCAGTTTGCCCGCCGCCACCAGCAGCACGAAGCGGCCGAAAGGCACCCGCAGCAGCCCCGCAATCAGCGTCAGCGGATCGCCCACCACCGGCAGCCAGGAGAACAGCAGCGTCCAGTGCCCGTAGCGCTGGAACTGCGTCTGCGCCCGGTCAATCTGCGCCGGCGTGAAGTAGAACCAGCGGCGGTCGGCGAAGCGCAGCAGGCTGCGGCCCAGCCACCAGTTCACGCAGGCCCCCAGCACATTGCCGCTGCCGGCCACCAGTACCGGTGTCACGATCTGCGCCAGGCCCTCGGCGTCCTGCAGCAGCAGATACAGCCAGGCCTCGGAATAGAAGGGCAGCACCGTGGCGGCGATGAAGGCACTCAGGAACAGCAGCAGGTAGTCAGTCACGAACGGGTCCGATGGCGTGGGCGAAGCGCCCGGCGGCATGCCGCGAGGCGAGCGCCGACTATACCCGCCGCGCCCCCCGGCTGGATATTCTGATTGCAAAGCCGTCACGGGGTGGTAAGGTGCGCGCTCATTCGTTCTCCGAGTTTTCCGCCGTGTTTGCCGATCTTTCCCTGGACCAGCGTCTGCTAAAGGCCGTCGACAAGATGGGCTTCGAGTCTCCCACCCCTGTGCAGCAGCAGGCCATTCCCCTGGCCCTGCAGGGGCGCGATCTGCTCGTCAATGCCGCCACCGGCAGTGGCAAGACCGCCGCCTTCCTGCTGCCCATCCTGCAGAGCCTGATCAGCAAGAAGGGCGAGCGCACCGGCACCCGTGCCCTGGTGCTGGTGCCCACGCGCGAACTGGCGCGGCAGATCGGCAAGGAGTGCGAGAAGCTGGGCAGTTACTGCGGCCTCAAGGTCGGCGTGATCACCGGCGGGCAGGAATTCAAGGTGCAGCGCGCCCTGCTGCGGCGCGATCCGGAGATCCTCATCGCCACCCCCGGCCGCACGCTGGAACTGGTCAAGGAAGGCAGCACGCTGTTCAGCAATCTGGAGCATCTGGTGCTCGACGAGGCCGACCGCCTGTTCGAGATGGGTTTCAGCGAGGACGTGCTCGCCATCATCGCGACCTGCAACGAGGCGCGGCAGACGATGCTGCTCTCCGCCACGCTGCCCGCCGGCGTGCGTCGCCTGCTGCAGGTGCTCAATGCCCCGGTAAGAGTGCAGATCAACTCGGCCCGCGAACAGCACGAGTCCATCCGTCAGCAGTACATCCTGGCCGACGACGACAAGCACAAGGAGAAGCTGCTGCTGTGGCTGCTGGAGCATGAAACCTTCGAGCGTGCCCTGGTGTTCTGCAACACCCGCGATCAGGCCACGCATCTGTGCGGCGTGATGCGCTACCGCGATCAGCGCGCCGGCTATCTGCACGGCGAGGTGAAGCAGGACGTGCGCAATGCCACCATCACCGCCTTCCGCGAGGGCAAGCTCAAGGTGCTGGTCGCCAGCGACCTGGCCTCGCGCGGGCTGGACGTGAAGGGCATCGACCTGGTGATCAACTTCGACATGGCGCGCAAGGGCGATGACTATGTGCATCGCATCGGCCGCACCGGTCGGGCGGGCGAGGAGGGCCTGGCGGTGGCGCTGATCGGGCCGCAGGAGTGGAATCTGAAGGCGTCCATCGAGCGCTACCTGAACGTGCAGCTGGAATCGCGCAAGATCAAGGAGCTGCCCGGCACCTACAAGGGGCCGAAGAAACTCAAGGCCTCGGGCAAGGCCGCCACCACCGCCAAGCGCAAGAAGCCGGAGGCCGGCAAGAGCAAGCCCAGGCCGAAGTCCAAGTCGGGGAGCAAGCCCGCGCCCGGGGGCCAGCCCGCATGAGTCCTGACACGCTGACCGACGCCGAGCGGGACGAGGTGGAGCAGGGCATCCGCCGCTGGCTGGACGAGATCGTGATCGGCCTGAACCTGTGCCCCTTCGCGCGGCGTGAAGTGGATGCCGGCCGGGTGCGCGTGGCCGTCACCGGACACCGCGACACCGAGGCCCTGCTGCACGTCTTCCATGACGAGCTGCAGCGCCTGCACCAGGAGCCGCAGATCGCCACCACGCTGGTGGTGTTCGCCCAGGGCGTGGCCGATTTCTTCGATTACCTCGACCTGCTCGACATGGCCCAGGCCTGGCTGGAAGAGCAGGAACTCGACGCCGACTTCCAGCTGGCGAGTTTTCACCCCGATTATCTTTTCGCCGACAGCCCGGCCGACGATGCCTCCCACTACACCAATCGCGCTCCCTGGCCCGTGATCCATCTGCTGCGCGAGGACGACGTGGAAGAGGCCATCGCCGCGCATCCGGACACCGGCCGCATTCCCGAGCGCAATATCCGGCTGGCGCGCGAGAAGGGCGCCGACTGGTGGGACGCCGTGCTGCGCCGGTTGCGGCCGCGCTAGCGGTTCCCTTCGCCGCGTTGGCGCCCCCGGGCCATCCCTTGTGCGGTTGCCCGCACACTGGCCGAGTCGTTACACTCCGCGCCCTGTACTTCACGCTTTGCAAGGACTCCCCCAGCATGGGCACCGACTCTTCCGCTTCACCCTCCGCGTTCGCCCGGCTCATCAGCGGACAGACCTTCGGGCTCGCGCAGACCTACTGGACGTTCTACCTGATCTGTGCCGCCCTGTTCTTCGTGGTGGGCAGCGTGCTGGTGGCCGAGCGCAACTGGCCGCCCTACATCGCCCTGCTGGCCCTGACCGTGGGCTGGTCCTTCCTGCTGCTGACCCTGGTGAAGCGCTATTACGTCGGCAATGACCCGGGCAAGGCACTGGGGCGCATCGGCATGCTGTTCCTGCTGCTCAACCTCACCAACGCGCTGGCCACCTTCAGCTTCATCTGACACGAGCGTCCTGCATGATCCAGCGTCTGCAAAGCCACTTCTACGCCTACATCAGCAAGATCCGCTGGCTGCAGCGCTGGGGGCTCAAGCGCAATGTGATCAACGAGAACGTGATGGAGCACAGCTGGGAGGTGGCCACCATCACCCATGCGCTGGGTGTGATCCGCAACCAGCACTTCGGGGGCAGCCTGGACGTGAACGCCGTGGTGGTCGCCGCGCTCTACCATGACTGCGGCGAGGTGATCACGGGCGACATGCCCTCGCCCATCAAGTACCACTCTCCCGCCATCACTCAGGCCTACAAGGCCGTGGAGAAGCAGGCCGAACAAGAATTGCTCAAGCTGCTGCCCGAGTCCCTGCAGGGCGCCTATCGCGGCGTGCTGCTGCACGAGGAGATCCCGCCGGAACACCTGCAGCTGATCAAGGCTGCCGACACCCTGTGCGCCTACATCAAGTGCCGCTCGGAAGTGCTGGCGGGCAACTTCGAGTTCTCCCAGGCCGAGAAAGACGTCAAGGCGCGGCTGGACCGCATCGAGCTGCCGGAAGTGCAGTACTTTCTGGAGACCTTCGTGCCCAGCTACGGTCTCACCCTGGACGAACTGCTGAAGTGAGCCGCCCGCCCATCCGGCAACCCCGAGGACATTAGCCCCCATGACTGATCACGTCGCCAAGACTTTCGCCGAGCTGGTGGAGCTGAATTTCCAGCTCTACAACAGCCTGTTCCTGACCCTGCCGCTGGACGCCGTGGAGCAGACCGGCACGCTGCTGCCCCTGCTGAGCGAAGCCTGCGCGCGAGGGCTGGAAGAGGGGCGCAGCCCCACGGACATCGTGCGCGGCTTTTTCGAGGTGCACCGGCCGCATTTCACGGAAGAGGAGCAGATCCACTTCCTCTTCAAGATCATCCAGTACGTCGAGCGCCAAGTGGTGCTGGTGGATGCGCTGGAGGATGCGTCCTACAGCCGCATTCACCGCATCGAGGGCAAGAGCCCCGTTCTGCAACTGATGGAGCGGGCGCGCGACGATGATCGCGGCCCCGACCTGCAGCAGCTGCTGGAACACTTCGGCGTGCGCGTGGTGCTCACCGCCCACCCGACCCAGTTCTACACCGGCCCGGTGCTGGCCATCATTTCGGACCTGACCGAGGCCATCTCCCGCAACGAGATCGGCACCGCCCGCGACCTGCTGCAGCAACTGGGCAACACGCCGTTCTTCCAGAAGACCAAGCCCACGCCCTATGACGAGGCCGTGCTGCTGTCCTGGTATCTGGGCAACATCTTCTACCCGGGTATCGGCGAGATCGTCGACCAGCTGTCCGACTTCCATCCCGAGGCCGTGACGGCGAACACCGAGTTGATCACCGTGGGTTTCTGGCCGGGCGGCGACCGCGACGGCAATCCCTTCGTCACTACCGACACCACGCTCAAGGTGGCGGCCAAGCTGCGCTACACCGTCCTGAGCTGCTACCACCAGAACATCCGCGCGCTCAAGCGGCGACTGAGTTTCCGCGGCACCTACAAGCGCCTGGAGGCGCTGGAGCAGCAGCTGCACGAGGAGCTGAGCGAGGCCGTGGTGGACACGCCGCTGAGCCTGGACCACTTCCTGGAGGAACTCGACGCCATCGAGCAGGTGCTGGTGGCCGAACATCAGGGGCTCTATCAGGAGCTGCTGCGCTCCTTCCGCCGCAAGGTGCAGCTGTTCGGGCTGCACTTCGCCAGCCTCGACATCCGCCAGGACAGCCGCGTGATCAGCGCCGCGCTGGAGGCCGTGATCGGCCAGCGCCGTGACCTGCTGCCCCCGCACATCCTGCAGATGGGCTGGCAGCAGCAGATCGACTGCCTGCTCAACTGCAAGGGGCATGTCGATGGCGCCGGCTTCGAGGACCCGGTGATCCGCGACACCCTGGCCTCCTTCGGCGTGATGCGCAGCGTGCAGCGTCTGAACGGCCCGCGCGCCTGCCACCGCTACATCATCAGCAACTGCCGCGGCGCCTCGGACATCGCCCGCAGCTTCGCGCTGTTCAAGCTCTGCGGCTGGGCCGACGTGCCGCTGGCGGTGGATATCGTGCCGCTGTTCGAGACGGTGGATGACCTGCAGCGCGCTGGCGAGACCATGCGCTACATCTACGCCAACAAGCAGTACAAGGCGCATCTGCAGCAGCGACGCAATCGCCAGACGGTGATGCTGGGCTTCTCCGACGGCACCAAGGACGGCGGCTATCTGATGGCGAACTGGGCCATCTATCGCGCCAAGGAAGACCTCACCGCCGTCTCCCGCGCCGCCGGCATCGAGGTGATCTTCTTCGACGGTCGCGGCGGCCCGCCCGCGCGTGGCGGCGGCGACACCTATCTGTTCTACGCGGCGCTGGGCAAGAAGATCGAGAGCAACCAGATCCAGCTCACCATCCAGGGCCAGACGGTCAGCACGCTCTACGGCATCCGTGCGGCGGCGGTGAACAACATGTCTCAGCTGCTGATCGCCGGCCTGGAGAACAATCTCTACGACCGCCCGGAACGCGAGCTGGACGACGAGCAGCGCGCGCTGCTGGAGGCGCTGGCCCTGTCGAGTTACCGTTCGTACGAAGCGTTCAAGAAACACCCGCTGTTCCTGCCCTATCTGGAAGAGATGAGCACGCTGAACTACTACGCCATGACCAATATCGGCAGCCGGCCCTCGAAGCGCGGCGGCGCGAAGAAGCTGGCGTTCAGCGATCTGCGGGCGATTCCCTTCGTGGGCGCCTGGAGCCAGCTCAAGCAGAACGTGCCAGGCTTCTACGGGCTGGGCAGCGCGCTCAAGGAACAGGAGGACGCGGGCAATCTCGAGGCCTGCGTACGGCTGTACCAGCGTTCGCGCTTCTTCCGCGCGCTCATCGCCAACAGCATGCAGAGCATGAGCAAGACCAATTTCCAGCTCACGCGCTACATGGAGCAGGACCCGCGTTTCGGCGCGTTCTGGAGCCTGCTGCACGAGGAGTTCGAACTGAGCCGCGCCATGGTGCTGAAGGTCTCCGGACAGGCCATGCTGCTGGAGGACAATCCGCGCAGCCGCATGAGCATCCAGCTGCGCGAGCGCGTGGTGCTGCCGCTGCTCACGGTGCAGCAGTACGCGCTGATGCGCATCCAGGAGGCTCGCCAGAGCGACGAGGCGGGGCATCTGGAGGTGTACGAGAAAATGGTGATGCGCTCACTGTTCGGCAACATCAATGCGAGCCGCAATTCGGCCTGAGCCAGCGCCCCCACAACCACCATCAACCACCAGCAGGCCCCCTGTGAGCGACAACCACAAGACCACGCTTGACCCGACTGACTCCCATCCCCAAGCCGGCGGCAACAGCCCCCGGCGCGTGCTCTTCGCCAGCCTGATCGGCACCACCATCGAGTTCTTCGATTTCTACATCTACGGCACCGCCGCCGTGCTGGTGTTCCCGCAGCTGTTCTTCCCCGGCGACAACGCCGCCACCGCCACCCTGCAGTCGCTGGCCACCTTCGCCCTGGCCTTCTTCGCGCGGCCGCTGGGCTCGGCGCTGTTCGGCCACTACGGCGACCGCATCGGCCGCAAGGCCACCCTGGTGGCGGCGCTGCTGACCATGGGGCTCTCCACCGTCATCATCGGCCTGCTGCCCACCTATGCCAGCATCGGCATTCTGGCGCCGGCGCTGCTGGCCCTGTGCCGCTTCGGTCAGGGCATCGGCCTCGGAGGCGAGTGGGGCGGGGCGGTGCTGCTGGCCACCGAGAATGCGCCGCCCGGCAAGCAGGCCTGGTACGGCATGTTTCCGCAGCTCGGCGCGCCCATCGGTTTCATTCTCTCGACGCTGGTGTTCGTGATCCTGACGGCGGTGCTGAGCGAGGAGCAGTTCTTCGCCTGGGGCTGGCGCGTGCCCTTCATCGCCAGCGCGCTGCTGGTGTTCGTGGGCTTGTATGTGCGGCTGCAGATCACCGAGACGCCGGCCTTCCAGGCGGCCATCGACAAGGAGGAGCGGGTGAAGGTGCCGCTGGTCACGGTGTTCCGCGAGCATGGCCGCACGCTGCTGCTGGCCACGCTGATGGCCACGACGACCTTCGTGGTGTTCTACCTGATGACGGTGTTCACGCTGAGCTGGGGCACCACGCAGCTGGGCTTCGAGCGGCAGCAGTTCCTGATCATGCAGATCATCGGCGTGCTGTTCTTCGCGGCGATGATCCCGTTCTCGGCGGTGGTGGCCGACCGCCTGGGCCGCATCCGCATGCTGATCTACGCGACGCTGGCCATCATGCTGTTCGGTCTGGCGTTCGGGCCGCTGTTCGCGGCCGGGGGCACGTTCATGGTGACGCTGCTGCTGTGTCTGGGGCTGGCCTGCATGGGCCTGACCTACGGTCCGCTGGGCACGGCGCTGTCGGAGCAGTTCCCGACAGCGGTGCGCTACACGGGGGCGTCCATGGCCTTCAATCTGGCGGGCATCCTGGGGGGCTCGCTGGCACCCTACATCGCGACGTGGCTGGCGGTGAATTTCGGTATCGCGGCGGTGGGCTACTACCTGGTGGCGGCGGGCGCGCTGACGCTGGGGGCCTTGCTGATCATCGGGAGGCGGTGAGCACGCCTTTGAAGTTGGAGCTTGCTTGCAAGCGAACGGTGGTCTGTTGTGGGAGCTTGCTTGCAAGCGAACCGAGGTTACAGGCCCGGCGTCGCGCCTGCGATGCCCGCTTCTGCGGCTGACCCGCACCCCTCCCGGGTGCCCTCGCATCGCCAGGAGCCTCGGTCTCCTGGCTCACTCGGTGCGGGTCTTTTATGCCGCTGAAGCGGGCCTCCCAGTCACGACACCTGATGCAGCGCCAGCGAATGGCACGGTTTCGCTTGCAAGCAAGCTCCCACTGAAAGGTTCGCTTGCAAGCAAGCTCCAACACCCTCAGCGCGTCGCGCTCATCAGCGGGATCACCCGCACTTCCACTTCCCCGCGCTCCGACGCCAGATACACCGCATCGTCCTGGATCGTGCAGGTGAGCGACATGTTGCGGTCACACAGCTCGGCCAGCGTCGTGGCGGACACCGTTTCCAGCGAGGCCACCGTCAGCTTGTCGAAGCGCGCCAGCGTCTCCTGCGACTTCGTCCACCACGGGCCCGCATTGCGCGGCTGATAGGTGTAGATGAACACCGCGTCGGCCCGACCGCAGGCCTTGCGGATGCGCTTCTCGTCGGGCTGGCCCAGGTCGATCCACGTGGTGATGTGTTCCGTCAGGTCCTTGTCCCAGATGTCCGGCTCGTCCTCGGTGCTGATGCCCCGCGTGAAGGCCAGACTCTCGCTGGCATGCAGGGCGAAGGTCAGCACGCGCACCATCATGCGCTCCTCGGTTTCCGAGGGGTGCTGGGCCAGGGTCAGCGTGTGCGTCTGGTAGTAATGCCGGTTCATGTCGCTGATCTGCAACTCGGCTTTCAGAACGGTCGATTTCATGGCCATGAGGTCAGTCCTGCCGGCGGCGATTGTCGAGGCTGAACGGCCCGGCGCCCAGGCCGGCGATGGCGAGCAGGCCGGCCATGATGCCCATGTTCTTCACGAAGTTCTGCGTCTCGTGGCCGCGCTGCACCGCCTCGGTGACGTCCCAGAAATCATGCATGACGATGCTGATCACCAGGGTGAGGCCCGCCAGCAGAAAGGCCGCGATCTTGGTCTGCCAGCCGGTCAGCAGCGCCAGGCCGCCGCCCGCCTGCAGAGCGATGGTCAGCCACAGGAACAGCGGCACGAGCACCATGCCCTTGCTGGCCATGTACTCGGAGGTGCCCTGCAGGTCGGCGAGCTTGAGCACGGCGCCGGGCAACAGGAAATACAGGCCGAGGATGATGCGGCCGGCGAGCGGGCAGAGCGATTCGATACGGGCAAGCATGGCAGGGCTCCTAGTGGTTCACCACATCAGGTCGTCGGGGACTTTGTAATCGGCATAGGGGTCGTCTTCCACAGTGCCGTCGGCGGCCTTGTGCTGCTAATTGCAGACGATCACCACGGCCGGGTCGCGCAGCTGGATCTTCAGGGCTGCGGCCTGGGGCACGATCTCGTAGCGTTCGTCGAGCGTGACGATGGCGAGCCGGCCGTGCACCAGATGCTCCTGGGTGGTCTTGTCGACGTGCAGCGTCTTGATCTTCTTCTCGTGCACGAAGTTGTAAGCGATGTCGCCGGTGTTCTTCGGCTGGCGGTTCATGGTGATGATCTGGCGGATCTGCGCGGCGATGGCCTTGCGCTCGGCGGCCAGGTTCTGTTCGCGGGCCAGGGCGCGGTCACGCTCGGCCTTCTCGGCCAGGGCCTGCAGCGCGGCGTCGCGCGCTTCGTCGATCACGCCCTCCTTGCTGTGCAGCTGGGCCCGCGTCTGCTTGCGCTTCTCGCTGTTGGCCTTCTTGAGCTGCTTTTCCTTGACCAGTCCGGCCTTGAGCAATTGATCCTGCAGTGAATTTGCCACGGGGAGCCTCGTGTCGATTGGGCGATGTGCAAGGGCGGGCAGATTACCGTGGCGTGGGGGCGGTCTGCCAGTGGATTGTGGCAGTCTGCTCGTGAACTGCCTCGCTCCCGGCCTCGGCCGCCGGGCCTGCCGTTCAGCGACTGACCCGCACCCCTCCCGGGTGCCCTCGCATCGCCAGGAGCCTCGGTCTCCTGGCTCACTCGGTGCGGGTTTCTTATGTCGCTGAACGGCAGGCCCGGCGGCCGAGGCCTGATTCGGTGCCAACGTCGAGCCTCCCTGCTTTCTAGCGTCTGGCAGGCCGGCTGAACTGGAAGCTGAGGGGCACGTCGGCGGTGGCGGCGGCCGCGCCATCGGCGTGGCGGGGCGCATAGCGCAGGGCGGTCACGGCGTCGCGCACCGCTGCAGCGAACTCCGGCTCGGTACCCTCGGGCAACCGCACGTTCTGCACGAAGCCTTCGGCGTCCACATCGAGCTGCAGATCCACGGCGCCTTGCTCCCACAGGGCATGGGGCTGCTGCGGGCGATAGACCAGTGTCGGCGCGCTCGTGCCCGTGCCGAGATTCTGCACATGGGGCGTGGCCAAGGCGCGCTGCCCGAGGCTCTCGTGCGCCTCCACCAGGGCCATCAGGCTGTTGACGGAAAGCTGGCGCGCCTCGGGAAAGCGCTCGAACACGGCGAGGGCGTCTTGCAGCGGCGCGATGGCGTCGGCGGGCGCTTCCTGCTGGATATGGTAACGACCGATCCAGAAATTGGCGGTGGCCAGGCGCACGCGGGCGAGGTCGTTGTCGATGGCGGCCAGCGCGTCGCGGGCACTGCTCAAGTGCTCGATGGCTTCGCGCGGGCGATCCAGGCTGAAGGCCGTAGTGCCAAGCTGGATGGCGATGATGGCGCTGAGAAAGCGGTCCGGCTCGGGCTGGCTCTCGGCGATCTCCAGGGCGCGCGCGTAGTGGCCGTGCGCGTCGGCGAACTCGCTGTGCGCCGTGGCCGAATCGCCCAGCGCCATCAGAGGATCAATCAGTTCCAGAGCGTCGTCGCCGTGCAGGTTCTCGGTGATCTCGAGTGCCTGCTCCAGCACACGCGCGGCGGCGTCGCCATCGGCCAGCACATTGCCGTAGTTCATGGCCAGCGCGGCCGTGGTGGCGTGGGCATCGCCCAGCACCTCCAGAGCCAGTTCGTAGGCCTCGCGGGCGGGGGCTTCGGCCTGGGCACGCATCTGCGGCCCCTGGGCGATCAGCTCCTGATACTGGCGATAGGCGGCATTCATGGCGGCGCGCTTTTCCTCGTCGGTCTGCGCCGTGGCAGCGGCGGGCAGCAGGGCGAGGCTGAGCAGCAGGCAGAGCAGGGGGCGGTGCGGGGCGGCGGTGGTGCGCATGGCGTGGTCCCTCGTGGGAAGACTCTGGTTGTTGTGGTCTGTCGGCGACGGCGGGCGCTGCCGCTGGCATGTTTTTCTACCGAACAGCAGTACTACAAGTGCCGTGCGGGAGCAATCGACTTCCGCCCAAGACAAGCCCGGGGCAGTTGGCTTACACTGCGCGCCAGTGTTTCCGCGCGTCTCCCCGTGCAGGTCCACCTCCGCACCACTGACAACAACAACGAGGTTTTCCATGTCCCGATTCCCCCTTGCCGGCCTGGTGGCCGCCCTCAGTCTCGGCCTGCTGGCCGGCACCTCCCACGCCGCAGAACTGTCGCTGGTGCGTTATGGCCCGGCGGGGCAGGAGAAACCCGGTCTGGTGGATGACCAGGGGCAGGTGCACGACCTGTCCGCCCACATCCCCGACATCACCCCGGATGTGCTGTCCGACGAGTCCCTCGAAGCCATCGCCGCCATCCCGCTGGCCGATCTGCCCGTGGTGCAGGGCAATCCGCGCCTGGGCGTGCCGCTCACCGGCATCGGCAAGATCATCGCCGTGGGCTTCAACTACGTGAACCATGCCGCCGAGATGCAGGTGGAACTGCCCACCGAGCCACTGATCTTCATGAAGGCCACCTCGGCGCTGACCGGCCCCTTCGATGACGTGATCCAGCCGCGCAACGGGCTCAAGCTCGACTACGAATCCGAACTGGTGGTGGTGATCGGCAAGCGCGCCCAGTACGTGGCCGAAGCCGATGTCTGGGAATACATCGCCGGCTACACCGTCGGGCACGATGTCTCCGAGCGTGCCTTCCAGCGCGAGCGCGGCGGCCAGTTCACCAAGGGCAAGAGCGCCGACACCTTCGCTCCGGTCGGCCCCCACCTGGTCACGCGCGACAGCATCGACGATGTGCAGAACCTGGCCGTGTGGTCCGAAGTGAACGGCGAGATGCGGCAGCAGGGCAACACCGCCGACATGGTGTTCGGCGTGGCGAAGATCGTCAGCCACCTGAGCGAGTTCATGACCCTCTACCCGGGCGACATCATCTTCACCGGCACCCCCGCTGGCGTGGGCGATGGCATGGTGCCCCCGGTGTACCTGAAGCCGGGCGACGTGGTGCGCCTGGGCATCGAAGGGCTGGACGAACAGCGTCAGACCATCGTGGCGCCACGCTGAAATCAGAATTGGTCAGCACTGCATTACAAAAAGTCACACAAACACCGGCGCCGTGAGTTCTTGCCTGAGCAGATTCTGTGCATACTCCGGCGTCGTCATGACCCACAATGTCACCATAATCGAGCGCCGCCCCGCGGCGGCGCC
>JAURIJ010000061.1 GCA_030832825.1 Gammaproteobacteria bacterium
AAGAAGGACGCCGCCGGAGGGAAGAAGTAAATGAGCATCCTGATCCAAGCCAGTTATTTCCTCGCGGCCGTGCTGTTCATTCTCGGCCTGAAGCAGATGAGCTCGCCCGTCACCGCACGACGCGGCATCCAGTGGGCCGGCGCCGGCATGGTGCTCGCCACCCTGGTCACCTTCCTCGCGCCCGAGCTTTATGACAACCCGCAGGCCGTGACCAATTACCTGCTGATCATCGTGGCGATCGCCATCGGTGGCGGCTATGCCTGGGTCACCGGCAAGAAGGTCGCCATGACCGACATGCCGCAGATGATCGCCATGTACAACGGCATGGGCGGCGGCGCGGCAGCCACCATCGCGGCGGTGGAACTGCTCAAGGCGCAGGGCGAAGTGGCGGCCGGTGCCCCCACCGGTGACCGCCTGAATGCCCTCGGCCTGCAAGCGCTGAACGCGCACCCGGAAACCGTGGCCCAGGCCATGGGCACCGACGTCGCCATCCTGGCCATCATCGGCGCCATCATCGGCACCATCGCCTTCAGCGGCAGCATCATCGCCTGGGCCAAGCTCGACGGGCGCCTGAACACCAGCAAGCTGCTGCCCCAGCAGCAGCAGATCAACCTGGTGCTGGCCGTGATCCTGGCGGTCGTGGCGATCTCCGTGTACAGCACCGACGCCCTGGCGCCCATCGTGGTGTTCTTCGGACTGGCACTGATCCTGGGTGTGTTCATCACCGTGCCCGTGGGCGGCGCCGACATGCCGGTGATCATCTCCCTGTTCAACGCCCTCACCGGCCTGGCCGTGGGCTTTGAAGGCTATGTGCTGGGCAATGCCGCGATGAT
Source organism: Gammaproteobacteria bacterium (assembly GCA_030832825.1). GTDB lineage: Bacteria > Pseudomonadota > Gammaproteobacteria > Pseudomonadales > Pseudohongiellaceae > UBA5078. Next base: position 834 of record JAURIJ010000061.1, read on the forward strand.
CATCGCCGGCACCGTGGTGGGCTCGGCCGGCACTCTGCTGACGCACCTGATGGCCAAGGCCATGAACCGCTCGGTGAGCAACGTGTTCTTCAGCGGCTTCGGCACCACTGCCACGACCACCGTCGATGCCGGCGCCACCGGCGGCTCCATGAAGGAGATCCAGGCCCAGGACGTGGGCATCATGATGGCCTACGCCAGCCAGGTGGTGGTGATTCCGGGATACGGCATGGCCGTGGCCCAGGCCCAGCACAAGGTGTGGGAGCTGACCCAGCTGCTCACCGAGAAAGGCGTGAAGGTGAAGTTCGCGATCCACCCGGTGGCCGGCCGCATGCCGGGCCACATGAACGTGCTGCTGGCCGAGGCCGGCGTGCCCTACGACCTGATCTACGACATGGAAGACATCAACGCGGACTTCGCCAACACCACGGTCACCCTGGTGATCGGGGCGAACGACGTGGTGAACCCGGCGGCCAAGAACGACCCGAACAGCCCCCTGTTCGGCATGCCGATCCTGAACGCCGAGCAGTCCGACAACGTGATCGTGATCAAGCGCGGTCGCGGCACCGGCTTCTCCGGCGTCGAGAACCCGCTGTTCCTGCTGGACAACACCCGCATGCTGTTCGGCGACGGTCAGAAGGCCGTCAACGAACTCATCCAGGCCGTGAAAGAGCTGTAAGCCCCCATGAGCAAGCCAGCCGCCACGCCCGAACGCGAGACCGTCACCGACTCCGATGCCGGCCCGGTCTCCGAAGCCCTGCTGCCCTCGGCAGGGCTGTGGCGCCGGCTGGCGGCGCTGCTCTATGACGCCTTCCTCGTGGCCGCCATCTGGATGGCCTTCGGCTTCCTGCTGCAGTTCATCGTGGGCCCGGACACCAGTCAGCTGGTGGACGGCCGCGTGCAGACCGACCCGGTGCTGGACGTGATCGTGTTCCTGGTGGAAGTGGGCAGTGCGGCGGGGTTCTACATCTGGTTCTGGACGCGCACGGGCCAGACGCTGGGCATGATCGCCTGGCGCATCAAGGCGGTCAGCCGTTCCGGTGGCCTGATGTCGCTGCAGCAAGGCGTGCTGCGCTGGGTGCTGGCCTGGCCGGCGTTCTTCCTGCTGGGCGTCGGTTATCTCTGGCGCTACATGGACCCGCAGCGCGACGCGCTGCACGACAAGTTCTCGGGCACCCGCGTGGTGCTGCTGCCCAAAGGCTCTCGACCGTTCTGACGCTGGGAGTGGGGAGTCCGGCGGGCCTTCTGCCAATCTCGTGAACACTTCTCTTGCAGATTCTGCCCGGCCTGCCACGGCGGCATTCCCGTTCTGCGGCTGACCCGCGCCCCTCCCGGGTCCCCTCGCATCGCCAGGAGCCTTGGTCTCCTGGCTCACTCGGCGCGGGTCCTTTATGCCGCTGAACGGCAACGCCGCCGTGGCAGGCCTTTTCCATTGCCAGCGAATTGGCACGCGAGCATTTCCAGAGGGAGGAACCAGACTCCCCTCTCCCGCTGAGGGGGAGAGAGAACGTGGCACGGAGCAGGCGCCGGGGGCTGGCCCGCGAACCTTGCGTTGCGCCTGAGCGCTGCAGTCCGGGGCCAGTCTTGCAGACCGTGAGCCGCCTGGACGGCGGCGAATCGAGCCCCCATGGATGGGTTCACGGCGTGTCTGCAAGACTGGCCCCGGACTGCAGTGCCTGCCGACACCCGAGGATCGCGGGCCAGCCCCCGGCGCCGGGCAGAACCCTCACACACACGCCCCCTCAGACACGCCGCAGCAATATGACCCCGATCACCGCGCACAGCACCATTGGCAACAGCACCGCGATCAGCGGACTGAAGCCGTACAGCAGACTCGCCGGGCCCAGCATGCGCTGCACCAGCGTGAAACCCATGCCCATGGCGATCGCCACGAACACCCGGAAACCCATCGTCGCGCTGCGCAACGGCCCGAACACGAACGAGATCGCCAGCAGCACCAGCGAGGCCGTGGCCAGCGGCTGCAGCAGCTTCTTCCAGAACGCCAGGTAGTAACTGCTGCTCTCCAGCCCCTCGTTCTCGAAGTACTGCGCGAAGCGGTACAGGCCCGAGATCGAATGCCGCTCCGGGTCCACCAGCAGCACGCTCAGCAGCTCCGGCGACAGCTCCACCCGCCAGTCCTCCAGCGCCGTGCGCGTGACGGCGATCTCGCCCTCGCCAAAGCGCGTCTCGCGCACATCGGACAGCCGCCAGAACGCGCCGTCGGCATCCTCCAGATACTCCCCCGAGGTGGCGAAACTGCTGCTGACCAGGCGCCGCTGCTCGTCCAGCACATAGCGCGTGACGCCCTGCAGCTGGGTGCCGCCGGGCAGGATCACGTTGATGTGGATGAATTCATTGCCGATCTTGCGCCAGTCGCCGCCGGCGGAACTCAGCGCCTGCCCGCCGCTCTCGATGATGGCCAGATCACTCTGCGCGCGCTGCTCCAGCGGCGGCGCCACCCACTCGCCCAGCACCAGACTAAGACCCATCACCGCCAGGGCAGGCTTCATCACGGCCCAGACGATGCGCCAGGTGCTCACGCCCGTGGCCTGTATCACCACCAGTTCGTTGTGCGAGGCCAGCACACCCAGCCCGATCAGGGCGCCGCCCAGCGCGATGAAGGGCAGCATCTCGTAGATGGCGCGGGGCATGATGCCCAGGGTGAACCACAGCGCGTCCCCAGCACTGTAATTGTCCGTGCTGCTGCCCAGCTCGTCGGCCAGGCTGAAGATGAAATCCAGGCTCGTGGTGAGCGCGAACACCACCAGCATCGCCGCCACCACATGCTTGCGCACGTAAGCATCCAATCGACTCATGTGTGCGCCTCCCGCCGCCCGAACAGCAGGCACAGCCCCAGCGCGATGAAGCCCGCGTGCACCCACCACAGGCCCAGCGCGAGCGGGATGCTGCCCTCGGCCAGCAGGCTCATGCCCAGTTGCAGCAGCACGTAATACGTGGCGTAGAGCAGCGCGGCCGGCACCAGGCGGCTGAAGCGCCCCTGGCGCGGTGCCACCCGGCTCAGCGGCACGGCGATCAGGGTGAGCACGGGAATCAGGAGGATGGTGGAGAAGCGCCACTGCAGCTCGGCCTGATGCTCGGGCAGCGCCGAGTTCCACAGTTGCGCCGTGGGCAGGGACTTCTCGCGCACCACCGTCTCGATGCGCACCTGCTCCGGCAGCAGCAGCGCCTGCTGCTCGAACTGGCTCACCAGATAATCGGCCTGGCCGGGCACGCCGTCATACAGATGCCCGTTCTCCAGCAGCATGAAGCGCCGGCCGCTGGCCTCGTCGATCACCGGCCGTGCCGACTCGGCCACGATGATGCGCAGGCTCGCGCCGTCCTGCGTGGCATCCGGGCGCCGCCAGGCCACGAAGGTGTTGTTGAGCTGACGCTCGCCGGCGATATCGCGGGTGGTCTCGGCATAGGTGGTGCGCTGACCCTCGGCAAAGTCCTGGAACTGGCCGGCCACGATCAGATCGAGCTCCGTCAGCTCGTCCTGGCTCTCCATCAACTGCTCGGTGTTGCGCAGGCCCCAGGGGGCCACCTGCAGACTGAGGGTGCCGAGGATGATGGCCAGGAAGCTGGTGCACGCGAGGGTCAAGGCCACCAGGCGTTTCTGGCTGATGCCGCAGGCGGAGAGCACCGTCATCTCGTTCTCGGCGTACATGCGGCCATAGGCCAGCAGGATGCCCAGAAACAGCGAGAACGGCAGGATGACGAGCAGGAATTCCGGCAGGCGGTAGGCCATGAGCAGCAGCAGGATGTCGGAGGTGATCTCGCCCTCCACGGCCTGCCCCAGGTATTGCAGGAAGCGCGTGATCATGGCCAGCACCAGCATGATCACCGTCACGGCGGCCATCACCTGGAAGATCTGCCGCGCAAGATAACGGAATATGATCACGGTCGGGGTGGCCCTCCGGCTCGCTCGCGCGGCCTGGCGCTAGTCAATGTCCAGCTCCGGCTGCCCCAGCATGTCGCGGAAGGCCTTGGGAATCAGGGCGATCTTGTGCTTGTCGAAATCGAAGAACACCACGCCGATCTTGGCATTGCAGACCACTTTCTCGAGCGCGGTGTTGGTGATGCGGAAACCGATGTCGCAGCCGTAGCGATTGAAACGGCCCACGCCCACGTCGATGGTGAGCCAGTCATTGGCAAAGGACTCGCTGCGGTAATCCACCCCCATGTCGGTGACCACCATGCCCAGGCCGAAGATGTTGGCCTCGGTGAAGCCCAGATGCGCCAGGAACTGCAGCCGCGCCTCGTGCAGGATGTGCACCATGGCCACGCTGTTCAGGTGGCGGGCGTAGTTCAGATCGCTGATGCCCACACGGTACCGCATGGAGAACAGGTAGTGGTCGGGCAAGACGATCTTGACGCGGGACATGGGCGGGCTCCTGTGAAAGGCGGCCAATTCTAATTCACGGCCCGCGGACAAGTACACCACTGCCTGCGCGCCCCACAGCGCCCGCCTCGCCCGCCTGCCACGCGCTTGCCAGCCCCCGGGAAACTCCCTAGCATGGCCGCAGTGTTCATTTTCACCCCCCCTCTCTGCCAAGGAAATCGCCGATGAAATACAGCCTGCTCAGCACCGCCGTCACTGCCAAAGCCACCGATTGCCTCGTGCTCGGCGTCTGGACCAAGGGGCGCCTGAGTGCGCCTGCCGTTGCCGTGGATACCACCCTGGACGGCGCGCTCAGCCGCGTCACCGGCAGTGGCGATGTCAGCGGCAAGGTGGGCGACACGCTGCTGCTGCACCCGCACTCAGGCCTTGCCAAGCGCATCCTGCTCGTGGGCTGTGGCGATGAAGGCGCCCTGGATGCGCGCAGCTACCGCAAGGCCGTCGGCGCCGCCATCAAGGCCCTGCTCAAGTCCAGCGCGAAGGACGCCGTGTTCACCCTGGCCGAGCTGCCGCTGAAGGATCGCGACATCGCCTGGGCCACCACCCTGCTGGTGCAGGAGTGCGATGCCAACGCTTACCAGTACGACCAGACCAAGAGCAAGAAGAAGCCCGAGTACGCCCTCAAGAGCGTGGCCGTGAGCGCCGCCAGTGCCGAGACACGCAAGGCCCAGACCGAGGCCGTGAAGCTCGGCGCCAGCATCGCCCTGGGCGTGGCCGCCACCAGGGAGCTGGGCAATCTGCCGGGCAACATCTGCACGCCGACCTACCTGGCCGACACCGCCGTGAAGCTGGGCGAGAAATACAAGACCATCAGCACCAAGGTGCTGAACGAGGCGCAGATGAAGAAGCTGGGCATGGGCTCGCTGCTCAGCGTGAGCGCCGGCTCCGCCCAGGAAGCCAAGCTGATCGTCATGGAATACAAGGGCGCCACCAAGGCCGACAGCAAGCCCGTGGTGCTGGTGGGCAAGGGCATCACCTTCGACACCGGCGGCATCAGCCTGAAGCCGGGCCTGGCCATGGATGAGATGAAGTACGACATGTGCGGCGCGGCCAGCGTGATCGGCACGCTCACCGCCATTGCCGACCTGGGCCTGAAGCTGAACGTGGTGGGCGTGATCGCCGCCGCCGAGAACATGCCGGGCAGCAAGGCCACCAAGCCGGGTGACATCGTCACCAGCATGTCGGGTCAGACCATCGAGATTCTCAACACCGACGCCGAAGGCCGCCTGGTGCTGTGCGACGCGCTGACCTACGTGGAGCGCTTCAAGCCGCGCACCGTGATCGACATCGCCACCCTGACCGGCGCAGCCGTGGCCACCTTCGGCGACCAGACCAGCGCCCTGCTCAGCAACAATCAGGCACTGGCCGACGAGCTGCTGCAGCTCGGCCAGCACACGCTGGACTTCGCCTGGCAACTGCCGCTGTGGGACGAATACCAGTCCCTGCTCGACAGCAACTTCGCCGACATCGCCAACATCGGCGGGCCGCGCGGCGGCACCATCACGGCGGCCTGCTTCCTGTCGCGCTTCACCAAGCAGTACCGCTGGGCGCACCTGGACATCGCCGGCACCGCCTGGGTCTCCGGAGCCCAGAAAGGCGCCACCGGCCGCCCGGTGCCCCTGCTGGTGGAGTATCTGCGCACGCAAAAGGCGTGAGGTATACTCGCGCCTCCCAAAAATCACCCGACACCACAGCACAGGCAGACATGGACAAGACATACCAACCCCATCAGATCGAAGGTCACTGGTACAAACAGTGGGAAGAGAAAGGCTATTTCACTCCGTCCGGTGACGGCGACGCCTACTCCATCGTGATTCCCCCGCCCAATGTGACCGGACGTCTGCACATGGGGCATGGCTTCCAGAACGCCATCATGGACGCGCTCATCCGCTATCAGCGCATGCTCGGCCGCAAGACCCTGTGGCAGGTCGGCACCGACCACGCCGGCATCGCCACGCAGATGGTGGTGGAGCGTCAGCTGGCACGGCAGAACCTCACCCGCCACGACCTGGGCCGCGAGGCCTTCGTGAAGAAGGTGTGGGAGTGGAAGGACGAGTCCGGCAACATCATCACCCAGCAGATCCGTCGCCTGGGCTCGTCGCTGGACTGGACGCGCGAGCGCTTCACCATGGACGCCGGTTTTTCCGCCGCCGTGGAGCGCGTGTTCGTCGAGCTGTATGACCAGGGCCTGATCTACCGCGGCAATCGCCTGGTGAACTGGGACCCGACACTGCACACCGCCGTGTCCGATCTGGAAGTGCTGTCGGAAGAGGAAGACGGCTTCCTGTGGCATTTCCGCTATCCGCTGGCGGACGGCGCCACCACGGCGGCCGGCCAGACCCACATCACCATCGCCACCACGCGCCCCGAGACCCTGCTGGGCGACACCGCCGTGGCCGTGAACCCCGCCGACGAGCGCTATCAGAGCCTGATCGGCAAGTTCGTCGAGCTGCCCCTGTGCGGCCGCCGCATTCCCATCGTGGCCGATGACTACGTGGACGCCAGCTTCGGCACCGGCTGCGTGAAGATCACCCCGGCCCACGATTTCAACGACTACGAGGTGGGCAAGCGCCACCAGCTGCCCATGATCAACATCTTCACCGCCGATGCCGCCATCAACGAGAACGCCCCCGAGGCGTATCGCGGGCTGGACCGCTTCGAGGCGCGCAAGCGCGTGGTGGCCGACATCGAGGCCCTGGGGCTGCTGGAGAAGATCGACCCGCACAAGCTCAAGGTGCCGCGCGGCGACCGCACCGGCGTGATCATCGAGCCCTGGCTGACGAACCAGTGGTACGTGGCCGTGAAGGCGCTGGCCGAGCCCGCCATCAAGGCCGTGGAAGACGGCGACATCCAGTTCGTGCCCAAGAACTGGGAGAACACCTATTTCGCCTGGATGCGCGACCTGCAGGACTGGTGCATCAGCCGCCAGCTGTGGTGGGGCCACCGCATCCCGGCCTGGTAT
>JAURIJ010000063.1 GCA_030832825.1 Gammaproteobacteria bacterium
CAGGACGGCCACTGGTACGGCGTGCACGGCTTCTTCCGCTGGCTGGAATCCAAGGCCTACAAGATGCACATCCGCGTGCTGTTGTCGAAGTACCGCGCCTACACGGAATGCACGGCCTGCCAGGGCACTCGACTCAAGCCGCAGAGCCAGTGGTGGCGGCTGCAGGCCCAGGGCGCCAGCGGCCTGCAAGCGCTGTCGCTGCACGAACTCATGACCCTGTCGCTGGAAGACTGTGCGGATTTCTTCGCCCGTCTGGAGGCCATGCCCCGGCAGGCCGGCAGCGCCCTTGACGAGGCCACCCGGCTGCTGCTGACGGAGATCCGCTCGCGGCTCGGCTATCTGCTGGATGTGGGCCTGGGCTATCTCACGCTCGACCGCCAGTCACGCACGCTCAGCGGCGGCGAGGTGCAGCGCATCAATCTGACCACCGCGCTGGGCAGCTCCCTGGTCAATACGCTGTTCGTGCTGGACGAGCCCAGCATCGGTCTGCATGCCCGCGACATGAGCCGCATGATCCGCATCCTGCAGCGCCTGCGCGATGCCGGCAACACGCTGCTGGTGGTGGAACACGACCCGCAGGTGATGCTGGCGGCCGATCTGATCATCGACATCGGCCCGGGGCCGGGCCGTGACGGCGGCGAGATCCGTTTCCTGGGCACGCCGGCGCAGCTTCTGCAGGCGGCGGGCTCGCTGACGGCGCAATACTTGAGTGGCGCGCGCCGGGTGGATGAGGCCCTGCAGGGCAGTTCGCCTGCCAGCAGGCTCCAACAACCTGGCCTTGTGGGAGCCTGCTTGCAGGCGAACACGCCACACATTCACCTCGAAGGCGCCAGCGCCCACAATCTGCAGGACCTGTCCGTGGAGATCCCCCTCGGCCAACTGGTCTGCCTCACCGGCGTCAGCGGCTCGGGCAAGTCCACCCTCATGCACGATGTACTCTACCGCGCCGCCTGCAAGCAGCTCGGCCGCCCCACCGAGGCGCCGGGCGCCCATCGCGCGCTGCGCGGACTCGAACACGTGCAGGACGTGGTGCTGGTGGACCAGAGCCCCATCGGCAAGACCACCCGCTCCATCCCGGCCACCTATGTCGGCGCCTTCGACGTGCTGCGCGAACGCTTCGTGGCCGAGCCACTGGCGCAGGAGCGCGGCTATACCCCGGGCAGCTTCAGCTTCAATGCGGGCAACGGCCGCTGCCCCACCTGCTCGGGCAATGGCTTCGAGCACGTGGAGATGCAGTTCCTCAGCGACATCTACCTGCGCTGTCCCGACTGCCATGGCACGCGCTACCGGCGCGAGATTCTCGAGGTGCGCATCGGCGGCGCCCTGCCCGGCCGCCGCTCCATGGCCGACATCCTGGAGATGACGGTCAGCGAGGCGCTGGCCTTCTTCGCCGATGACCCGGCCGTGCGGGTGTGCCTGCAGCCGCTGGTCGATGTGGGCCTGCAATACCTGCAACTGGGGCAGTCCGTGCCCACGCTGAGCGGTGGCGAGGCCCAGCGCCTGAAGCTGGCCGGGCATCTGGCGGAAGTGGCCCAGGCGCAGCGTGCCGCGTCCGGCAAGGGCCGCAAGGCGGCCAAGGCCGCCGCCCCGGAGCCGCGCGGCCTGCTGTTCCTGTTCGACGAGCCGACCACCGGGCTGCACTTCCACGACATCCGCGTGCTGCTGGGGGCCTTCCGCAAGCTCATCGAGGCCGGCCACTCCCTGCTGATCATCGAACACAACCTGGACGTGATCCGCGCCGCCGACTGGCTGATCGACATCGGTCCGGAGGGCGGCGCCCACGGCGGCCGCCTGGTGGCCACGGGCACGCCGGGCAGTTTCATCGCCACGGGGCAGAGCCTGACCGCCGTGGCCCTGCGGGACTACGAAGCAAGTCTGCAGGCGCTGCGCACAGCCAGCGTGCACGAGGCGAGCGCGGCCATGCCCGCTCTGCCCCGCCCCACCGCCATTCGCATCCACCACGCACGCGAGCACAATCTCAAGAACATCGACGTCGCCATTCCCCTCAACCAGTTCACCGTCATCACCGGGGTGAGCGGCAGCGGCAAGAGCACCCTGGCCTTCGACATCGTGTTCGGCGAGGGGCAGCGCCGCTACCTCGAATCGCTCAATGCCTATGCCCGGCAATTCGTCGAGCCGGCCACCCGGCCCGATGTCGATGCCATCCACGGCATACCGCCCACCGTGGCCATCGAGCAGCGCACCAGCCGTGGCGGGCGCAAGAGCACCGTGGCCACCCTGACGGAGATCCACCACTACCTGCGTCTGCTGTACGTGAAGCTGGGTACACAGCACTGCCCGCGCTGCGACGAGGCCATCGCCCCGCAGAGCCGGGACATGATCCTGCAGCGCGTGCTCGACGACTGGCGCGGCCAGGAGGTCGCCGTGTTCGCCCCGATGGTGGTGGGCCGCAAGGGCATCTACAAGGAACTCGCCGCCTGGGCCGCAGCACGCGGGTATGAGCAGCTGCGCGTGGACGGGCGCCTGTTGCCCAGCGCGCCCTGGCCGGTGCTCGACCGCTACAAGGAACACGACATCGCCATCGGCGTGGGCAGCGTCAAGGTGAGCGCACGTCAGGAGGCCGCCATCGGCGCCCTGCTGGATCAGGCGCTCGACCTGGCCAATGGCCTGGTGATCATCGCGCCGGCCGGCCAGGCAGACGGCGTGCGCACGGGCGACAGACTGTTCTCCACCCGCCGCGCCTGCCCTTCCTGCGGCGACAGTTTCGACGAGCTGGACCCGCGCCTGTTCTCCTACAACTCCCGTCATGGCTGGTGCGGCAGCTGCTACGGCACCGGCGAGATCATCGCGAGTTTCACCGAGGACCAGACGGGCGAGGAGGAACTCTGGCTGGAGAGCGCCGGCAGTGAGGACGAGCCGGCGCCGGCGCCCGTCTGCTGCGCGGCCTGCAAGGGTCGGCGCCTGAACCCCACCGCCCTGGCGGTGCGCCTGGACGGGCAGTCCATCGCCGATCTCACCGCCCTCTCGGTGCTGGAGGCGGAACGCCGCATTGGTGGGCTGCGCTTCGACCGCAAGGAGGGCGCCATCGCCCGCGACCTGCTGCCGGAGCTCAACTCGCGCCTGCGCTTTCTCAACACGGTAGGTCTGGGCTATCTGAGTCTGGACCGGGCCGCCCCCACCCTCAGCGGCGGCGAGGCCCAGCGCATCCGTCTGGCCTCTCAGCTCGGCTCCAGCCTGCAAGGGGTGTGCTACATCCTGGATGAACCCACCATCGGCCTGCATGCGCGTGACAACGCCCGCCTCATCGGCACGCTGCGGGAATTGCAGCAGCGGGGCAACACCGTGATCGTGGTGGAGCACGATGACGCCACCATGGCCGAGGCGGACCACCTGATCGACGTCGGGCCCGGTGCCGGCAGCCGGGGCGGCGAGATCGTCGCCCAGGGCACGCTGGAACAACTGAAGCAGAGTCCGGCCTCGCTGACCGGCCAGTTCCTGGCCCAGCCGCTGCGCCACCCCCTGCCCGAGCTGCGTGACGAGGCGGCGCGTGCCGCCCTGCCGCCCGCGAGCCTGCGCATCGAAGGTGCCACGCTGCACACGCTGCGCAACCTGGACGTCAGCATTCCGCTGCGCCGCCTGGTGGCCGTGAGCGGCGTCAGCGGCAGTGGCAAGAGCAGCCTGATTCGCGGCGTGCTGCACGAGAACCTGCGCGCCGCACTGGCCACCAAGGGCACACGGCGCAAGACACCAGCACCGAGCGGTTGCCGCGCCCTGCTGGGCTGGGAGTGCGTGGATCGCCTGCTGCAGGTGGACCAGACGCCCATCGGCAAGACACCGCGCTCCTGCCCGGCCAGCTATATCGGCGTGTTCGACCCGATCCGCAAGCTGTTCGCCGAGACGGTGGATTCGCGTCTGCGCGGCTACGGGCCAGGCCGCTTCTCGTTCAATGTGGCCGGCGGACGCTGCGAGACCTGCGCGGGCAATGGCATGCGCCGCATCGAGATGAACTTCCTGCCCGATGTGCGCGTGGCCTGCGAGGACTGTCATGGCTGGCGCTTCAATGAGGACACGCTGGCGGTGCGCTACAAGGGGCGGCACATCGGCGAGGTGCTGGCGATGAATGTGGACCAGGCGGTCGACTTCTTCGCGCCAGTGCCCCAGGTGCATCATGCGCTGCGTCTGCTGCAGGACGTCGGCCTGGGCTATCTCACCCTGGGGCAGCAAAGCCCCACGCTGAGTGGCGGCGAGGCGCAGCGCATCAAGCTGGTGACGGAACTGGCCAAGGCAAGCCCGGCAGCAGCCCTGCGACGCAATGCGCGCCAGCACGTGCTCTACATCCTGGACGAACCCACGGTGGGCCTGCACATGGCCGATGTGGAGAAGCTGCTGCGGGTGCTGCACCGTCTGGTGGATGCAGGCAACAGCGTGATCGTGATCGAGCACAATCTGGACGTGATCGCCGAGGCGGACTGGGTCATCGACATGGGGCCGGAAGGCGGCCGCGAGGGCGGCACCGTGGTGGCCGAAGGCAGCCCGGCACGGGTGGCGAAGTCGAAGAAGTCACGGACGGCGCCGTATATGCAGAAGATACTGAGTGTGTAGCCCGGCACTTCGCTAGTCCGTCTTGCGGGCGGGGCGTGGGCTTGGCCACCCCCCCACGACAAGACGGTCGATCTCTCGAGAGAAGCGCGCACAGAGGCCGACGCGGCGGGGCGGGCATTGCTGTTCGGGACCGTTGCCGGCAGGGATGCCGGCAGCGAGCCCCCATGGATGGGTTCACGGCGTGTCCCGAACGGCAATGCCCGCCGCGCCGCCGCTCACCTCAGAAGCACTACTTGAACACCACCGTCTTGTTGCCATTCACGATGATGCGATGTTCACAATGCCACTTCACCGCCCGCGCAAACGCCGCGCACTCGGCATCGCGGCCAATCTGGACCAGCTCGTCAATATCGAAGTTGTGATCGATCTTCTCCACCGCCTGCTCGATGATCGGCCCCTCATCCAGATCCGTCGTCACATAGTGCGCCGTGGCGCCGATGATCTTCACGCCCCGCAAGTAAGCCTGACGGTAGGGGTTGGCACCCTTGAAACCCGGCAGGAAGGAGTGATGGATGTTGATGGCGCGGCCCGCCATGGCCTCGCACATCTTCGGCGAGAGAATCTGCATGTAGCGCGCCAAGGCCAGCAGGTCCACACGCTCGGCGCGGATGATCTCCAGCACCGCGTCTTCCTGGGTGTCCTTGTTGTCAGAGGTCACCGGCAGGTAGTGATACGGAATGCCGTACCACTCCGTGATGCCCCGCAGCTCCTCGTGATTCGACACCACACCCACGATGTCGGCCGGCAGCACACCGCTGCTCCAGCGGTGCAGGATGTCATTCAGGCAATGGCCGTGTTTCGAGACGGCCATCAGCACGCGCGGCTTCACGGCCAGATTGAAGAAGCTGCACTGCATGTCGAAGCGCTGCGCGATCTCGCGGAAATCCTCGTTCAGTTTCTCGCTGCCTGGGAGGGTCGCCTCCACTTCCTCGAATTCCACGCGCATGAAAAAGCGATCCGCCACCGGGTCCCGGTGCTGGGCCGCATCGCTGATAGTGGCGCCGCGCTGGAAGAGAAAATCACTGACTGCGCGCACGATGCCATTGGCTTCGGGGCAGGACACGGTCAACACGAATTTCTGACGATCTGCTGCATTCATCGGGGCGTTCTTCCTTGCAAGGCTGCGGTCGGCGGATTCAGGCGGCGCAAGCTTATCACCAAAGCCTTGCTGCAGCGCCCGCTAGCGGTAGGGCATGCTGTCCGAATTCACCAAGAATTAGGTGCCGAGTTTCAAAGCGTCTTCTGGCTCTGCTCTGACGAAGGTCGCCGCCGGCAACGGGGCGTCCTTCTTTTTTCACGCCGGAAAATGCACCGCCAGCCACACCGTCGGCCCGGACGGCTGCGTCCACGCCACGCGGTAGCGACGCCCCGCCGCAATCAGCACATGGTCGCCGGGCTGCAGACTCACCTCACCGCCGTCTTCCCACTCCAGCCGCGCCGCGCCCTGCAGCAGCAGGACCCATTCGGCGCGCGCCTGTTCGTACCAGAAGCCGGGCGGACTCGCCTGCCCCTGGGACACGATGCGCTCCACGAGCACATCGCCGGCCGCGACCAGCGCCTCGAACACCTCGCCCTGCGCCGCGTCGGGCAGGCCCTGCAGCAAGTTCTTCACGTCCTTCATGTGCCTTCGCTCCCGGATTTTCTCCTGTGCCCACACCGGGCCTTGCGACTATACTACGCGCCGACCCGAACACTGTGGGGGCGGGTCTGCCCGCCAGCCGCCCCCGCCCAACCATGAGCGCCGACCCATGACTTTTCGTCCCCTGACCTCCCTCCCCCGCCTGTTCCTGCTGGCCTGCCTGCTCGCCGCCAGCCTCGTGCCCGTGAGCAGCGCCCAGGCGCCCTCGCTGGCCGGGGAATGGCGTGGCACCTACAACATCAACATCGGCGGTGACCGCGAGATCATCTTCACGCTGAACGAAGTCGATGGGGTGCTCTCGGGCACCTTCGACAATCCGACGGCAGGCATCATGGCGGTGAGCATCGAGACCATCAGCGTGAACGGCAACGACATCCGCCTGCTGCTGCCACGCATCCAGGGCGAGTACTACGGCACCATCCGCGACGAGCTCGGCGCCGACGGCAAGCCCGTGCGCATCGACGGCGACTGGAGCCAGGCCGGCGAATACATCCCCATCACCCTGCGCCGCACCGTCGCGCCCTAAGCGGAGACACTGCCATGAAATACCTGCACACCATGGTCCGCGTCAGCGATCTGGACGCCTCCCTC
>JAURIJ010000053.1 GCA_030832825.1 Gammaproteobacteria bacterium
TCGAAGCAGTCCAGCACGGCGTCGAAGAACCCACGATGCAAGCGTGCTGACTCGCCGAAAGCGGCTTGGTAGCGCACCTTGCGTACATCCAGGTCCGCCTTGAAGTCAGAGAAGGAGAGCGTGGTTCCTCGAAAGGAGACAAAGATCACCTTGCGCAGGCGCGAGATTGTGATGAGGATACGACCGCGAACGATCACTTCGATCTGCAGGTTCGTATCCAAGTCCTTTACGGTTGCTCGGCGCTGCTCAGCCTCCCAGCGCGAAACGTGCGCCTGATACCGGTCGCAAGGAATGAGTTTGGCACGCTTGGTTTTCTTCAGCTCGAACTGCGGCACCTCTTCGTATGCGATGGCGGCGAAGGCTGCTGCCACATACGCCTTCTGCCAGTCGAAGGTGTCGTTCTCCCAGTCGTCAATGTTGTCGGCGACTCGCTGGGCTTGATTGAAGTGAGCGTGAAAGTCCACGGGGTCTCCCTGTGATGCCTAACATTTGTATAGTGCGCCAACGCACTATTCCATTTGATTTACCCCGAAGCCTACACCGCAATCATCCAGAAGCACAATCGTCGGATCGGCTCAGCCCTGCCAAGTAGCGCTTGGATTCCGTGCATGCACAAATTCAGTAGATAGCGCGTTTCCCACTATTCACCGTGCGTAGGTCGTAACCCGCTGATTTTCTAACGTCTTCATTCCGGATACCGTGCCACGCTCAAATCGAAGCCGTGCCTTGACGTTGACGACCTTGCAATTGGCGTCTATTTCTTGAGTACGACCACTCGCTCCGCCGGATTTCGCCATGACAAGCCCCTTCATTGAATCCCTGCGCGACGACATGCGTCTGCGTGGCTACAGCATCAAGACCGAGAAATCCTACCTGGAATGGATAAAGCGCTACATTTACTTCATCGAGAAGCGACACCCGGAAACTGCAGGGGCAAGTGAGGTTAAAGCCTTTCTTACGTACCTTGCTGTAGATCGCAAGGTCGCGATCAATACACAGAAGGTGGCTCTCAATGCAGTGGTATTTTTGTACCAGAAATTTCTGAATCGAGAGCTGGGCGACCTTGGCTTCACACTGGCAACAAGGCAGCGCTATTTGCCGTGCGTCCTCACCATGAAAGAAGTCGCCGCGATTCTCGCGCAACTGGACGGGCGCAATAAGTTGATCATTGAACTTCTCTACGGCAGCGGCCTGCGCGTCAACGAATGCTTGCGCTTGCGCGTACAGGATATTGATCTCGGCCACTTGGCGGTAACAGTTCGAGACGGGAAAGGGCGAAAGGATCGCCAAACCTTGCTGGCTTCCGGACTTCGGCAATCACTCGCCGACGCAATTTCTGAAGGAATTGAGCGCCAGGAAAAGGATAATGAAAAAGGCGTCGGGCCATCCCTTCCTACCGCACTCGCTCGCAAATACCCGACTGCGTACCGAACGTACGTCGTGGGCCGACATTACGCCGGCACCGCCAGCCCACTCGATCGCCTCGGCCCTTTCTGAGGCCACGCACTGTCTTTCCTACCCCTTCCTCCACACCGACACCTGACTCACGATGTACTCGTACTTGCGTCGGTGCTCGCGAATCATGAACGGCAAGTTGCCTTCGTGTACCAGGGTGAAGCCCTTCAGCAGCGCGCCGATCTTTTCCAGCGCGGCGGCGTTGGTGGGGCCGTCCAGGAAATTGTCGGGCGCGGTGTACTGCTCCATCCAGCTGTTGGGAGAAACCAGCACCAGCACGCCTTCCGGGTTCAGCAGCGTGTCGTCCTCCACGAACTGCCGCAGGCAGGCGGCAGGGTCAGGCAGGCGGCACATCAGATTGCTGAGCAGCACGGCGTCGAAGCCTTTCATGTTCACCGCGCGCAGCAGCTCGGGCGCGCGCAGCGCCGAGGCGTCGCCACGCACGAACTGGATGCGCTCGCGCTGCACGCCGTCGTCCAGCTCGGCGCGCAGGGCCGTGTTGAAGCGGCCGCTGTCATGGCGCACATAGTCCAGGCGGCCATCACGCTTCAGCGTGTTGGCGGCGTCGACGAAGGACTGGCTGTAATCCAGGCCAATCACGTCGTGGAAGCTGCGGCTGAGCTCGAAGCTGGCGCCGCCCACGGCGCAGCCGAGGTCGAGCATGCGGTCGCGCTTCCTGGCGAACTGCTTCACCAAGGCCACGGTGGCGGGCACGAATTCCTGCACGCGCGGGTGGCCGACCAGGGCGCTGATCTCGGCGTCGCGCTGCTCTTCCTCGCTGCCGAAATGGAACAGCAGGTATTGATTCAGCAGGGCGTCGGTTTCGTAGCGGTCCTTCTTCTGCGCCGGGGTCTCTTCACTCTGCACGATGCGGAAGCCGGCGTGCTGGAAAAAGTGCGGGCGGAAGTGGAAGCGCGACCACACGCTGGCTTCGTCGCCCGTGCTGATGAAGGAGCCGCCCAGAATCATCTGGTGCTGCTCGTCGAAGCAGGGCGTGCTGAAGTCCACGTAATAGGGGTGAATGCGGAAGCCGGGCAGGGGGTGGAAGGGGTCTTCGCACCATTGCCACACATTGCCGAACACGTCGTTGAAGCCGCGGCTGTTGGGGGCGAAGCGGTCCACGGGGCTTTCACTGCCGAAGTGCAGGTTGTTGTTCACTTCGTAGGGCGCGGCCAGTTCGGCTTCGTCCACCATCACGCGGTCCAGATGCAGCAGCTCGGGGCGCGCGGGGCTCCACTGGGCGGCGTCCTGCAGCGCGGGTTCGCGCAGGGCCACGTGTTCCTGTTCCTGCAGCAGGCGGTAGGGCGTGCTGGCGCCGTCGCGCTCGGTGCGCCAGGCGCAATAGGCCTTGGCTTCGTAGTAATTCACACACACGGGCCAGTCCCACTGCATGTCTTCCACGCTGAAGGTGGTGCGCAGGCGGTAGCGGTGCGAGCCCACGGGGCCGTCCTGCACCCAGAAGGTGGGCCAGCGGGTGTTGCGGAAGCGGCGCCAGGCCAGGCCTTTCTCGCTCCAGTGCCGGTCGTCCAGATAGCCGCCGCTGGCCACGAATTCATAGAACTCGCCGTTGCTGATCAGGCGCTGGCTGGCCTTGAAGGCGGCGGTGTGGCGCTTGTCCTCGCCGTATTCGTTGTCCCAGCCGAAACTGGGCCAGTCGCGCGGCTTGCCCAGGCGCACGGTGCTGCCGGCCACGGGGATCATCGGGTTCTGCGCCGGGTAATGCACGCCGGCCACAGGGCGGGTGTTGGGCTGGGGCTCGCTGCGCAGCAGCACGGCGGGCCAGTGTTCGGGGGTGCGCACGTGCTGCACGGGTAGCTCGCGCATCAGCACGCTGGAGGTTTCCAGGTGAATGCGTTCGTGCTCGAAACACATCACCAGCGCCCAGCCGGGGCTGTCCACGGTGATGGGGCCGTCGAAGGCGGGGTGGGTCTGGATCAGCTGACGCACGATGCCGCGCACCGTCTGCCGGTAATCGATCACCTCCTGCAGCGGGGGCCAGATGCTCTGATCGCCCTCGTGCAGGTCGTCCCAGCTCATCTCGTCCACGCCGGTCTCGAACAGCACCTCGAAGTGCTTGTTCACGGGCTCGGTGAGGATGCCGGCCACCAGCAACTTGTTGATATAGAAGGTGACGGGGTGAGCGTAATAGAAAATCAGCGGGTGGCGTGTCTTGTGATAGGGGCGCAGGTAATACGCTTCGTCACTGGTCAGGGCCGAGAACAGGGTTTCGGTCAGCGCCCAGGTATTGTCGAAGTAATGCAGCAAGGCGTCGCGGCCAGCGCGGGTGTCGACCAGCTTGAGTGACGACACGGGTTTGGGCGCCAGGCGCGACGCGGGAATGATGTTGGTCTGCGTCCTGGGGGCCGGGGTCTTGCCGGGGATCTTCTTCATGAGGGTCACGCTGCCTTGAATGATTGAATGTGTGCCATGGTGCTCAGACCATGCTGCCTGCGACACGTTACAACGCGTGCGGCGGGCGCTCTGGTTGCCGGCGCAGCCGACGGGTTACACTGGCCCCGTCACTATTGATGAGGCTTTCCCTTGCGCAGCAAACTCCCGGATATCGGCACCACCATCTTCACAGTCATGTCGAGAATGGCACAGGAGCATGGGGCCATCAATCTTTCCCAGGGCTTCCCGGACTTCGATTGTCCCGCGCGCTTGCGCGAGTTGGTGGCCTTTCACTTGAATGATCGCCGCAATCAGTACCCGCCAATGACGGGAATTCCGGCGCTGCGGGAGCAGATCGCTGCCAAGGTTGAGGATCATTACGGCGCCCTGGTGGACATGGATCAGGAGGTGACAGTGACATCGGGCGCCACCGAGGCACTGTTCGATGCCATCCAGGCCAGCGTGGGGGCGGGCGACGAGGTGATCGTCTTCGACCCGGCCTACGATTCCTACGAGCCGGCGATCCGTCTGGCCGGGGGCAAGGCCGTGCGCATTGCGCTGCAGCTGCCGCATTTCGGGGTGGACTGGAACCAGGTGGAGGACGCGCTCTCGCCACGCACGCGGCTCATCATCATCAACACGCCGCACAACCCCAGCGGGGCGGTGCTGAGCGCGCAGGACATTGACACGCTGGCGGCGCTCACGCGCGACACCGACATCCTGGTGCTCTCGGATGAAGTGTATGAACACATGGTGTTCGACGGCGGCGTGCATCACAGCGTGCTGCGCCACCCGGAACTGCGGGCGCGCAGCTTCGCGGTGTTCTCGTTCGGCAAGACGTATCACGCCACGGGCTGGAAGCTGGCCTATTGTGTGGCACCCGCTGCCTTGACCGCGGAGTTCCGCAAGGTGCATCAGTTCGTCACCTTCACCTCGCCGAGTTTCATTCAGTACGCGCTGGCCGATTTCATGCGCGAATGCCCCGAGCACGCGAAGGAACTGCCGGCCTTCTATCAGGAGAAGCGCGACACTTTCTGCCGCCTGCTGGAGGGCTCGCGCTTCACGCTGCTGCCCTCGCGCGGCACCTATTTCCAGCTGGCCGATTACGCCGCCATCAGCACGCAGCGCGACACGGACTTCGTGACGTGGATGACGCAGCAAAAGGGCGTGGCCGCCATTCCGCTGTCGCCCTTCTATGCGAAGGCGCCACAGAGCACACTCATCCGCTTCTGCTTCTGCAAGGACGACGCCACGCTGGAAGCCGCGGCCGCCATTCTGCGGGCGCTGTGACATGAGCTCGCCGGACGTGCGTCTGGATGCTGCGGCCCTTGCGCAGCTGGCGCAGGACATCAAGCAGTGGGGCCGCGAGTTGGGTTTCGCCGACGTGGCCATCACCGATGTCGATCTCGCGGCGTATCGCCCGCATCTGGAACGCTGGATCGCGAATCACTACCACGGCACCATGGACTACATGGCGCGTCACGGCGCGCTGCGGGTGGAGCCGCAGTCGCTGGTGCCCGACACCCTGCGCGTGATCTGCGTGCGCATGGACTACGCGCTCACCACCACCAATTCGCTGGCGCCGTTGAGCGAGCCGCACATGGCATATATCTCGCGTTATGCGCGGGGCCGCGACTATCACAAGCTGATCCGCAAGCGGCTGCAGAAACTGGCCGATCGCATCGAGGAGTCCAGCGGCCCCTTCGGCTATCGCGCCTTCGTCGACAGCGCCCCCGTTCTGGAACGCGCTCTGGCGGAGAAGGCGGGGCTGGGCTGGATCGGCAAGAACACCATGCTCATCAACCGACAGGCGGGCTCGTGGTTCTTCCTGGCGGAACTCTTCACGGATCTGCCGCTGCCCGTGGACGCGCCCACCACCGCGCACTGCGGCAGCTGCACCGCGTGTCTGGACATCTGCCCCACCCAGGCCTTCGTGGGCCCGAATGTGCTGGACGCACGCCGCTGCATCTCCTACCTCACCATCGAACTGCGCGAGGCCATTCCCGTGGAGCTGCGCCCGCTGATGGGCAATCGCGTGTTCGGCTGCGACGACTGTCAGCTGATCTGCCCGTGGAACAAGTTCACCCGCGTGAGTGAAGAAGATGACTTCCGCCCCCGCCACGGCCTGGATGCCGCGCAGCTGACGGAGTTGTTTCTGTGGAGTGAGGAAGAGTTTCTGCGCTGCACCGAAGGCTCGACCATCCGCCGCATCGGCTACGACTGCTGGCTGCGCAACCTGGCCGTGGCCCTGGGCAATGCGCCCACCACCGCCCCCGTGCTCGCGGCCCTGCACGCCCGCGCGGACCACCCCTCAGTCATGGTGCGAGAACACGTGGTGTGGGCACTGCAACAGCATGGGGAAAAAACTCGCCAGGCGACTCGTTGAGTGGCGACTGATTCTGGCCGGCGCATGGCGCCCTCTGTCAAACCAACGCTTGAGCATCATCATGATGCCGATGTTCTAGGCGAATCATTGAACCGATCTCCTCTGGGGCTTGGATGGCGCGGTTGCGGCAGAACATATCCCTGCTCCCCCGGAGACAACCGTCCTACGGCACTTGCGAGGCCTGCAGCTCGATCTCGTAGGTCAGGGTTTCGGTGTCACGCTGCGTGGTGACGGTCACCACATCGCCGGCGCGGCGGTTCTCCAGCGCATTCAGCAGATCATCCTCGTTAACGATTTCCTCGTCATCGATCGCCGTGATCACATCGCCCAGGGCGATCCCCCGGTTCGTCTCGCGCAGGCCGTGCATGCCCACGCGCTCCGGGCTGCCCCCCTCGATCACATCCATCACGATTACCCCGCGAATGCCCGCCTGGCTGCGATAGTACTCCGCATACTGCGGCGGCAGCAGGGAGATGCCCAGGGTGGGCGTCTGCACTCGACCATAGGTGATCAACTCCGGCACGATCTTGGCCACAGTATTGGACGGAATCGCGAAACCGATGCCGGAACTGGCGCCGCTGGGGCTGTAGATGGCGGTGTTGACGCCCACCAGCTGCCCCAGAGAGTTGAGCAGCGGCCCGCCGGAGTTGCCCGGGTTGATGGCGGCGTCGGTCTGGATCACGTCACGGATCTTGCGACGACTCACCGAATCGATCTCGCGACCCAGCGCACTCACCACCCCTACCGTCAGCGTGGTGTCCAGGCCGAAGGGGTTGCCGATGGCGATCACCTTGCGGCCGACCTCCAGCAGGGAGGAATCGCCCACCTGCAGCGGCTGCAGCTTGTCGGCAGGCGCGTCGATGCGCAGCACCGCCAGGTCCTTGTCCGGCTCGGCCCCCACCACCTCGGCATCCCACGCGCTGCCGTCCTGCAGCGTCACCGTCAGCCGCGACGCCTGCTGAATGACGTGGAAGTTGGTGACCACATACCCCTCTCGGCTCCAGATGAATCCCGAGCCACTGCCCTGGGGAATCTCTTGCGGGTTCAGCGAATAGAACGAGCGCCGCACCAGGCGCGAATTGGTGATGTAGACCACCGCGGGGCTGGCCTGCTTGAAGACCTCGATGTTGTTCTCTTCATCGTTGGTCTTGAAGGTCGCATAGTCCTGCTGGGCCAGGGCATTGCCGGCGAGCAGGCTGGCGCCAAGCCAGGCGAGCAGGAGAAACAGGGGGCGAAAGAGGTTCATGACGGGCACACTCCGGTGGCAATGACTGGCAGGCCTATAGTGGGAGCTGGCCTCGCTGGCTTCAAGACCACCGTGGAAATTCCAGGAAATCAGCCCCCGCGGTCGACCTGTCACATTCCTTGGGTATACTCCAGGCCTCCTCTCGACACAGGAGCACTGACATGAGCCTCAAGATCGCCTTCAACGGCTTCGGCCGCATGGGCCGACTCGCGCTGCGCGCCGCCTGGGACTGGCCCGGCATCGAGATCGTCCACATCAACGAGATTGCCGGCAGCTCGGCCGAGGCCGCCCATCTGCTGCAATTTGATTCCCAGCATGGCACCTGGCCGCGCGACATTCGGACCGAGGCCGATGCGCTTGTGATCGAGGGGCGTCGCATCGGCTGGTCGCGCAATGCTGCGCTGGCCGACACCGACTGGGCCGGCAGCGGCGCCGACGTGGTGGTGGAGTGCACCGGCAAGTTCAAGTCACAGCAGGCCCTCGCCCCGCTGCTCGCACAGGGCATTGCCCGCGTGGTGGTCTCAGCACCGGTGAAGGACGGCACGCTCAACATCGTCATGGGCGTCAACGACCACCTCTATGACCCGGCACAGCACCGCATCGTCACGGCTGCCTCCTGCACCACCAACTGCCTGGCCCCCATCGTCGACGTGATTCATCGCGACATCGGCATCCGCCACGGCAGCATCACCACGGTGCACGACATCACCAACACCCAGAGCGTGCTGGACGAGTATCACAAGGATCTGCGCCGCGCCCGCGCCTGTGGTCTGTCGCTGATTCCCACCAGTACCGGCTCGGCTACCGCCATCACGGAGATATTCCCGGAGCTGCGCGGCCGCCTGAACGGCATCGCCGTGCGCGTGCCCATCACCAATGCCTCGATGACCGACTGTGTGTTCGAAGTGGAGCGGCAGGTGACGGTGGAAGAGGTCAACGCCCTGCTGCGCGAGGCGGCCGAGGGGCGACTGCGGGGCATCCTGGGCTACGAGGAGCGCCCGCTGGTGTCGGTGGACTACGTGAACGACCCGCGCTCCAGCATCGTGGATGCCCTCTCGACCATGGTCATCAACGGCACGCAGGTGAAGATCCTGGCCTGGTATGACAACGAGATCGGCTATGTGCACCGCATGATGGAGCTTGCCCGCAAGGTCGGCGGGAGCTGATCGGCATGGGCGGCCTGCTGCAGCACAAGCCTCTGGCGCAGTACCTTGTGGTCACCTTCAGCTACTGGGCCTTCACGCTCACCGACGGCGCGCTGCGCATGCTGGTGGTGCTGTTCTTCCACGGGCTGGGCTTCAGTGCGCTGGAAGTCGCCTCGCTGTTCCTGCTCTACGAATTCTTCGGCATCGTCACCAATCTGGCCGGCGGCTGGCTGGCCAGTCGCATCGGACTGAACGTCACCCTGCATCTGGGGCTGGCCCTGCAGATCCTGGCGCTGCTGATGCTGCTGGCCGACCCGGCCCTGCTGACCGTGGTCTGGGTGATGGTGGCGCAGGCTCTTTCTGGCATCGCCAAAGACCTGAACAAGATGAGCGCCAAGAGCAGCATCCGCCATCTGGTGGCGGACGATGCTCAGGGCACGCTGTATCGCTGGGTGGCCAGGCTGACGGGCTCCAAGAACGCTCTCAAAGGCGTCGGCTTCTTCCTGGGCGGCTTCCTGCTGGCGCGCGTCGAGTTTCGCGGGGCCATGCTGATCCTTGCCGTGCTGCTCGCCGTGGTGCTGGTGCTGAGCGTGCTGCTGCTGGATCGGCAGACCGGCATCGCCAGCGTCAAACCGAAGTTCCGCGACCTGTTTTCCAAGAGCCCAGCCATCAATCGACTCTCAGCGGCCCGCTTCTTCCTCTTCGCCGCACGAGATGTCTGGTTCGTGGTGGCGCTGCCGGTGTATCTGCAGAGCCAGCTCGACTGGACCTCGACGCAAGTGGGCACCCTGCTGGCGCTGTGGGTGATGGGCTATGGCGCCGTGCAGGCGCTGGCGCCGGCCATGACGGGAGGCGGGCGCGGAGACACTGCGCCGTCGGGGCGCACGGTGTTCGTGTGGGCAGTGCTGCTGTGCCTGCTGCCGGCGCTGATCGGCGCCGCCCTGCTGGCCGGCTGGCAGGTGGAAGCGGTGGTGGTGGGCGGGCTGCTGGTGTTCGGCGCCGTGTTCGCCATCAACTCCGCGGTGCACTCGTACCTCATCGTGTCCTGGGCGCGCGCGGATGGCGTGTCGCTGGATGTGGGCTTCTACTACATGGCCAATGCGGCCGGGCGGCTGCTCGGCACGCTGCTTTCCGGTCTGGTGTATCAGCTGTGGGGACTGGCGCCCTGCCTGTTCGTGTCGACCGCCCTGATTGCCGCCTCGGCCCTGCTGGCGTGGCGGCTCCCGCAGACCGCAGAACGCTGAGCCGCCTGCGCGGCGTTCACTCGGCCAGCGCCAGCGCCACAGCCTGCGCCGCATGAATGGCCGTGGTGTCGAACAGCGGCACCGGCGTGTCGCGCTGACTCACCAGCAGACCGATCTCTGTGCAGCCCAGGATCACGCCCTGCGCCCCCTGTCCGGCCAGCGCCGCGAGAATGCGCAGATACTCGCGGCGCGAGGCCGGCTCGATGCGCCCCAGACACAGTTCCTCGTAGATCACCCGATGCACAAGACGGCGGTCTTCCTGCTCCGGCACCAGCACCTCGATGCCATGCCGCGCGGTCAGCCGCCCCGTGTAGAAGTCCTGTTCCATGGTGAAGCCGGTGCCGAGCAGACCAACGGTGTGCACCTGCTGCCGCTTGAGCGCCTCAGCCGTGGCGTCGGCAATGTGCAGCAGCGGAATGTCGATGGCGGCCTCGATGACGGGCGCCACCTTGTGCATGGTGTTCGTGCACAGCAGCAGGAAGTCGGCACCACCCGCCTGCACCCGCCGCGCATCCTGCGCCAGCCGGTCGCCAATGGCGTCCCAGTCTCCCGCATGCTGCAACGCTTCCAGCGGCGCGAAATCCACACTGCGCAACAGGATCTGCGCCGAGTGCAGCCCGCCTCGGGCAGCCCGCACGCCTTCGTTCAAGAGGCGGTAGTAGGTGGTCGTGCTCTCCCAGCTCATGCCCCCAAGCAGGCCGATGGTCTTCATGCGCGCGCTCCTCGGAAGGCCAGCCGTGCCCCGAGCAGACTGAGCAGCGCCAGCAGGCTCAGGCCAAGCATGCCAAGCAGCAAGTCGAAGGTGGACTGACCTGTCCACTGCAGGTAGTGAATGCGGTAGAGCCGGTCGATCCACGCGGTGTCCTGCCCTTGCTGGCGCAGACTGAGGGTCGGCCAGTCCAGCGTGATGCGCACGCCAGTGTCGGTGTGAACGACCCCGTCCTCGACGCGCGCAATGCTGCCGTAGCGCGCCGGGTCCTGCTGCATGGCGTCGGTCACCAGACGGCGCAGCGCCTGCTCTCCCAGCTGCGGGTCAGGTTGCCCATTCAGACTGACGTGCCGCCAAGCGTCCTCAGTGCGCGCCAGCACATGCTCGCCCAGCACCGTGCGCAGCACACGATATTCCAGCCACTGCGGATCGGGCTCGACACGACTGGCCGATTCCAGCGCATAGGTGCGTGGCATTAGCAGGGCATAAGCGCCGGCATAGCCGGGCTTGATGAAGA
This sequence comes from Gammaproteobacteria bacterium, assembly GCA_030832825.1. GTDB lineage: Bacteria > Pseudomonadota > Gammaproteobacteria > Pseudomonadales > Pseudohongiellaceae > UBA5078. Next base: position 11,094 of record JAURIJ010000053.1, read on the forward strand.
ACACCAGAGCCGTGAGCAGCCAGCCCAGCATGGGCAGCAGCAGGACGACGCCGAGCAGGCGGTGCAGTTTGCGCATTCTCTTTTTCCCCTTTTCCTTTTTGACGCGGGCTCGAACTGCTTAAAAAACGACAGGACTTGCCAGAGTCTTCCCGCATTTGGACATTTTTAGATCAAAAGTTCCTAAAAAAGCCAATCGTCAATAATGCTTATTATTTGATCAATATGGCGCTTTAGGGGTAATAAAAGAGGACCTCTACGAAAAAACATTACCGATTGGTTGCTTATTGTCTTGATCAAATTATGTCCATGGAATTAACCGGGACAATTGGCGGAAAACGAAATTCCGCACCGACTCTCTTCTGCTTAACTTGCGGCTTCAAACCCAGGTGAAACCAGCGAGAGAATGCCATGTCCACACCCACCCCACTCGACTCCAAGATCATCACACTCATCGTCGCCATGTTCGATGCGGCACCCGGTGCCGAGGTGCTGGCCGAATTGCGCAGCGCCCTGACGGCAGGCGAAAGCGTCGAGAATCTGGCCCGCAATCTGGTGCGAACACAAGTCTTCCAATCGCTGTATCCCGACACCCTGGACTCTGCCGAATTCGCCGCGCGCTTCGCGCAGAATGTGCTGGGCGAGGAAGTCGGCTTCGATCAGCAGGCCTTCGCCACCGTCGAACTCACTGCCATGCAGCTGGCGGGCCTCGACCGTGGCCAGGTGGTATTGCGGGCCATCGAGGCCCTGCTGGCGGTGGAGCCCACCAACCCGGAATGGGGCAATGCTCGCAGGGCGTTCGAAAACAAGGTGATCGTCGCGGAATACTATTCGGTCGAAAAGGGAATGTCCGCACAGACTCTCGAAGCACTGCAGACAGTGCTGGCACCCGTCACCAGCAGCGACAGGTCCACCCTGTCCGCCATCCGCATCATCGACGGACTGCCTCCGCTGCCGGCATTGACCATCAGCGGCACCATCACGGCCGGCCCCGTCGTGGCTGACAACGGGCTCACCGTCACAGCGCTGTCGGCCGATGGCCAGGTGCTGGGCAGCAGCGTGGTCGACGCCAACGGTAATTACAGCATCGCGCTGCCCTCGGCGTACACCGGTGTCGTGCTGTTGCGTGTGACAGACAGCAACGACAGGGCGGACTACGTGGATGAAGCCACCGGCGAAGCCATGGACTTGAACATTGACCTGCGCGCCGTGGCCGTGGCCGACGGCCGCAGCGACCTGGTGGTCAACGTCACCCCCGCCACCGAACTGGTTGCCCTGGGTCTAGGCCTGGCGGCCGGCGACAACGGCGGCTCGTCAACGGCGCTGCAAGGCGTCACCGCATTGCAGGTGGCCAGCACCCAGACCGCAGTGCAACAGGCGCTGGGCCTGCCGGAAAACTTCGTGTCCGCGCCGGTGATCCCCGCTGTCACGGCTGCCGGCGAGCCCAATACCCAGGCCAACCTTTACGGCAATGTGCTCGCGGCCATCTCGGGCTTGTCGATCACGCAGGGCAGGCCGGTGGGCGGTGTTCTGGCCACGCTGAGCCCTCAGGTGAGCTCCGGCAAGGTGTCGCAGGTGACGGCGGTGGACATGGTGGGCGCCGCGGTGCTGGCCAATGCCAATGGCGCGGCCGTGGGCAGTGCGCTCGGGATGGCGGACAACCAGGCCAACCAAGTGACCACCGCGTGGACCAATGTCTTCAGCGACACCACCGTGTTGAGCACCAGCGACCTGACGGCTCTTGGCATTCCGGTGTCCGACAACGCGCAGTCAGCAGCACAGGCGGTGGCCTTGGTGAGCAGTGCCCTGCGGACCACCACGGATTCCGCCGCACGCTCGGTGGGCGTGCTCACGGGGCTGAACACCGCCGCTGACAACGTGGTGGCTGCCGTGAACGGCAGCGCGGTGCTGACCCTGACCGACCTGCAGACCCTGGGCGTGCGCGGCATCACCGAAGCGCAAGTGGCCAGCGTGGCGCAGGCGCTCACCACGCTGGGCGTGGATCGCCTGCCCACCACGGCCGATGAACTGAACACCGTGGCACAACAAGCCGTGACGGTGGACGGCCCCAATGTGGACCGGACAGCCCCGGTGTTTCCGGACGGCGCCGGCAAAACCGTCAGCGTGGCCGAGAAGGCTCCCACCAGCACCGTGGTCTATGACGCCCAAGCCACGGACAACGGCGGCGCGGCGGATGCAGGCATCACCTACCGCTTGTCAGGCACAGATGCAGCAGCCTTTGTCATAAGCCCAGCCGGAGTGGTCACACTAAAGAACAGCGCCAACTTTGAAGCCATGGCCAGTTACGCCATCGAGGTGATTGCCGCGGACGCCGCAGGAAACACCACAACTCAGGCCGTTCGGGTGAACGTGATCAACGTCAACGACGCACCCAGCGGCACGCTCACCATCGAGGGCACGGCCGAAGAGAACAGCACGCTCACGGCGGTCAACACCAGCATCGCCGATGCCGACGGCCTGGGCAGCTTCAGCTACCAGTGGCTGCGCGAAGGCAGCGCCATCAGCGGCGCCACCAACGCCACCTACACGCTGGGCGATGCCGACGTGGGCA
>JAURIJ010000003.1 GCA_030832825.1 Gammaproteobacteria bacterium
GCCTTGCCGTTCCAGTCTCTAGTAGCATATTGTTTGCCCAACAGGTTGTTAACTGTGTTCAGGGGCCCTTCAACCGCCAGGTCGGTGTTCCACCTCGTGTGGTTCAGTACCAAGGGGGCTGTCCGATGGGTTGGCAAAGAGTTCAGTAAGGATTTTTGGACGAAGTCACGCTCTGCGATTGACTGGGACGAATATATCTCTCTGCTAGTCGTGCACCCTAGTACCCCAAGACGCGATGTAGGTGTGCTTTACTCGGCGGAAGATTGATATAGGGTTTTTATGTCATTTCTCCACATTAGACTGTCGCGTCTCCTTATCATAGAGTGATCCCCCACATCAAGGGACACCAGAGAAGGAAAGCCCACTGCTGGCGGGTGCTGTACTGGCTTTGATACTGGCCTGTATCGGTGTTCTGGGGTGGAGCCTGTATCAGATCACCCAGTGACCTAGCCTGCTCTTGATTGAGGGGCTGGCTCTTTTTACTGTCGCAGAAAATTCAGGGATTGCTATCCGGGCAAGGGAACGCTTCAAAAAGTGCATCAACTACAATTATGTGCCCTTCTTTATGCCAATCTTCTGGATGATCAAGGACGTGCTTAGAGGCAACGGAGGCAACTTGGTTTAATGTTGCGTTAGTGGGAATGCAAAAGTACGTGACACTTTGGGCTGGATCGGTGGCTTCTGGTACGAACCTGCCCATTGACAGATTAGAGTCGACGACTGCAGCTACGAACCCCAAAAACTGCATAGCTTTCAATACTTGATCTGTAACATATTCGGCGGTACTCAAAGCGCGCCCATCGACCGCTTCGTGGGCTTTTGCCCAGTCTTTGAGCATGTCTCCAGTAATAAACCCAGCATAAGTGACAGTAGGCAAAGCCAAGGCACTGAAAAGGGCTGCACAGGGCATAAGTTTACGAAGGAATATCATTGGTTTTGTCCCTTGCCTGACAAGTGGGCGTTGTTTCTCTAGCTCACGCCGCTAGTATACTGGGGAAAACCCTGCCAACGCCCGAGCCTCGCGGCTTCAATACGACTGGGAAGGAATTGGGTTTTACGCGAGTCAAGGAGGTGGTCGAATTTATGGTAACACCATTAGTAACATTTGTTTTTAGGAGCAGGACTAAAAGCAATATTTTTCAGTTATATAAAAACTAAAATCAAGTCCTCTCCTGGCACCACTTGATCGTTCCCCTTGCTCCTGTGCACTCGGCCGCTCACTCACGGCATGGACTTCGCACGCGTTCGCTTTTACTCTTCGCGTCCTGAAGCACCACTCCCGCTCGCAACTCCTACAGGACACCGCCATGAAGCACGCACACCGCCATACTGCAGCCAGCTCTGTGCTGGCCCTGTTCCGCTTTGCGCTGGTCAGCGTCATCGCTCTGGCCGCCGGCCTCGCCCAGGCCCAGGTCGACACCGCCGCCATCCAGAGCGCCGAGATTCTCAACCTCAGCACCCCGGCCGAAAATGTCTTCGCCAGCGGACAGCCCTCGCAGCAACAGCTGCAGGTCCTGGCCAAGTCAGGCGTCAAGCACATCATCAGCCTGCGCCCCGCCAGTGAAGTGGACTGGGACGAAGCCGAATACGCGCGCTCGCTTGGCCTGGAGTTCCACAACATCCCGGTGGCCGGCGCAGGCGACGTGACCAGCGAAAACGCCCGCAAGCTGCAGGACCTGCTCAGCAGCCTGGAAGGCCAGCCGACCCTGGTGCACTGCGCCAGCAGCAATCGCGTCGGTGCACTGCGCGCCCTGAGCGCTGCCGAAACCGCTGGCGAGCCGCTGGAATCCGCCATCGCCACCGGCAAGGCCTGGGGGCTGACCAGCCTCGAGCCTGCCGTTCGCGCCGCCCTCAGCAAGTAGTCACCACCCTGCGCTGCGCGTGGCCGGCCCCTGCCGGGCGCGCGCCAGCGTAAACCTCCCGTGCAGGCTCGCGTTGAGCACCCTGGGCAACGCTTGGCCGAGCATTCGCGGCAGCACTTGGTCGTTGTCCTGCGGCTAGGCGGCCACCACCCAATTCACTAGAATCGAACCACATTCACCCGCCCGGACCGTCGATGAGCACTGCCCACCCCCTTGCCCCGCACCTGTCGCACCGCGCCCTGCCACTGCTCGGCCTGCTGTGTCTGTGCCTGTTTCCAGTGACCAGTCGCGCTGCCGACGAACCGGCGCTGCGCGACCCGGCCGTCAGTGGCCGGGAGACTCCCCTGCGCCCGTTGTTCGCAGGCAGCTGGCAGAAGGACTTCGGCCGCAGTGACAAATGGGAAGAGGAAGTGCAGCGGGTCATCGACCAGCTCAATCGCGAAATGCAGCGCCAGGGGCGCGGAGACGCCGGATCCATTGGCATGAGCGGCTCGCGCCGCGGCGTGGGCAATCTGATCGCCCATGCCCGTCTGGCAGAGTTGATCACTCGTCAGACCACCCTGCGCATCATGCAGGATGGCAACGAGGTGCGCATCGAGCGCCAGGGCGATGCCGCGCTGGTATGCAGCACCCTGACCGACATCGAGAACACCTTCGCGAGCGCGCACGGCACGGAACTGTGTGGCTGGGATCGCCTGCAGCTGGTGTTCCAGATTGTGCTCGCCGAGGGGGTGCTGATCGAGCATCGCTTCAGCGTCGACCCAGGCGGCCAGGAGCTGAGCATGCTCACCAGCGTATCCAGCGGCAACTCGCAGCCCTTCAACCTGAGAAGCTTCTATACCCGCTACGAGGCGCCGGAGGACGGCATGAACTGCGTGCAGACACTGAGCAGGGGCCTCGTCTGCAGCGCCCTGGATAGCGCGACGCCAGGCGCAGCGGAGCCGACTCGATGATGCGCGCCGCAAGCAGACTGGGCCTGAGCCTTCTGCTGACAGGCGTGCTCGGCGCCTGCGGCAGCACTCGCGCCCCCGAGCCCGCCGGCCCCGCGCCCGTGGGCACGGTCAGCCTGAACATCCTGCAGGGCATGCCCGCCGAGCTGCAGATGCTCGACATCGGCGTGACGGTGTTCGCCACCGAGGCAGACCCAGAGGACGTCACCCTGCCCGGTGCCGCGATCTTCGCGCAGATCCGGGACACCGAGACGCATTACCTCCCGGTGGCCCTGCGCCACACGCTGCTGGTCTCGAATCAGTGGGGCGTGGTGCGCGTGCTGCCCGAGGCCGACCCGTCGCTCGACCTGCTCATCAGCGCCACCATCGTCGAATCCACCGGCGCCAACCTGCTGCTGCAGCTGCGTGCCGTCGACAGCACCGGCCGCGTCTGGCTGGACAAGGCCTATGCCGACATCGCCCGCACTGCCGATTATCCCGACAGCATCCCGTCGCTGCGTGGCGGCATCACCGACGGCCCGGACCCCTTCCAGGACTTGCACGCGGCCATCGCCAATGACTTGCTGGCTGTGCGCAACACCTTGACGCAGCAGGACCTCGCCCGCATCCAGGACACCACCTTGCTGCGCCACGCCGCCGACATGGCACCGGACGCGTTCGCATCGTATCTGCAGACAGATGCCACCGGCCAGCTCAGCTACGAGCGATTGCCCGCCAGCGACGACCCGCTGCTGGGCCATGTGCGCGACATCCAGGCGCGGCATGAGGTGTTCATCGACACGCTCGACGAGTACTACGAGGCGCTGTATCAGGACGTGAAGCCGCGCTATGACATCTGGCGTCAGTATTCCTTCGAGCAGGTCATGGATCAGCGCGACAATGCGGAACGTGCGCGCAACGGCGAAGGCGTGCTCGGCACCGGCAGTTTTGAATCCCTCAGTCAGAATTACAACCGCTACAAATGGAGCAAGATCTTCGAACAGGAGTTCGTCGCACTGTCATCCGGCTTTGTCAGCGAAACAGCACCGGCCGTTCTGGAGCTCAGTCGAAACATCAGTGGCCTCAGCGGCCCGGTGGAAGACCTCTACGCCCGGTGGCGGGTCTATCTGCGCGAGCTGTACGAGATCGAGACCGCCACCACCGCCCCTTGAACAGGTACCCCTATGAGCATGACCCTGTGCCGCTGTGACAGCGGCAAGCCCTTCGCCCGCTGCTGCGGCCCGTTCTTCGCAGGCAAGGAGCAGGCGCGCACCCCGAAGCAACTCACGCGCTCGCGCTACACGGCCTATGCCCTGGGCGGCCATGGCGACTACCTGATCCGCACCTGGCACCCCAGCACGCTGGGCCCGGTGACCGCCGAAAGCCTTGACGATTCAAGCCTGCAATGGACGGGGCTGGAGATTCTTGATGACGACCAGAAAGGCGACCGCGGCCGCGTGGACTTCAAGGCCACCTATGTGGATGCCGATGGCAAGACTCACATCCATCACGAGCACTCGGCCTTTCTGCGCGTGCAGGGCCGCTGGCTCTATCTGGATGGCAAGATGCGGGACGTGATCACCGATCAGGGCAGCAGCGCCTGACTCTTCTGCGCGATGCGCGCCAGCAGCGCACGCCAGGATCTCACGAAGGCGTCGGCGCCCTCCTGCTGCAGTTGCAGCGGCAGGAAGACATCCGCGGCCCGGCACAGGTCCTCCAGCGCCACGGCCAGGAACAAGTCTTCACCCGCCAGCCCATCCTGCGCCTTCTGCGCGATGCCGGCGTCATACTGCGTGTCGCTGCCGATGGCCACGTCGAAGATGGTGGGATTGGAGGTCAGGCCGGTGACGTGGAGCGTGTCGATGTAGCGTTGCAGGGTGCCACTGTCGAGCATTCTGCGTGTGATATTGTCGACCCACAGGCGCTGGCCCAGGGCATGCAGGGTATGGGTGGGGTTCATGGTCGACTCCTCATGACTGACCTGCCTGCAGGATACCCGGGCGCTCATGACACGCAAGCGGCGCGAGCGCGCAGAGAGGCTTCATGCACGAGATACTGATCACCGGATTCACCCCCTTCGACGGACGACCCGTCAATGCCTCCTGGATTGCCGCGAGCGCCCTGGCGCGCAAGGGCGAGTGGCGCGGCCACCGACTGCGCGCGATCGAGATTCCGGTGTGCTGGGGTGCTCCACGCCTTGCGCTGGCGCAGGCGCTGCAGACGGGGACACCGTCACTGATCCTCAGCATGGGCGAAGGCGAACCGGGCATCTTCCGACTCGAGACGCGGGCCCGGAACGTGCGGCGCGAGCGTGCCGACAACGTGGGCAGAATGCCCGCCGGGGAACCGAATTCGCCGACGGGGCCGGACGAGCGGCGCAGCAGCTTCGCCTGTCAGGCCCTGTGCGACGCGCTCTCGGCGCAAGGCATCCCCGTGCGCCTGTCCGAGGATGCCGGCGCCTATCTGTGCGAGGAACTGCTCTACACGCTGGAGGAATTCAAGGAGACCGAGCCCGCCATCAACCAGGTGTTGTTCGTGCATGTGCCGCCCTGGGGCACCCCGCTGCAGTGGCAGGGCAAGGCACGCGTCTGCGACGAAGCACTGCTGCAGGAGTTCGGCGAGGCCATGCTGCCGGCGATCCTGCCTCAGCCCTGACCCATTTCCCGCATGTCGGCGCCACTGGGGTGCTGGAAGACCCGCAGGCCGAACTCGGGCAGGATGGCCAGCAGGTGGTCGAAGATATCCGACTGAATGCCTTCGTAGTCCGCCCACACCACCGTGTTGGTGAAGCAGTAGATTTCCAGCGGCAGACCATCCGAGGTCGGCTCGAGTTGCCGCACCAGCAACGCCATGCCCTGATGCACGCCGTGGTGGGCGCGCAGATAGCGCTCCACGTAGGCGCGGAAGGTACCGATGTTGGTGATGCGGCGCGAATTGACCGGGTCGCGGCCCTGCGCTTCCAGTTCCTGGTTCCACGCCCGGATCTCCGCCTCCTTGAGCTCGAGATACTCGCCCAGCAGGCGGAAGCGACGCAGGCTTTCCACCTCGGCCGCGCTCAGGAAATGCAGGCTGTGCTGATCCAGCAGCAGCGAGCGCTTGATGCGCCGCCCGCCGGCCTCGCGCATGCCGCGCCAGTTCTTGAACGGGTCGGAAATGAAGCGCTTGGTGGGCACGGTGGTGATGGTCTTGTCGAAGTTCTGGATCTTCACCGTGTGCAGGGCGATGTCGATCACGTCGCCATCGGCATTGAGCTGGGGCATTTCCACCCAGTCCCCCACGCGCACGATGTCGTTGGAGGTGATCTGCACGCTGGCCACCAGCGAGAGCAGAGTGTCCTGGAAGATCAGGATGAGCACGGCGGCCATGGCGCCGAGGCCGGAGAGCAGGATCAGCGGCGAACGGTCGATCAGCGCGGCCACCATGAGAATCGCGGCCAGCAGGTAGACCACGATCTGCACCACCTGGACATAGCCCTTCACCGGGCGGCGATGGGCATCCTCGCGGCGCGCATACAGCGCATTCACCAGATTCAACGAGCCACCGATGGCCAGTGCCAGCACCAGCACGATGATGGCGCTGCAGACATTGCGCACCACCTGCACCACGGCATCGGGCAAGTCCGGCACCAGCCCGACCCCGGCATAGACGATGAAGGCCGGCACGATGTTGGCCAGGCGCGAGATGATGCGCGAATCCATCAGCACCTTGTCCTCGCCCAGCACCGAGGCACGCAGCGCGCGGTAGATGCCGCGCACCAGGATGCGCCGCACCAGATAGTTGGCCAGTAAGGCGGCCACCAGCAGGAGTGCGGCACTCAGCAGGGTGTGGAGGTCGGGATGCTGTTCCAGCCACGCGAGGGCGGCGGTGTAATAGGCTTGCATGGCATGTCCGGGGCAAAGGGGCGGGTGCCGGCGTCAGGAGCCGGCACCCGTCGGATCAAAAGGTGCCGTTGATCCGCAGTGCCAGCTGGCGACCGGCGCCGCCACACTGATCTTCATACTCTTCGATGATGCCACTGGTGATCGGACCAAGATAGCGGTGACGCTCGCGGCACTGCAGATTGTCCGTGATGTTGCGGGCATCGAAGCGGAAGGTGATGTTGCCGAAGGCCACCCACTCCACGAAGGCCTGCACGTTCGGGTCACCGGCGGTCAGCTCGATGTCGTCCACATCATAGCGCTTGCGGCCGCCGTCGAATCGATTGTTCCAGGTCAGGCCGTAGTTCATGCGCAGACTCGGAATGTCGTGGCGGAAGCCCAGGGTCAGACGGCCACGGTCATTCAGCGCGAAGCGACGATCGATGCCCAGGAAGGGATCGGTGACTTCGGAGTCCTGCACATTGAACTGCGTGGTGATGAGCAGGTTGGGCATGTCGATCATGCGCATGCGGATGCTGGCATTCAGGTTCATGCCGTAGTTCTTGCCATCGCCGATATTGCCGTTGGCGGACTCGAGAACAGTCGGCGAGGACGACACGTCCACGCGGTCGATCACGTCGATGTGCTTGGCATAGAACATGTTGCCATCCACCACGCCGATGTCGTCGGGCAGGCGGAACTCGAAGCCGAATTCGGTCTTGATGACCTGCTCCTGCTTCAGGTTGGCGTTGCCGGCCATGGTGTTCTGGTCGATGTCCTGGTTGTCGGACGCCGCCACGAAGTCGTTGAAGCTGAGCTGACGCACCGTCTTGTCGAGGTTCCACTTGACCTGGAAGGTGGGCGTCACATCGAAGCGCCAATCAACTTTCGGCTTGAGGAACTGAAAGTCCCGCGAGTTCACCACATCGCCCCACTGGGAGATCTCCGACATCTCGTAAATGAGGGAGGTTTCGAGGGTCATGCGGGAATTGAGCTGCCAGTTGTGCACCAGGAAAGGCTCGACACGGATCTCTTCCACGGTCGAGTTGGCGTTGGAGACGCGCTGCGGCACCAGTCCGCCGTAAGCCGAAGAAGGGGTGCCCGTGCTGGACGCAAGCCCCAGACGCAACTTGGAGTCCAGCGTGGTCTGCGCGCGCTCGGCGCCGAACTCTATGTCCTGACCGTCGAACAGCCCCATGGTGTAGGACCCGCGCACGATGCGCTCCTCGGTCACGGACGCGGTGTCCAGGAACAGGTCCTTGACCTCGGTGCCGTTGGCGAACACGTCATAGCGCTCACGCGTGCTCCACTCGTCGGCCTGGTTGGCGATGAACAGCACCTTGAAGCGATGACCATTGGCGAAGTTGTACTCGTAGTCGCCGCCCACTTCCCAGATGTCTTCCTCGCCCGGAATCTCCTCTCGCTCGATGGTGGTGAGCTTGGGGTTGACGCGCAGATTGCTGGTCCAGCGCGTGACGTCCGTGGGCTCGTCGCCGAGTTCCAGCAGGGCATTCATGCGCAGACTGCTGTTCTCGCTGATGTCGTAGCCCAGGTTGGTGGCGAAGTTGTAGTTGGTCTGGTCCCCGGTGCGCTCCTCGCGGATCTCGTCATTGAAGGACCAGTCCCCCAGACGGCTGGTTTCCCAACTGATATAGGGGTTGTAGCGCGACTGCGCCTCGGCGCTGAACAGGTAGCTCAAGGCACCGGACTGGCCGCTGTAGGACACCGAGCCATTGGGCTTGACCTCATGATCGGCGAAACGCACCACTTCCATCTGATAGGCCACGGACGTGGTGTCCAGCGCTTCCAGCAGCACCACGTTGATGACCTGGCTGCTGCCGCGCACGTCGAGCTCGCCGGACGTGCCACGGATGATCTCGATGTAGTCCACCTGGGACGCACTGATGCGCGAGAGCGTGTCGCTGGACTGATTGCCCTTGCCGGCCATGCGCTTGCCGTCGATCAGGATCTGGTCGCCGCCGCCGGCCCCCAGGCCACGGCCGCCACCGCCACCACCACGTCCGCCACCGGGGCCGCCAGGACCGCCAGGGCCGCCAGGGCCGGGCCCCCCGCCTCCGCCACCGGCATTGACGCCTGGAATGCGGCTCAGCATGTCTTGCGCCGTGGTGGGCGCCCATTCAGTGAAATAGGAAGCGGGGTAACGAACAGTGGAGTCCTCACCCGTGGTGTCCTGCGCCAGAGAGGACGCGGAAAAGGCGGCGCTCGCGACCACGATGGATGCGGTCAGCAGGGAGGTGCGAAACGGGAATTTCATTCTTTGGACAGTCCTTGCAGGAAAAAACAAGTCGGTACCCTAGTGAAAACGGGCACTTATTGCAATTTATTATCATTTGGAAGTGCAAAAATCACACTCGCGCTACAGCGTGTTACAGAACTACACAGACTGGTGAAACTTTGCGCTGGCGCAGAGAAATGGCAGGTTCATCCTGTCACGATGCCCGGCGACGACCTGAACGAAACTTTGCCAAGTGGTCCTTTCGGGGCACACATTCGGTTCAGGCAGACCCGCCAGCCGCTGTTCGCATGCATGCCGGGGCAGCGCAGGTCTGGTCAACGCCCACACCCGGATGGCAGTCAATCCGGGCCGCACCGAGAACACACCAATGATCGAACACCCCACGTACAACTACAAAGTCGTTCACCAGTTCGCCCTCATGACCGTGGTCTGGGGCATCGTCGGCATGCTGGTCGGCGTGCTGATCGCTGCTCAGCTGGCCTGGCCCGCGCTCAACTTCGATACGGCCTGGTTGAGCTTCGGCCGTCTGCGCCCGCTGCACACCAATGCGGTGATCTTCGCCTTCGGGGGCTGCGCCCTGATGTCGACGTCGCTGTTCATCGTGCAACGGACATGCCATGCCCGGCTGATCTCGGACAAGCTCGCCGCCTTCGTGTTCTGGGGCTGGCAGCTGGTGATCGTGCTGGCCGCCATCACCCTGCCGATGGGTCTCACCACCTCGAAGGAATACGCCGAGCTGGAATGGCCGATCGACGTGCTGATCGCCGTGGTGTGGGTGGCCTACGCCGTGCTGTTTTTCGGGACTGTCGCACGCCGACGTGACAAGCACATTTACGTCGCCAACTGGTTCTTCGGCGCCTTCATCATCGCCGTGGCGATCCTGCACATCATCAACAGCCTGGCGGTGCCGGCCACGCTCACCAAGTCCTACTCCGTCTATTCCGGCACCGTGGACGCCATGGTGCAATGGTGGTACGGCCACAACGCCGTGGGCTTTTTCCTGACCGCCGGCTTCCTCGGCATCATGTACTACTTCGTGCCCAAGCAGGCGGAGCGGCCGGTGTACTCCTACCGCCTCTCGGTGGTGCACTTCTGGGCCCTGATCGCCATCTATGTCTGGGCCGGCCCCCACCACCTGCACTTCACCTCGCTGCCGGACTGGACCCAGAGCCTCGGCATGGCCATGTCCCTGGTGCTGCTGGCGCCGTCCTGGGGCGGCATGATCAACGGCATCATGACCCTGTCCGGCGCCTGGGACAAACTGCGCACCGACCCGATCCTGAAGTTCCTGGTGGTGTCGCTGTCGTTCTACGGCATGTCCACCTTCGAGGGCCCGATGATGTCCATCAAGTCGGTGAATGCCCTGTCCCACTACACCGACTGGACCATCGGCCATGTGCATTCCGGTGCACTGGGATGGGTCGCCATGATCTCGATTGGTGCGGTCTACCACCTGATTCCGCTGATGTACGGCCGCAAGGCGGGCGAGATGTACAGCGTCAAGCTGATCGACCTGCACTTCTGGCTGTCCACCATCGGCACGGTGCTCTACATCGTCTCCATGTGGGTGAACGGCCTCATGCAGGGGCTGATGTGGCGCGCCGTGAACAGTGACGGCACGCTGACCTACAGCTTCATCGAGTCCGTCGAGGCCAGCTACGCCGGCTATGTGGTGCGCTTCATCGGCGGCGGCATCTTCTTCGCCGGCATGCTGGTGATGGCCTGGAACATCTGGAAGACACGCGAGCAGGCGCTGGCCGCGGGCATCAGCCCGGACAGTGAATCGGCTCCGGCACGGGAGGCGCTGGCATGAACGAATTCATCGAGAAGAATCTGGCCTTGATGATCGTGCTGATCGTCCTCGCAGTGAGCTTCGGGGGTATCGTCGAGATCGTGCCTTTGATGTCACAGAAGACGGTCACGGAGCCCATCGAAGGACTCAAGCCGCTTACCCCGCTGCAGCTGACCGGCCGCGACATCTACATCCGCGAAGGCTGCACCGTCTGCCATTCCCAGATGATCCGCCCGCTGCGCGCCGAAGTGGAACGCTACGGCCACTATTCGGTGGCGGGCGAGCTGGTTTACGACCACCCCTTCGTGTTCGGCTCCAAGCGCACCGGCCCCGATCTTGCCCGCGTGGGCGGGCTCTACAGTGACGACTGGCATCGCGCACACCTGCTCGATCCGCGCTCCGTGGTGCCCGGCTCCAACATGCCGGCCTACCCCTGGCTGTTCGACACGCCCATCGACACCGAGGTGTTGCCGAAGAAGCTTACCGCCCTGCGCGCCGTGGGTGTGCCCTACACCGACGAGGACATCGCCACTGCCGGCGCGGGCCTGGACGGCCTGATGGAAGCCGATGCCGTGATTGCCTATCTGCAACAGCTCGGCACCCTGATCACAGAGAGGCGCTGACCATGGACATCACCGACATGCGCAGTCTGGCCACCGTGCTGTGTGCCGTGGCCTTCGCGGGAGTGGTCTGGTGGGCCTGCGGCCCCAGCCGACGCAAGCAGTTTGACGAGGCAGCGCAGCTGCCGTTTGACGACGAGGAAGTGCAGGAGAACAAGCATGAGTAGTCTTTCCAGCGGGTTCATCATCATCGGCACTTTCGGGTCGCTGCTGGCCTTTTTCCTGATCCTTTACCTGAACCGCAGCACCCGGAATCCAGGGCGCACCACCGGCCACAATTACGACGGCATCGAGGAGTACGACAATCCGCTGCCGGCGTGGTGGTTCTGGGGCTTCATCATCACCATCGTGTTCGGCATCGGCTATCTGCTGTACTACCCGGGCCTCGGCAACTTCGCGGGTTTCGGGGGCTGGTCCCAGGTCGGCGCACTCGAAGCCTCCCAGGACGCCGCCGACGAGCGTTACAGCCCGCAGTTCGCCCAGTACCTTGGCGTGCCGGTCGATGAACTGATGCACGATGTGACGGCCATGCGCATGGGCCGGCGCCTGTTCGCCACCAACTGCGCCGTCTGTCATGGCGCTGCGGGCACCGGCAGCGACGGCTTTCCCAATCTGACGGACGCCGAATGGCACTGGGGCGGCAGCGCCGAGCAGATCAAGACCACGATCATGCAGGGGCGCCAAGCGATGATGCCCGCCTGGGAGCCCGCGCTGCAGGATCAGGGCGTGACCGAGGTGGCGGAATACGTCGAGCAGCTCGCCGGGCGCGAGGTGGATGCCACACTGGCGGACGCCGGACAGGAGCGCTACACCATGTTCTGTGCCGCCTGCCACGGCCCGGACGGCAGCGGCCAGCCCATGATGGGCGCGCCGGGCCTGAACAACGAGCGCTGGCTGTACGGCAACTCACGCCTGCGCATCGAGGACATCATCCGCCACGGCCGCAACGGGCAGATGCCGGCCTTCGCCGAACGCTTGGGTGAGGAGAAAGTGCACATTCTCGCGGCGTATGTTCGCAGCCTGAGCAGCCAATAGGTCCGCCATGGACAGGATTCCTGCGCAGCAGATCGCTTCCGAAGACGTGGATTCCCGCGTCTTCAATCTTTACGAGAATAAGGAAAAGATCTACATCCGCAAGATGGAAGGCCTGTTCCAGACCATCCGGCAGTACACCGGCTGGCCCCTGCTGCTGGGCTACTTCCTGGCGCCCTGGCTGCAGATCGACGGCAGGCAGGCCATCCTCTTCGATCTGCCCGAGCGCAAGTTCCACATCTTCTGGCTGACCCTGTGGCCGCAGGACTTCGTGCTGCTGATGTGGACGCTGGCGATTGCCGCCTTCGCCCTGTTCTTCGTCACCAATCTGCTGGGCCGGGTCTGGTGCGGGTATACCTGCCCGCAGACGATCTGGACGGCCATCTTCATGTGGGCCGAGCAGATCACCGAAGGCGAAAGGCATCAGCGCATCGCGCTGGACAGTACGCCTTCCTTCTTCAAGCCCGAGGGGCGCAACCGCGCAGGCTGGAACAAGGTCTGGAAACGCGGACTCAAGCATGGCATGTGGCTGGGCTTTGCGGCGCTGACGGGGGTCACGTTCATCGGCTACTTCTACGGCATCCGCGAGCTGCTCGGCGAAGCACTGGCCTGGCAACTGCCGCTGACCGCGAGTTCCTGGTCCCTGTTCTTCACCCTCGCCACCTACATCAATGCGGGCTGGCTGCGCGAGCATGTCTGCATCTACATGTGTCCCTATGCGCGCTTCCAGTCGGCCATGTTCGATCAGGACACGCTGATCATTTCCTACGACACCGCGCGCGGCGAGCAGCGCGGCTCGCGACGTCGCAACACCGACCACAAGGCGGCCGGCCTTGGCGACTGCATCGACTGCACCATGTGCGTGCAGGTGTGCCCGACCGGCATCGACATCCGCGACGGGCTGCAGTACGAATGCATCGGCTGCGCTCACTGCATCGACGCCTGCGATTCGGTGATGGACAAGATGGGCTACCCCCGCGGCCTGGTGTCCTACACCACGCAGCACAAGCTGGCCGGGGGCAGCTGGACGTGGAAGCGTCCGCGACTGCTCGGCTACGGCGTGGCCCTGCTGGTGATGCTGCTGCTGTTTGCCGGGGTGCTGTTCACCCGCACGCCCCTGCGTCTGGATGTGATGCGCGATCGCGGCCAGCTCTACCAGCCGGTAGCCGGCGGCCTGATCGAGAACGTCTTCACGCTGAAGATCATCAACATGCAACGCACGGAACAGACTTACACGCTGCAGGTGGACGGGCTGCCTTCCCCGCGACTGATACCGGACGCCCCCGTGAGCGTACCGGCAGGCGAGATCGTCGAAGCGGTGGTGCGTGTGCAGGTCGACCCGGATCAGCTCGCCGACTTCAACACAGCCTTCGATTTCGTGCTGGAATCCGCCCCCGCGCAGGGTGCAGACCTGCTGAGGGTGAGCACGCCCAGTCGCTATTTCGGCCCCCGACCCCTGGCCCGCTGAGGAATTCCCATGCATTCCAGAACAGACTCAATGCAGGCAGTCGCACACTCCCACACGGCGCTGCCCTGGTATCGCCACCGCTGGCCCTGGGTGCTGATGCTGGAGCCCTTCGCCGCGGTGCTGTTCGGCGTCTTCATGTTCGTGACGGCACTGTATTTCCCGGATGATGTGGTCGTGGACACCTATTACCGCGACGGCCAGGCCATCAATCAGCTGCGGGCGCTGGACGATACTGCCCACGCGCTGGGCATCGCCGCCAGTCTGACACTGGACGAGCAGGGCGCACGCCTGACGCTCACCGGCACGCAGGAGCCTGTGCTGCAGCTGTTCCTGTTTCATGTCACAGACAGCCAGGCAGACCAGGCTTTCCTGTTTCAGCCGCAAGGGGGGACCCTGTTCCAGAATCCCGACCCGGCGCTGGCGCAGCGACTTGGCAGCGAAGGTGTGTGGTATCTGGAATTGCGCGGGGCCGACAATGACTGGCGCCTGCGCCAGCGCGTCGTCACCCCGGTGGCGACAGTGAGGTTCTGATGCTCGACAAGGTCCGCACAAGCCTGTGCCACCACTGCCAGGCGCCTGTGTCCGAAGCCGAGCGCTGCGAGGCGCTGATCGGCGGCACCCTGCACAGCTTCTGCTGCCAGGGCTGTGCGGGCGCCGCGCGGCTCATCGACACACTGTCACTCAATGCCTTCTACGACTATCGCGCCAGTTGCGATACCTCCCTCCCGGCAAGCTCACAGCGCAAGGCCCGCGCGGTGCAGGACTTCCTGCCCGCCGTCGCGCATACCCCGGAGGGCGTCACGCTGCACCTGCTGATCCCCGACCTGCGCTGCGTGGCCTGCGTCTGGCTTCTGGAGCAGGTGCTGGGGCGCCAGGATGGCGTGCAGGAGGTGAAGGTGAATTTCGCGCGACGACGCCTGCAGCTGCGCTTTAACGACAGCTCCCGCCTGCCGGCACTCGTCAACCTGATCGAGCAGCTGGGCTACAGCCCCGTGCCCGATCTGCCCGATGCCGGCCGCGAGGCGGGCAAGGCCCTGCGCCGGGCTCAGCTGCTGCGCCTGGGCGTGGCCGGGCTGTGCATGATGCCGGTGATGATGTTCGCGCTGGCGTCCTATCTGGCCGGGCCGCCCACGGCGCAAAACCCCGCCAGCGGCATGGACCCGCTCTACGAAAGCCTGCTGCGCTGGGCCTCGCTGGCGCTGAGCACACCCGTGGTGTTCTACAGTGCCGCACCGTTTCACCGTGGCGCCTGGCAGGCTCTGCGTCATCGCCAGCTGGGCATGGATCTGCCGGTGTCGCTGGCCATCCTCGCGGCCTGGGTGCTCAGCGTCTACAACACGCTGAGCTTCGGCAGTGCCGTCTATTTCGACACGGCCTGCATGTTCGCCTTCCTGTTGCTGCTCGGCCGCCATGTCGAACTCCTGTCGCGCGAGCACTTCGAGGACAACGCCGACCATCTGCTGCGCCTGCTGCCCACCACGGCACGACGACGCGCGGCCGGCAATGACGCCGAGTTCGCCACGGTGCCGATGCACGAGATCGTGGCGGGCGATGTGCTGCAGGTGCTGCCGGGCGAGACCCTCCCGGCCGACGGCGTGCTGCTGGAAGGCAGTGCCAGCATCAGCGAGGCCGCCTTCACCGGCGAGCCCTTGCCCGTGCTGCGAACCGCCGGTGCCCGGGTGCTGGCCGGCGCACTCAATCACGACGGCACGCTTCTGGTGCAGGCGGCCAGTGCGCCGCAGGACTACCGGATCACCCGGTTGGCCCGCCTGCAGGATGCCGCCATGGCCTATCGCCCGCGCTGGTCCCTGCTGGCCGATCGCGCGGCAGGCTGGTTCATCGGCACCGTCCTGGTGCTGGCGGCCGGTGCCGGTGTGGCCTGGCATCTGGCCGGCAGCCCGGACGCGTGGGTGATCGCACTGACTGTGCTGGTGGTGGCCTGCCCCTGTGCGCTGTCGCTGGCCACGCCCGTCGCCATCACCGTGGCCACCACGACGCTGCGCCGCCATGGCGTGCTCATCCGCAATGGCGCGTTTCTGGAACGTGCGGCAGCGACCACGACCGTCGCCTTCGACAAGACAGGCACACTCACCGAGGCCCAGCTGCAGGTGCAGTCCGTCATCCCTCTTGGCGAGCGCAGCGCAGAGGAATGTCTGGCGCTGGCGACGGCCCTTGAGCGTCACAGCGAGCACCCCATCGCACGCGCGTTCGCCACCCCCACGACGCTGGTCGCCAGCGACGTGGACGTCGTGCCTGGCGGCGGGGTGAGCGGGACCATCGATGGCCACGCCTGCCGCCTTGGTCAGAGCGCCTTCGCCTGCCTGAGCGAGCCGGCACTCACGCCGCCCGACGAGGACGGCCTCTGGATTCTGCTCTGCGGCCCCGGCCCCCTGGCCTGGATCGGCCTGCAGGACACCCTGCGCCCGGACGCCGCCGCCATGCTCGAGGCGCTTCGGCACGACGGCCTGTGCACCACTCTCTACAGCGGAGATCCATCCCCCGGTGGTCTGCGCCTGGCTCAGTCACTGCCGCTCGATGAAGTCCGGACAGGCATGAGCCCGGCGCAAAAGATTGCGGCCGTGCGTACCGAGGGCGAGCGTGGCACCGTGATGATGGTGGGCGATGGCATCAACGACGCCGGCGCCATGGCAGCGGCTGCGTGCTCGATTGCCATCAGCCCGCGCGACGTGCTGGTACAGAACAGCGCCGACGCCACCCTGGTGACCCCGGCACTGCTTGGGCTGCCGGCCGTGCTGCGCTATGCCCGGCGCGCGCGGCGCATCATTCGCCAGAATCTGCTGTGGTCACTGCTCTACAACCTCTCTGCCATCCCGCTGGCGCTGGCGGGTCTGCTGCCGCCCTGGCTGGCGGCCATCGGCATGAGCCTGTCCTCCCTGCTGGTGGTGTTCAACGCCGGCAGGCTGCGCCGGATGGAGGGCTGACATGGAACTGTTCCTGGTGCTGATCCCCGTGACCGTGGTGCTGGTGCTGCTCTCGCTCTGGGCCTTTGTGTGGTCCACTCGCAACGAGCAGTTCGATGATCTGGACAGGCAGGCCTGGTCGATCCTGTTCGAGGATCCGGATCAGCGCCGCAAGCAGGACACGTCCGGCACCGAGCCGCGCGCGGAGGACGAGCCCCGATGAACGATTACCTGCTGGCATTCTCGCTGGGACTGCTGAGCACCCCGCACTGCGCCGGCATGTGTGGAAGCGTGCTGGGCGCCCTGCTCGCAGGCAGCCAGCGGCAGGGCGCCGCCGCTGTGCCCATCGGGGCCATCCTGCAGTTCGGCAGCGGCAAGCTGCTGGCCTATGTGGCGCTGGGCAGCGTGGCCGGACTCGGCGGCCTGGCGCTCTCCGGCGGACTCGCAGGCCCGGGCATGGTGCTGCGCGGGCTTAGTGCCCTGCTGATGATCGGCATCGGCCTTTACATTGCCGGCTGGTGGCGCGGCATCAGCCGGCTGGAACATGCCGGCGCCCAGCTCTGGCAACCTCTGTTGCGTCGCGCGGGGAGCCTGCGCCTGGAACGGGCGGGCCATCGCCTGCTGGCAGGCATGGCCTGGGGGCTGCTGCCCTGCGGCATTGTGTACAGCATGCTGGGGCTGGCGCTGGCCAAGGCCAGTCTGCTGGAGGGGGGCCTGCTCATGGCCAGCTTCGGCCTGGGCACCATGCCCTTCGTGATCACGGCGGGCGGCCTGCTGGGCAGCGCCCGGCGACTCACGGGCAATGCCCTGCTGCGCCAGCTGGCCGGGGCGGCCATGATCGGCATGGGACTCGTGACCCTGGGCATGCTGTTCATGCCGGCGCCACACGCACACTGATTCACGCAGGACCCGGGCACGCGCCCGGCCATCGAACAACAGCACAAGAGCGCAGACGGCTGCGCCGATCAGGAGAACGACATGAAGCACATCCTCGGCATACTAGGCTCCCCGCGGCTGGAGTGGGCACGCATTCGCGATGCCAACGCCAGCATCGCCGGGCATTACCTGCAGTTCCTGGTCTGGATCGCCCTGCTGCCGCCGCTGGCCTGGTGGTTCGGGGCGTCGCGCATCGGCTGGCAGATCGGTGATCGCACCATCGTGCTGACCTCGGGCTCGGCGGCCCAGATCATGGCCCTGTTCTACGTGGCAATCCTGTGCTGCGTGT
Organism: Gammaproteobacteria bacterium; assembly: GCA_030832825.1. Taxonomy (GTDB): domain Bacteria; phylum Pseudomonadota; class Gammaproteobacteria; order Pseudomonadales; family Pseudohongiellaceae; genus UBA5078. The sequence goes on from JAURIJ010000003.1 coordinate 17,964, forward strand.
GCTTTCTCGGCTACATGATCCACTGGATGGCGAAGACCTACGACGCCCGCAACAATGACATGGCCCATGGCATCGGGGTGGCGGCCTACATGTGCACGCCGCTGTTCCTCACAGGACTGACCGGCCTTTACCCGGTCCTGTGGCTGGACATGCTGCTGGGCACTGCGGCAGGGGCCTACACGCTTTACTTGCTCTACATCGGCATCCCCATCGTCTACGACATGCCGCGCGAGAGGGGGTTCCTGTTCGCCAGCGCCACCGTCGCCGTCGGCCTGGTGCTCACCGTTGCCCTGCTCGCGGCCACGGTCATACTATGGGAGATGGGCGCGATGCCCGTATTCACTGACGCATGAGGTCCCGATGGCACGGCTCGAATTCGAACACATCATCCAGGTCAACGACCCCCGGCAGCCGCAGCTGGCGACGATGACGCGAACCCAATTGTGGGAGGGCCTGCTGTTTCGCACCCGCTACCCGGGCCATTTCAACCCGAGCCTGAGCACGACGCTGGAACAGCTCAGCGCCACGGAGTTCGTCCGCCACCTGCGGTTCGGCGAAGACAGCCTGCGTGATGTGGTGAGCCTGCGCCCGGAAGAGGAAATCGAGACGCGCACCGACGCCTTGTCCGGGCAGATGTTCGCGCACAGCATCACCCGCATCGAGGAGCCGGCACCAGGACACCTGGTGGTGCGCTTCTACTATTGCCGCGACTCAGGCAATGAGCCGGGAGGACTGGATGTCGACAGCTTTCTCAAGGAGGCCTATCTGCAGAATGATCGCGATGCGATCGCCGAGCTGCGGCGTTTCGCGCGGGAAGGGCTGCCGGGCAGCGGCTCATGGCTCCAGTGAGACGCCCAGGGCCAGCGCATAGCGCTGCTCGTGGACATGCTCGGGTGCCAGCCGGGCGCCGAGCAGTTCGCTGACGTCGTGGCGGATCATGGCCACTGCGGCCAGGCGATAGTCCGGGGCGAAATCCGCCTGCATCACATTCCCCCACAGGCTCAGCATGGCCGTGTCGATGCGCCGCACCTGATTGTCCTTCGCCCATTCCCCCGAAATGGCCTTGCCGAGGGCGTCGAGCTCCGCCGACAGCTGCCTGCGCTGCGCATCCGACAAGTCCACCAGCACCGCTTCGACGATGGCATTCCAGCCCAGCGCCATGAACTCCGAGCCTTCGTAGAAGCGCAGCACCCACTCCAGGTATTGCTGCTGCGTCTGCAGCGCCTGATTGGGAATGTCTGCCACGTAGAGGCGCCGGAAATGCGCCTGCGACGGCAGATCGGCCGGCCACGCCAGCAGGTCCGGGCGCTGGGCACAGGCGCTCAGCACGATACTCAGCAGCAGGAAGGACAGCAGGCGCATGGAGTCGAACCGGTGAAGGAAGATAGCCGCATCATAGCAAAGCGAATCCGCCTCGCCAGCCCTGTCAATGGGACTCGAAATGGCATGCACTAAAATGAAAGATCTGCGGCAAACCGTCTCGAGATCCAATACGGGCAACACATCGCTCAGCAGCTTCAATCTTCACTTGATCCTCAAGGAGCTGGTCAGCAACATCATCCGCCATGCCAGCGCCGAACAGGTGCGGGTGCAGGTCGAGTTCCTGCCGACGCAGTGGAACATCCTGATCGAGGACAACGGGCTGGGGTTCCAGCGTCACGCCGTGCAAGGCAACGGTCTGCACAACATCGAGACACGGGCCGCGGAAATCGGCGCGCGGGTGCTCTGGCAGGGCGAATTGCAGCGTGGAACCCGCTGCCATGTGAGTCTGCCTTTTCATCTGCTGAGGCCGACTTCCCCGCTCGTCTGAAGTGCATCAATCGTGTTACCTGATGTAACACTTCCCCACATTTTCGCGGTTGTCATGCCCAGGGAAAGGTGTTTGAATCCCTCCCCACGTCACCCGGCCGCCCTCCTCTGAGTCCCTGTGTCCGGGGCGCGGTCCAGCGTGATCATCGAGCAGAATCTGTTTATGAAAGATCAGCTTCCCCACTGTCAGCACTGGCGCCTCAAGCGCGATAGCGACGATATTCTCTGGCTGTTCCTGGACCGTCAGGGCGAGTCGGTGAACGCCTTGTCGTCCCAGGTGCTGAAGGAGCTGGAGACCATCATCGCCAGTGCCGAGCGCAATCTGCCTGCCGGGCTGGCAATTCTCTCGGGAAAGACCACCGGTTTTGTGCTGGGCGCCGATATCCGCGAATTCGGCAATTTCACCGATGCCGCTGCCGTCACCGCCTCCATTCGCAATGTGCATGCCCTCTTCTCCCGCCTCGAAGCCCTGCGCTGCCCCACCGTGGCGGCCTTCGAAGGTTACTGCCTGGGCGGTGGACTGGAACTTGCCCTGGCCTGCCACTACCGTATCGCACGCGACATTCCCGCCACGCGCATCGGCTTCCCGGAAGTGCAGCTGGGCATTTTCCCTGGCTTCGGTGGCTCGGCGCGCTCGGTAAGCCTGATCGGCGGCATGAAGGCGATGGAACTAATGCTCACCGCCCGCCAGCTCAGTGCCAGGCAGGCCCGCGCGGTGGGTCTGGTGGATGAAGTCATCGGGCGGCACGAAGAACTCTACTGGGCGGCGCGGCGCGCCATCCTCAGCAAGCGGCGCAGCCGCGGCCCGGGTCTGCTGGCCCGCCTCAGCAATCTCACCCCGGCCCGTCGCCTGCTGGCGCAGCAGATGCGCAAGCAGACAGCCACGCGTGCACGGGCCGAGCACTACCCCGCGCCGTATCGCCTGATCGACACCTTCGAGCGCTGCGGCGGCGACCGTGTCGCCATGATGACCGCCGAGGCCGAGGCAGTCGGGCAATTGATGGTGACCCCTCAGGCAGTCGGCCTGCGCCGCGTCTTCGGCCTGATGGATCGACTCAAGCGCGAGGGCCGGCAGAGCGAGTTCCGTGCGCGGCGTGTGCATGTGGTCGGCGCTGGCGTCATGGGCGGCGACATCGCTGCCTGGTGTGTGCTGCAGGGCCTCGAGGTGACGCTGCAGGACCGTGAGATGAAATACATCGAGCCCGCCCTGAAGCGTGCCGAAACCCTGTTCCGCAAGAAGCGCCTCGAGCCAGCGGCAGTGAAGTCCGCACTGGCACGCCTGCAGCCGGATGTCGAAGGCAGCGGGGTGAGCAAGGCGGACGTCGTGATCGAAGTGATCGTCGAGCGTCTCGATGCCAAGCAGGCCCTGCTTGCCGAGCTCGAGCCCCGGCTGCGTCCCGATGCCATTCTTGCCACCAACACCTCCTCCATTGCGCTCGAAGCCATTGCCTCCGCACTGCAGGACCCTTCGCGCCTGATCGGACTGCACTTCTTCAATCCCGTGGCCAAGATGCCGCTGGTGGAGGTGGTGCGGGGCGAGCGCAGCAACGAGGAAGCCCTGCGCCGAGGGGCGGCTTTCTGCGGCCAGATCAATCGCTACCCGCTGCCGGTCAAGAGCAGTCCGGGCTTTCTGGTCAACCGCATTCTGGCCCCTTACATGCTTGAGGCCATGGTCATGCACGCCGAGGGCATTGCGCTGGAAGCGATCGACGCCGCCGCCGAGCACTTCGGCATGCCCATGGGTCCGGTGGAACTGGCGGACACCGTGGGACTGGACGTCTGCCTCATGGTGACCGGCACTCTGCAGAATGGCGCCGATGCCCGCGTGGCGAAGGCCACTGACGCCCTGCGTGAGCTGGTCAAGGCGGGCCATCTCGGTCGCAAATCGGGCAGAGGCTTCTATGCATGGACGAAGGACAAGCCTGCCAAGCTGCGTGAGAAGGCGGTCGGCCATGACCTCACCACACTCGGCGAGCGACTGATTCGGGTGTATACCGCGGAATGCGAAGCCGCCCTGCGCGACGGGATCGTTGCCGACGCCGACCTGCTGGATGCCGGCATGATCTTCGGTACCGGTTTTGCGCCCTTCCGGGGTGGTCCCCTGCATTACCTGAAGAACACCGTGTCCACAGCACAGACGGGAGCGGACTGACATGAACACCCTGCGCCGCGTCGCCATCATCGGGGGAACTCGAATCCCGTTCTGTCGCTCGAACACGGCCTATGCCGACCTGAGCAATCTGGACATGCTCGCCGACACACTGCAGGCGCTGGTGAAACAGTTCAACCTGGCGGGTCGCAAGGTCGATGACGTGATCGCCGGCGCCGTCACCACGCACTCACGGGACTGGAATCTGGCACGCGAAGCCGTGTTGAGTTCCGGCTTGTCGCCGCGCACGCCAGGCACCACGCTGCAGATGGCCTGCGGCACGTCGCTGCACGCCGCCATGCTGCTCGGCGCCCGCATTGCCAGCGGGCAGATCGACTGCGCCATTGCTGCCGGCACGGACACCACCAGCGATGTGCCCCTTGTGTTCCAGCACCGTTTCGCCCGCCGCCTGGTGGCTCTGAGTCAGGCCCGCGACCTGAAGTCACGCCTGCGCGCCTTCAAGGGCTTTCGTCTGAGCGAACTGGCGCCGCAGGCACCCGGCAATGCCGAGCCGCGCACGCGACTGTCCATGGGAGAACATTGCGAGTTGATGGCCCGCCAGTGGGGCATCAGCCGCGAGGAGCAGGACCAGCTGGCACTCGCCAGCCATCTCAAGGCCGCCGCGGCATGGAGCGACGGCTTCTTCGACGCGCTGGTGACGCCCTATCACGGCGTGGCACGCGACAACAATCTGCGCGCGGACAGCACTCTGGAAAAGCTGGCAAGCCTGAAGCCGGCTTTCGACCGCAGCGGCAGCGGCACGCTGACCGCCGGCAACAGCACACCACTGACGGATGGCGCTGCCGCCGTGTTCCTGGCCAGCGAGGACTACGCCCGCAAGCACGATCTTCCTGTGCAGGCCTGGCTGCTGCACGCACGCACGTCAGCCGTGGATTACGTCAACGGGGAAGGCTTGCTGATGGCGCCAACCATTGCCGTGAGCGAGCTGCTGCACAGCACCGGTCTAACGTTGCAGGACTTTGATTACTATGAGATTCACGAAGCCTTCGCCGCGCAGGTGCTGTGCACCCTCAAGGCGTGGGAAAGCGAGGACTACTGCAGGGGCGTGCTGGGGCGCGACGCCGCGATGGGTCGCATTGATCGCAGCAGACTCAACGTCAAAGGCAGTTCGCTGGCCGCGGGACATCCCTTCGCTGCCACGGGTGCGCGTGTGATTGCCACGCTCAGCAAACTTCTGGACGCCGACCCGAGTGCGCGCGGATTGATCTCCGTGTGTACCGCCGGAGGCATGGGAGCGGCAGCCATCCTGGCCGGCAGGCAATGTGAGATTAGTTGACATAGATCAGGGAAAGCGCGTTTAGCGAAAGCACGAGCTTTGAATTGACAGTGAGGCTATTGCTAAATTCATCGGCATTTCGCCGGTGCAAACGCGGCGGATTTTGCAGGACAGCAGGAACGCCCATTCGCCCGCAGAGGCGAAGGTGCAGCAGTATTCAGAGCGACAGGGAATGTCGATCTGACTTGACGGCAGGCAGGCGCTGGCATCACGGAGTGGGTGCGGGTGCAGGCCGGCAGATCAGGCCTTTTCGGGAACTTCTGCGGGGGCAGAACGACGGGCCGGAGCAGTAAATGGTTTGACCTTGCGGGAAGGCTGAAGTCCTGATTCAATTGGGCGCCTGAATTTCAGCCTTATAAAATAATGTCACTGGTAATGGGAGTAATTTCAATGAAGAAGAACCTTAGGACTGTATTCGGTCTCGTGGTGGGGGCCATCCTCGTCGCAGCCAGTATCGTGCCTGTCCACGCGCAGCAATTGCCGACGATTTCGCGTCCTCTGGGACTGCGTGCGCCGGTCGGCCTTCCGGTCATCCCGATCTTCGAAGGCGCCTACGAAAACGAAGACAACTCCGTCACCTACTCTTTCGGCTACCTGAACCGCAACACTGGTGAAGCAGTCGAGATTCCGCTGGGTCCGAACAACCGCATCGAGCCCGCTGAGTTCAGCGGCATGCAGCCCTCTCGTTTTGAAACCAGCCGTAATACCGGTACGTTCACCGTGACTGTGCCTGCCTCCATGCGTGATGGCGAAGTCTGGTGGTACATCAAGACTGGTCAGCACGAAGAGCTGAAGGTGCCGGGTCGTCGTGGCCGTCTGGGCTACACCCTGGACAAGAAGCCGCGTCCTGCCGGCTCCGTCGCTCCTTCTGTGTCCTTCACTGCTGACGGCCCGAAAGGTCATGACCCCATGGGACTGGTCGCCGACGAGCCCCTGACTGTCAAGGCCGGCTCGCCGGTCACCCTGACAGTGCACGTGGAAGATCCCTCCGTACGTGACATGACCGACCCGCGCAACGTCAAGGGTATCCCGGTCCGCGTGTCCTGGTACAAGCACCAGGGCGAAGGCCAGGTCACCTGGGAGCGTCATTCCACTTCCGAGCCACCGCCCGAATTGTCTGAACTGGCACGCGCCCGTGGCGCACAGCAGGCCGGCCCGGATGAAACCCAGCTGAGCGCCGGCAATGGCGTCGCAAGCGTCATCGCCACCTTCTCTCAGCCTGGCGAATACATGATCAGAACCATGGCCGACAACTGGGATGCCACTGACAGTACAGAGGCCGACCAGTGCTGCTGGACAAACGTCTATCAGCGCGTTACCGTCACTCCGTGACAGAAGATTTTCCCAGTCGTTTAACAGAGCAAGAAAACAAATAAAAGCCTGAGAAATCAGGCTTTTATTTGTGCGTCACAAATAGTTGCACAAAGTATTATCTAAGAGTGGACAAGCGACCGCAGGAGTTTTAGATTGCGGCGACTGCTCACCCATTTACGAGGAGAGGATCATGAAAATCAAGCAGTGTTGGAACAAGCAACGCTCAGGGAAAGCCGCTCTCGGCTTTGCTGTCCTTGCAGTGTTGGGATTCACAGGTCAGGCCCAGGCACAATCTTCCTTGTCAATCGACTCGGGTGAAGTGACCTATGCTGACCACGTTGCACAGATCATCACGGACAACTGCGTTGTCTGCCACCGCGAAGGCGGTGTCGGCCCCATGCAGCTGACCAACTACGAACAGGTTCGTCCCTGGGCGCCGCTGATCGGTATGCGCGTTGCCAACAAGGAAATGCCCCCGTACTCCTATGACGATCACATCGGCATCCAGGACCTGCAGGGTGACTGGCGCCTGTCCGACGAAGAAATCGCAGCAATCACCACTTGGGTAGCACAAGGTGCCCCCGAAGGTGACTGGGGCGATCGCAGCCACCCGGTGGCTGACTTGCCTGATCCCGATCAGTGGACTTACGCCGCCATGTTCGGCGAGCCCGACCTGATTCTGGACTCCGAGCCAATTGACGTGCCTGCATTGGGTAACGACATGTGGCACCGCCCCTATGTCTACACCGGTCTGGATCACGACCGCTGCATCAAGGCGGTTCAAGTGAAGCCTGCTGGTGGCGCCAAGGCCGTTGTGCACCACGCCAACTCCGACATCGAGATCCCGAATGCTGAAGGCGAGTACGAAGACTTCGGTCAGCTGACAGAGTACGCGATGGGCAAGTGGGGCGAGATCATGCCGGAAGGCGTGTGCCGCACACTGCCGGCCAATGCACGCGTTCGCTGGGACATTCACCTGTTCCCCGGCGGTGTGGGTGCAACAGCTCCTGGTACAGTCATCGAGGACAACGTTGTTGAAATCGGTCTCTGGCTGCACCCGGAAGGCTACGAAGAAGTGGCCAAGTACAAGCAGGATCTGAAACTGTACAGACTGAACCACGGTGAGCTGATTGTTCCTCCGAATGGCACTGCCATGACTCAGGGCTTCCACTCATTCGACCACCCGGTCCGTATCGACAGCTTCCAGCCGCACGGTCACCTGCGTATGCGCGCAGCGTCACTGGAGATCTACTACCCGGCTACTGGTCGTACCGAGCAGCTGAGCCAGATCTCCAACTGGAGCGCCACTTGGCACCACAGCCACCTGTACGCACCGGACGTCGCTCCGCTGCTCCCAACAGGCGCAGTGCTGGTGATCAAGCAGTGGTATGACAACACTGCCAACAACCCGAACAACCCCGATCCTGATTTCTGGGTTGTAGAGGGCAGCCGTACAGCTGACGAAATGACTCACGCCTGGATCGCGATCACTCACCTGGACGACGCCGGTTATGCCGAACTCGTTGCAGAGCGTGAAGCAGCCAAGCAGCGTTCAGTAGCCGCCGAGTAATCGAGGCCAAGGGTGAGTCGGCGTTCCGACTCACCTGCTGAATGAAAGAAGGGCCGTAGATGAAAATCTATGGCCCTTTTTGTTTGTGCTCGACGCATCAGGGATCAGAATGAAAAAGGCCGCGTGCTCGTCTTCGAACACGCGGCCTTTCTGTTTCGGCAGCGCTTAGGAAGAGCAGCCGCAATCGGGCTGCAGATCCTGACAGTGGATCAATCCGCCTTGTGGTACGTGAAATACCCCGTGAACATCTCATCAGTGCTGTTCAATCCGGTACGCACTTCGATGTCCGGGTCCGGATTGAAGGGATTGGAGATAGAGTTGTCGAAAGCCCCCGAGACATGCACCTTGGTGCCTGCCGGAATGGTCACAGGCTCATCCAGGACATAGTGCGGCTGCCAGCCATAGTTGTAGGCCGGCACGCTCAACAGATCTCGCAGCGTGCCATCGGGTAGTTCGATACTGAACCTCATCTTCTTGCCTCGCGCGTTCATCTTGGCGCGCACGCCCGTGATCACCACCGACTCGTCGAAGACATACTCCGCATGTGCTGGAATCTCATGCTCGTTGGCTGGCAGCACCAGCTGAGCAGATACCGCCTGAACCAGCCGCTCCTTCAGCCCTTCACCATTCGGAGAATCGGAGAAGTACAGCCCGATCTTGGTGGCATCCTGCAACTCGGCACCAATACCCACAAAGTGGAATTGCAGCGACAGTTTGTGGCCCTTGGGAATTAAGACTGCAGTCCCTTCGGTGAAGGTGGTCGCGCTGGGCTTGCCAGGTGCATAGCTGTCCAGGAAGGTTCGGGTCGAGGTATTGCTGTTGCGCTCTTCGCCCCAGAAGTCCTCATCCGGCGCGGTGACGAATCCCATCAGATGGTGCAGCGCGCTGGTGGCATCCGGCATGTACTGCACTGCGGTAACCCATTTGTCCTCGGTGAAGGGCAACTCCACGTCGGCATAGACATAGTCGAGGATACCCGCGGGCGGAATCCGCAGCGGTGGTGCACTCACCACCATGTCAGGTTCGCCGAGAATCCACTCCTTGCTCTCCACCCACTTGAGCGCCTCCAGAGGATCAGCGCCCTCACCGCGCGGCGCACCGGCATTGAACCAGTGCAGCAGCGTCTGGATGTCTTCCGTCGCCACATAGCGAGCATTGGGTGAATGACCGATGCTGGGATCGATCTGGGCCGGCGGCATGCGCTTGTTCAGCAGCACTTCCCGGATCATCGGCGACCAGCCCAGCAGGGACACATACTTGTCGATCGCAAAGGGCCCAACGCCGAACTGCCTGTGACAGGAGGCACAGTTGTCGATGATGATCGGGGCGATCTCCGTCACGTAATCCGGCACATCGGCGGCATGTCTGTCCCGCACGGGGTAGTCGATGGCGCAGCCGGAGGTGTTGTCAGTCTTGACCGTGTCGCGCAGATTCTTGGTGAGCAATCCCGACAAGCTGCTATCGAGTTCGTCGCCAACGGCCCCGACGTAAAACATGGAGAGACGATCCGGATTCAACACCCGAACGTCACCCGCCTGAGTGATGCCTAGCGCTTCGGAAATCAGCTGTCCATTGTCCTGCAGGATTGGCAGCGGCATGTTCAACTCACGCAAGGCAGCACGATCCAGATCATGCGAATCGAGCAGCAGGAACTCGATGCCCTGCTCGGCGTAACGTGAATGCAACTCCTGATAGCGGGCCAGGCTTGCGTCCATGCCAGAGCAGGACTGTGCATAGGACATGAGGACGACGGCCTTGCGATGTTGGTAGCGGCTCAGTTGATGGAACTCGCCATCACTGTCCAGCAGCGCGAAGTCACCGGTCCTGTCGAGCGCAGCGCTCGCAGTCCCGGATGCCAGCGCCAGAAACGCGCCCAGACAGGACGCATGAACCTTATTCATGACACTTCACCTCTTCATTCACTCGAACGCTGCGCTCAAGGGCTCAACGCATCGGGTAGTTGCTCACGTGCTGAGTGGCGGAACGGCCGCGATTGCGCTCGGACTGAGCCAAACCGCCCAGAGCAGGACCGCCCTGGTTGAAGATGCCCCCACGCAGAACGAACTCGAGATACTTCATCTCGTCGTCGAGGTTACTGGTCTTGTCGGTGTAATTGGCAACGGCAGCCTCGATAGCCGCGGCGCGATCGGGCACATCCGGATGCGCCAGGAGGTCGCCAATCACCACTTTCAGCAAGGAAATATTGTCCAGCACATAGGCGGCGCCGGGGTGGAAGCTGTACACATTCGGCGCAATGGCAGGCATCGTCGGAATGTCAGTGGGCAAGCCCATCAGGCTGCCGTGGGTGGGGGACACCTTCTCCTCGTAAAGCGCCAGCACTGTTGCGATACCGGCTTCCAGATCCGCGTCATTGCCGGCGAGGATGGTTGCTTCCAGGGCAGCGATCTGCAGCCACTGTGAGGCCCATGTCATGCCACTGAGTTGCGGGAAGCCCACACGGAAAGCGTAGGCATAGGGGTGCTTGGACAGCAGATCCGGCGATTTGGGCAGCGCGGCAACAGACAGTGCGTCATTGCTCAGGTATTCCTGCAGAGCCTGCTCAACAGCGCTGTGCTTGTCGAGCACGTTGTTGTCGAGATAGATGTCCAGCAGGGTGATGCCGAACTGACGACCACGCTCCAGCACATCCACAGCGATCGGCGGGATGCTGCCATTCGCGGACAGCACACTCGCCACTTCCTGGTCATCGAATTCGTCGCGAATCATGGACTGCAGACCGGGCGTGGCCCGCGTCTCGAACACTCGGAACGGGCCAAGCATGGCCATGTGGTTGGTCGCTGTGTGGTAGTGCGAGAACTCGGCCTGTGACAACTCTACGATCTCTTCCATCAGCAGCGTCTTGCCAAACTGCGACTCGGGAGATTCGTTGCTGACAACGATCTCGTCGAACACGGCAGCCTGGAGCACCTCGGAAGCATTCAGGTACTGGGCCAGTTGAGGGAAACGGGCTTCCATGTAACCCGGGGTCTGAGCCTGCAGGCTGACTGGAGCAACGACCCCAGCGATGGAGAATCCGAGCAGTAAACCGTGAATGTACTTGTGCATTGCAACCCCCGCGAAAGTCTGATTTTTCAGGTGGTTTGGTCCACCTGCTTAAACGGCCCAAGCATAAAAGCCCGGGCCGTCCAAGTCCATCCTGAATCAGGCGAAAGGTTTGGCAATATGTGACATTTGCTCAGTCCGCCGGAGGCGGCAACGGCTCTGAGCGCAGGAAGCGAATCAGGTCGGCGTGATACTGCTCCGGAATCTCGAAGTGCGGATTGTGTCCGATGCCGGGGTAGAGAATCAGCTCGGCATTGGGAATCGTTTCAGACACATGACGCGCCAGTTCGGCGTAGTTGGGCGTCAGATTGTCCTGGGCACCACCGATCACCAGCGACTTTGCCTGAATGTACTGCCAGTCATACACGACGGGGTCGAGGAACAGAATCTGCTGCTGCCAGGTGCGAATGCGCGCCAGCAGAGGCCACTCGGCAATCAGGGTCTGTCCGTACTGGTACCGCACCCACTCGAGGTACTTGTTGTCCCAGGTCGGGTAGTAGCTCATGTGGTTGCGCAGAATGCTCTGGTAGGTGGTGTTCGTGAGTGTGGCCTGATACAGCTCCTCGAAATCCCTCCATGGACGCCCCTGACGCTGATCGGTAAGACCGATCTGGTTCACCAGCGCAACATGCGTGGTGACTTCAGGATAGGTCATGGCGAAACGGCTCGCCACCATGCCCCCCATCGAGTGCCCCACGATGGCGGCCTTCTCCACGCCCACGTGGTCCAGCAGACGCTTGGAGTCCAGAGCGAAGATATGCAGGTTGTAGGGAATATCGAGTTTGGAGGAGCGTCCGTAGCCAATGCGATCCGGCACCAGCACGCGGAAGCCCGCCTCGCTCAGAGCCGTGATCGTCACCTCGAAGCCCTTGCCGGCGAAGTTCATGCCGTGGAACAGCATGGCAGTCTGGCCATTCGGGGTTCCCGTCGGGGCGACGTCCATGTAGGCCATGCGACCATCCTGACCGAAATGCTGCACATCCAGGTAATGCACCGGATGCGGATACGGGATTTCCTCCAGCGTGGAGGACAGCGGCCCCCAGTCGGCCGGCGCCTCGGTCGGGGGTGTCTGCCCCTGCGCGTGCAACTGGGCACTGGCGGCCAGCAGAATGCCGGCAAACAGCAGGCTGGCCAGCCGTTTCATTCGAGATGAGGTGTACATGCGTGACTCCTTCTTGTTGTGATGTTCATGAGTAATCCAGCGGCGAAGATCGTGCCCCTCACTCCGCCTTGTGAGCGACTTTCAAGCCTAGTTTCAGGATATGCCCCTGCTCTGCAGCGGCGACCGTCCAGTAGAAGCCCTGCCACTCGATCTGGTCACCGACCACCGGCTTGCTGCCCATTTTCTCGGCGAAGAATTCACCGATGGTGGCATCAGTGCGGCAACCCTCGAGAGACAAGCCGTAGACCGGGGCAAGATCCACCAATCGGGCATTGGCGTCCAGTATGAAATCGCCAAAGAACCAGTTGTCCATATTGGAGACCGGTGCCTGACTGAACAGCTTGCCGAGTTCTGGCAGGTCATGCTCGTGCCCGATGATACAGAGAATATCGTCCGCCATGAGCTTCGTGCTGCCGCTGGGGTGGAGCAATTCCCTGCCGCGGAACAGGGCCGCAATCCGCGTTCCCTCCGGCATGTGCAGACGTCGCAGCTCGGTGTTGATGCACCACTTTTCCGCACCCAGCTTGTAGACGAACATTTCCCACTGGCTCGTCGGGTGAATCTCCAGGCCTGTTCGCGCAATGGGCGACGGCTGCGGTGGCACTTCCACACGAGCGAGGCGGGTGGCCAGAGGCAACGAACTTCCCTGCAGGATCAGTGACACCAGCACCACGAAGAAGGCCAGATTGAAATACAGCTGTGACTGCGGAAGCCCGGCCATGATTGGGTAAACGGCAAGAATCACGGGCACAGCGCCGCGCAGCCCCACCCAGGAAATGAACCAGCGCTCGCGTGTCTTGAAACGGCTGAAGAAAGCCAGGCTGATCCACACGGCCGCAGGCCGCGCGACGACGATCATCCACAACGCAAGCAGCAGACCGGGCACTGCAATAGGCGCCAGCTCGGAGGGTGTGAGCAGCAGCCCCAGCACAAGGAACATTCCGATCTGGCTCATCCAGGCAAGGCCGTCGAAAACGGAAAGTATGGACGAGCGACCGCGAATCGGGCGATTACCCAACAACAGCCCACACAGATAAATGGCGAGAATCCCGCTGCCGCCGAGCATGTTGGTGAAGGCGAAAAGCAACAGGCCACCGCTTAACGCCAGCAAGGGATATAGGCCACTGGCCAGCACACTGCGATTGATCAATCGCCACAACAGCCAGCCGCCTCCAAAACCGATGATGACCCCCAGGCCCATCTGTTGCAGCAGACTCAACAGAAACGCGAATCCGATGTTCGTCTCACCGGACGCCAGCAACTCAATGAGGGTGACCGTGAGAAATACAGCCATCGGGTCGTTGCTGCCGGACTCGATCTCCAGCGTCGCACCCACACGCTCGTTCAGACTTCGCTGCCCCAGCAAGGAGAATACCGCTGCTGCGTCGGTTGAGCCGACGATCGAGCCGATCAGCAGCCCCTGCAGCAGCGTGAGATCGAACAGCCAGGCGGCCACATAGCCGGTCAATCCGGCCGTGAGCACAACCCCGACTGTCGCCAGCGACAATGCCGGCCCCAGCGCGACACGGAAGGTCGCGGCGCGCGTCCGCATGCCGCCATCGAGCAGGATGATGGCAAGCGCGAGGTTGCTGGCGAGGTAGGCAAGCGAGTAGTCATCGAACAGGATGCCGCCGATACCGTCTTCACCGGCGAGCATCCCCACGCCCAGGAAGATGACCAGAATGGGGATACCAAGCCGCGAGGACAACGAACTTACAAGGACACTGAAACCGACCAGAATGGCGCCGACTAGGAACAGATTGTTGATGGTACCGGCATCCATGCATAGCTCCCCGGGTTATCAGGCAAAGGGATGCCGCAGGATGATGGTCTCTTCTCGATCAGGCCCTGTCGAAATGATGTCCACAGGCGCCTCAATGATCTTCTCGATGTAACGGATGTAGGCCAGCGCATTCGCGGGCAGCTGGTCCAGACTCTTGATGCCGACCGTGGACTCGCTCCAGCCGGGCAATTCGACGTACTCGGGCTCCAGATCCTGGTAGCTGTCCATGTTCATGAGGTAAGACGACGCGTCTGCATCGATCCCCTTGTAGCCCGTGCAGACCTTGATGGTTTCCAGACCGTCCAGCACATCCAGTTTGGTCAGGCAGATGCCGGAGACCGAGTTTATGCGGATTGCCAGGCGCACGGCCGCCGCATCGAACCAGCCGCAGCGGCGGGCACGGCCGGTAGTGGCGCCTTTCTCCTTCCCGACGGTGGCCAGGTGGACTCCCGTGTCGTCGAAAAGTTCGGTGGGGAACGGCCCGGACCCCACGCGGGTGGTGTAGGCCTTGGTGATGCCGAGGACATAATCCAGGTAAAGCGGGCCGAAGCCGCTGCCGGTGGCGGTTCCCCCTGCCGTGGTGTTGGACGAGGTCACGAAGGGATAGGTGCCGTGATCGATGTCCAGCAGCGAGCCCTGCGCGCCTTCGAACAGGATATTGTCGTTGGCCTTGCGGTGACTGTGCAGGATCTCGATCGTGTCGCTGACCATGGGCCGGATCTGCTCGCCCAGGGCAAGGGTGTTGGCCAGAGTGCTTTCGAAGTCGATGGTCTGGACGCCGTAGTAGTTGGCCAGCATGAAATTGTGATACTCAAGCACTTCCTTGAGCCGCGCGGCAAAATGCGCCTCATTGAAGAGTTCACCCACGCGCAGGCCGCGACGAGCGACCTTGTCTTCATAGGCTGGGCCGATACCGCGCCCGGTGGTGCCGATCTTTTCATTGCCGAGTCGTTTCTCACGCGCCTGATCGAGCGCGGCATGGGACGGGAGGATGAGCGGACAGGAGGCACTGATCTTGAGCTTGGGCCGCACCACCACGCCGCGCTCCTCGAGACGGGTGATTTCCGTCATCAGGGCATCCATGCTGAGAACGACACCATTGCCGATGACACAGGTGACGTTGTCGCGCAGGATGCCAGAAGGCAGCAGGTGCAGGACTGTCTTCTCCCCCTTGATGACCAGGGTGTGACCGGCGTTGTGACCGCCCTGGAAACGGGCAACGACTGCTGCCTGCTCCGTGAGCAGATCCACGATCTTGCCCTTGCCCTCGTCTCCCCATTGCGTACCCAGTACAACGACACTTCTACCCATTTGTGATCTTCTCTTCTTGAAAGAACTTCATTGGAGACAGGCGGCTCATCCCGAGACGGGCACCTGTCACTTCACGCTTTGCACCAGCCACTGAGCTTCACGTCTGACGATGCGCCGATCGCATCCAAGTGCGCTGAGCTCCTCCGCAGCAGGCGGTGTATCCGTCAGATCCATCAGGACGCGCTCGCCCTGGGCTCTCAGGCTGGCGATGAGTGCCTGCAGTTGCGGATCGTTGTCGGCAGGGGCCGACACGGCCAGGCGCCGCACGAAAGCCTCCGTGCTCAGGCGGGCCAGCACTTTCAGGTCAGCGTCAAAGCCGGACGCCGGTCGGGCGCTGCCGAATGCGGCTCCGATATCGTTGTAACGCCCGCCCTGCGCGACGGCCCGGCCGTATCCCGGTGTGTAAGCGGCGAAGACGATGCCCGTGTGGTATTCGTATCCGCGCAGCTCGCACAGGTCAAAGCCCAGCGACACGCCTGGCAGGCGCTGCCTGACGCCTTTCGCGATGGCGGCCAGCTCGGCCAGAGCCGCCACGGCATCCTGGGGGGCATCCTTGAACACGCGCAATGCATCGTCCAGCACACTCTCATCGCCACTGAGACGCGACAACTGCCACAGCAGGCTGCGCATGCGAGCGTCAGAGACATGCTGTGCGAGCAGCTCGTCAATCTCACCGAAAGCCTTGCGTTGCAGCGCATCGAACAGATCGCGCTCGGCCTGCACCGACATGCCGCAGGCCTTGACCAGCCCGCGAAACAGGCCGACATGGCCCAGCACCAGATGCACATTCTGGATGGAGGAGGCCTGCAAGGTCTCATGCATAAGACAGATCAGTTCGACGTCACAGCCTGTGCCGGCATGACCGAACATCTCGGCGCCTATCCGGATGGGCACCCTGGAGGCCAGGAGCCCGCGCGGCAGGGTATGCAGGACATGATCGGCATAGCACAGGCGCACGGGAAGCTGCCCTGCTCCCCGACGAGCCCCGAGGCAATGGGCGTCGATCCGCGCGACCTGTGGCGTGATATCGGCGCGCACCCCCATCATCCGACCAGTCAGCTGATCGGTGATCTTGAAGGTATGCAGATCCAGATCGTGGGACGAGCCCACCAGCAGAGAATCGAGGTACTCGATGAGCGGAGTGATCACCAGGTCATAGGACCAGCCCGCGTAGAGATCCAGGATGCGACGGCGCAGCGTCTCCAGCTTGAACGCCTCATCGGGCAGAATTTCTTCCACACCCTCCGGGAGCAACCATCGATTCCGTGCTGTCATTCGTCAAATCCTGCATTCAATCCTGTCGAAATGGCGTCCGCTGCACTGCCGGCACCGGCGAGCGGTTTCCCCAGACGGAAAAAGACCAGCAGCAAGAAATCCTGCTGCTGGTCCTGGCCCGTGCCTTACTGTTCTGCTGTGCTGCCGCGCAGATACTTGAAGTACTCGCTGTCCGGATCCACCAGCAGCACGTCGCCCTTGCTGGAGAAGCTTTCCTGGTAGGAGTTGAGGCTGCGGGTGAAAGCGTAGAACTCTTCGTTGCGTGAGTAGGCGGACGCGTACGTTGCCGCTGCAATGGCATCGCCCTCACCGCGAATGCGTTCTGCATCGCGATAGGCTTCCACCAGCAGCACAGCCTCCTGACGATCGGCGTCTGCCTCGATGCCGATGGCCAGCTCGTTGCCGCGCGAACGCAGCTGCTGCGCCTCACGCTGACGTTCGGAGGTCATGCGCTCGTACACGGAGGAGCGCACATCCAGTGGCAGTTCGATCTGCTTGACTCGAACATCGATGACCTCGATGCCGTATTCCTCGGCCGTGGACTGATTCAGCTCCCGCGTCAGCTCTTCCATCAGCAGATCGCGCTGGCCAGATACCACTTCCTGGAGATCCCGCTCACCGAACTTGTTGCGCAGACCATCGTTGATGCGCTGCGCGAGCAGATTGCTGGTGCGGCTCTCCTCGCCCGAGGACGAGGTGTAGAACTTCTCGACATCCACGATGCGCCACTTGGCGAAGGAGTCCACCACCAATGCCTTCTGCTCCAAGGTCAGGTAGCGCTGGGCTTCCGCCGTCACGGTCAGCACGCGACCGTCGAACTTGCGCACGGTGTTGACCCACGGCAGCTTGAAATGCAGGCCGGGCTCCAGATCGGATTCCACGATCTGCCCGAACTGCAGCAGGATCGCGCGTTCAGTCTCGCGCACCACAAACAGGGCGTCCGAGCCTGCAATGAACAGGAAAAACACCAGAATTCCGGCGAATGTGCTCTTCATCAGCGTACTCCTCTGGCCGCAGGGGCAGGTTGCAGACGGGCGCGATCGGTCTCTGCAGCGGACAGCTCACGCGAGACCTGCTCGGAAATTTCACGCAGCTGCTGGGGCGTCAGCGCCGCCGGGCTACTGGAGGCGGCCGCAGCAGTCTGCTCGATGATCTTGTCCAGCGGCACATAGAACATGTTGTTGCCGCCTTCAACGTCGATCAGCACCTTGCTGGTGTTGCTCATCACCGCCTGCATGGCATCAATGTACATGCGCTCGCGGGTGACCTCTGGCGCCTTTTCGTATTCCGTCAGCAGCTGTTCGAAGCGAGAGGCTTCGCCTTCCGCGCGGGCGACCACCTGATCACGGTAGGCATTGGCCTGCTCAATGATGCGTTGCGCTTCACCGCGCGCCACCGGAACCACACGGTTGGCGTAGGCCAGGGCTTCGTTCTGCACGCGCTGCTCGTCCTCGCGCGCCTTGATGACGTCGTCGAAGGCGCCCTGCACCGCATCAGGCGGCTGAGCGTTGCGGACGGTGACCTGGGAAATCTGGATGCCCGAGTCATAGCTGTTCATGTAACGCTGCAGACGATCCCGCACTTCCGCCGCGACGTCGGCACGGCCCTGAGTCAGCACGCGATCCATGGTGGTGCCACCGACCACATGGCGGATGGCGGACTCTGCTGCATGATCGAGACTCACTTCCGGATCGCGCACCACAAGGGCGAATTTCACGGGATCGTCGATGACGTACTGCACGTCGATCGAGACATTCACGATGTTCTCATCAGTCGTCAGCATGTCGCGGGCGTAGGAGCGCGTGTTCACACGCGACACGTTCACCTTCTGCACGCTGTCGATGATGGGGGGGTTCCAGCGCAGGCCGGGCGTCACGACTTCGTCGCGCAAGGCACCGAAGCGCATGACCACGCCGCGTTCGGATTCATCCACGGTGTAGAAGCCCATGGCCGCCCAGATGACGACCAGAACCACCAGCGCACCGCCGAGCAGGCCACCGGACACTCCCGGAGGGTTGCCGGCACCGGCGCCACCGCCACCAGAAGAACCGCCGGACTTGCCGCCCAGCAGGCCGTTGAGTTTGCGGGAAACACTCTTGATGATCTCATCAATGTCGGGCGGGCCCTGGTCACCACCGCGACGGCCGCCGCCGCCCCAGGGATCGTTCCCATTGCCTTTGTTTCCAGGTTCATTCCAAGCCATTGGCTTCTCCATACCGCAAAAATACGGGCGATGAGTTTAACGAATAATTGCAGATTAACCCAGCTTTTTACCCGCCAGCCAAGGGGCCCGGACCCTCATCCTGAAGCAGTCTGTCGAGGTCCGCACGAGGCAGACGGATGGCCAAAGAGACCTCGCCGTCGGCATTCACATCCTCGCGATGAACGGCTCCCCTGGCGTAAAGACGGGCTCGCAATCGTCCCTGATCGGGACGCAGGGCGATGTTGCGTTCAACGACGTCTTGACCGAGCAATTCACCAATCGCTTGCATGAGCAAAGGGACGCCCGCGCCGGTTCGCGCAGACAGCCAGATACGCACGGGCTTGCCCGTGTGATCACGTTCCAGCATCGGCTCGCGCTCTTCGAGCAGATCGATCTTGTTGTAGACCAACAGACAAGGCACTTGCGCGGCGTCGATTTCCGCGAGCACCTCGTTGACCTGTTCGGTGAAGTATTCATGCTGATCGTTGGCAGCATCGATGACATGCAGCAGCAGGTCTGCCTGCGCTGTCTCTTCCAGCGTCGCGCGGAAAGCCTCGACCAGCTTGTGCGGAAGATGACTGATGAACCCTACCGTGTCCGCCAGGATGGCGGGGCCGAAACTCGGCACAGCGATGCGCCTCAAGGTGGAGTCGAGTGTGGCGAAGAGCTGATCGGCGGCATAGGTCTCGGCACCGGCCATGGCATTGAAGAGGGAAGACTTGCCGGCATTGGTGTAGCCGACCAGCGAAATGGTGGGGATATCGGCGCGACTGCGGGAACGCCTGCCTTGCTCGCGCTGGGCCCGCACCTTCACCAGTCCCTTGTTGATGTTCTTGATGCGCTGACGAATCATGCGCTGGTCCAGTTCGAGCTGCGTCTCGCCTGCGCCGCGCAGACCAATGCCGCCCTTCTGCCGGTCAAGGTGCGTCCAGCCGCGCTTGAGTCGCGTCACCGTGTGTTCGAGCTGCGCCAGCTCCACCTGCAGCTTCCCTTCATAACTGCGTGCGCGCTGGGCGAAGATGTCGAGAATCAGCCCGGTGCGATCAAGCACCCGGCACTGCAGCGCCTTTTCCAGGTTGCGTTCCTGACTCGGACTGAGGGAATGATTAAACAGCACCAGCTCGGCCTGATGCTCCTTGACCGCAGCGGCGATTTCGTCCAGCTTGCCTGTCCCGACGAAATGCCCTGCATCCGGCTTCTTGCGACTGCATTTTATGAATTGAACCGGAACGGCGCCTGCGGATCGCGCCAGCTCCTCGAATTCAAGGGGGTCCTCCTGATCCTCTTCCGCTTCCAGATCGATATGCACGAGGACTGCGGTTTCACCGCCATCGGGTCTTTCAAAGAACAAGAATGCTCCTTAGATCAGGCAACATTCCCCGCCGCTTCTTCGTCTTCCTCGACAGGCTGATCGCCAGAACCCTGAGTCGGAATCTTGACGGA
The DNA here is from genome assembly GCA_030832825.1 of Gammaproteobacteria bacterium. Classification (GTDB taxonomy): domain Bacteria; phylum Pseudomonadota; class Gammaproteobacteria; order Pseudomonadales; family Pseudohongiellaceae; genus UBA5078. The sequence goes on from JAURIJ010000003.1 coordinate 38,343, forward strand.
ACGGGCGGGGACTACTGTGGAAATGGCGTGCTTGTATACCATCTGATTCACGGCATTCTTGAGCAGAATCACGAATTGGTCGAACGATTCGATCTGCCCCTGCAGCTTGATGCCACTGACAAGATAAATGGATACGGGAATTCGCTCCTTGCGAAGCACGTTCAGGAAAGGGTCTTGTAGAGAGTGCCCTTTTGACATTTCTTTTCTCCTTGGTGTTTTTAATTGAGCTGGAAAACCCAGCGGTGTGCGTCCAATCAAACTCTATATTGCGATCCGATCCACGAACTTCAAGATCAGTTCAAGAGTCTCCGGGTTTTCGCTGTCAAAATCCTGCAGATTTTCCCAACTTCGCAGCCACGTGATCTGGCGCTTGGCCATTTGCCTCGTCGCAATGATACCTTGTTCCACCATCGCATCAAAGGCCAATTCTCCCACGATGTACTGCCATATCTGCCGGTATCCAACGGCTCGCATCGAGGGCATTGCGAGGGTCAGGTCACCCCTTCCACGCAAAGCCTCGACCTCTGCGACGAGGCCTTGATCGACCATGCCGCGAAAGCGTGCGGCGATTCTGTCATGAAGTACGCCACGTGAACGCGGCTGGATCGACAGGAAGTGAAGATCGAACGGACCGAGGGAGGGGGCCTGCTGGGCATGACTCTCCCGATGCCACTGTGTCATAGACTTGCCGGACACCAGAAAAATTTCGAGAGCGCGCTGCAATCTTTGCGGATCATTCGGATGGATGCGCCGCGCGGACTCCGGATCCACCGTCTGCAACTGGGCATGCACGGCTGCCCACCCATGCGCCTCGGCTGTCGCGGTGATCTGCTCCCGGATCTGCGGGTCAGCACCCGGCATGGCGGCCAGACCGTCACGCAACGCCTTGAAGTAGAGCATGGTTCCGCCCACCAGCAGGGGAATCCTGCCAAGAGCGCGGATATCCGCCATTTCCCGCAAGGCATCCGCACGAAACTGCGATGCAGAATACACCTGCGCAGGATCGAGAAAGCCCAGCAATCGGTGTGGTGCGAGCGCGAGCGTCGCGGCATCGGGCTTGCCCGTGCCGATATCCATGTCACGGTAGATCTGCGCCGAATCCACGTTGATGATTTCGCAGGGCAGTCTTTTGACCAGCTCGATGGCCAGCGCGGTCTTGCCGGAGGCCGTGGGGCCCAGCAGACAGATGGCCGGTGTTCGCGACTGCCCGCTCTGCGCGTTGGCTTGTTCGAATGAGCGCTGCATGGAAGAAGGCTACTGCCCACGCAGGAACAGCTTGTCCAGCTGATCCAACGATTGCAGCACCCAGGTGGGACGCCCGTGATTGCATTGACCGCTGCGCTCGGTGCGCTCCATGTCGCGCAACAGCGCATTCATCTCGGGAATGCTCAACTGTCGATTGGCACGCACCGACGCGTGGCAGGCCATGGTGGCGAGCAGCTCATCCTGATGCTGGCGAATGCGTTCGCTGCTGCCATGCTCGCGGATGTCCGCCAGCACATCACGTACCAGTTGCTCGATGTCGGCGGCTGCCAGGATGCTCGGCACCTGCCGCACCACCAGCGCTTCGCTGGCCACACGCTCAATGCCCAGACCCAGTGCGAGCAACGCCTCGGATTGTTGCTCGGCACAGTCAGCTTCCGCCTGACTGACGGCAAGCGAGAGCGGCACCAGCAGCGGCTGCGCTCGAATGCCCTGCTGCTGCACGGCCGCCTTCATGTGTTCGTAGGTGATGCGCTCATGGGCGGCATGCATGTCCACGATGATCAGCCCCTGCCGGTTCTGCGCCAGGATGTAGATGCCGTGCAGTTGAGCGACGGCAAAGCCCAGTGGGGGCACATCGTCGTCCTTGTGCAGCGCCTCAAGGGCGGACAGCTGCTGCGCGGTCATCGACAGTGGCGCACGAGAGTCCCAGGTGCCAGTGGCGGCCCATGCTGAAGAGACAGGTCCCGGTTCAGCGACGCCCAGCGGCATGCGATTCTGCACGGCAGGACCGCTGCCGAAAACAGGGGCACCTGGCGCCCAGGCAGTCGATTCCGCTGGCGGGCGGCCTGCGCTTGTCTCTGCGGACAAACGGTCCTGCGGGCGCTGGTCGGCCAGCGCACGGTGCAGCGCGCGGAAGAGAAAATCGTGGACCAGCCGCGAATCGCGGAAACGGACCTCGTGCTTGGTGGGATGCACATTCACGTCCACCAGCGCGGGCTGCAGCTCCAGATACAGCACGAACGCCGGATGCCGCCCATGGAACAGCACATCCTGATAAGCCTGCTTGACGGCGTGACTGACGAGCTTGTCGCGGATGATGCGACCGTTGACATAGAAGTACTGCAAGTCCGCCTGACTGCGTGAGAAGGTGGGCAGGCTCACCCAGCCCCAGAGACGCAGCCCGGCTGCCTCGACATCCACATGCAGGGAGTTCTCGAGAAATGCCGATCCGCACACGAGCGCCACGCGACGCTGCATTTCCGGCAACGACTCGGCAGCCTGGAGATGATGGGCGACGCGCTGATTGTGGCGCAGCAGAAAACTGACATCGAAGCGGCTGAGCGCGAGGCGCTTGACGACATCCTCGATGCGCTCGAACTCGGTCTTTTCCGTGCGCAGGAATTTCTTGCGTGCGGGGGTGTTGAAGAACAGATCACGCACCTCGACGCTGGTGCCCTGCGGGTGGGCGGCCGGCGAGACCGCCGTGACCATCTCCTGACCCTGGGCCTCGACGCGCCAGGCGGTGTCATCGCTGGCGTCGCGCGCGCGGGACACCAGTTCCAGTCGCGACACGGAACAGATGCTGGCCAGCGCCTCGCCCCGAAAGCCCAGACTGGCGATGTTCTCCAGGTCGTCGAGATTGGCGATCTTGCTGGTGGCATGGCGACTGAGCGCGAGCCCGAGATCATCCTTGTCGATGCCCGAGCCATTGTCCCGAATGCGGATCAGGCGCATGCCGCCCAGCTCCAGATCGATCTCGACGCGATCGGCGCCGGCATCCAGGCAGTTCTCCAGCAATTCCTTGACCACGGAGGCAGGGCGTTCGACGACTTCGCCGGCGGCGATCTGATTGGCCAGGCGCTGGCTGAGAAGGGCGATTCGTTTCATGGGCTACGCAGACACAGAGTCCGCTCAGGGAGCGGGGATTGTCAGAACCTGCCCCACGTGGATGACATCGTTGCGCAGATCGTTGGCGGCGCGCAGGCTGGACAGACTGACTCGGTAGCGCGCCGCAATGCCCGACAGCGTATCACCCCGCTCGGCCTTGTGCTGCACTTCCGCCGCTTCCGGCAGGCTGAAGCCGCCGGGGATGCGCAACTCCTGCCCGACATGGATGACATCGTTGCGCAGATTGTTGTACTCGCGCAGCTCTCGCGTGCTGATGCCATTGCGCTGGGCGATCACGGAGAGACTGTCGCCACGGGCCACCACATGGGTGCCGCCGAGACTGCCACTGCTGCTGGAAGCCACGCTGCGGCCGAAATCCGGCTGGATGTTGTTGACCTTCTGGTAGGCCAGCAGGGTGTCTTCCGGCGGATTCGAGGCGAAATAGCGCACCACGCCCTGCACGATGCCATCGGCCAGACGGCGCTGATAGCTGGCGGAGTTGAGCTTGCGCGCCTCGTCCGGATTGGAGAGATAGCCCGTCTCGATCAGCAGGGAGGGAATGTCCGGGGAGCGAAGCACCCAGAGATTGCCCTGCTGGGTCTTGTCTCGCCGAAGCGTCGCCACGCCCTTGAGCGAGCCCAGGATGTGATCGCCCGCCGTGATGCTCTGCTCGATGCTCCAGGCCATGGAGAGGTCCAGCAGCGTGCGGGCCAGGTCATCCTCGATGTTGCGCAGACTGGTGTCGCCCGCGACACCACCCAGCAGATCGGCGCTGTTCTCCTTTTCCGCCACACGGCGGGAGTTCTCGTCCACCGCGATCTTCTCGGAAAGGGCATAGACGGTGACGCCTTCGGCGCGGGAAGTGCTGTAGGAATCAGCATGAATAGACAGGAAGATGTCGGCACGCTGCTGCCGCGCGATCTGCGGACGGCGCTGCAACTGCACGGAATAGTCGCCCTCACGCACCATCACGGGCTCGAATCCAGGCACCGTCTGCAGTCGTTCGAACAGCGCGCGGGAGATGGCCAGCGCGACGTCCTTCTCGCGGATCTTGCGATCGAAGGCCAGCGCGCCCGGATCTTCCCCACCATGACCGGCGTCGATGGCGACGATGATGTCGCGCTGCGCCGGACGCTGCATGGGTGCCTCGACCGTCTGCGCCACGGCGGGAGCCTGACCGGCTTCGTAGAGGTCGACCACCAGGCGATCCTTGTGCTCGGCATTGGCCTCGAGCGTGAAGCTGCTGGGGTTCACCGTGCGCGCCAGGTCCAGCACGATGCGGATGTCCGTGTCATTGCGCACGGCACTGCGGATACCGGTGACTGGACTGTCCTTGAAGTCCACGGCATTCAGACTGGCAGACATGCGGGCATCGCGGATGTCGATCACGATGCGGTCGGGATTCTCCAGCGCAAAGACGCTGTACTGCGCCAGCTCGTCCATGTCCAGCACCACGCGGGTGTGGTCCGGGGCGCTCCACAGTCGCACGTCCTGCACGTCGCCGGCCAGCGCTGACCCAGTCATGCCGCACAGCAGGGCAACGCCCTCCAGCAGGCGAACGGGGACAGAGCGTTTGAGGGCGCGCAGCAAGGCGTCAAGAGTGTTGGTGGGCATCAGCGTGCGTGTTCCAGTCTGTAGTCAATTCATCGAGTCTCGCCGCCATGGCGAGCCCCTTGGGGGAGCGCGCCTGCCAGCCAATGCGGCGGCCAGAACCCTCGGTTTCCAGCGTGATTTCCAGGTCCGGCGGAGGCAAAAACCCCCTGCCTTTGTCGGCCCACTCGACCACGCAGAGATTACTCTCTTCAAAATATTCTGAAACACCAAGAAATTCAACTTCTTCCGGTGCATTCATGCGATAAAGGTCGAAGTGGTGGATGGAATACCTTGTGTCCTCGTAGGGTTCGACCAGGGTGTAGGTCGGACTCTTGACCGCTCCCGCATGACCATAGCCCCGCAGCAGACCCCGTGTGAGGGTCGTCTTGCCGGCCCCGAGATCGCCACGCAGAAACAGACGTCCGCCCAGACAGCGCCTGAGAGCAGGGTCCGACACCCCGTCGCTCGTGACGAGGGCGAGCAACCGTCCCATCGCCACCGTGGCGTCGTCGTCGGGCAGATAGCATGTCGATTGGGTCATGGCGTGTCCTCAGCTTCGATTGAGCAAGTGTCGGATATGCGGCAGCAGATCGCTGGCAAGCAGGCCGCGCTCACCATCGGCCTGCGCCGCCAGGTCAGCCGCTTCACCATGCACGCAGACCGCCAGGCTCAGGGCCTGCGGCGCAGGCAGCCCCTGAGCGAGCAGGGCGCCTGTGAGTCCGGCCAGCACATCGCCCATGCCGCCCGAGGCCATGCCCGGATTGCCCTCGGTGCAAAGACGCAGCTGCTGCTCACCCTCTGACTCGTGGCAGATCAGACTGCCGAGCCCCTTGAGCAGCACCACCCCGCCCCAGCGCGCCTGCAGCGCCCGCACCGCTGCAAAACGATCCGCCTGGATAGCGGCCGTTGTGCAGCCCAGCAGGCGCGCTGCCTCGCCCGGGTGGGGCGTGAGCACCCACTCGCGTCGGTGGAGCCCATGAGGCGCCAGACCACTCGGAGCCGTGTCTGTGCGCTCCTGCTGTGCCTGCACCAGCAGATTGAGCGCGTCGGCATCGAGCACCAGCGCCTGCTCAGGGCGCGCCATGCCCAGCACCTCGCGCAGCAGCTGCCGCGCGCGCGGTGAATCTCCCAGGCCTGGCCCGATGACGATGGCCGTTGCCGCCCGCACAAGGGCCCGCAGGGCGTGATCACCCCCTGTCTCCACGGACTCCATCGTCTGCGCCATGATCTCCGGACGCCGAGCCAGGACGGCTGGCACGTGCTGCTGACGGGTCAGCAGACGCACGATTCCCGCCCCTGCCCGCCCGGCTGCCTCGGCCGCGAGCAATGCGGCACCGCCCATGCCGGTGTCGCCACCGATCACCAGAACCTGTCCGGCGTGGCCCTTGTGGGCGCCCAGTGCCCGCGACTGGAGCAGCCCTGATTCCGAGTGAATGTCGACACGGTGCACCGCGGGGGCAGCGCCGATGGCGCCACGCCACAGGGCCGGGGGCAGCCCCAGGTCGTCCACGACAAGCTCGCCCGAGTGATCGGGCCCCTGCGCTGTCAGCAAGCCCTGCTTGAGAGCGATGCAACACACTGTCAACGTCGCGCGTACCGCCGCTCCTTGCACGACACCGGTGTCCGGACACAGCCCCGAGGGAATGTCGATGGCCACCACCGGCGCCTGCAGCGCGTTGAGAAAGGCAATCGCCTGCTGCAGTTCGGGGCGCACCGGGCCTGTCAGCCCGATGCCCAGCAGCGCATCGATCACCACGGTGTCAGCACCAGATTCGCAGGCCTGCAGCCCCTGGGGCGAGTCATGAGTCAACAGAGGCACCTGGGCAGCCAGCGCCCGTGTCCGCGCGCGTGCGGCATCGAGCCCCAACCTTGCCGGGTCGCCTGCCTCCAGCACCACCGCTCGCACGCCCTTCTCATGCGCGAGGGCGGCCAGCAGATAGCCATCACCGGCGTTGTTGCCGGAACCGGTGAACACCAGCAGGCGGCGCGCCTGCGGCCAGCGCTGCAGGACGTGCGCAAGCACCGACGCGGCAGCGCGCATCATCAGCTCGAAGCCCGAAATGCCGTATTCCTCGATGGCCTGACGATCGAGTGCCCGCACCTGGTCAGCGGTATAGAGGTTGCGGGGCAGACGGGCGAGCGATTCTGATCGTTCCACGGGGAAGCCTCCAGGCGATTGCGTGCAGGGGAATGACGACGACGCTCAATGTTCAAACTTGTGAATCAGGCGGCGCACCAGCTGCAGAGAGATTTCCAGCTCTTCTACCGGCACGTCGCCGGTGTTCTCGATGGCCCAAGGGTCCTGCACACTGCGTAGCGCCGTATAGGCCTCCTGTCCCGCGTCGGTCAGACTCACCAGCACCGAGCGCTTGTGATCAGGATTGGGTTGATAGAGCAGCAGGCCATCCCGTTCCATGACATCGCAGATGCGCTGGACAGCCTGCCTCGACTGCCCCAGCACGCGCGCGATGCCAGGCACCGTCATGCCGGAATGCGCGAGGGCCACGACGCCAATGACTTTCCAGCGCGCACTGGTCAGACCCAAGGCCTCGGCCATGCGGTCCCCTTCGGAGACCAGCAGCCCGTTCAGGCGAAACAGGGAGAGCACGAGATCGAGGAAGAGCTTGCGTTTAGGGGAATGTGCCACGGTAGCCTCCATGCCCAGTCCGGGCATAACAGCAGCATGTTGTCGTTATGCCGCAGTGTTGTCAATCTGGCGAGGAGCAGGTCCGACCAGCTGACGGTCTGGCGCGACAGTCGAGCCAGGATACGTCATCCGGCAACGCCACCTTGCCTTGCCAAGGCCCTGCCTGCACGGTAGCTTACGGGCATCGGGCAATCCCCGCGGAGCTCCCCATGTCAGGCATCGGTCCCCGCCATTCCCCTCTCTGCGTGCTGGCCACGCTGACTGTTCTTGCCCTGAGCCTGGGCACCGCACCGACACTGGCCCAGCCACTCATCGACCCGTTCGTGCTCGACACCCATGACACGTCAGGAGAGTTCGCCTTCGTGCGCCTGCAGTACGAAAACTTATACGCTGATGGCTTTCGCTCCGGCACTTGGCGCACCGACTTCCCCAGTGCCGATGCCAATTTCCTGCGCGGCGTCTCACGCCTCACCAATGTGCGCGTGATGAGCGAACCGATCGTGCTGCGCTTCGACGACGACGAGATTTTCGACTATCCGTTCCTGTATGCGCTGGAGATGGGACGCAACGGCGGCCCGTTCTTCTCCCCTGCGGAACGCGAGAACATGCGCGAATACCTGTTGCGCGGGGGATTTCTGCTTATCGATGACTTCTGGGGAACGCGGCAGTGGGACAATTTTCACCGCGCCTTCGCGGAGGCTTTTCCAGACAGACCGATCATCGAGCTGCCACCGGATCACGAGATCTTCCGCAGCTATTACGACATCGACGGTCCGCAGATGATTCCGGTGATCGGCAACCCGGACAACTACCCGGAGCAGGACGTCGATCGCGCCACCAACCATGCCATCCTGGACGATGCGGGCCGGGTCATGGTGCTGATCAACTGGAACTCGGACATGGGCGACGGGTGGGAGCACACCTTCGACCCGAGCTACCCGACGCGCTTCGCCAACCTCGCCTATCAGCTGGGCATCAATTACCTGATCTATTCCCTGACGCATTGAGGGCTGTCTGCTCCCGGCCCTCGCGCAGCGAGGCGCAGTAGTCCTGGGCCGACACGGCGGGGGAGAACCAGACGTAATCGTGCGGCAGAACCTCGACGAATTCCTGCAGATACTGCTGCGGCTCCATCCACTGCGCATTGACTTCCAGAACGCCCAGACTGAGCGCGTCAGCACCCTGCGCCAGATAATTGCTCACACCCAGATCGTGCCGTGCGTGGAAATTGCCGGCGATCAGCACTTTCACGCCGTCGGCATCTCCGCCAAGGCTGGCGGCCATGGCGGCATCGCGCGCCTGCTGCACCCGCACCATGGCAGGAAACTGGCTCTGCCGCAGCATGCCGCAATGACTCTCGTCGATCTCGACATGCAGACGCTCCCGTTGTGCCTCTCCAAGGGCCTCAGCAACGGCCGGCTCCAGCGGTTCGGCATACACAGTCCGCATCTCGTCCATGCTGATGTTCGCCGCCCGCAGAGGAGTGCCTGCGCGAGTGACATCCAGCACGAGGGGGCCGTAAAGCGCCCAGTCCCAGCCATCGTCATCCCAGCGCAGATGAGCACGTACCGCCTCGTCTGACAGCAGATCGACGCCGTCAAGACTGTCCAGCGCCGACTGCTGACTGGAGTCGAGCATCTCGAAGCTGACGAAAGCAAGCGAACGGGTGTCGGTCAGGGAGGCGAGGAGGCGGCGCTGAATGGCGTGGTGATCGGGGTTGTCGTGCTTTTCGCCAAGGATGGCGATGTCGGCTGTGCGCAAGGCGTGCAGCAATTCGTCCTCGCTGATGAAGCGTTGCCCGCGCACGTCCCAGATGCGCCCGACCAATGGATGCTCGAGCAGCAAAGGCGATTGCCACTGCGGGCCGGCGACAGGCGTCACAGCGCCCGAACTGCAGGCCGCCAGTATGCAGAATGAAACCAGCGTGGCGCACAATGTCTTCATGGCAGTCCAGCTCCAGTCAGTCGGTATTTTTCGGGTACTCGAAACTGCGCAGGCTGCCGATGCCGGGGAGCAGCTCGGCCCAGTGCTCGATGGGCAACTCCAGCGTGACCAGCCCGCAGGTGGGAATATTGTCGATGCCGGCATGGGCGAGATCATTCGCCAGATCGGTGAGCGCCGGGTTGTGCGCCACGAGCATGGCGCTGGCGGCCGATTCGTCGAACAGACTGACCAGCTGCTGCAGCTTTGGACTGCCGGCCAGGTAGATCTGCCGATTCTCGATGATCCCCTCAAGCGGCCTGCTCAGTGTTTCGCAGACAATGCGTGCGGTGCTGAGCGCGCGCAGCGCAGGACTGCTGACCACCATATCCGGAATCTCGCCGCGCGCCAGCAGGCGCGCGGCCATCTCCGGCGCTTCCTCGAGACCGCGCTCATCGAGGGGTCTGTCGAAATCCTTTTGCTCGGGCGCAGCCCAGCTCGATTTTGCGTGCCGCAGCAGATACAGCGTCTTCATGAAGGGGAGACTATCCTCGACGGGCTGGCGCCCGTGACCGGCACAGGCGGGGAAAACGAGTTGCGGGGCATTTTACGCGAATGGCCGGTGCTGGCCAGAAAAAGCGGCAAAAAAATGGGAAGACCCTTGCGAATCTTCCCAAAGAAACGTCACTACAACGTCTGTGAGAGTAATCAGGTACTGCGGTCTACCAGGCGGCTGCGCCGCCAACACTGCGGGGGTCCGAGGTCGCTTCGATCGTCTCGTCGCGAATCACGATGGAGTTGGCGTCGCCGAAAGCGAAGCCCGCCTCCCGGAAGCCGCGATGGCCCATGGACTCGAGCGTGGCACGCGTCTCGGCACTGATGGAGTCGCGCTCGAAGCGAATCTGATCCGGCTTCCACTGGTGATAGAAGCGCGGACTGGCCACGGCCTCTTCCACCCCCATGCCATGATCTATCACGTTCATCACCACATGGAGAACGGTGTTGATGATGGTGGAGCCGCCCGGCGAGCCGGTGACGAGCACGGTGGCGCCGTCCTTCACGACGATGGTGGGGGTCATGGAACTGAGCATGCGCTTGCCTGGCTCGATCTTGTTGGCCTCGCCACCCAGCAGGCCGTACATGTTCGGGCTGCCAGGCTTGGCCGAGAAGTCATCCATCTCGTTGTTGAGCAGGAAACCGGCGCCGGGCACCACGATGCGATTGCCATAGCTGCCGTTGAGCGTGGTGGTCACCGCCACCGCATTGCCCTGGCCATCCACTACAGAGTAGTGCGTGGTGTCCTGGCTCTCGCCTACCCAGTTGCCGGCGAAGATGGTTTCGCTGTCGCTGGCGGCCGCAGGGTTCATGTCCGCGAAACGTTCCACGGCGTAGTCCTTGCTGATCAGTTTGTCGATGGGCACGGGATAGAAATCTGGATCGCCCAAGTGCTCGGCGCGATCGGCGTAGGCGCGGCGCAGCGCTTCCACCATCAGATGCACCGTCTGCGAGCTGCCCCAGCCCAACGTGCCGATCTCATAGGGTTCCAACATGTTGAGGATCTGCATCAGCACCACGCCGCCGGAGGAAGGCGGCGGCATGGACCAGATCTCGTAGCCACGGTAGTCGCCCCGGATCGGCTCGCGCCAGACCACGTCGTAGGTCTGCAGGTCCTCGTGACTGATCAGGCCGCCATTGCGCTGCATCTCGGCCACGATCATGTCGGCGGTCGGGCCCTTGTAGAAGCCGTCACGCCCTTGCGCCGAGATGCGCTTGAGCGCCTCCGCCAGATCGCGCTGCACGAAACGATCCCCGGCGCGATACGGCGCGCCATCCCGTGTGAATACTGCGAGGGAGGCTGCATGACGCTCGAAGTAAGGCATGGTGTCATTGAAATCGCCGGCCAGGTCGTCGTTCAGGATGAATCCTTCCTCTGCCAGCGCGATGGCCGGTGCCAGTACCTGCTCCCGGGTCATGGTGCCGTGTTTCTCGAGGGCATCGAGCATGCCGGCCACGGATCCAGGGACGCCTGCGGCCTGCAGACTGAACAGCGACATCTCACGATCCACGTCGCCATTGGCATCCAGGAACATGTCAGTGCTTGCCGCCAGCGGGGCTTTCTCCCGGTGATCCTGCGTCAGCACCTCGCCATTGGCCAGACGCATGACGATGAATCCGCCACCGCCGATATTGCCGGCCGACGGATAGGTGACCGCAAGCGCGAAGCCCACGGCCACAGCGGCATCGATCGCATTGCCCCCCTGCCGCAGGATCTCGACACCCACCTCGGAGGCCAGCGCCGAACGCGAGCTGACAGCGCCATGGCTGCCCGTGACGGTATTCGCCAGTGCTGCACCACCAAAGCCCTGGAGCACCACCAGCACGATGGCCAGCAGGCGGAACGCAGGGCGGCGCAGACGCAGACCCGACAATGAACGGATGGAAGACATGGCTTGCTCCTCTGACCCAGACGGGTCTGTCAGGCTGTCGCCTCGGCACGGACGCGGGCGTCCAGGTCGGCCAGGGCCACGTGTGCGGACTGGATCGCACTCTCCATCCAGGCCGTGTGCTTGCTGACCTGGTCCCCGATGCACCAGTAGCGGCCGTCCACGGAGTTCTGCAGACGAGTGAAGATCGCTTCCTCTTCCGGTGTCTCCACATTCCAGCGGGCGGAGCAGCCCAGCATGTAGTTCATGCGGTGCCACGCGATGGTGATGCCCTTCTCGACCTGCTGACGGTAATCGGCGTGCACCTTCTCGCCCTGGGAGATCATCGCCTCGATACGCTGTTCCTGGGTCATGCGGGTGAAGGGCATGCCATTGCCGTAATCATAGGCGGCGAGCACAACGCCCTTGGCCTGGTGAATGCCGTGCGGCGGATACCAGATCTGACGGATGGGCTGGTTGGTCCAGCTGATGCCGCCGTAGATGCCCTGCTTCTCCCAGAACCGCTCCTTGGCCTGGAAGGCGCCCTTGTAGGCAGTGCCGCGACGGATGTACTTCATTGCCTGCAAGTAGTCGGCGGGCAGGTTGTTCGTGATGCCACTCATGAAGTGGCTGGGGATGCAGTTGAAACAGTAGTCGGCCTCGATGGCGTGAGTCTGACCGTCCTGGCGGTATTCCACGGTGACGCCACTGTCGGTCAGCGTGGTGCTGAGCACGAAGGCACGGTACTTGATCTTGCCTTCGAGCTGGCGCGTGAAGCCGGCCGGGATGCGGTCCATGCCGCCCTTGGGCTGCATCAGCATGGGGCCGGTCTCGCCCTCGTTGTCACTGAGCACCTGACGCGCGGCATTGGCACGCAGCAGATTGCGGACATCGATCATGTCCTTCTGCACCGTATGCGTCACATAGTTGCCGGAGGCGTAACCGGCGCGTGTGCTGCCGGTGTAGCGATTGTCGGGACCCAGATCACCGAAGGCACGGATCATGTTCATGACCAAGCCGGCCTCTTCGTCGGTGAAGGGCTGGTCCAGTTCCAGGTCGGTCATGGCCTTGGACATCAGCTCCGCCATGAAGCCACGCACGTTCGTGGTGAATTCGGCGTTGCGGATGGGCTTGCCGCCCATGATGTTGTCATCCTGTATCCAGGCCATCTTGTTTTCGTTGATGAACAGCTCGAGCTCGACACCCAGCTCCTTGCAGTAGTGCAGGACATTGCTGTGGGTGCTGGGGATGCGGGCGGCGCCGGCGTTGAAGAACATATGCGGTTCGTCGTCCCATTCGCAGTACTGCGGATTGCCGATCTCGTCGATCAGGGTGCCTGCGCGTACCGTGAAGATGCGTCCGCCAGCCCGGTGCGACCCCTCCAGCACCGTGCAGTCGTAGCCGGCCTTGCCCAGCTCGTACGCGACAGTCAAACCGGAAATGCCGGCGCCAAGGATCACCACCTTCTTGTACTGGTTCGCCAGACGCAGCAGATTGGGCACCGACGCCGAGGCACTCGCGGGGATCATGCCCAGCGCCCCGGTAATGCCAAGGATGGCAGCGGTGCCACCAGTGGCGGCGATCAGGTTCAGGAATTCTCGACGACTAACGGGTTTGTTCACGGACTGGTCCTCTTGTGGTTCGATGCGACTACGATGCGACTTGACAAGCTGGCGAAGCTGCACGCCGACTTGGACAGGGGTGCATGCGGGTATTCGACAGCTTCCGATTAAACCGGCCAGGTTGGCAAAAGTCCTCCCAAAAATCTTCTGAAAACCTACTAAATCCCCTGCCACCGAGGCTTTGCGCGCGGCTCTGCCGCCTGCACCCTCCTTGACCCAGAAGGCTTTCTGCGCTCTACTTCCGGCCAACGCAGACCCTTCCGACAACGCGGACGAATCCGGTCCATACACTCGAAAAACGGTTTCACCGTGGCATCCGACAAGACAAACAAATACAGGATCGGCGACTGGGACGTGTCGCTCACCTCTTGCACCCTCGCTCAGGGCGACGTCGAAGTGAAAGTCACCCCGCGCAGCATGGACGTGCTGGACTGCCTGGCGCAGCAGCCCGGGGATGTCATCAGCCACGAGGAACTGCTTGGCCGCTTCTGGCTGGGCACCTTTGCCTCCGATCATGCCGTGCACAAGGCCATCGCCGAACTGCGCAGCGCGCTGGGCGACGATGCCCATCAACCACGCTACATCCGCACCATTCCGAAGCGCGGCTACTCCCTCATCGCAGAGGTGATCCGCCCGCAGACCTCCGTCGACACCCCCGTCGAGTCACCGCCCCTTTATGCCGGGCCAGCGCCCTGGCATGTCTTGCAGGATAAGCGCGTGCTCGCGAGTATCGGTGCCGCCGTGGTGACGCTTGCCCTGCTCGTCTGGCCCGGCAGCAATGTCGTCAGCGACAAGGACGAAGTGGTGCGCCTTGCCGTGCTGCCCTTCGTCAATCGCGGCCTCAACACCGAAAACCAGTTCCTCACGGACGGGCTGCGCGAATCCCTGGTGGATGGCCTTTCCAAGCTCAGTCACATGGAGGTCCTCTCCCCGGCCCGCGGCCTGGCGGACAACGAGGAGAACCGCCGCTCCGAGCGCATTGCTGACCGCGGGCGTGACTTGAATGCCGACCACGTGTTGCACGGCAGCGTGCAGACCGCTGAAGGGCGCATGCGAGTGACGGTGCAGCTGACGCGTGCCAGCGACGGCGTGCATCAATATTCCGAGCAGTTCGACCTGCCCATCGAGGATCTGTTCGGCCTGCAGGACCAGATCGTGTCCAATGTCGTCAGCGCGCTGAGCGTGCATCTCGATGAGGAAGAACGCCGCCAGATGCTGGACTGGGGCACCACCGATGCCATCGCCTACGAGCGCTTCCTGCGTGCCGAGTTCTACTACAACCAGTTCAGCCCCGACGACTTCCAGCGGGCCATCGACTATTACCTCTCCGCGCTGGAAGCAGATCCGGACTTCATCAACGCCTATCAGGGGGCAGCAACGGCCGCCAACAACATGGCCGTCTACAGCGGCAGCGCGCGTATCGCCGAACTGACTGAGCTGATCAGCAGCATCCACCGGGAAGTCGCCCGTCTGGCGCCGGACAGCGAGGCCCTGCAGTCCATCAATGAAATGAAGCTGCGCATGAGCGGCACCAGCCAGATCCAGCAGGAGATGCAACTGCGCGAGCAGATTCTGTCCGGTAAGCCCCCGGGCTATGCCATGGCCCACTATGCCCTGTTCCTGATTGGCGCACGGATGTACGAGGAAGCCTCCCAATTCCTGGATCGCGCCAGCGATGTAGGCCCGTTCGAGATCTCGCCCGATGAAGCGTGGAGCTACCGCAGCAACATTCAGGCACCGCGCGCCATGCTGCTGTCGGCCAAGGGTCAGTTGCAGGAGCGCCCCTACCATGTGGGCTTCCTGGGCACGGTCGCCACCAATCTGGCGCTGGCAGGCGACTTCCGCCAGGCCGAGATGTTCCTGAACCGGCAGCGCGATGTGGACAAGGACGGCCTGCTGGCACATTACAGCGAGGCGGTCATCGGGTTCCTCAGCGGCGAGATCCTGCTGGGCAACAAGGCGTATCACGCCATCATGGACGCCGACGAGGACCACAATTTCACCAAGGGCGCCCTCAGCTTCATGCTGGGTGACGTGGAGACGGGCGTCGAGCTGTGGCGGCACATTCCGCCGCTGCAGAAACGCCGCCTGTTCAATGTCACTCACAGCGCCGAGAAGTACTTCCCTCCCGCCGTTCTGGAAGACCCGCGCTACCTGGCCGTGCTGGAGGAACTGGATTTCGGCATTTCCTGGCAGCGTCGGCTGATGGAGGGCGTCATGGCCATGCAGCCCATGACCGGCGTGGCTCTCAGCGAACCCGCCCGTGCTGCCTACGAGGCCGGGACCTTCATGTCTCGCAACAGCCTCTGGAGCGAGGAAGACTGGGCCGAACTGGAGTCCCGCAAGCTCGCCGGCATGCAGGCCCAGAACATCCTCGACTGACCCCCCCACACGATTCACAGGACTCTGCGCGCCAGCCTCCCAGTCGCTTGCCATTGCCTGAAAACCCAATGAATTCAAACCTCGAACAGTTATGGGAGGTATTCAGAAGGTTTTTAGGAGGACTTTGCACCGCCCCTGTGCAGATAATCGTAACGCTATCAAGGTCGAGCCCCCATACCCACAGTAGCGGGCGCACGGTCTCTCTTTCGCAACTCAAGAAACGAATGAAAAGGGATAAATGACTATGAAAATATCGAACCTGCTGACGCTGTCGTCGGTTGCCGCCCTGCTGGGCTCCGTGGCAGCCACCGCACCAGTCGCCATGGCTCAGGCGCCGGCGGCTGAAGAAATCGAAGAAGTGGTAATCATCGGCTCCCGTCGCGCTCCCCGCACGGCGCTGGACTCCGCTGCCCCCGTAGACGTCTTCTCAGCGTCCGACTTCCAGGACCAGGGCACTGCAGACATGAACGATCTGCTGCGCAACCTGGTGCCGACTTTCAACGTTGACGTGCAGGACATCAACGACTCCAACTCTCTGGTCCGCCCCGCCACCCTGCGCGGCCTGCCAGCTGACGACACCCTGGTGCTGGTGAACGGCAAGCGTCGTCACCGTTCCGCTGCGGTACAGTTCGGCCGTCAGGGTACCCACTTCCCCGACGTGGCCCAGATTCCGCCGATCGCCCTGCGTCAGGTGGAAGTGCTGCGTGACGGCGCAGCCGCCCAGTACGGCTCCGACGCCATCGCCGGCGTGATCAACTTCCAGCTCAAGGAAAACAGCGAAGGTCTGTCCATCGAGACCAAGACCGGCATCCTGACCGAGACTGACGACGGCCAGCTGAACTACGTCGCAGCCAACCTCGGCCTGCCACTGGGCGAGAACGGCTTCGCCAACCTCAGCATGGACATGACCAACCAGAAGCGCAGTGACCGCAGCATCCAGCGCGGCGACGCGCAGACGCTGATCAACAACGGCAACACTGCCGTGCGTGTCAATGCGCAGCATCAAGGTCTGCCGGACACCGAGATCGTCAACCTGTTCCTGAACGCAGGTCTGGATCTGGGCGGCGACCAGGAGCTGTACACCTTCTCAGGCTACAGCGAAAAGGAAGTGGAACTCGGCTTCTTCTTCCGCAACCCGGAAAACCGTGCCGGCGTGTTCACGCGCGGCTCCAACCAGCTGTTCTTTGACCTGACACCTGGAACCGGCACCACCTGCCCGACCATCCCGCGCGGCGTGAACCCGACGACCAAGGTCACCAGCTCCGTGGCTGCCCGCAATGCTGGTCTGGCCGATCCGCAGTGCTTCACGTTCCTCGAGATGTTCCCCGGTGGCTACACGCCGGACTTCGGCGGCAAGAACACCGACATGTCCAACGTGACAGGTCTGCGTGGCGAGTTGAATGACGGCACCAGCTACGATCTGAGCCTGGGCAATGGCTTCTCCGAGATGACCTACTTGATCTCGAACACCACCAACCCGTCAATGGGCCCGGATTCACCCACCAGCTTCGAGCCGGGCATCTACACGACGATCGAGAACAACATCAACCTCGACCTGTCCAAGCCCTTCGATGTGGGTCTGTACTCTCCGCTGAACGTCGCCTACGGTGTCGAGTGGCGTCGTGAGATCTTCAAGGTAGGCTCACAGGACCAGGATTCCTACCGCATCGGACCGTACTCCAATCTGGGCGCTGGTGTTGGCTCCGACGGCTTCCAGGGTTTCGGTCCGGACCAGCAGGGCACCTGGGATCGCAAGAACTGGAGCATCTACGCTGACCTGGAAGTGGACGTCACAGAACGCCTGCTGCTGGGCGCCGCGATTCGTTACGAAGACTTCTACAACACCTTCGGCGGCACCACCAATGGCAAGCTGACGGCCCGCTATGCGCTGACAGAGACCACCAACATCCGCAGCACGGTCAGCACCGGTTTCCGTGCACCGTCTCCGGGTCAGGCGAACATCTCCAACATCAGCACCGGCGTGGTTGACAGCATTCCTGTGACCCAGGGCCAGATTCCTCCGACCAACCCGATCTCCCAGCTGTTCGGGGGCAAGGAGCTGACACCGGAAGAGTCCACCAACTACAGCATCGGTCTGGCGACCGAGTTTGCCGGCGTGGATCTGACCATCGACTACTACCGCATCGATCTGGATGACCGCATCCTGAACTCCGCGACCTTCGACATCACCCCGGCGATCGCCGAGCAGCTGGAAGCTTCCGGCATCTCCGGCGCGCGCAGCATCGTGTCCTTCAACTACTACACCAACGACATGTCCACCACCAACGAGGGTGTGGAGATCGTGGGTTCGTGGGGATTGGATTTCGAGGACTGGGGCAACACCGAGTTCGCGGCGTCCTGGGCCTGGACCAAGCAGGAGCTGACCAAGCTCACTCCGGGCTTGCTGACCCGCGCCAACATTGCCGACCTGGAAGACGGGATTCCCGCCAACCGCGGCAACTTCCGCGCGAATCACACCCTGGGTGACTGGCGCTTCACGCTGCAGGCCAACTACTACGACGAGTACCTCTCCGTACCCGCCAACGCTGATCCGAGCCGTGACTACTGGGTGGGCGACAAGGTGATCTACGGCAGCGAAGTGGCCTACACCCTGCGTGATCGCTACACGTTCATCGTCGGTGCAGACAACATCCTGAACACTGCGCCCGAGAAAGTGCGTCCTGTGGACTTCAACAGCACCACCAGCAACCGGTACATCACCGGTGGTGCGTTCAGCCCGAACGGCGCCTTCTGGTACGCTCGCTTCAAGATGGACATCTGAGTTCATTGTGAGATGAACCGGATGAGTTAGTCCACGAAAGGGCGCCACTTCGGTGGCGCCCTTTTCTCACCTGGAGACACAACCGTATGTTACCCAAAGCTTTTCTCCCTCTGCTTACCATCATCACCATGACCACCCTCTGTGCGGGCAGCTGGGCAGCGGAACCGCACGAGCCAATCAATCACCGATTCTGTTTCACCTGCCATGGCACCGACGGCATGGGCAGCGAGGGCATAAACGGCCCGCGCCTGGCCGGCATGGAGCCCTGGTATCTCAAGCGTCAGCTGGAGCTGTTCCGCGCCGGCGGGCGCGGCAAGCATCCCGACGACTACCACGGCATGGAAATGCAGCCCATGGCGGCCATCCTGACCGACGAGAACATCGCAGACATTATGGAGTGGGCAGCCACCTGGGAGTACGTGCCGACAACCCCAACCCTCTCCGGCGGCAATGTCCAGCGCGGCCAGCAGCTGTATCAGGCTTGCGCCAGCTGTCACGGCGCCAATGCCGAAGGCAGCGAGGCGATGAACGCCCCACAACTGGCTGGCCAGAATGACTGGTACCTCGTCACCCAGCTGAAGAACTTCAAGGCCGGGTACCGCGGTGTTGATCCACTGGATCAGTACGGCGCGATGATGCGCACCATGACGTCCGGGTTGGCCGACGACCAGGCCATCGTGGATGTCGTGAGCTATATCAATACGCTGGGGCGCTGAGTCGCCCCTCCAACAGACCCTGACTTTCGGAGGCCAGACCCATGACACGATTCACCAAGGCAGTTTCCCTTTCCGCAGCCCTGTTTGCCGCCGCCTTCGCGGTGACCAGCAGCGCGCAGGAGATCATCCGTACCGGCGAAGGCCGCAACTTCTTCAACAACATCTTCATCCCTGCAGGTTCTGAGACCCTGTACCTGAGCGGCGCGGGCGCTGACCCTCTGCCCGATGGCACTTACGGCGACATGGAGCAGCAGACGGTCGACACCTTCAACAAGTTCAAGGACACTCTGGAAGAGCAGGGCTGGTCCATGGGCGACATCGTGCAGGTGCGCGTGTTCGGTGTGGCCGGTGACGATGGCGAGTTCGACTTCGCCGGTTTCAACCGCGGTTATCAACAGTTCTTCGGCACCGAGGAAAACCCGCTGAAGCCCGTGCGCTCCGTCGTGGAGATCGCCGATCTGGTGGTCGACGGCTGGCTGGTCGAGATCGAGATCCGCGCTGTCAGAATGCCCAAGTAAATCCTCCCTCGCCGGTGGTCGGGGCTCACGCCCCGCCGCCGGTTTCTCGTCCGCTCCCCACTTGCGACACCCTCGTTCCCCCTTCTCCTTTTTCTCCGGCAGATTATTGGCAGGTATTTTAGCTCTGGCACGCGCCACACTGCGGCTGAATTCGACCATCCACCCCGCGAGGAAACGCCAATGAGAGCCCTGTTCAAGACTGTCTGCCTGAGCCTTGTCCTGTCCGCCCTGCTGCCCGCCACCTCCGTCAGCGCCCAGGAGATCGTGCGCACCGGCGAGGGTCGTGTACTGTTCAACAATATCTACGTTCCCGCCGGCGCCGAGACGATGTACCTGAGCGGCGCCGGGGCATCGCCGGCGGAAGACGGCAGCTGGGGCAACATGGAAGAGCAGACCATCAACATCTTCGAGAAGTTCAAGGCGACACTGGAGGAGCAGGGCTGGTCGATGTCGGACATCGTGCAGGTGCGTATCTTCGGTGTGACGGGCCCTGATGGCGAGTTCGACTTCGCCGGCATCAACAACGGCTACCTGCAGTTCTTTGGCACTGAGGGGAACCCCACCAAGCCCGTGCGCACGACGGTGGTGGTGGCCGACCTGGTGAACGAGACTTGGCTGGTGGAGATCGAGATCCGCGCCGCGCGGATGCCGCAGTGACGGGTGTTGCACGTTAGCCTTCCCGCGTGCCGCCGAGTAGAATGCCTTTGGTCAAATTTTCGATAAATCAACAACAAAGGATAGCGACCATGCGCAAGCTTTCAGGGTTTGCCCTGCCCACATCACTCTGCCTGCTGCTGGCGGGGACTGGCTCCGCGGTACTGGCTCAGGAGACAGAAGACAACCTGTCGACAGAGCTGGAACTTGGCGCCATCTTCACCGGCGGCAACACCAAGGACGAGAACATCAAGTTCACGGGCACCGTGGTGTGGATGCAGGAGGCATGGGAGTACGGGCTGTCACTGGACGGTTTCCGCTCGTCCAAGGAAGACGAGCTCGCGGCCCAGCGTCTCTACACCGTGGGCGCAGCCACCTACAACATGACGGCAGACATCTTCATCCAGACCCGCGCTGCCCACGAGGATGACCGCTTCAGTGGCTATGACAGCCAGTCCGACCTGTCCATCAACTATGGTCAGAACCTGTTGCGCGAGCACGCCACGATGGACTGGAACTACAGCATCGCTGCCGGTGTGCGCACCTCGCGCACCCCCACCGAGGACTTCGAGGAAGCCATCGTGCGTGTAGCCACGGAGTACCAGTGGAACATCGCCGAGAACGCCTTGTTCAGCCAGACGCTCAGCGTGGAAGCCGGCAACGAGTCCAGTATCGGCCGTTCCGAAAGCGCCATCCAGTCCGACATTTCCAACAGGATGTCCACGAAGTTTTCCACCAAGCTCAAGCATCAGACGGAAGTGCCCATCGGGCGCGAGAAGACTGACAGCGAGGCGTCTGTCACTCTGCTGTTGAAACTCTGAATGAGGCGGCCATGACTCCAACTGTTCGCTTCTTCTGGATCACCAGTCTGCTCTGGATTCCCGTGGCCTTCTACACGGTGTGGGGCGCCACGGACGCCACTCTCACTCCGCTGGCCCTGGCCGAACACCCGGGCCCGGTCACCTTCTTTGTCTGCGCCCTGATGTTCTTCGGCGTCGGCGTGCACGACATGTATTTCAGCGACAGCAATCTGCGCCGCAACTACCCGGTGTTCGCCAATCTGCGCTACCTGCTGGAGAGCATCCGTCCGGAGATTCGTCAGTACTTCATCGCGAGCAATCTCGAGGAAGCACCGTTCAACCGCGAGGCGCGCGATCTGATCTATCGTCGCGCCAAAGGGCTGAATGACACGCTGCCTTTCGGTACGGAACAGGACCTCATGGCCGAGGGCTACCTTTCCGTCTTCCACTCCATTCAGGCGAGGGTGGTGCCGAAGGACAAGTCCCGTGTGCTGTTCGGCGGACCGCAGTGCCAGAAGCCTTTTAGTGCGTCCCTGCTGAACATCTCCGGCATGAGTTTCGGGGCCCTGAGCGGCAATGCGATCGCCGCACTCAACAAGGCAGCTGCCTTGGGCGGCTTTGCCCACAACACGGGCGAAGGCAGCATCAGCGCCTATCACCTGCAACATGGTGGCGACCTGATCTGGCAGATCGGCACCGGCTACTTCGGCTGTCGCAATCTGGATGGCTCGTTCAATGACGAAGCTTTCGCTCGCAATGCGACGCCCGACGTGGTGAAGATGATCGAGATCAAGCTCTCGCAGGGCGCCAAGCCGTCCCACGGCGGGGTGTTGCCCGGTGCCAAGGTGACCGAGGAGATCGCGCGCATCCGGCTGGTGGAGGTGGGCAAGACGGTGGCCTCTCCGGCCAATCATCCGGAGTTCGATTCCCCGCAGGGACTGCTCCGGTTCGTGGAGCACCTGCGCGGGCTGTGCGGCGGCAAGCCCACTGGCTTCAAGCTCTGTGTGGGCCGCAAGAGCGAATTCATGAGCATCGTGAAGGCGATGCTGGCCACGGGAATCCTGCCGGACTTCATCACGGTGGACGGCGCCGAGGGCGGTACCGGAGCGGCGCCGGTGGAATTCTCGGATCGCATCGGCATGCCCTGTCTGGAGGCCACCTATTTCGTCGATCAGGTGCTGCGGGGGGCAGGCCTGCGTCAGCACATCCGCATCATCAGCGCCGGCAAGACGGCGTCGGGCTTCGACATGCTGAGCAAGATCGCCGTGGGCGCGGACACCGTGAACGCGGCACGCTCCATGATGCTCGCCATCGGCTGCATCCAGTCCAAGGCCTGCAACACCAACAAGTGCCCCACCGGCATCGCGACACAGGACCCGGTTCGCGGCAAGGCCGTGGACATTGAGGACAAGTCGCGCCGGGCAGCCAATTATCATCACGGCACCGTGGAGGCCTTCCTGGAATTGTGCGGGGTGCTGGGCTATGACGATCCGGATCAGATCCGGCCATCGGATCTGTTCCAGCGGGTGGGCAAGGACTTGAAGCACTTCGACCAGATCCACACGCCGCTTGCCGACGGGCAGCTGCTCACCGGCAACATTCCGGAGGACTATGCCGAGGACTGGGCACGCGCGAGTGCCGAACGTTTCTGAGAGGGAGTGAGTGTCCCGGGCGGCGCTCTCTGCACAGGCGGAGCAGCGCCGCTGGGAGCTGTGACAGCGGGTCTCAGCGACGCACGCCGGTGACGGGGATCGCACCGAAGTCGGTGTCGAAATTGCCAGCCAGGGAATCACCGTCGATGGTGCCGGCGAAACGCAGTGTCAGAGACTGACCCTGGGCGCTGACAGTCGTCTGGAAGCTCACGGCGTTTTCCTGCACGGTCACACCGCTCAGCGTGGCAGAACCCATTTCCGCAGAGGACATGGTGCCGGTCAGCTCGGGCGTGATGTCGAGAGCAGCGGACAGAACCCCTACCGGTGTATCAATGGTGACGTCCCAGCCGCCCACGAAGGGATTCGGTGGTGTAGTCGCGCAGGCAGCCAGGAACAAGGTGGCCACTGCAATCATCAAGCCCTTGTAAAATCTTTTCATGTTTTCCTCGATTGGTCTGTTCGGCAAAGTGTCTTCAATGTTGTGTTTGTCTCGCTGCGTCGTGGCGACCGTCTGTCCATGCGCAACGCCGGGCTATTTTCGCCGGATGAGTGGGCGAGTCAACGACAATCTGGACGCATCGCCTGTATTGCGCGACGCACGTATGCCTGAATCCTGCAATTTCAGTTTTCCGCCAGACATGCCGGGTACACGCGGAGAAGCGAAATTGCCGCGCAGGTCGCGACTCGGCTATGCTGCCCGCTCATCACACGGCTCATCACACCGCTCATCACAATCAGCACGGGGGGAAAGGTCATGGCTCGCTTTCGCGTCAATGGCATTGCACAGGAACTGGATATCGAGCCGCAGATGCCGCTGCTCTGGGCACTTCGAGATGAACTGGGGCTGACCGGCACCAAGTTCGGCTGCGGCATCGCGGCCTGCGGTGCCTGCACGGTCATCGTCAACGGCAATCCGGTGCGCAGCTGCGTCACCCCGGTGAGTGCCATCGAAGGCGCCGAGATCACCACCATCGAAGGTCTGGCCGTGAACGCGGCCGGCGGCCTCACACCGGTGCAGCAGGCCTGGATCGAGCATCAGGTGCCGCAGTGCGGCTACTGCCAGTCCGGCATGATCATGGCCGTGTCCGCCCTGCTGGCGACGAATCCTGCGCCCAGCGATGCCGAGATCGACGGCGCGATCACCAATGTCTGCCGCTGCGGCACCTACCCGCGCATCCGCAGCGCCATCCGTTCCCTCACCGGCGCCACCGCCTGAGCCACTAGGAGCCCGCCATGCCAATGAATCGACGTCGCTTTCTGCTGGGCACTGCCATTGTCGGCGGCGGCCTGCTGCTGGGCTATGCCAGCACACGCCCGAGCAAGCATCAGCAAGCCAATGCCACGCTTGCCGGAAATGCCGCACCGTTCCTGACCACGTGGTTGAGAATTGCTCCCGACAATACCGTCACCGTGCTCGTGCCGCACTCCGAGATGGGGCAGGGCGTGCTGACGGCGCTGCCGATGATGGCCGCCGACGAACTGGATGCCGACTGGAATCTGGTGCACGTCGAGCAGGCGCCGGCCACGGACCTCTTCGCCAATGGCGTGCTGGTGAAAGGTTTCGCCACCTCACTCGGCGTCAGCATCCCCGGCTTTCTGGATGGCCTGGCCACGTCTGCCACCATGAAAGTGGCTGAAATCATGAACATGCAGATCACCGGCGGCAGCAGCTCCGTGCGCTTCACCGGCGAGCAGGGCATGCGGGTGGCGGGCGCAGCGGCCAGGAAGATGCTGCTGCAGGCAGCGGCGCAGCAGCTGGAAGTGCCCGAATCCGAGCTGAGCACGCGACTCAGCCACGTGCATCACGAGGCCAGTGGCCGCTCCCTGAGCTACGGCGAACTGGCCAGTGCGGCAGCGCAGTTCGAGCCACCTGCCAACCCCGTGTTGAAGCGGCCGGAACAGTACACGCTGATGGGTCGACCCATCCCGCGTATCGACATCCCGGCCAAGGTGGATGGCACGGCGCCCTTCGGCATCGATGCGCGCCCCGCCGGCATGCTCTATGCGGCCGTGAAGACGGCCCCGGTGTTCGGCAGCCGCCTCGCCTCGGTGGACAGTGCCAGCGCGCTGCAGCGGCGCGGCGTGGTGCGGGTGGTCGAGTTGGATGACGCCGTGGCCGTGGTGGCCGACAATTACTGGCGGGCACGCCAGGCACTGGATGCCATGGCCGTGAGCTTCGATTCAACAGCCAACGATGCCGTGACCACGCAGTCGATCTTCGCGCAATATGACCAGGCGCTGCAGGGCGAGCTGAGCGAGGACGTCGAGAAGGGCGACACCCCGGCGGCCATCTCCGCCGCCAATAGCGTCGTGGAAGCCACCTACCGCGTGCCCTATCTCGCGCATGCCGCGATGGAGCCGATGAACTGCACGGTGCATTTCCACGACGGACGCTGCGATGTGTGGACTGGCACCCAGGACAACCTTGGCATTCGCGGCCGCGTCGCAAGCCTGTCCGGTCTGGACGAGAACGCCGTGACGGTGCACGCGCACTATCTGGGTGGCGGCTTCGGCCGGCGCCTGCCCAATGCCACCAACACCATCGACCAGGCCACCCGCATCGCCATGCAGTTCGATGTCCCGGTGAAGACGGTATGGAGCCGCGAGGACGACATGCAGCAGGACTATTACCGTCCTGCCGTGACCAGCCGCTTCCGCGCCGGCTTCGATGCCGCGGGGCAGCTCACGGCCTGGGAGAACCACTACATCGGCAAGAACGAACCGGCCGAAGCCGCGCACACTCCCTACAGCATCCCGAACCAGTCCATTGCCTACGCCGACAGCCCGACGCACATCCCCTTCGGCGCCTGGCGCAGCGTGGCGCATTCGCAACACACCTTTTTCCTCGAATCCTTCGTGGACGAACTGGCCCACCATGCCGGGCAGAACCCTTACCAGTTCCGCCTCAACCTTCTGGCAGACAAACCGCGCCATGCCGCCGTGCTCAAGGCGGCGGCCGAGCGGGCCGGCTGGGATGGCAATCTGCCGGCCGGGCGGGCGCGGGGCATCGCGCTGCAGGAAAGCTTCGGCAGCATCGTCGCCCAGGTAGCGGAAGTGTCCATCGGGGAGGCGGGCGAGGTGCGTGTGCATCGGGTGACCTGTGCCATCGACTGCGGCAGGGCCGTCAACCCGGACACGGTGCGTTCACAGGCGGAAAGCGGCGTGATCTTCGGTCTCACGGCCGCGCTGTATGGCGAGATCACCATCGACAAGGGCGCTGTCGTGCAGCGCAACTTCAACGATTACGAGATGTTGCGCCTGCGCGAATCGCCCGAGATCGATGTGGTGACGATTGAATCCGGCGCCGCGCTCGGCGGCCTGGGCGAGCCGGCCACGCCGCCGATAGCGGCAGCGGTGGCCAATGCCCTGTACATCCTGACGGGGCAGCGCGTGCGCGAACTGCCTCTGAAGAACTACCGGTTCACCGCGGCGCCGTCCGAACGCGCCTGAGCCTGTCGCTGGGTGCTCATCAGTTGATGGAACTCGGCGAATTCCAGCCCGCCTGACTTGTCCTTGTCGAGCACGACGAAGGCCATGGCCAGGCGCTGGCGGGCGCGCTCCGGCATCTCGTCCAGCACGATCCTGCCATCCTGGTTGGTATCCATGAAGCCCATGCTGAGGCTGGTCACGTACTCCTGCCGATCGATCTGCTGCACGTCGTCCTCTTTGTTCGCATAGCGGAAGGACACCCCGCCATAGAGCATCTCCTCCCAGGTCTGCTCCCCGAAGCTCACTTGCGCCGTCGCATCCGGATTGCTCGGATTGTTGGTGGAATTGTCATACACCATGCTGTGGATCAGCCGTGTGCCGGCCGGGGCGTAGAGCGGCTCCTCCAGCTGAAAGTAGCGCTGCCAATTGAAATCGTAGTGCGGCACGGACAGCAGCAGCTCCTCGCGGCCATCGGGATAGATCACGGTGAAGCTGGCGCTGCGCCCGCGGTAATGCGCGTGGGGGAACAGGCTGTAGATCACCGCATCCTTCTGGAACTGGTAATAGGCGCGCTCCTCGTCCTGACCTTCCCCCGGCGGAATCTCGATATCCACATTGAGGATGGCGTAGTGCTGCAGGGTGTACTCGGGTGGCTCGTCGGCGAAGTACAGCCCGATGCGGGTCTGGTCCACGGTTTCACGGCCGTAGGTGGTGTAGTGCATCTGGCTGAAGAAGGTGGCGCCTGCCGGCACCAGGATGCCCGTGCTCTCGGGATACTCGTAGATCTCATTGCCCGGAACGAAGGTCATCAACTGGGACTGTAGCAGGGCATCCCCAATTGGCGTGCCAAGGTCGATCTCCAACGGCTCGTCGCGCAGGCCGAAAGTGGCGATGGCGTGATGCAGCACCTGGCGATCACTGGGAACGATCTGCACGGCGCGCACCCAGACATCGTGATCGAGCGGGTTGTCGACACTCAGGATCTGATAGTCCAGCGTGCCGGTGGCGGGCACGGAGTAGGCCGGCAGGTCGACGATCAGATCGGGCTCGCCCAGCTCCCAGGCATTGTCGGGCTCGACCACCGCCAGCAGCGGGTCTTCGCCCTCGCCGCGCGGCGCTCCCGCATCGATCCAGCGCACCAGCGTCTGCGCCTGCTCGATGCTCAGGCTCATGTCGTGCTTGAAGCGATTGACCTGCGGGTCGGCATGCCAGGGCGGCATGCGCTTGGTGAGAATCACTTCGCGAATCATGGGCGAGAAGCCCTGCACCATCTGATGGCTGTTCATGGCCCAGGGTCCGATGCCACCGGGGCGGTGGCAGCTGGCACATTTTTCCACGAGCAGGGGAGCGATCTCGGAGGCATAGCCTGGCACACGCACGGCAACGGCCACCGGCAGTGCGTCGAATCCGGCATCGGTGGCTGGCGTGCGTCGCGCCTGCGCCAGAGGCCCGCCCTTGAGCAGTGCGTCCAGCGCCTGGGCGAGGTAGTTCTCTCCGGTACCATCCGCCTGCGCCGTCGCTGGCCCCTGATACACGATCTCCCAGCGCGCCGGGTCGATCACCAGGACTTCGCCGGCATGCTGCAGGCCCAGAGTCGCGGTGACGAGGCCGCCCTCATCGAGCAGCAACGGCGCCGCGATGCCTTGCGACTGTCTGCTCGCCACGGCCGCCTCGCGCGTGAGGGCCGCTTCGGCGTTGATCAGGAAAAAGGGGATCTGGCGTGACGCATGGCGGGCAATCTCGTCTTCCACCCGCGCGGCGGCGCTCGCCACCGCAGGAGAATCGGTGCGGTGGCTCATCAACACCACGGCATCGGCGTCGCGCTGGTAATGCAGCTTCACGGCCTGACCGCGATCATCCAGCAACAGGAAATCCGGCGCCTCGGCGGCAAGGACGGGCAGCGCCGCAGGGATGGAAACGGCCAGTAACAGCGCGACACGCAGCCGACGCAGCAAAAGACAATGCAGGGACATGAAAGCCTCCGGAATGCGGGCATTGACAGACAGCCCGCATGGTAATGCTTCGCATGGGCACAATGAACGCTGGCAAGCGGTGCCACAATGCTTTTGCAGAATCTGCGCACAGATTCCAGTTTTCGCTCAGCTACGAGGCGTCATCGGCGGCCTTGCCGGAGAGATAGTTCTGCTTGATGAATTCCCCCAGCAGCTCGAATTCCTGACCCCGCGTGCTGGCGCGGCGCCAGACCAGCCCGATTTCCCGAAAGCTGTCCTTGTCCAGTGCCGTGGTCTTGATGCGGGTGTTCTTCAGCAGGGCGGAGCCGATGGCCATTTCCGGAAGATAGGTCACCCCGAGATCGGCATCGACCATCTGTACCAGGGTCAGCAGACTGGTGGCCGTGATGTCGCTCACCTTGTCGGCATTGGTGATGCTGCAGGCAGACAGGGCGTGATCGCGCAGACAGTGGCCGTCTTCCAGCAGCAGGATGCTGTCCTCGGGCAAGTCACTGACCTGACGCGCGTCCTTGGGCACCAGCGCGCTCTTGGCCTGATGGGCCAGATAGAAGCGATCCTTGAACAGGGGCAGTTCGCTCACATTGCGCAGATCGTAGGGCAGAGCGATCAGGATGATGTCGAGTTCGCCATCCATCAAATGCGCGTAGACACGCTCGGTGAGGTCTTCCTTCAGGTAGAGCTTGAGATCGGGATAGGCCTTGCGCAGTGCCGGCAGCAGACGCGGCAGCAGGAACGGGGCAATCGTCGGGATCACGCCAAGCTTGAGCTGCCCGGTCAAGGGTTGCTGATTGCCCTGCGCGATGTCGACCAGTTCCTCGAGATCGCGCAGCACCTGACGCGCCCGCACGGCGATCTGCCGCCCCAGATTCGTGACGGTGACATTCTTGTTGGTGCGATCCACGAGCTGGATGTTGAGCGTGCTCTCCAGCTCTCGAATGGCCACGCTGAAAGCTGGCTGGGAAACGAAGCAGGCCTCGGCCGCCTTGCCGAAGTGCCCGATCTGGTCCAGGGCAACGAAGTAACGCAGCTGCTTGGTGGTGGGCAGATGTTGCATGACAGGCTCCTGTGCGATGGGTTTGCCGAAGGCTAATCGACTTTCAATATCGTCGCAATAGCTTTAATCCATTTCCTGTATGAATCCGGACGGGCCTATGATCGCGCCATGTGTTGAGGAACACCGCAAGCATACGAGTGACAGGCCCTTGCCGGAGCACGCTACCCCATGGAGTGCTCCGGTTTTTTTTGCCTGCGATATACATCGATTCGGCGCCATAGTATCTTCGCCCGCCACACTCGGGAGCCGGTCACCCCGGCCGGATACGGACAAGACAGTGATCCTCTTGATACTCGGACTGGCACTGTGCTTCGGTGCACAGGCGGCCTGCACAGGCGAACGCGGCCGGACACTGGCACAGGCGCTGGGACGTCTTCGCCAGCTCGCCCTGGTCACTGCTGCAGCGATAGTCGGGAGCACCCTGGTGATTGCCGGCAAGAGCAGCGCCGCGTTCATCCAGATCTGGGTGCCCGCGTTCCCTCTGCGCGACAAGACCAATCTCGTGATGATTGCCGCGTGCATCGCGTTCGCTGCCGGCCTGCTGCCGGATTCACACACACGCGTACTCGTTCGTCACCCCTTGCTTGTCGGTCTGGCACTGGCGGGCATTGCCCATCTGCTCTCGAATGGGGATCTCGCTTCAATGGTGCTCTTCGGTTTGCCGACGTTGTGGGTGCTGCTGCAAGTGGTCGTGCGCGAGCGCAAGGGCCTGGCCACGCCAGGGGAGCCTGGACTGCAATGGGACGTCGCGGCAATCCTGCTGGGCATGATTGCCTACGGTGGACTTTTGGTGTTTCATGGGCCCCTGTTCGGGTTTGCGCTGACAGGTCCGTTATAGGACGGGGCCGGAGGGGGATGCCAGATCATGCAAATTCAGGTGGTGAAGTTCACGCGTTTGTTGACGCGCACAACCGGCGTCATGGCCATGGCGCTGAGCTTGCCCGCACACATACTCGCCCAGCCCGGCAGTGCACAGGCGGCGCCGCAATGGTCAGGCATATGGAACGCCGAAGGCAGTCTTCTGACTCTCAGGGTCACCCATCAGAACGATCAGTTGAATGTAGAACCCCTCGTGACCATGGGCTACGAATGGCGCAACAGCGTCGGGGAAATCAGAGGCAACAGCGCCACGCTCGATGTCGAATACCAGGGAGTTGTGGCGCGGGTGCTGGTGCAACTGGGCAACGACAACACCGCCATGGTGCGCGCGCTGAGTTGCCAGCCGGACTACCATGTTGTTTGCGCCCTGGTCCAGAACCAGCAGGCGCTCTTCCGCAGGACAGGCTCGGCGAACGCCCAGTCGGGTGTCACGGGTTCCGCCACCAACTGACGCGGCCCGACGCTGGCGTCAGGCCGCAATGCCTCAACCCAATTCAGACATGTTCATGATCCTGCGGCCGACGATGCCGTACTCGATCGCCTCTTCCACTGTCATCCAGTAGTCCCGATCCGTATCCCGCGCGACTCGCTCCAGCGGCTGTCCCGTTTCGTTGGCGATGAGACGATTGATGCGCTCGCGCATCTTGATGATCTGCTCGGCCTGAATCTTGATGTCCGAGGCGCGACCGCGCGAACCGCCCGAGGGCTGATGCACGAGAAACCGCGTGTTGGGCAAACTGAAGCGGTTCTCCTTCTTCGCAGCCAGATAGATCGTGGTGGCGGCGCTGGCGACCCAGCCGGTGCCCACCACACGCACTTCGGGCTTGATGAACTTGATCATGTCGTACACGACGTCGCCCGACTCCACATGCCCGCCCGGCGAGCTGATGTAGAGGGTGATCGGCTCATCGCCGGCGGCGGCCAGGGCCAGCAGCTTCTCCGTGACGGAGCGCGCGAGCCTTTCGTCGATCTCGCCGAAGATCGTGATCGAGCGTGACTTGAAGAGCTTCTCGTCGATGAAGCGGCTCGTGGGCGCTTCGACAACCGGCTGTTCGGGGGATTCATTCGCGTGCATAGACTACTCCAGTAGTTTCAGGAACCGGCGTGCGTTTCCCTGCCCAGCGGCTTGAAGGCGATCAGCAGCTGCGGCAGAAGGGTCAGCGCGCCCAGAAGGGCGACCATCATGGCGATGCTGGTGAGCAGGCCGAAGACAATGGTGGGGATGAAATTCGACAAGACCAGGATCGAGAAGCCCGCCACCACCGTCATGGTGGTGAAGTACATGGCCCGCGCGATGCTGTCATGGCAATGGAACATCGTGGCGCGATAGCTGCCAAGCCGATGAAACTCGTGCTGGAAGCGATGCATGTAGTGGATGGTATTGTCGACGCCGATGCCCACGGCGATGGCCGCGATGGTGATGGTCATGATGTCCAGCGGAATGCCCAGCCAGCCCATCAGCCCCAGCACCAGCAGCGCGGCGATGATGTTGGGAATGATGCAGAGCACGGCGATGCGCACCGAGCGGAACAGGAACAGGAACATGATCATGATGGCGAACAGCACCACCCCAAGGGTCAGGATCTGGGACTGGTACAGGCTCTGCAGCACATTGTTGTACAGCACCAGGATGCCGGTGACGCGCACCTGATCGGCCGCATAGCCGAACTCTTCCTGCAGTCCGCGCTGGATGCCATTGATCAAGTCGTTGCGATTCAGGTTCTCGTCCGACTCGATCACGCGCACATTGAAGCGCACCTCGTTGTCGGCCACGGACACGAAGGGGGTGAGCACGGAACTCTTCAAGGTTTCGGGGATGCGGGAATACAGCAGGGCCCAGACGAAACTGTCCACCGGCGCGTCATTGTTCAGCTTCTCTGCCAAGTGGATGACGGAGCCGAAGGACAGCACCTTGCCCGTCTGGGCGTTGTTGTCCAGATAGTCGTGAATGCGCTTGATCTCGTCCATGCGCGCGCCGGTGAACCAGTAGGCGTCGTTGGGCTCTTCCTCGAAGCCGTCATCGAAACCATCGTCGAATTCATCCTCGACCACGGGCAGCGTCACAACGACATCCAGTGACAGCGTGCCGCCCAGTTTCTCGTCGAAGAGCTTCATGCCCTGATGGATCTCGGTGTCTTCGCTGAAATACTCGATGAAGCTGTTCTCGACCTTCAACCGCATCAGCCCGACGACACTGAAGACGAATACCGCGCCGGAAATCCAGAGCACCTTGTTGCCGAGTCGGTCAGTGACCCGCGCCAGCGCCGAGGTCAATGCGGAAGAACTCTGGTGCTGATAGACCGTCTCATCCTTGCTGAACAGAGACATCAACGCGGGGAACAGCGTGAACACCACCAGCAGCGCCGTCAGCACCCCCATCACCATGATCCAGCCGAAGGAGATGATGGGCGAAATGCCGCTGGTGAGCAGCGAGGCGAAGGCCACGATGGTGGTGAGCGCGGTGTAGAGACAGGGCTTCCACATGGAGATCACGGCATGGCGCAGCAGCTTGCCATGTTCGGTGTGACGCCGGGTGGCGCGCAGCTGGCGATAGCGCACGATCAGATGCACCGTCAGCGAGATGGTGGTGATCAGTAGCAGCGACATGAAGTTGGAAGACACCACGGTGACTCGCCAGTCCATCAGCCCCAGAATGCCCACCACGATGACACTTGCCACAGCACAGCAGGCCAGCGGCAGGAAAATCCAGCGCAGCCGACGGAAGATCATGCCCAGCGCCAAGACAATGAAAGCGAACACGCCCAGACTGAACGTGGCGAGATCGTTCTGCACGAAGGTGACCATGTCATCGGCGATCATGGGCGCACCACCGAGGTAGAGCGTGCCGCTCTGCTGGTAGCCTGTCAGGATGCTGCGAATCTGCCGGATGTCCTCGTGGCGCTGCTCGGCCGTCAGGGTGCTGTAGGCGTCGAATTCGGCGCTCACCCGCGCCAGTTCCCCGGCCTCCTCGGGGCTCAGCCCCTCGGCATTGCGCTTGCGGCGCAAGTCTTCGCGCGCCTGAATCAGGGCATGGTACTGCTCGTCACGGGCGAAGCTCACCAGCAGCGCGGCGGTCTGGCCGTCCGGGCTGATGATGGCGTTGCTGAACACCGGGCTGGTGATCAGCTCTTCCCGGGCGGCGGCCAGGTCGATGCCAGGGGTCAGCACCGTGTCGTAATTCTCGGAGATGCTCAACAGCTCGGTGTCGCCGAAGATCGGCACATTCAGAAGGCTGTCCACCGACTCCACGCGCTCGATGCCGAGCAGCTCCTCGCGCAGTGCGGCGAGCACCTCGAACGACTCGGGGCTGAACAAGTCGGCCGTGGGCGTGTAGGCAATGGTGACGGCATCGCGCGTGCCGTAGCGATTGTTGACCTGACGCGAGAACTCCAGCTCCTCGTCGCCTTCCATCAGCAGAGAGTCCGCAGAGGCATCCAGACGGAAGTACTGGGCGTACCAGCCGAAGACAGCGGTGACCACCAGGAGCAGGAAAATCACCAAGACAGGGCGTCCGAAGACGAGCCTGGTGTAGAGACGGGCGAATGAGGAGCGCATGGTGTTCCCTGAAAATGAGCAGCGGCCAACTATACCGTGTTGGCCGAGGGCTTGCACCCCGCAAAGCCGCGCGGTGAGCGCCCGACAGGGGCTTTCCAGTGTTTCGCGATGACTTGCGCCATGTGCGCAAAAATTGTTTTAAATCAAAGAGTTTTCCGGCAGTCTGGACTCACAATTAGTCACAATGTCTGGCTTGCAGGAGCGCTGGATGCTTGATTACAGTGGCGACATGGGATCAGTCAGGGTATGTTCCCGCCCCTGACGCGAGAATCCCGAAGATGTGACGAGTGCCGGGGGTGCCGCCTTGTCAGGACAGGGAACACAGTGGTCGTGAAGAAGAGGAGTGAGCAGTGATGAACAAGATTGCCGGACTGGTTGCAGGAACCCTGATGTCAGCGATGCTGTCCCTCAGCGCAATGGCGGATGATTTCCTCAAGCCCATCAAGGACTTCACCCTGGTGGACCATCTGGGCGTGACACATTCGCTGGCCGAATATGCCGACAAGGACTACATCGTGATGTACATCCACGGCTCGGGCTGTCCGATTGCCCGTCTGTCGGTGCCCGAATACCAGCAGATCACCCAGACCTACAAGGACCAGAACATCGAGTTCCTGATGCTCAACTCCTTCATCCAGGACGACATGGCGCGCATCCAGAAGGAAGCTGAGGAATTCAACATCGAGTTCCCGATCCTCAAGGATGAAGACCAGACCGTGGCCAAGTCACTCGGCGTGGAACGCACTGCCGAAGTGTTCGTGATCGACCCGCGTACCCGTGAAGTGCACTTCCGCGGCCCGATCAACGATGCTCTGGGCTACGAGAGCCAGCGCAATCAGGCGGACAACCACTACCTGACCGATGCCCTGGAAACCATCCTGGCCGGCGGCGAGGTGAACATGGACGACATCCCCGATTCCAAGGGCTGCCTGGTGGGTTTCTTCCACCCGGCCGTGACAGGGCTGTAAGCCAACACAGCCAGGCCCGGAACTCAGCGGGCGGCGCACAAACACAAAGGGCCCTGCGTGTGAACGCAAGGCCCTTTTGCTTTGGCTTCGAGACAGCGCAGGCGCTCGCACGCACGCCTGTCAATCGACGAAGGCGCGCTCGATCACGTACTCGGCCTTGATGCCCTGGCGGGATTCGCCGAAACCCCACTCATTGAGGATGCGGCTGATGTCCTTGAGCATGGCGGAACTGCCGCACAGCATGAAGCGATCGTCTTCCTTGCAGGCCTGTGGCAGGCCGATGTCGGAGAAAAGCTTGCCGCTGACCATCAGATCGGTGATGCGGCCGGTATAGACGAAGTCTTCGCGGGTGACGGTGGGGTAATAGATCAACTGCTCGCGCACCTGCTCGCCGAAGAACTCGTTCTGCGGCAGCTCCTGGCTGATGTAGTCACGGTAAGCCAGGTCGATGATGCGGCGCACGCCGTGCACAAGGATCACCTTCTCGAAGCGCTCGTAGACTTCCGGGTCCCGGATGATGCTCATGAACGGCGCCAGCCCGGTGCCGGTGCCCAGCAGGTACAGATGACGCCCGGGCAGCAGGTGGTCGGCCACCAGGGTGCCGGTGGGCTTGCTGCTGATCAGCAGTTCGTCGCCGACGCGGATGTTCTGCAGGCGCGAGGTCAGCGGACCGTCGGGCACCTTGATGCTGAAGAACTCCAGCTCTTCCTCGTAATTGGCGCTGGCAATGCTGTAGGCACGCATCAGGGGCTTGCCCTCGACTTCCATGCCCACCATCACGAAATGCCCATTCTCGAAACGCAGGGACTTGTCGCGCGTGGTGGTGAAGCTGAAGAGGGACTCATTCCAGTGGTGCACGCTGGTTACGCTTTGCTTGGAGACTGCCGCCATTGTGTTTCCTGCCAGTGATCAGTGAGAGAGATGCCGGGGTTGGGCGAGGCCGATTGAAGCGGGGCGCATTGTAAACAAACGGTCAAGTACCTGTAAAACAGATAATCCCCATATCCTTGATCGGTTTTGTTGATATATCCTGCGCTCGACGCGCCCCTTGCCCGGCGCCGTGAACGGAGCGGGACGATACAGGGGCAAGTCCGTGAATTCAAGCCGCTGGCGCCCGCGCCGGCCGGGAGCCCCCATGCATTACACCCTGCGTCAGATCGAAGTGTTTCTTGCCACCGCTCACTACGAGAACGTGACCCAGGCCGCCCAGAGTCTGGCGATGTCTCAGTCTGCCGCCAGCTCGGCCCTGCAGGACCTGGAGCAACGCTTCGAGGTTCAGCTGTTCGACCGCGCCGGCAAGCGGCTGCAGCTCAATGCCCTGGGCAAATCCCTGCGGCCACGGGCGGAGGCGCTGATGGCGCAGGCTCGCGAATTCGAGCGCAGCCTGTCCCAGCATTCCGAGATCGGCGAATTGAAGGTGGGAGCCACACTGACCATCGGCAATTACCTGGCGGTGGCCATCATGGCGGACTTCATGGGCGAACACCCCGGCGCCCGGGTCAGCCTGACGGTGGAGAACACGGCGGGCATCGCCAGTCGCGTCCGCAACTTCGAACTCGACATCGGCCTGGTGGAGGGGGAGTTGCAGGACCCTGTGCTGGACGTGCTGCCCTGGCGCGAGGACGAACTGATGCTGTTCTGCTCCCCCGAACATCCGCTGGCCCGGCGCCGCGTGCTGGAGGATGCCGACCTGCTGCAGGCCCAGTGGATCGTGCGCGAGGCCGGCTCCGGCACGCGACAGGCCTTCGACCGCGCCATGCACGGCCTGCTGCCCGATCTGGACCTGCGCCTGGAGCTGCAACACACGGAAGCGATCAAGCGCGCGGTCGAGGCGAATCTCGGCATCGGCTGCCTGTCGGCCATCACCCTGCGTGACGCCATCGCTCGGGGCTCACTGGTGGCCCTGAGTGCCCCGCAGCGCGACTGGAGCCGCCGCTTCTACTTCATCCTGCACAAACAGAAATACCGCAGTGCCGGCGTGCAATCCTGGCTCGCGCTGTGCCGGCGCCATGGCGCCTGAGCTCAGTCGTTGACGCTGGCATCGGCCCGATTCAGCAGCTCATGCAGCTGCGGGAACAGCGCGGCATTCGCCACCAGGATGTCCTGATCGTGAAACTCCGGACTGACCCCCGCGGGCACCGGCTTGAAATGCCCGTAGCGGGCGCCGGCCTCGCGCGCAATGAGCTGGGCGGCAGCGAAGTCCCACAGACTCAGATTCTCGTAGTAGCCATCCAGCCGGCCCATGGCCACCCAGCAGATGTCCAGCGAGGCGGCGCCCAGACGCCGAATGTCTGCGCACTCCTGCAGCACCAGCGCCAGACGCCGCACGATCGGCCGCATGTCACCCTTGATGTAGGGGAAGCCGGTGGCCACGATGGCGCGGCGCAGCTCCGTCTTGGTGGCGACCTTGATCGGACTGTCGTTGAGCCAGGCGCCGCCGCCCACCACGGCGTGGAAGGTCTCGTTCACGAAGGGATTGCAGACCACGCCACAGAGCACACGGCCCTGCTCGGCATAGGCGATGGAGACCGCGCTCTGGAAGTGCCCCTGGGCGTAGTTCACCGTGCCGTCGATCGGGTCGATGATCCACAGCGGGCCCTGCCAGGCGGACAGATCCTGCATGGTCGGCGCCGATTCCTCCGCCAGGATGCGATGTCCGGGGAAGCGCTCGCGGATGGCATCGCAGATGAACTGATCGGCCTTGAGATCGGCGTGGGTGACCAGCTCGGTGCCGCCCTTGTAGGCGGTGCTCAGGCCCTGGGCGGCCAGCCGTTCGTGGCGAATGAGCTCGCCGGCGGCTTCGGCGAGAGTGCGGGTGAAGGCGGGGATATCGGGATGCATGGCGGTGTCCGGCTGTGAGGAGGCGCGCAGTATAGCAGCGCCGCTCCCGCGGCAGCAGACCGACGGATGACGGCGCTGCGCCGGGCGGAGTATCCTGCGCGCATGTTGATATCACCCCAGCCTGCACACCCCCTGCTGCGCTCCCCACGGCGAGTCTGTCCATGAAACTGCACTCCTGGGGCCGCTACCCCATCACAGACAGTCAGCCGCATGCCCCGCGCACGCCGGCCGCCATCGCCGCCCTGCTGCGCCACCGCGATGCCGCCCCCGCCAGCCTGATCGCACGCGGCCTCGGGCGCAGCTACGGCGACAGCGCCCTGGCCGCCGAAGTCATCCAGACCCAGGCGCTCGATCATCTGCTGAGTTTCGACGAGAGCAGCGGCGAACTGCGCTGTGCCGCCGGGGTCAGCCTGGACCAGCTGCTGCAGGTCTTCCTGCCCCGAGGCTGGATGCTGCCGGTGGTGCCTGGCACCCGCTTTGTCAGCGTGGGCGGCGCCATCGCCAGCGATGTGCATGGCAAGAATCATCATGTGGCCGGCACCTTCGGCCAGCATGTCACGCGGCTTTCCCTGCTGCAGGCCTCAGGCAAGGTGGTGGAATGCACACCCGAACAGCACCGCGATCTGTTCAATGCCACCTGCGGCGGCATGGGCCTGACGGGCATCATCCTGGACGCCACGCTGCGGCTGCAGCGCGTGCCTGGCTCGGCGATCCTGCAGCAGAGCCTGCGCAGCGCCAATCTGGAGGAAGTCGTCGCACAGTTCGAGGAGCACGCCGCCGCCACCTATTCCGTGGCCTGGCTGGACTGCCTGGCGCGCGGCAGCGCACTCGGCCGGGCCCTGCTCTATCTGGGCGAACACGCACAGGACGGCCGCTATCTTGCGCCTCGCCCAGGCCGCCTGAGCATCCCGTTCGATGCGCCCGCGTTCCTGCTCAACCGCTTCAGCATGAGCGCCTTCAACGCCCTGTATTACCAGCGGCGCGTGGACCCGCAGGCCCGCCAGCGGCTGGAGGCGGACAGCTACTTCTTCCCGCTGGACGGCATCGCGCACTGGAACCGGCTCTACGGCAGGCGCGGCTTCCTGCAGTATCAGTGCGTCATTCCCCAGGACGCCGCGCTGCCGGGCATCCGCCGCGTGCTGCAGGCCAGCGGCGCGGCAGGCAAGGGTTCCTTCCTCTCGGTGCTGAAGAAGTTCGGCCCTGGCAATGCGCACTGGCTGTCGTTCCCGCTGGAGGGCTACACCCTCGCGCTGGACTTCAAGCACGAGCCTTCGCTGCTGCCGCTGCTGGACGAGCTCGACCGCATCGTGCTGGACCACGGCGGCCGCCTGTATCTGGCCAAGGATGCCCGCATGAGCGCGGACACCTTCCGCCGCAGCTACCCCCGCTGGGAAGCGCTGCGGGCGCTGCGGCTTGCAAGCGGCGCGGATCGTCTGTTCAATTCGCTGCAGTCGCAGCGCCTGGGCCTGTGAGCCGCCTTTTGGAGAACGCATGAAGAACATCCTGATCATCGGGGCCAACTCGGCCATCGCCAAGGCGGTGGCCCGTGCCTGTGCCGAGGAGCATGCCCGGCTGTTCCTGCTGGCCCGGGACAGCGCCCTGCTGGCGCAGCAGAAGCAGGATCTGGAGATTCGCGGTGCCGCTGCGGTGGACTATGCCCCGCTGGATGTCACGCATTTCAGCCTGCACGAGGCCGTGCTGGAGCAGGCGCTGGACACCCTGGGCAGCATCGATCTGGCCGTGATCTGTCATGGCAGCCT
This sequence comes from Gammaproteobacteria bacterium, assembly GCA_030832825.1. Lineage (GTDB taxonomy): Bacteria > Pseudomonadota > Gammaproteobacteria > Pseudomonadales > Pseudohongiellaceae > UBA5078. The sequence continues at coordinate 77,604 of JAURIJ010000003.1, forward strand.
GCCCGATCAGGCACGGTGCGCCGAGCACTTCGACGCCGCGCTGGAGCAATTCAACATCAACGCCCTCAGCACGATCTCCCTGCTCACCCTGCTCGGCAATCACATGAGCGCGCGCAAGCAGGGCTGCATTGCCGTGGTGACCTCGGTGGCAGGGGATCGCGGCCGCCCGTCGAACTATGTGTACGGCGCCGCGAAGGGCATGGTGTCCCAGTATCTGCAGGGCCTGCGCGGTCGGCTGTTTCATCACGGCGTGCATGTGGTCGATGTGCGCCCCGGCTTCGTCGACACACCGATGACGGTGCATCTGCGCAAGGGTCCGTTGTGGAGCTCGCCCGAGCGCATTGCGCATTGTCTGCTCGAGGGAGTGCGCCAGCGACGCCACACCGTCTATGCCCCGGGCTACTGGCGGCTGATCATGGCCGTGGTGCGCGCCATCCCCGATGCCCTCTTCAAGCGCCTGCCGCTCTGAGCCCAGCCCACAGGACCTCGTCATGAGCCACAGCCCGGTACCCGAGGATCGCACTGCCCTGCCGCTGTATGTGGACCTCGACGGCACGCTGCTGCGCAGTGACCTGCTGCTGGAATCCTTTCTGGAACTGATCAAGCGAAACCTGTTCTACCTGCTGCTGATTCCCCTGTGGCTGCTGCGCGGCAAGGCGGCGTTGAAGCGGGAGATCGCCGGCCGGGTGCAGCTGCGCGTCGACCTGCTGCCGTGGAATACCGGCCTGCTGGCCTACCTTCAGGAGCAGAAAGCCAAAGGACGCCGCCTCGTGCTGATCTCGGCGTCCGATCAACTGCTCGTGGATGCCGTGGCCGCCCATCTTGATACCTTCGACGCGGCCATCGGCAGCGACGGCGAGCACAACTGCGGCGGGACGGCCAAGCAGCAGCGCATCGCCGCCGAGGCGCCTCACTACGTGTATGCAGGAGATCGTGCGGTGGATCTCGAGGTCTGGCGCCATGCCGCGGCGGCCATCCCGGTGGACGTGTCGCCAGCCCTGCGCCAGCAGCTCGCCGCAATGGTGCCGATCGAAGTGGAATTCACGCGCCAGGGCAGTCGCTGGCGCGCGGCCCTGCGTGCCCTGCGCCTGCATCAGTGGTTGAAGAACCTGTTGCTCCTGCTGCCGCTGGCCCTGGCCCATGAACTCGGCAACAGTGCGCTGCTGCTGCAGGCGCTGCTCGCGTTCGTGAGCTTCGGCCTGTGCGCGTCCAGCGTCTATGTGCTCAATGATCTGCTTGATCTGCCCAGCGACCGGGCGCATCACAGCAAGCATCGGCGCCCCTTCGCGAGCGGCGAGCTGCCGCTGCTGCACGGCCTGCTCCTCAGCCCGCTGCTGCTGGTGCTGGCCTTCGCGCTTGCCAGCACCCTGCCAGTCGCCTTTGTGGGCGCACTGGCGCTCTACTATTTCTGCACAGGTCTCTACAGCTTCGTGCTCAAGCGCATCATGCTGGTGGATGTGATCGTGCTGGCGGGGCTGTACACGCTGCGCATCATTGCCGGTGCGGCGGCGGTCGGCGTCGCGCTGTCGTTCTGGCTGCTGGCCTTCTCGATGTTCCTGTTCTTCAGCCTCGCGGTGGTCAAGCGCTACACGGAACTGGATTACCTGCAGAAGGCTGGCTTCGCGCAGTCGCAGGGGCGGGGGTATCTGGCGCAGGACCTGCCGATGATGGCCCTGTTCGGCAGCACGAGTGCGCTGATGTCGGTGATGGTGTTCGCGCTTTACATCAACAACGAGGACACGCGCAGTCAGTACGCCACGCCAGAACTGCTGTGGCTGCTGTGTCCTCTACTGCTCTATCTGATCACGCGCATCTGGCTGCTGGCCGCGCGCGGGCAGCTGGCCGAGGACCCGATCGTCTACGCCATCCGGGACCACACCAGTCAGGCGCTGATGCTGGTGGGAGCCATCCTGCTGTGGCTGGCGATCCTGGACTGGCGCGTCATGCTCGCGCTATAGGCCTGGCAGCGGCATCCAGTCCGTCTCTCTCGGCACCAGCGTGAAGCGCTGGGCCTGCCAGTCCTGCCCTGCCTGCTTCACCTTTTCCAGACTGGACGACACAAAATTCCAGTGCACATGACGCTGCCCGGGCAGTGGCTCGCCGCCCAGCACAATGGCGCGGCAGCCCGCCGGTCCGGCCTGCACTTGCAGCGCATCTCCCTCGATCTGCAGGTGGAAACCCGGTACCGACTGCGCATTCACCGTCGCCTCCCCCTCGGCCAGATACACTGCGAGTTCCTGCCCGGGGCAGTGCAGCGCAATCTGCGCCCCCGCCTGCAGCTGCAGATCGAGAAAGGTGGTGGGAGAGTGCGCGCGCACTGGGGACTGCAGGCCGAGCGCGCTGCCGATCAGCACGCGCAGGGTGCCGCCGGGGATCTGCGTCTCGGGAATGGCCGAGGCAGGATAGTGGGCAAAGTCGGGGGCCATGTCTTGCTGGGCGGTCGGCAGGGCGAGCCAGGTCTGCATGCCGTGCACGGCGATGCCTTGCTCGCGGATATCCGCCGGCATGCGCTCGGAGTGCACGATGCCACGGCCGGCCGTCATCAGGTTGATGGCGCCAGGCTCGATGCGCTGCACCGTGCCCAGGGAGTCGCGGTGCATCATCGCGCCGCTGAACAGATAGGTCACGGTGGCGAGCCCGATGTGCGGATGCTGACGCACATCGCCGGCGGTGCCACCAGGCGCGAACAGCGCGGGGCCCATGTGGTCGACGAAGATGAAGGGGCCGACACGCTGCTGCAGGCGTGATGGAAGCAGACGGCGGACGGGAAAGCCGATATCGGAGGTGCGCGGACTGATCTGCAGGGACATGGGTCGGGACTCCCGTGCCATGACGGCGCTTCAGAGGTGCTCGGCAAGGTGCTGCGCGTGGAAGCGCAGATGCTCCTCGATGAAACTGGCGATGTAGAAATAGCTGTGGTCATAGCCTGCGCGGCGCCGGTAATCCATGGTCACGCCAGCCTGTGCAGCGGCCTCCAGCAGACGCTCGGGCTGCAACTGCACGGCCAGGAACGCATCGGCATCGCCCTGGTCAAGCAGCAGCGGCAGTGGACAGCCATGGCGCGCCAGCAGCAGGCTGGCGTCGTATTGCGCCCAGGCCTCGCGGTCCTCGCCCAGATACTGGGTGAAGGCCTTCACGCCCCAGGGGCAGGTCAAAGGCGCGACAATCGGCGCGAAGGCCGACACGCTGCGAAAGCGTTGCGGATTGCGCAGAGCCAGCACCAGGGCGCCGTGTCCGCCCATGGAGTGCCCGCTGATGGCCCGACGCTGCGGGTCGACGGGCAGAGCCGGCTCGAGCAGTGCGGGCAGTTCCTCCAGCACATAGTCATACATGCGTTAGTGCGCCGACCAGGGCGCCTCGGTCGCATTCACATAGAAGCCGGCCCCAAGACCCAGATCCCATTCGCCTTCGCCGGCGCGGGCAACGCCGTCACCGCGCGGGCTGGTGTCCGGCGCCACCACGATCAACCCCAGCTCGGCGGCGATGCGCTGGGCACCGGCCTTCTGCACGAAGTTCTCGTCGGTGCAGGTAAGCCCCGACAGCCAGTACAGCACGGGCAGCCGGACTGCCGCATCGGCGACGAGCGCCTGGGGCGGCAGGAACACGCTGACGCGCATGGCGCAGTCCAGGCTGCGGCTGTGATGCTGGTAGCGCCGTTGTTCGCCGCCGAAGCAGCGCACGCGGGAAAGGATCTCTAGATTCATGGGGGATTCCAGCAGTGCGTGGACGTGGAACGGGCGTTCAGGTCAGGGCCTTGGCTTCGACGATGTCCTGCAGCCGGGCCACGGATTTCTCTAGCGCACCCTTGGCTTCGGCATCGTGGGACACCTTGGACAACACGAAATACGCCGTGCGGGCCACCTGGCGCCAGCGCGGGTTGCTGGGCAGCTTGTCGATGGACAGATAGCGGTTCATGGAGCGCGTGCGCAGACGACCGTTGTCGATGCTGACGCTCCAGATGCGGCTCTTCTCGGCCAGGTCGATGATCGATTCGCCGGTGACCTTCTGCCAGTAGTAGTGGCAGTCCTGCATCAATTTCACCAAGGCCTCGCGGTACTGCTGTTCGTCATCGGCATCCGAGGGCAGCGCCCCCGAGAGGCTCTGGATGATCTTGTCAACGTTCTCCAGATCGGCGAACAGGTGGCGGTGCGTCTGCAGGTCCTCGGGCGTGATGCGGGCGAGGTATTCGCTCAGCACCTGGGTGCGCTCGACGTTGCGGTTGATCTGGTCGATCAGATGCGGCAGCGAGGCTTCCACCAGATTCTCGTCATCGCCCAGACCGGCCGGCTGCACGCGCTGGAACATCAGCAGGTAGAACTCCTGGTCCAGACTCAGCGGCAGTACGCACAGTCGCACGGGCGCGGCGGCGTCCTCGTCTTCATCCGGCTGGCGGATGGTGAAGGTGAAATAGATGGGATTGTCGGGCGAGGAAATCACGTTCTCCCGGAAGGGGAAGCCGATCACCTCGGACACACCCTGACAGATGGTTTCCAGGCGCTCGGACAGCACGCTGACCGGGCCGTCCTGGAAATCCTCGGCCGGCAGTTTCAGCAGCGTTTCTGCCGCCTTGTTGATATAGGCGATCTGTCCGGTCTCGCCGATGGAGATCAGCGCATCGCCTGTCACGTCCAGCATCTTCGCCAACCGCGTCTCGCGCTCGCGCAGTTTCTTCTCGGTTTCCTGGTACTTGTCGAGCTGCCACGCGAGGCGCTGGTTCTCCTGCCGGATCTCCAACAGGTGCAGCATCTCGAACTGCTTGCCCACGCGCACCTTCAGCTCTTCCTTGCTGAAGGGCTTGCTGATGTAGTCGTTGGCGCCCAGGCTCAGGCCCTTGACCAGATCCTCCACCCGGTTCTTCGCGGTCAGGATGACGATGGGCAGCTCGTCCATGCTGTATTTCTCGCGGATGCGCTGACACAGCTCGAAGCCGGTCATGATGGGCATCATCAGATCGAGGATCACCAGATCGGGCTTGTCATGCTGCAGCATCATCAGCGCATCGTGGCCGCTCAGGGCGCTGTCGATCTCGTAGGGGCCGGACAGATGCTCCTTGACGATGCGCACATTGAGGAACTCGTCGTCCACCACCAGGATCTTGCGGCGGCGGCCCGGCAGCAGGGGCGCCTGACCGATCACCTGCTCGCCACTCTCGCGGCGATTGCGGCGATCCACGATGGGCGGCGTGCTTTCCAGAATGGCGTTGAGCTTCGCGCCCGCTTCCTTCTCGAGCTTCTTCTGCACCTTGCTGTTGCTGGCGGTGAGGCGATCCTTTTCCGTCTGCAACGGCAAGTCGAAGAAGAAGGTCGAGCCCTCGCCGGGGGAGCTGCGCAGCGTGATCTCGGTGCCATGCAGTTCCACCAGCTTCTGGGAGATGGACAGCCCCAGCCCCGTGCCGCCTTCCTCGCGGCTGGCGGCGGCATCCACCTGATAGAAGCGGTTAAAGATGCGTGACTGCTGATCCTCGGAAATGCCGATGCCGGTGTCGCGCACCATGACCCGGGCGTCAATGTCGATGATCTCGATGGATACTGCTACCCAGCCGCGCTGGGTGAACTTGATGGCATTGGACACCAGGTTGAAGAGGATCTGCTGCAGGCGGTCCTCGTCGCCCAGCACCAGCACCGGTTCGGCCGGGAAGCTCTCGGCCAGCTGGATGGGCTTGTCGCCGATCAGCGGGCGGCACATCTTATTGACGAGGATGCAGATGTTCTTCAGGTCCACCGGCTTCTTGTGCAGCTCCAGATGGCCGTTCTTGATGGCGGAGAAGTCGATGACATCGTTCACCAGATTCGCCAGCCGCTGACCGCTGATGCGGATCATGTTGAGGTTCTCGCGCGCGCTCTCATCCAGCGAGGCGGCGCTCTTCTCCAGGATGATCTCCGACAGCCCGATGATACCGGTGAGCGGCGTGCGCAGCTCGTGGGAGACGTTGGCGATGAACTCTTCCTTGACGTCGTCGGCCTTCTGCAGCGCCTCGATCTTGAGCTGGTTCGCCTTGAGCATGTCCTCCTGCACCAGGCTGTATTCCTTGAGCAGGGAGTTGATGCGATCGCCCAGGCCGAAGGAGAGCACCACCAGCGCCAGCGCGGTGCCGTACTGGAAACTGTGGTAGCTGAGCAGTGGCGGCAGGTTGACGCCCATGCGCTGCACGATCTCGATGAGGATGCCGGTGATGAGCACCGACCACGCGCCCAGCAGGAACTGCGCCGGCCGGTAGCCTTTGCGGGCCGTCTGCACGGCGGCCAGGCTGACCAGCACCACAATCACCAGCACGAACAGGTTCATCACCAGCACCAGGAAGCCATAGGGGGCCACGATGGCGATGAGGGCATAGGCCAGGGCGGCCATGCTCATGACACGGAAAGCCTTGTCCAGGCGCGCGTCGTGGCGCTCGAGCGTGATGAAGCTGCGCACGAACTGCAGCCCGGCGGCACAGGCCAGAGCAATGAAGGTCATGACGCTGCGGTTGGCCCAGTAGGGGTTGTCCGGCCAGAAGTACTGGAAGGCGAGCCCTTGGAAGGAGAACGAGAACAAGCCGCCGGCCACCAGGAAGAACACGTAGTGCAGGTAGATCACTTCGCGGGTGGAGAACCAGAAGAAGAGGCTGTACAGCGCCACCACCGCGAGGATCCCGTAGTAGAGGCCGATCCAGAAGAATTCGGTCTTGGAGGATTCCTGGAAGTCCTGCAGGCTGGTGAGCGTGAGCGGGAACTGCACCGAGCCCTTGGATTCGGCTCGCACGTAAAGCGTCTGGGTCTGGCCCGGCAGGGCCTCGAAGTTGAAGATGATGGCGTGGTGGTCGAGGTCACGTCCGTGGAAGGGCAGGGTGTCACCGGCGCTTTTCTGCACCCATTGGCCGGCGGCATCGCGGTACCAGAAGTCGAGGCGGTCGAGACTGGCGAACTTCATTTTCAGCAGCCATGTCTGCGGCGCCGTGAAGCGGTTGCTGACGTCGATGGCGGCCCACCAGGCGGAGGCGGTGTAGCCCAGGGTGGGAAAGCCGGGCTGCTCCCAGACCAGCCCGTCGCTGGCCAGCGCGGCGATGGCCTCGTCCAGCGTGAGCGAGGCACGCGGGTCCTCGAGCAGGCGCAGACTGCTGCCCGGTTCCAGTTCCCCCTGGCCAGCTTCCAGCGGCAGCGCCGCGAAGGCCGTCCCTGAACACATCCCCGCAAGCAGGACACAGAGCGACAGCCACATGCATCGAAGTTTTTGCAACATTTCTCGTTGTTGAGCCGGCGACCTGCACGGCATCGTGCGGACTGCCCGACTAGGAGTGTGCCGGGATCATATCGGCTTTGAATTGCACCGGCAATCCGGACATAATCGCCCTCAAAGAGCCTCTGGCGCGCGCCGCGCCCCCTGCGAAGGCCATCGGAAAATCATAATAATCATACGCTTGCAGAGGTTGCCCATGCTCAGTCGCTCCGTGCCTGCCTGCACACGCAAAGCCTGCACTCTTCTGTTGACCGCCCTTTTTGTTCCCCTGCTCCATGCTCAACCCCTGACCGGGACCCCTTGGTTCGGTGTGTCGCTGCCGCCCGCCTTCACCAGTGACGGCGCTCCCGCCATCGTCGGCGAGCGCGGCCCGGTGCCGGCACAGGTGCCGCAAGGCGAAGAAGTGTGGACGGAATTCGCGGGCGCGCGCCTGTGGCAGGACCTGGAGCAGATTGTCGCGTTCTCCCACGCCAGTCGAGATCAGCGCGAGATCGGCAGCGGGCAGCTGTGGGGGCGCATCGCCGGCTTCGACTCGGCGCGCGCCACGGTGGAATGGATGCTCGAACAGTACCGCGCCGCCGGCATCACAGGCACGGAACTGCAGGAATTCCAGATGGATGAAGGTGACACCTTCTGGCTGCCGCTGGCCTGGGAACTGCGGCTGAAGGCCGACCCTGCCTTCGGCGTGGGCAGCGAGGACATCGTGCTGCAGACGGCCATGCCGCTGGCGCCCTCCGCCCTCGAGACCGGGGAACTGCAAGGCACGCTGGTCTATGTCGGCACCGCCAGTCCGGCGGAGCTGGCCCACATCGACGTGCGCGGCCGGATCGCCGTGCAGCAGGTCACCCCCCAGGCTCACATGGTGTTCGAGCGCGAACCCACCGTGCCGCGTGCCCGCAATCTGTTCGAGCGCGGCGCCATCGCCGTCATCAACATCGTGGACCAGCCCGGCAACGAGCGCGCCATGGACTTCAGCCACTGCGGCGGCCCCTGCTTCAACGTGGGCGGCCGCGACGGCCTGTTCCTCGAGAGCGTGCTGAGCAAAGCGGCCGAGGCCGGCCTGACGCAGGGCGTGCGCGCCGAGGTGCTGCTGGAAGCGGGCTTCTATTCCAATCTCATTGCGCAGAACGGCGTGGCCCTGCTGCCCGGCCGCGACAGTGACGAGATCATCGTGCTCAATGCCCATGTCGACGCCTGGTTCGACGGCGCCGGCGACAACGGCGACGGCATGGCCGTGCAACTGGCCCTGGCCCGGCATTTCGTCAGGCCAGAGAACCGCCCGTCGCGCACCCTGGTGTTCGTCGCCAGTGCAGGACATCACACCAGCGGCCTCAACGGCCCGGCCAACTTCGTGCGCATGAACCCCGGCCTGGCCGCCAACACCGTGCTGACGGTGAACATCGAGCATGTGGCCCAGCGCAATGTCTCGCCGGCGCGCAGCCTGTTTGAGGACGGCTACCGCGAATTCAGCGCCGACTCGGTCGAGGCGCCCATCGTGGCTGGCATCACCAACAGCGCGCCCTTCCTGCAGAATCTTGTCAGCGAAGGCGTGACGCGCTACGGCACCAATTTCATGTCCGGCAATTCCACCATGGCCAGCGGCGAAGGCGGCGGCTACCGGGGCATCGACGCGCCGATCGTGACCTTCATGCAGGCGCCGCCGCTGTACCACACCAGCGGCGAGGACATCGATGCCATTTCCGCGCCTGGTCTGGAGCGCATGGCGCGCTTCCTGGCCTTCTTCGTGAAGGCCGTGGATCAGGCGCCGCGCGCGCAGATCGACCCGCGCTGAAAGCCGTGGGTATAATCGGGCCCGACCGTCGCCCGCGCCTTGCCGAACACCCGTTTGCCCAATGACAACAACATGTGAGGATCATCATGATTGACCGTCTGCTGCACGCCACGTCCCTGCCGCGTCTGCGTGCCTTTCCCCTGCTGCTGGGACTGCTGTCCCTGTTCATCGGCGCCAGCGTTCTGCAGGCCGCCGAGATGGGCAATTCCCTGCGCGGCCGGCTCTCGCCCATGCCAGTGACGCCCCAGACCGTGCGCACCATCACCGGGGAAGGCGAAGTGCGCGCCGTGCTCAACGGCACCACGCTGACGGTGAGCGGCAACTACACCGGCATGAGTTCCGCGGCCACCATGGCGCACATCCATCAGGGGCCGAAGGCCATTCCCGGGCCGGTGGTGCTGCGCCTGGATGTCTCCGGCGGCAATGCCGGCACGATCAGCGGCACCCTGACACTCACCCCCGAGCTGATCGAGGCCCTGCATGCCGAGGCCCTGTATGTGCAGATCCACAGCGAGACCAATCCCGAAGGCGAACTGCGCGGCTGGCTGATGCACTGACCGTGCGCCAGACCGCGTCCCGATTCCGACCCATGACAGCGATTTCAACAGGTGCGTCCATGAACAGCAAAAGACTGACACAGAAGCAGATTCTCACCGGCTCCGCCCTGCTCGGCGCCATGATCGCCGCCTGCGCGGCACCCGCCAGCGCCCAGAGCCAGGGCGTGTTCACGGCGGCCCAGGCCACCGCCGGCGCCGGGCTCTACCAGAGCACCTGCGCGGCCTGCCATGGCGCCGACCTGCGCGGCACTCCCGCAGCGCCGATGCTGTCGGGCGAAGGCTTCCTGACCAGCTGGGGCGGACGCAGTGCGGGCGAGCTGTTCCGCACCATCAAGTCATCCATGCCGCCGGGCGCCGCCACGCCGCTGCCTGACGCCACCGTGGGCAACATCGTCGCCCATATCCTGCAGACCAATGGCGCTCAGGCAGGTGCCCAGCCGCTGAATGTCGACACCTCTGTCACCATCGCCGCTGCCGTGGGCATGTCGGCCGCCCAGGTGCCGTCCGGTGCCACCGCGGCCGCTGCGCCGGCGCCGGCCCAGGCGCCTGCCGAGCCGCAGGCCCCGGTCGGCCTCGTGGTCTCCGGCACCGTGGAAGAGTTCACACCGCTCACCGCCGAGATGATGCGCAACCCCGACCCGGCCGACTGGCCCATGTTCCGCGGCAACTACCAGGCCTGGAGCTACAGCGCGCTGGATCAGGTGAACCGCGAGAACGTCGGCGACCTGCAGCTGGCCTGGGTGTGGAACATGCATGAAGGCGCCTCCGAGCCCGCGCCGCTGGTCTACGGCGGCATCATGTACCTGATCAACACCAGCAACATCCTGCAGGCCCTGGACGCCGCCACCGGCGAGCTGATCTGGGAGCACCACGGCGGCTCCGCCACCCGCGAGGACATGCGCAACATCGCCATCTACAACGACAAGATCATCCAGGCCACCACGGACGCGCGTCTGCTGGCTCTGGACGCCCGCACCGGGCAGAAGATCTGGGAAGTGGTGGTGGCCGACCGCAGCAAGGGCTTCGAGAACTCCTCAGGCCCGATCGTGGCCGACGGCAAGGTGATTCTCGGCATGGCCGGCTGTGCCCGCTACATCGAGGAGAATTGCTACATGACCGCGCATGACGCCGACACCGGCGAGCGCCTGTGGGAGTTCGACACCATCGCCGACGCCGACGAGCCCGGTGGCGACACCTGGGGCGGGCTGGACGGCATCTACCGCAAGGGCGGCGAGACCTGGATCGCCGGCAGCTACGACCCGGACCTGCGCCTGACCTACTGGGGCACCGCCCAGGCCAAGCCCTGGGTGCCGGTCAGCCGCCACATGAGCATCGAGGATGAAGGGCTCTACACCAACTCCACCATCGCCCTGAACATCGACACGGGCCTGCTGGAATGGCATTTCCAGCACGTGCCGGCCGAGGCACTGGACCTGGACGAAGTGTTCGAGCGCGTGCTGGTGGACATCGACGGCCGCAAGACGGTGATGTCCCTGGGCAAGCACGGCATCCTGTGGAAGAACGACCGCGTCACCGGCGAATTCCTGGGCTATGTCGAGACGGTGTTCCAGAACACCTTCACGCATATCGACCCGGTCACCGGGGCGGTCACCTACCGCGATGACATCAAGAACGCCCAGATCGACGAGTGGACCTCGGCCTGCCCGAGCAGCGCCGGAGGCAAGGACTGGCATTCCATGAGCTATCACGCGCCGAGCGGCCTGATGGTGGCTCCATTGAGCCAGACCTGTCTGGAGAACGCCGCACGCGCCATCGAGCTGGCACCGGGCTCCGGGGGCGTGGGCGCGAGCCGCCGCTTCTTCGAGATGCCGGGTTCCGACGGCAATGTGGGCAAGCTGGGCGCCTACGATGTGCGCACCATGCAGGAAGTGTGGAGCTATGAGCAGCGTGCGACCTTCCTGACCGGCGTGCTGACCACGGCGGGCGATCTGGCCTTCGTGGGCGATCTGGACCGTCGCTTCCGCGCCTTCGATGTGCGCACGGGCGAGATCCTCTGGGAAACGCGTCTGGGCACGGCGGTGCAGGGGCATCCGCTGACCTTCAGCGTGGACGGCAAGCAGTACATCGCCGTGACCACGGCCAATGGCGGCACCAGCCCGCGCATGGTGCCCTCGGTGGTGACGCCGGAGATCACCTATCCGTCGACGGGCAATGCGGTGTATGTGTTCAGTCTGAACTGATCTCTTCCTGCCCCCTCAGCCCTGGCTGAGGGGGTAGAGCAGGAGCAGCACGGCGACCGTGGCCACCCCGATCACGATGTTCATCGGCACGCCGATGCGCACGAAATCACTGAAACGATACCCCCCCGGTCCATACACCATCAGATTGGTCTGATAGCCCAGCGGCGTCGCGAAACTGGCCGACGCGGCCATCATCACCGCGATCATGAAGGGCTCCGGGTCCAGCCCCGCCTGGCCGGTCATGGCCAGCACGATGGGCACCATGATCACGGCGGCGGCATTGTTGGTGATGGTCTCGGTCATCAGCGACACGGCGGCATAGGTCAGCAGCAGCATCAGCCACGGCCGGCCACCACTCAAGCCCACGATGTTCTCGGCCAGGAAGGCCGCCACGCCGGTCTTTTCCAGCGCCGCCCCCAACGCGAACGACGCAGCGATGGTGATCAGCACGGTCAGGTCCAGACTCTTCTCCGCCTGACTCACCGACAGACAGCCCGTCACCAGCATGGCCCCAGCGCCCAGCAGCGAGGCGTTGAGCATGCTCACCACATCCAGCCCGGCCGCCAGCACCAGCGTCAGCAGGATGCCCCAGGACAGCAGGGCCTTGCTGTGGCGCGGCTGCACCGTGTCCAGGTCATTGATCACCAGGAAATCCTTGTTGTACTTCTGCCGGCTGACGAACACCGGGCGCGCCTCCAGCAGCAGGGTGTCGCCGGGCTTGATGATGATGTTGCCCAGATTGCCCGCCACCCGCTCGCCATTGCGGGCCACGGCCAGCACGATGGCGCCGTAGCGATCATGAAAGCGTGAGCTGCGGATGGTCTCGCCGATGGACGAGCAGGACTGCGACACGACCACTTCCACCAGACGACGCTCGGCGCGGTCTTCCGACAGCGCGGCCTTGGCCGGGTTGATGGACGCCACGATGCCGTGAATGCGCAACAGGTCGGAGATCGCTTCCGTCTCGCCCGCAAACACCAGACGGTCCCCGCCACGCAGAATTTCCTCCGAGGGCACGGCCGTCACGATGCTGTCGCGGCGGTCGATCTCCACCAGATAGACCCGCTCCAGATTGCGCAGCCCCGCCTGTTCCACGGTGAGCCCCACCAGCGGGCCGTGCGGGTCGATGGCCACCTCCAGGGTGAATTCGCGCATATTGTCGAAGGGCTTGCTCTCGCGGCGGTCCGGCAGCAGTTTCGGCACGGCCACCAGCATGAACAGCACGCCTATGATGGCCACGGGCAACCCGACCGGCGTGATGGCGAACAGCGAGAAGCCCTGTTCCCCCGTCAGCGCCTGGTACTGGCCGTTCACCACCAGGTTGGTGCTGGTGCCGATCAGCGTCACGGTGCCGCCGAGAATGGCGCCATAACTCAGGGGAATCATGAGCTTGGACGGCGCGACATTGATGCGCCGGCACCAGGCATTGATGGCCGGAATCATGGTGGCCACCACGGGCGTGTTGTTGAGGAAGGCGCTCAGCGGCAGCACGGGCAGGAACAGGCGCAGCATGGCGGTGTGGGCGTTGCGGGGCCGGCCCAGCAATTTGTTGACCAGCAGGTCGATGCCGCCGGAGGCATGCAGGCCCGACGCCACGACGAACATCGCCGCCACCGTGATCAGCCCCGCATTGGCGAAGCCTCCCAGGGCCTCGGACGCCGTGAGCACTCCGGTGGCACTGAGAATGGTCAGCGCCGCCATCAAGACGAAATGCGGCACGAGCCGCGTGAACACCAGCAACAGCACGGCACCCAAGGTGAGCGCCATCGACAACCAGCCCTGCCAATCCATACCTTCCACCTGCCTGATTTCAACGTGGGCCGGATTATAGGCAGGCCTCTTTATTCTAAAAAAGAATATGTGGCGATATGCTTATGCCGTTTTAATCAAACCTCAGCGGGGGTGACGTCGCCACGGAGGTGTGGCTTATACTCGACCGCGAACCCGCCGCGCTCGCCGCCCGGCGCCGCCCCGTGCCCCCAACAAGAACAAGGAGCTTTCCATGCACACGCCTCACACTGGCCGCAAGACCCTGCTCGCCCTCAGTCTGCTTGCAGGCACTTCCTTCCTCGGCAGCGCCTGGGCCCAGACCGACTACAGCACCGTGGAAGTGATTCCGCACCAGGTGCGCGATGGCATCTATTACCTGCAGGGCGCCGGCGGCCATGTCGGTCTGTCCGTGGGGGAAGACGGCGTGGTGATGATCGACGATCAGTTCGCGCCGCTCACCGAGAAGCTCATGGCGGCGATCCGCACGCTCAGCGACGGCCCCATCCGCTTCCTCATCAACACCCATGTGCACGGTGACCACGTGGGCGGCAACGAGAACATCGGCCGCCTGGGCATCCCCATCGTGGCGCGGGACGAAGTGCGCGTGCGCATGCAGGCCCAGTACCCGGGCGTGGCGCTGCCGGTGCTGACCTTCAATGACGAGATCTCGGTGTATCTGAATGGCGAGGAGATCAGTGCCGTGCCCCTGCCGCCGGCGCACACCGACGGGGACAGCATGATCGTGTTCCGGGGTTCCAACGTGATCCATTCCGGTGACGTCTACCGCACGGGCGCCTACCCGATCATCGACACGAACAATGGCGGCACCCTGGAGGGCACCTTCGGGGCGCTGGGCATGATCATCGCCGCCGCCGGCCCCGACACGCTGATCGTGCCGGGACACGGCGAGGTGTCGGACCGCGCCGACGTGATCGCCTTCCGCGACATGGTGGAAGACATCGTCAACAAGGTGCGCCCGCTGGTGGCCAGCGGCATGACCTACGAGCAGATCGCGGCCACCACTCCCACGGCGGCCTACGATGCAGTGCATGGGAACCCGGAGCGCTTCCTGCGCGCCGTGTACTCGGAGCTGGGCGGTCAGTGAGCCTGACGCCGGGTGAGCGTGCCGTTGCGATAGTCAGTCAGTGCCTGCTCGATCTCTTCGCGCGTGTTCATCACGAAGGGACCGTAGTGCACGATGGGCTCGCGCAGCGGCCGCCCGGCAATCAGCAACAGCTTCGCCGGCCCCTCGGCCGCGATCTCCACGGCGCCCTGTCGGGACAGTCGCACCATGCGTGACTTCTCGACCCGGGTGCCGCCCACCAGGGCGCTGCCCTCGTAGACATACACCAGCACCGTATCGCCCTCCGGCACCGCGAAGCTTTCCGCGTAGGCGCCGTTGTCCACCACGATGTCCAGATACAGCGGCTCGGTCACCGGGCGCGTGATGTGCCCGCGCACCGGGCCCAGCGAGCCCTGCACCGCGCCCGCGATGGCCTTGATGTGCCCGGTCGGGCGGCGCAGCACGGGGATGTCCGCCGCCGGCACGTCGCTGTAGGACGCCGGCTGCATCTTGTCCTTCGCCGCCAGGTTCAGCCACAGCTGGAAGCCGCGCATGCGGCCTTCCTTCTGCTGCGGCATCTCCGAGTGAATCACGCCGGAGCCGGCCGTCATCCACTGCACATCGCCATTGCGCAACTCGCCCACATTGCCCATGTGATCGCGGTGCTGCATGTGACCGTCGAGCATGTAGGTGACCGTCTCGAAGCCGCGATGCGGGTGCGAGGGGAAACCGCCGATGTAGTCACTGGCAGACTGGCTGCCGAACTCATCCAGCATCAGGAACGGGTCGAAGCGCGACAGGTCCTGCCCGCCGAAGACCCGCATCAGGCGCACGCCGTCTCCGTCGGAGGTGGGGCGTGCCACCAGCATCTCTTCCACACGTCGTGCACTCATGGGGTCACTCCTTGGTTGCCGCCAGCAGGGCGGCGATCTGGTTGCGAGCCTTCTGCAGGCCCTCGGCCCGGGCACTTTCGCCCATGTTCAGGCCGCCTGCAACGACGAATTCCACGTCCGTCAGCCCAAGGAAGCCCAGGAAGGTGCGCAGCCAGGGGCGCACATGGTCGGTGCCGCCTTCCTCGTGGATGCCTCCCGAGGCGATCACCACATAGACCTTCTTCTGGCCCGCCAAGCCCACCGCGCCCTTGTCGGTGTACTTGAAGGTCACGCCGGCGCGGGCCACATGATCCGCCCAGGAGCGCAGCATGGCCGGCACGGAGAAATTGTAGGTCGGCACGCCCAGCACCAGCACGTCGGCGGCCTTGAGCTCGGCGATCAGGGCGTCGGAGAACGCCACCTTTTGCGCCTGCTCCTCGCTGCGTTCCTCGGCCGGGGTGAACAGCGCGCCCAGCCAGGCATTGTCGAGATAGGGAATCGGCGTCTGCGCGAAGTCGCGCGCCTGCACCTGCAGGCTGGCGTCGGCCGCCGTGAGTCCGGCAATCAGCTCGTGACTCAGCTGGGTGGAAACACCCTGCTTGCCATGGGCGTCGAAGAGGGAGGAAGTGATGTGAAGCAGCGTGCGCATTGTCGTGTCCTTGCGCCACTCTGGGCGCTGTCAGGGAAGATGCGCTCATAGTAGGTGGGAAAAGCTGATTGATTGATGCAATATTCACCGCCAACCAATCGACAAATTAGATCAAGAGACCACGCCCATGCCCACGCCCCGCATCTCCCTCGACCAATGGGCCGCCTTCAAGGCCGTCGTCGACGCAGGCTCCTTTTCCCTGGCCGCCGAGGCGCTCAACAAGAGCCAGTCCAGTGTCAGCTATGCCATCGCCCGCCTGCAGGAACAGCTGCCGCGACCGGTGCTGACGCTGAAGGGGCGCCGCGCGGTGCTGACGGAAGAAGGCAAGGTGCTCTACCGCCGCGCCACCGAGCTGCTGCGCCATGCCGAGGTCACCGAGGACTTCGCCCGCATCAGCGCCCAGGGGCTGGAGGCCGAGGTGCGCATCGCCGTCGACCTGCTGCTGGACGTGCGGCTGATCCTGCCGGCGCTCGACAGCCTCTCCACGCACTACCCCTTCACCCGCGTGCGCATCCTGGAGACCTCGCTGTCCGGCACCGAGGAGGCGCTGCTGGAGAAGAAGGCCGAGATCGTCATTGGCAGTCAGGTGCCCGTGGGCCACATGGGCACGCCGGTGAAGCAGATCCGCATGATCCCCGTGGCCCACCCCTCGCACCCGTTGTTCAGCCAGCGCGAGAAGGTGGAGTGCCGCGAGACGGCCGCGCTGGGCAACCCGGACGGCATCACGGAATGGGACCTGAAGGCGGCGCGGCAGATCGTGCTGCGCGACTCAGGCGCGCGGCGCGAACAGAACGCCGGCTGGCTGGGCTCGGAGCAGCGCTGGACAGTGAGCCATTTCGCCAGCAGCCTGAAGATCCTGCGCGCCGGGCTCGCCTTCGCCTTCCTGCCGGAAGACTGGGTGGCCGAGGACCTGCGCGCGGGCACGCTGCGGCAGTTGCCACTGGCCGACGGCGGCGAGCGCGTGATCATGCTGCATCTGATGCTGAGCAATCGGGAGACGGTGGGGCCGGCGACGCGGCTGCTGGCGGAGGAGTTGGTGCAGTGCTTGCGCCGCAGCGCCTGATCACTGCTCCTGCAAGGCTCGGCGGCGGAACTCCGTGGGCGTCTGCTGCTTGGCCTGGCGGAAGGCGTTGTTGAAGGGCGTGATGGACTGATAGCCCACCGTGAGCGCGATGGTGAGCACGGGCAGATGGCGCTGGGCCGGGTCGGCCAGCATCTCGCTGGCGTCGCGGATGCGGTACTCGTGCAGCAGGGCGTTGAAGTTGCGGTAGCCCAGATGCTTGTTGATGAGCGCGCGCAGCCGGTATTCGGGCAGCTCCAGTTTTGCGGCCAGGCCCGCGATGGTCAGGCCGTGCTCGCGGTACACCCGCTCCTGCTCGAACACCTTGCGGAAACGCCGCACATCGCCCTGCAGCGCCTCCTGTGCCGGCTCGGGCGGCACGAAGGGCGTGACCTTGAGCAGCACCTTGCCCAGGCCGACATAGTCCACCTGCAGCAGGGCGACCAGCGTGCCCAGGGTGACCAGGGCGATCACTCCGGTGATGAAGGTGTGCACCTGGGCGTAGCGCGCCGAGGCACTGCTGAGCAGGTAGTTCTCCAGGAACACCACCAGCAGGATCAGACCGCCCTGCACGATGATGATCACCCAGCGCAGGAAGCGCCGCGTCTCCACCAGGTCATTGCTCCAGCCGCGGGCACACCAGAACACCGCGAACACCGCGAAAAACAGCTGGATGAAATCAGGCAGCGGACCAATGAGGAACTGGGAGAGCGAGGTGTCGGCCTCGATGGACAGAAAGATGGACGGCCGGTAGGAGCGGTAATTCAGATGGTCCAGCAGCAGCTGCACAGCCAGCAGCGCGATGAGCGCGCGGGGCACGCGCTGGTTGTCCTGAAAGACATGGAAGCAGTAGAGCGTGAACACGCCGGGAATGCTGTTGGCGCCGAGGTTCAGCACCACGCCCCAGGCGCCGGGGCTCAGCCGCAGGGCCGGGTCGGCGTGGGCGAGCGACATGCCATTGATCAGGTAGCAGACGATGCCCAGCGCCAGCACCAGGAACAGCCGGGCGCCGACATCCTGGGGCTGGGCCTTCAGATAGCCGAGCGCCAGCATCAGGATGGAGAAGATGGCGAGCAACTGGGCGCTGAAGAGTAGCAAGGGTCACCTCACGGAATGCGTGGCCGTCATCTAAGCACAGGACGCCCCGGCCCCTCAATGCGAGCGCCGCCAAACCCGACCAGACGCCGGAATCTGCGTCGTTCCGTCACGGCGACGCCCTGACGTAGAATGCCAGCTGCCATTCATTGCCTGCAGGCCTGTGCCCATGTCTCCCATTCTGTCGACATCTCGTTTCCTCACGCCCGCCGGCCTCGTGCTCTCCGTGTTCGCCACCCTGCTGGGCAGCAGCCCTGTGCAGGCCCAGAGCGCCAGCATCGACGCCTGTCTGCGCGAGGAAGTCACGCGGCCGGAGAACAATGCCCGCACAGTGGCAGAACTGCGCACGCGCTGCGCCGAACGCGAGCCCACCCGCGAGGCGGTGGATGCCCTGATCGCCGACTCGGTGGCGACGATTCCCGTGCCCGCGTCCACCCAGCCCCTGCGACTGGAGCAGGCGCCGCAGAACACTTTCTTCCAGCCCTACAAGAACAACTACATCGTGTTCGGCTCGCTGCACAACGACGACGGCAGCCCGCCCTTCAGCGGCGAGAACCTCGACATCCAGTTCCAGCTGGGCATGAAGTTCAGCCTGTTCCCGCAGGTGCCCGAGCTGGCCGCGCTGGCGCCGGTGAAGTTCGGCTACTCGCAGCGCTCCTGGTGGGACATCGCCGAATCCTCCGCGCCGTTCAAGGAGCACAACTACAACCCGGAGATCTTCTGGGACTTCACCGAGGCACTGGCGCGCCCCAGCGATCGCGTGCGCCTGCACCTGTTCGACTACGCCGGCTTCGAGCATCAGTCCAACGGCCTGGACGGCCCCGAGTCGCGCAGCTGGGACAGGGTCTACGCTCAGCGTGAGCTGCGCTTCAGCGAGGCCTGGAGCTGGACGTTGAAGTACTGGCACGTGCTGAACCCCGGCGCGTTCAACGAGGACATCGAGGACTATCTGGGGCAGGCCGAAATCACCACCCACTTCGACCTGAACAACTGGGCGCGAGTGGACGTGAAGACCACGAAGGGCCACGAGACCAGCACCATCAACTACCAGGTGGACCTGATCCTGCCGCTCTCGCGCTGGGTGAACAGCCGCTTCATGCTGAGCTACTACAACGGCTACGGTGAAGCGCTCATCAGCTACAACCGCAAGACGACAAGTCTGCGCGCGGGCTTCCACTTCCCGCTGGGTTTCTGAGGGCAGGCCGGGCGGAAACGGTTGTCAGCCCAACGACGCCCGCATTACCCTTGCAGGCCCCAAGACAAGAACAAGACATCAGGAGACCAACGATGCCCGCCCCGTTTCGCAAGACCCTTCTCGCCCTGCTGCTCACCGGCCTCGGCACCACGGCCGGCGCCGCCCCCGGCACAGTCGCCTTCGTGGGCGGCCGCGTGATTGACGGCACCGGCGCACCCGCCATCGAGAACGCCGTGCTGGTAAGCACCGACGGCCGCATCGTGGCGGTGGGGCCGGCCGCCAGCACGCCGATTCCCGAGGGGGCACAGCGCGTCGATGTCAGCGGCAAGACGCTGATGCCGGGGCTGATCAATGCCCACGGCCATGTGGGCGATGTGCTCGGTCTGGAGACGGGCCACTACGACCGCGGCAATGTGCTGCGCCAGCTGGCCGTGTATGCGCGCTACGGCGTGACCACGGTGAACAGCCTGGGTGACGATCAGTACGAAGGCTTCGAGATCCGCAACGACACCAACCCGCTGTTCATCAATCACTCGCGGCTGCTGGTGGCCGGGCCGGTACTGGCGCCGGAGACGGTGGCGCAGGCCGTGCGTGCGGTGAACGGGGTGGCGGATCAGAGCGTCAACTTCATCAAGATCCGCGTGGACGACAATCTGGGCCGCACGGCCAAGATGGCGCCGGAGATCTACACCGCCATCGCCCAGGAGGCCGAGCGTCGCGGCGTGCCCCTGGCCGTGCACACCTACACCCTGGCCGACACCAAGGCCACGCTGGCCGCCGGCGCCGACCTGGTGGCCCACAGCGTGCGGGACGAACCGGTGGATGCCGCATTCATCGACGCGATGAAGGCCGCGGATGTCTGCTACATCCCCACGCTGACGCGGGAACTGTCCACCTTCGTCTACGAGAGCGAGCCCGCGTTCTTCAGCGACCCGTTCTTCCTGCGCGAGGCCGACCCGGCCGTGCTCGCCACCCTGCGTGAACCCGAGCGGCAGCAGCGCATGCGCGACAACCCCTCGGCCCAGCACTACAAGAACAATGCGCTGCCCATGGCCATGCGCAATCTGAAGGCGCTGCAGGACGCCGGGGTGAAGGTGGCGATGGGCACGGATTCCGGGCCGCCCGCGCGCTTCCAGGGCTATTTCGAGCATCTGGAGATGAGCATGATGGTGGAGGCGGGGCTGAGTCCGATGCAGGTGCTGCAGTCGGCCACCCAGGTGGCGGCACAGTGTCTGGGCCTGAACTACCTGGGCACGCTGGAGCCGGGCAAGTGGGCGGATGTGCTGGTGCTCGACCGCAACCCGCTGGAGAACATCGACAACACGCGCTCGCTGAGTCAGGTGTGGATCGCCGGCAACCCGGTGCCGACGGCGCCCTGAGCGCGCTCAGCGGCCTTCGTTCTGGAACAGCACCACGTTGCCGGTGCTGCTGCCGATGGCCACCACGTCCAGGTGGCCATCGCCCGTGAAGTCCTCCACCAGCAGGCCGGACACGGCCACGCGGCTGGCGTTCAGCGAGGTCATCGCCCACTGGCCCGTTTCGGGCAGATGCCGAAGGGCAAACAGACCGAACGGCGCGGAGCGGTACCCCACCAGGATCTCGTCATTGCCATCATTGTTGAAATCGGCCATGCGCAGGGCGTGCGCGCCCTGAAACTGGGTGTCGATCACCTCGCGGGACCACAGCTCGCCATCCACTCCAGCCTGCCGGTACATCACCACTTCATTGCCATGCCAGGGCTCCACCGCGGCCAGGACGCGCTCGCCGTAAAGCCGGCCCATGGCCACCTCGCTGCTGCCCGTGGCCGGACGCACGCCGGGCTTGCCCTCACCCAGGCGGATGCGACTCACGAACAGGCCGTCGAAGCCCAGCTGAAACAACTCCACGCCGCTGAAGCTCGCGGTGAGCAGATCCTCCCGGCCGTCGTCGTTCCAGTCGACCACTTCCAGCCCGTGGGCCATTTCCAGCGCGCGGTCGATGATGACCCAGGGCCAGTGCCCGCGCGGCTCGGCCGGTATTGCATAGGCCCGCATCTGGGCGCCTCCGGCATACTCGGGCGCGGTGGCGCCCACGCCGATGATGGGCAGCACGATCAGCTCCTCACGGCTGTCGCCCTGCACATCGGCCCAGCGCACACGGTGGGCGGTGGGGAGGCGGTCGATGTCGTGGGCCTGCCACTGCTGCTGCTCACGCGGATTGCCCGGATTCTCGAACCACTGCACCAGGCCGCCGCCGGTGGAATCACTCAGACTGAACTCGCTGGCCAGCACCAGGTCGATGTCGCCGTCGCCGTCGACGTCCTGCGGCGCCGTGGCGATATTGCCCCGCGCCGTGCTGCTGATGGTGTACTTCTCCCAGCCGGGATTGCGGTACCAGACGAACTGCGCAGGATTGGTGGCCAGCGCCACGATGTCGCGCAGCCCGTCGCCGTCGATGTCGGCCGCCTCCACTGCGTAACCGCCCGGGATGGCATCGTCCAGCAGCAGGCGGTCGAAACGCGCCGCCCCGGTGGACTGACAGGCGGCCAGCACACTGCCCAGCAGGAGCAGCAGGAGAGGACGCTTGAAGTGGTGTGCGGGCATGTGCAGTCTCGTCGGAGGGAGTCCGGGGCCGTTTTTTACTCTGTACGCTTGTGCATCGTCAACACGAGCGAGGCACTGGTCAAGGCCATGGCCACCATCAGCACCAGCGCGCCACGCGGCAAACGAGGTGCCGGAGCCTCCACGCGCAGCCACGCCTGCATGCCCGCCGTGGCGTGGCCGGCATGGCTGCACTGCACCGGGAAGCGGGCCGCCGCGCCGGGCACGATGAAGCTGCCTGTGACCTGCTGCCCGCCATTGGCCTCCAGCAGGAACTCGCCGCCGGGATGCAGCGCCTCCGGCAGGCCCAGCAGCTGCCACTGGTGACGGATGGCATCGTCGTTGATCAAGGTGACTGTGACGCGTGCGCAGGGCGGCGCTGCATAGGCCAGCGAGTCGTAGCCATAGACCTGGCCGGCGGCGGCATGGGCCGTCCCGGCACTTACCGTGATGGCGATGTCGGCGCTCACGGCCGGGCAGCCTTCGGGCAGACGCTCCAGGTTGGCATGGCGCACCAGACCGGCGTCATCGAACCAGGGCCCGGCGACGGCGATCGGCGTGGCCTCATGCACCTGACGCTGCAGGGGCTCGGGCGTGCCCAGCGGCACCACGTCCACCCCAGGCGCGGGTTGCACCAGGGGCTGCACCCCCGAGGGCTGGGCCTGCAGGCTGCCTGCCAGCAGGGCCGCGAGCAGCGCCGGCAGGGCGCCAAGGGTCAGTGGCCATCGTCTCATGCGGATGCTCCCGCCGTGCGGCGCCGCCGTCTGCGCGGCCAGGGCAAGCCGGCCAGTCCGGCCAGGGCCAGACCGAGAGCAAGACCGAAGGCACTCAGCTGCAGCACCTCGTCGGCACTCATCGGGTCCTCGACGCGAGTGTCCACGACGGGGGTGGCCGCAGTGATCAGGGACCACTCGGGCGTCAGCAGCGGCATCTGGCGAGCGGGCGCGTTCGGGGCAACCTGAAGCACGCCCTGCAAGCCGCGCTGCGCCAGCGCGGCATCCGCAGCCAGATAACGCGCCTCGCCCGGCTCGGGCAGCTCCACCCGATACGTCTGGGCGCCACCGGGCGGCACGGGCTCGTGCGCGATCAGCACGCCGGCAGCATCCACGGGCGTCGCCTGCACGCCATCCACCTGCAGCTCGAGAGGCACGGCCAGCGGGTTTTCCAGAGTGATGAGCAGGCGGTCGCCCTGCTCCAGCTGCAGCGTAGGCGAGGTGAGAGGGGTGGTATCGGCGGGCGGCTGCCACTGCCAGTGGCCCCAGGTGCGGGGCACGAAGAGCAGCGGGCCGGCGGCGGCGTCGCCGAGCGCAGCGACTTCAAGACGCAGGTGGAATTCGTCGGCGTCGCCGTCCTCATCCAGATCGGCGCCCGTGAGGAGCACGTCCGGCGCCAGACCGCTCTGCAGCAGAGTGTCGGTGGCCACGCGGTTGGTGCCGCGCAGCAGGGCCGTGCCCAGCAGGTCCGGATTGGCGTTGGGCATGGCGAGAGCGGCTGCGGGCAGGACGGGCGCGGGGCAGGCCGGGTTTAGCGTGCAAAGCAGCTGCGGCGGCCACAGCAGAACACTGCAGGCGACGCCGGAAACGAGATAGATCACTGCACGCATGCCGGCCTCTGCTCTTGGTCTGACGCGGTCGAGCAACGGTATCACAGCTCTGCGTGCAGAGGGTCAATGCCGGATCAGGTGATCGAACGCGCTCAGCGAGGCGCGCGCGCCGTCGCCCATGGCGATCACGATCTGCTTGTAGGGCACCGTCGTCACATCGCCCGCGGCAAACACGCCCGGCACACTGGTGCGGCCCTTGCCGTCGGTGATGATCTCGCCCTGGGGCGACAGTTCCAGCGTGCCCTTGAGCCAGTCGCTGTTGGGCAGCAGGCCGATCTGCACGAACACGCCGTCCAGCGCCACCACGCAGGGGTTGCCCGACACGCGATCCTTGTAGGCGATGCCCGTCACCTTGCTGCCATCGCCCAGCACCTCGGTGGTCTGCGCGCTGGTGATCACGGTGACATTGGGCAGGCTGTTGAGCTTGCGCTGCAACACCGCATCGGCACGCAGCTGATCGGCGAATTCCAGCAGGGTGACATGGGCCACGATGCCGGCCAGGTCAATGGCCGCTTCCACGCCGGAGTTGCCGCCGCCGATCACCGCCACGCGCTTGCCCTTGAACAGCGGGCCGTCACAGTGCGGGCAATAGGCCACGCCGCGATTGCGGTATTCCTTCTCGCCCGGCACGTTCAGCTCACGCCAGCGCGCGCCGGTGGCCACGATCACCGTCTTTGCCTTCAGCGCGGCGCCGCTCTCGAAGCGGATCTCGTGCAGACCGCCTTCGTCCACCGCCGGCAGCAGGGCCGTGGCGCGCTGCAGGTTCATGATGTCGACGGCGTAATCGCGCACGTTCTCTTCCAGCGCTCGCGCCAGCTTCGGGCCTTCGGTCTCGGCCACGGAGATCAGGTTCTCGATGCCCATGGTGTCCAGCACCTGCCCGCCGAAGCGCTCGGCGGCCACGCCGGTGCGGATACCCTTGCGGGCGGCATAGATGGCGCCTGCGGCACCGGCCGGGCCACCGCCCACCACCAGCACATCGAAGGGCGCACGGGCGTTGATCTTCTCGGCCTCGCGGAACGCGGCACCGGTGTCGATCTTCGCCAGAATCTCTTCCACGCCCATGCGGCCGGACGCGAACAACTTGCCGTTCAGATACACCGAGGGCACCGACATCACCTGACGCTCGTCGACCTCGGACTGGAACAGCGCCCCATCAATCGCCACATGGCGAATGCCGGGGTTGAGCACCGCCATCAGGTTCAGCGCCTGCACCACATCGGGGCAGTTCTGGCATGACAGCGAGAAATAGGTCTCGAACTGGAACTCTCCTTCAATCTGCCGAATCTGCGCGATCACTTCGTCGCTCACGCGCGGCGGATGGCCGCCCACCTGCAGCAGGGCCAGCACCAGCGAGGTGAACTCGTGGCCCAGCGGAATGCCGGCGAAGCGCAGGCTGACATCGCCCTGCTTGCGATTGATGCTGAACGAGGGCACGCGTGCGTCGGTGCCATCGCTGCGCAGGGTGATCTTGTCAGTCAGGCTGGCGATCTCCTTGAGCAAGTCCCAGAGCTCGGCCGACTTGGCGCCATCGTCCAGCGAGGCGACGATGTCGAAAGGCTGGGTGACACGTTCCAGATAAGTCTGCAATTGACTTTTCAGCGTGGGTTCAAGCATGGACGAATTCCTTCGAGGCACTGTGAAAATCGGGGGGACGAACGACAGGCACGAGCTGGGTTGCCAGAGCAGCCCTGGCCGCGAATGCTGCTCGCACTGGCGAGTCATTCGCGGGCAGGCCCGCTCCCACAACCGTCAAGCGTTAGATCTTGCCGACCAGGTCCAGAGACGGGGCCAGAGTGGCTTCGCCTTCTTTCCACTTGGCGGGGCAGACTTCGCCCGGGTGTGCAGCCACGTACTGGGCGGCCTTCACCTTGCGCAGCAGTTCCGCTGCATCACGGCCAATGCCGCCGGCAGTGATCTCGACGATCTGGATGCGGCCTTCCGGGTCAACCACGAAGGTGCCACGCTCGGCCAGGCCGGCTTCCTCGATCATCACACCGAAGTTGCGGCTCAGCGTGCCTGTCGGGTCGGCGACCATCGGGTACTGGATCTTGCGAATGGTGTCGGAGCTGTCGTGCCAGGCCTTGTGCGTGAAATGGGTGTCGGTGGACACGCTGTAGATCTCCACGCCACGCTTCTGGAACTCGGCATAATTGTCAGCCAGGTCGCCCAGCTCGGTGGGGCAGACGAAGGTGAAGTCAGCGGGGTAGAAGAAAATCACGGACCACTTGCCACGCAGCGTGGCGTCGGACACCTGAACAAAGGCACCATTGTGGAAGGCGGTTGCATTGAAAGGTTTCACTACGGAATTGATCAAGGACACTTGGCTACTCCTGAAAAGGCCGGGTTGTTTTGAGGGACGGCGCGCATCATAAGCGATGCTCAAAATAAATACAAAATGTATTGTTATTTTTCTTGTAATAGTTTTTTTAAATAAAGGAGCAGGCATGCTGATACGATTTTCCAGCGACGTGGCGGGCCACTTCATCATGCTGGGCGACAATGCCTTGCCCCTGTTGAGGCTGATGGGCATGAGCGGACGGGAGCAAGGGGCGGTGAGCGACGAGGACTTGCAGCAGGCGCTGCAGACCCTGCAGGCGGGCCTGCAGCGCGCGGCCGAGCTGGCCGCCCGGCCGGCGCAGGACAACGAAGATGACGAAGGCGAGGACGTGGTGCCCGTCAGCCTGCAGCGTCGGGCGCTGCCCCTGCTGGAGATGCTGCAGCGGGCTGCCCGGGAGGACGGCTACGTCATGTGGCAGCCGGACTGAGATTAGCCGCCCAGCGGGCACCGCCTCGTCTGAGCGGTGCGGTGCGGTGCGGTGCGGTGACGGCACGACGAGTGCAGAGACCTGCGGCCTGCATCAACTCCTTTGATCTCAGGAGAATTCAATTGATCGATTTTTCCGAAATTGCCGGCACGGCACATTTTGCGCGCAGCACCCGATTTAATTGGAGAGTGCGCGAAAACTTTTAATGTCACATGAATTGTGCTGCTTAATTTTTAGCCATACACTGCCACCAAGTGACCAATCGGTCACCAACTCGACAGTCATTGCTGAAATGCCTGCTGCTTTTTCGAAGTTTCAACGGTGATTAGACAAAAATAAAAAGAGGATCAAAAATGCTTCGACCAATACCCGGCAAGCGCAAACTCATCACATCGGCCATCATTCTGGCTGGAATTTCAGTCAATTCTACCGCTCAGCAGGATGAGCCAGAAGTAGAGGAAGTCGTCGTAACGGGTTCCTACATCCGCGGCACTCCTCTCGATGCCCCCTCTCCCGTGACAACCGTCGACCGCGCTTCAATCGAAGCAGAGGGCGCCGCCCAGATCTGGGATGTCATCAAGAATCTGGAAATCAACTCAGGTTCCTTCACTAACGAAGGCGCTGGAGAGGGTGCCGGGCTGTCTGGAACTGCCAACGTCAACCTGCGCAACCTGGGTGAAAACTCCACGCTGACGCTGGTCAACGGCAAGCGCCAGGTGGCAGCCGCCACCACCACGCGCAGTGGCGGAGAGTTCGTCGATATCAATACGATTCCCCTGGTCATGGTGGAACGCGTGGAGGTGCTGACCGACGGGGGCTCCGCACTTTATGGCTCCGATGCGGTGGCGGGTGTTGTCAACGTGATCATGCGCACCGACTTCGAAGGCCTGGAAGTGTATGGCGATGTGCAGGCGCTAGACGCCTACAAGTCTGCCCAGGACCGTACCGGCAGCGTCATCTGGGGCTGGGCCAGTGGCAGCGGGGACACGCATTTCGTGCTCTCAGCCGAGAAGTTCGAACGAGATCCAGTTGGAGTGGAACATGGGATCTTCTATGATGAGAACGTCGAATATACGGGCGTGGTCGGCGGGATAGCAAACAATGTGTCGGCCACCATGGCCAATTCCGCCTTTGGCTCACGACTCAATCCGGCCTATATCAATAGTGCGCTCACAGCGCAGAATATTGCGGAAGGCGGACCGACCACGCAGGTGCTGACGGATCCGTTATGCTCGCAGCTCAAGTCGGCAGACGGCCGTCCCTTCTTCACCGGCACCCGCACGGAGCAGCGCGGCGCCAACACGGGAAACTGTCGTGAATTCACCGAAGAATGGAATTTCATGACCGTGGGCATGGAGCGTGACAGCTTCGCCGGCGCGTTCAACCACAGCTTCACCGAAGAACACGAATTCTATTCATTCTTTCAATATTCGGATTCCAGCATTGAGCGCGCCGACTCCGGCGCCAACGGCTCCCGCGGGCCTACAGTATTCCTGGCGGCTCCGGGCTCACACGTGCCCACCTCCGCCGGCTATGCCATCGGTCAGACGGCGGAGCTGGGCTATTTTGCCAGCGCTGCCGGCCTGACCCGGCCGACCAGCATACCCAACGTCCCGAATGCGCTGGCCAATGGCGGACTCAACGTCCCCTTCTATGCTAGCGTGCAGCGCGGCAACACCCCGCGCCAAGGGGGCAATGCCAACATGACGCACACACAGACTCTTGCGGGACAAGCCGGGGTGCGCGGCGAATTCACTGCCTTCAACGACAGAGAGTTCAACTACGACGTCAGCTACTCCTGGAGCGGTACCAGCTTCGAGCAGGACTATCAGACCTTCCAGCGCGATCGCGCGGAACTCGCCGCGAATGGTCTTGGCGGACCGGGCTGCACACCCAACGGACGTGCCGATTTCAATTTCCGCGATGCCGCCGGGCCCTTCGGCCAACGTGCCCTGAACATCTGGACGGTCAGCGGCAACTCCTACTACAACGGCTACACCCAGACATTCTTCCCGGGATTCGTGTTCACCACCCGCGAAAGCCTTTCTCTGGCACTGACCAGCAACAACCACGGACAGGGCGGCTGCATGTTCTACAATCCGTTCCTGACCTCCATGACCAATCCGGCGCTTGCCAACAATGAAGCTCTGATGGAGTGGATGAATCCCACGGTGCGGCGCGTGGACAAGCGCAACAAGCTGGCTGTGCTGGACGCCGTCGTTTCCGGCGAGCTGCTCGAACTGCCCGGCGGCATGGCGCAATTTGCTGCCGGCGCGCAATACAGGGAACAGAGCAACAAATCCCGTGCACCCTATCTGAATGTCCCGGGCATCCCCAACGCCATTCTGAACTGGGGCAGCAACGGCGCACCCAATACGACGCACTATGTCAGCAACAACTTCGAATGCTCCTATTGCGCATTCACTTACGACAATGAGCGTGACGTGAGGGCGGTGTTTGCCGAGCTGTCTCTGCCCTTCATCGAGAATGTTGAGACCCAGCTGGCTGTGCGCTACGAGGATTACGGTGGCAACATCGGGGCTGGTCTGACCCCGAAGATAGCCTTGAGCTGGCGCCCCGTCGACTCACTGCTGGTGCGTGGCTCATTTTCCCAGTCTTTCCGCGCCCCCAACGTTGGCGTCGTGGAAGAAGGCCTGGAGTCCTCCAGCAATACATTCCGCGACCCCCTGCGCAACCAGGCTGTGCGCGCCGGCATGC
Source organism: Gammaproteobacteria bacterium (assembly GCA_030832825.1). Classification (GTDB taxonomy): domain Bacteria; phylum Pseudomonadota; class Gammaproteobacteria; order Pseudomonadales; family Pseudohongiellaceae; genus UBA5078. Next base: position 106,741 of record JAURIJ010000003.1, read on the forward strand.
TGCCGCCGACCAACGACAATGCTCTCGCCAACTTCACCTATACCCTCGGAGGACCTGCGCCGGATGTGGGCAACGAGCATGCCGACACATTCAGCACGGGCTTCATCTGGACGCCCGGCGGGGCCCTGGAGGGCCTGAGTGTGAACGCCGATGTGTGGCGCTTCGAACTCTCGGACAAGGTGTTGCCGCAACCGGGCATTTCTGCGATTGCCAAGGAAATCGAGCTGTTCAAGCAGGCCGCGGCGAACCCGGCCAACTATGTGCTCAACGGCACCATCCCAGCGACGCGAACAGGCCCATGGGCAGCCATGGCGCAGTACACGCCCTGCGACCCGCGCGCCCTGGCGTCCCAGTACGGTAACGACCCGGCAACACAAGGTGTCGTCGGTGGCGTCACCGGCTATCGTAACGTGGTGGCAGGCTCGCGCCTGGACTGCGTGGTCAACCCCGCGGCTTACCAGATCGAAGGGGTGGTGCGGACATTCGGTGTCAACACCGGTGCCCTGACCACCACGCGTCTGAGCACCATCAACGCCGGCAACATCACAGCCGATGGTATCGATCTCAAACTGGGCTACCAGTGGGAGAACTCCCTGGGCCGCTTCCGCCTGGCAGCGGAGTACACCCACGTGCGTCAGTACACGCTGGCTGACGTCCCGGGACTGGAGCTGGGTCTGCTCGAAACAGGGGTCTTCGACGCAGCCGGCACCACAGGGGATGGCAATCTCGTGCGCTCACTGCCGGACAACAAGGGCAATCTCAGCCTGGCCTGGATGCGAGGGAAGCATGGCTTCTCGATCATCACGCGGATGATCGGCTCCTATCGCGACATCGCCTACGACAACACGTACGCCACCGCAAACGACGCGGTACGCTCGGTGATGCGCAAGGAAATCGACAGCTACCAGAGCTGGGACCTGCAGTACAACTACACGCATCAGTGGGCGAACGATGCACTCGGCACCACGATCGTGACGGTCGGAGCGCTGGACGCGTTCAACGCCGACATCCCCTACCGTGAGTCCGGCAATATCAACTACGATGCGGGCGTCTTCGACGGCAGGGGTAGACGTCTGTACGCACGCGTCCTGTTGCAGTTGTAATGAATGCAGCGGGGTTCTGCGTCATGACAGAGCCCCGCTGCTGCAAGACAGTTCCGATGGCTCCCGCCTCAAAAGCGGAAGGTGTACTTGAACTTCACGCTCAGGTCGGAGCTGGCGGAGTGGAAGGAATTGTCCTTGTCCTTGTCCTGCAGGTTGTAGTTCAGCACGATGAAGCCCTCCTGGCCGGCGCGCGGAATCCACTGCAGGCGCGTGTTCACGCCCACTTCCTCGGACAGATTGTCGTACTGCACCAGCGATACCCAGTAGAGCGTGGACGAGAACGCTACCTGGGTGGAGAGCGAGGTGAGCCGAGTGATGAAGTCGCCCTGGGGCAGCGCGATGTCGTTCCAGTCATAGCTCATGGACATCACGAAATAACGCGACTGCGTCCATGACAGCGAGCCGTTCAGGTTCTTGCGCTTGCCGTTGTAGAAATCCCCCTGAGTCATGCTCAGACGCCCGGAGAACTCGCGCTGCCCGGCGGTGTTGAAGGCCACGGTGCTCTCGTTGAAGGAGTAGCTGCCGGGCTGGATCAGCACACGCCGGTCCGGCGCGTTGTAGACGGCAAAGGCATTGCGCACCACTTCCTTGTTGGTCTGGTAGCCGACGCTCAGGCGGTCGCGGGTATTGGTATCGAGCTCCAGCAGACGGAAGGCCAGCACCTGGCTCTGCAGCCCGCCGCCGATCACGTTCACCTTCTGCGCATCAATGCCCGAGTAGGCCGTCTGCAGGAAGCTGTCGCGGAAGAAATGCGTGTAGCCCACATCGGCCGTGTAGTCCTGGATATTGGCGCGGTTGATGTAGCCCATGGCCGGATTGAAATTGGCCTGCACTTCCTTGAAGCCCACGCCGCCGCGCAGGCCGCTGTTGTTGGGCGAGCGCAGGGCCAGGCCCCAGGCGCCGTCATCGCCGGAGAGCCCGGGGGTGTCCGAGCGCTGGAACCAGGCGTCGGCCTCGAGGGTCTGGCCGCCGGCCAGACGCGTGTTCTGGTAGCGGAAATCCAGGCCGTACACGGAGTTGTCGCGGTTGGAGGTCGGGTCCCCGTCGGTGAAGATCATGCCCACGCTGGACTCGGCCAGCACATTGGCTGACAGCCGGCCGATGAACAGATTCGAGGCATCCACCGCGCCGAACTCGTCCTGCTTGATGGCCAGGGTGCCGATGTTCCAGCGCCCCACGCGGCCGCTGATGCGCCCGCCGTACTCGATGTCCACCGGCGCGCCCGTCTGGCTCAGGCCCAGCTTGCGCGAGAAGTAGGGCCGCGCGTTCTCCCGTGCCGCGCGGGATTCGGCGCTGTTGCCGAAGCCGCCGCCGATGCTGCCGAACTGGAACAGGTCGGAGTCGTTCAGGAAGAAGTCGCGCTTCTCCGGGAAGAACAAGTTGAAGCGGGTCAGGTTCACCTGGCGGTTGTCCACCTCGGTGGCCGAGAAGTCGGTGTTGATGGTGAGCGCCGCGTTCAGCGAGGGCGTCAGGCGGTAGAAGGCGTCCAGCGACGGGTCGGTCTGCGAGTCATGGGTGTTCAGCGTGAAGTTCTTGCTGCGGCTGGTGCTGAACGAGGGCACCAGGTCCAGGCCCACGCCCTGATCCATGCCCTGCAGGCCCGTCACCAGCCCCGAGATGCTGGGGTTGTAGGTGCGGTTGTAGCTGACCCAGGCCATTTCCTCGCCACGGCGGCGGATGCCACGGCCGAAGTTGAAGCCCCAGGTGTCGATGCTCGGGTCGAAGGGCAGGGACTTGAAGGGGATCTCCAGCTCGGCGATCCAGCTGTTGCCGTCGACGCTGGTGGCGGTGTCCCAGATGGTGTTCCACTCGATCTGGAAGGAGTTCACGCTGGTGTAGAGCGCCTCGTGGCGCGCGGCGTTGAGGTTGGTCTCGAAGCGGTAGCCGGTGCGCTTGGTGTTGAACGGGTCGAGAATCACCACCAGGCGGTCGTCCGAGCCCATGCCCTGGCCGTGGCGAATCACCGGGGCGGCAATCAGGTGGGGCTCGCTGTCATACATGCGGGCGGCGATGTACATGGCGTCGTCGTCATAGACCACGTAGACCTCGGTGCGCTCGCTGGGCTCGGTCTGATTGCCGGGACGGATCTGGTGGAAATCGGTGATCGGCTCGGCCTGCTGCCACACGGCATCGTCCATGCGGCCATCAATGACGGGCGGGGTGTCCACGCGCACGGCGCGCACCTGTTTCTGGGCAAGCACCGGCGTGGTGCTCACTTCCTGGGCCGAGGCGCTGCCGGCCAGGGCAATGGCCGCCGCGAGGGAAACGGAAAACCCGGCAGGGCCGGTGCGCAAGGGGCGTCGAGTCATTGGTGGAATGTCCTGGATTGGAAAGGGCGAAAGTGTAGAGCAAGCGCGAAAGTGAACGGTCAATGGCGGCCCGTTCACTGTTGCACTAGTACGGGAAGGCCGAATTTTTCTTGCAGGTTTCGGCCCGTCAATCCTGCGCGTAACGCCACATGCCCACTCCGAGCGCGATCATCCAAATCGGCAAGAGCACATTATTGACGTCCGCAATCCATTGCACGTCTTGCACAATATTGCGCAAGGCCCCGACGAAGAACATGGCCGCAAAGGCGGTGCCACCCCAAAACATCCAGGCCGGGTATTTTCTTTGTGCCTGCATGGAAAATGCGGTCAACAGGAAAAAGCCCGCAAGCAAGGTTTCACCGAGAAACTCGCCTATGTAATTGCCCAGATACACATTCAGACCATCAAAGACCACCGCCAGCGCCGCTTGGACAGCCGGATCCGCGCCGGAATAGGCGCTTGCGAGCTCCCAGTGCACACTGGGCCAGCGCATTAGTCCAAGGCACATGGAAAGACTAGCAATGCCAGCCAAAACCAAGGCAAGGGTCATGCGTGGGCGACTATCAGGACTTGCCGCCCACGCCCCTACGGCACCTGGAATCAGCAGCAGCGGCAGAACAGCGTAAAGGGCCCACACAGCACGCATGGTCGCACCGCCCTCGCGTAACTGCGGCAGCACCTCGGACGCCTGCCCCTGCAGGACATCGGGATAGTTGAAGCGAATCGCGAGATAGCTGAAAACCCCCACAAACGCTACGGCTCCACACACCAGGGCCAAGCCACCCAATCGCATCATTGTACGTTGCGGCATCGACGAACTCCCGACAAAAGAACTTCAGATGGAAGGCAATGTATCCCACAGCAATCAGACAAGCACGTGCAAAGGCACCCTTGACGACAAAACCGACCAGTTGGTATGTTCCAGCCATGAGCACACAGCCCCCCTCCAACCCGCCCGCCGAGAATGCCCGCACCCGCCTGCTGAACGCGGCGCTGCGCCTCATCCGCGAGAAAGGCTATGGCGCCACCACCGTGGACGAACTGTGCGCGGCGGCCGGCGTCACCAAGGGCGGCTTCTTCCATCACTTCAAGAGCAAGGAAGCGCTGGGCGTGGCGGCGGCCGAGCACTGGTCGACGATGACCGGAGGTCTGTTTGCCGGCGCGCCGTATCACCAGCCGGAAGACCCGTTGGCGCGCGTGCTGGCCTACATCGACTTTCGCAGCGCGCTGATCGACGGCCCGGTGCCGGAGTTCACCTGCCTGGCAGGCACCCTGGTGCAGGAAGTGCACAGCAGCAGCCCAGCCATTCGCGACGCCTGCGCCGATTCCATCTTCGGCCACGCTGCCACACTCGAACAGGACATCGCGCAGGCCATGCAGCGCTACGGCACCCCGCCCGGTCTGCACGCCGCGGCCCTCGCCCGTCACACTCAGGCGGTGCTGCAGGGCGGGTTCATTTTGGCCAAGGCTGCGGGCGAGCCCGAGGCGGCCAGAGCGGTAGCGCGCGAGACGGCCGCCCATCTCAAGCGCTACGTGCAATTGCTGTTTCCCACTTACCAATCGCAGGACCCCGCCCCAAACCAAGACCCACCGACCGACCTACAACAACATTCCCCGCAAGGAGCCTGAGCATGTCCTATTTCGATGGATTCGTGATTCCCGTGCCTTCCGCCAACAAGGAAGCCTACCGCCGCGTGGCGGCCGCCATGGCCCCCGTCTTAATGGACTACGGCGCGATCCGCGTCGTGGAAACCTGGAACGACGATGTGAAGCCCGGCAAGATCAATGATTTCAGAACGGCCGTGATTGCCGAACCCGCCGAGGAAGTGGTGTTCTCGTTCGTGGAATGGCCGTCCAAGGAAGTGCGCGACGCCGCTCACGCCCGAATGATGGACGACCCACGCATGGAGCAGGCCGAGATGCCCTTCTCGGGCCAGCGCCTGATCTACGGCGGCTTTGCCTCGCTGGTGGACACCCTGCACGACGCGCCCGCGGCGCCCGGGACGGTGTGAGATGGGTGATAAGCACGGCGATTTCATCTGGTACGAACTGCTGACCACCGACCCGGACGCCGCCCAGCGCTTCTACAGCGACGTGGTGGGCTGGGACTTCGCGCCCTCGGGCATGCCCGGCGGGGATTACCGTTTCTTCAGCTACGCCGGTCAGGGCATCGGCGGCATGCTGCACATCACGCCCGAGGACTGCGCCAAGGGCGCCCGCTCGGCCTGGCTGGGCTATATCGGTGTGAATGATGTGGACGCTTCCACCGCGTCGATCGGCGCTGCCGGCGGCACGGTGCTGATTCCGCCCACCGACATTCCCGGCGTGGGCCGCTTCGCCATGGTCACCGACCCGCAGGGGCACCCGTTCTACCTGATGCGCGGCAGCTCGCCCGAGGCGAGCCACTCGTTCTCCATGGACGGCGTCGGCCACTGCGTGTGGAACGAACTCAATGCCCGCGAGCACAAGGCCATGCTGGCGTTCTATGGCGAGCAGTTCGGCTGGCAGAGCGGCGACTTCATGGACATGGGCGCGATGGGCGAGTACCGCTTCATCACCCAGAACGGCGTCACCATCGGCGCCATGATGACCGTGGTGCCCGGCACGCAGGACCCGCAGTGGTCGTATTACTTCATGGTGGCCGACATCGACGCGGCCGCCGCGAAGATCCTGGCCGGCGGCGGGCAGATCCTGCACGGGCCCTCGGAAGTGCCAGGCAATCTGTTCATGGTGGCCGGCCTCGACCCGCTGGGCACCTCGTTCGCCATCGTCGGCCAGCGCCACGCAGGGGGTGCCGCATGATGAGCATGAAGAAACTGGACATCGCCGCCCTGGAAGCGGCTTACCAAGGAGACCTGGCATGAGCCGGACAGCAGAGAACGGCTTTGAGATCAGCATCGAGCGCTACATCGACGCGCCCCCCCACATCGTCTGGAGCGTGTGGGTGGAACGCCTGGAGGAATGGTTCTGCCCCAAGCCCTGGACCACGGAACTGATCGCCATGGACCTGCGGCCGGGCGGGCGCAGCGCGATGATGCTGCGCGGCCCCAACGGCGAGGGCGGCGAATTGCTGGAGGGCGTCTATCTGGAAGTGATTCCCGGCCGCTTGATCGTGAATACCGATGCCTTCCACGCCGGCTGGATTCCGAAGAAACCCTTCATGACCGGCTTCTGGGAAATGCTTCCGGAAGGCAAGGGCACCCGCTACCGGGCCGGCGCGCGCCACTGGGATGAAGCGGCCATGAAACAGCACGACGAGATGGGCTTCGTGCCCGGCTGGTCGGCGGTGGCGGATCAGCTGGCAGCGCTGGCGGAAGCGGAAGCGAAGGGCGGCTGAGGAGCGGCGCTCAGAACAGACTCGCCACCCGCACCTCGTCAATCAGCTCCGGGCCATCATGGCGCACGCTGTTGACCCGCGTGCTCACCGGCCAGGCGCGGAATTCCTCGCGGGACCGGCTGATCAGCGCCTGCACCTGCTGCGCGCTGGTGGCGGGCGACAGCCAGGCGTCGAAATCCTGCTCGCGCAGCACCACCGGCATACGGTGATGGAGATGCGCGATGCCCGGTGCCGCCTCGCGCGACAGCAGCGCACAGGAGAGCAGCGGCTCGGCCCCGGGCCGCTCCCACACCGCCCACAGGCCGGCGAAGGCGATCACCTCGTCCTCGGCGCTGGAGAAGAAATACGGCTGCCGCACCTGGCGGCCGGACTCGCTGCGCACCAGCTGCTGTTCATTCCACTCGTACCAGCCCCGCGCCGGCAACAGACAGCGCATGCTGCGCAGGCTCTGCCGCCAGGTGGGTTTCTCCGCGGCCTCTTCCGAGCGCGCGTTGAAGGTCAGCGCCGGCAGGGTGTCCTTGCTCCACCAGGCGGGCACCAGGCCCCAGCGCGCGCCCGTCAGCACGATGGCCCCGTCGGCATCGCGCACGATGATGGGCACCACGGTGGTGGGCGCGACATTGAACAGGGGCTGGGCCCAGCCCAGCCAATTGCTGCGATCGATGCGCCAGAACTGCTCCAGCGCGAGCTGGTCGGGGGGAACGTAGCGGCCACACATCGGCGTCGGACTCCTGCTCAGGCCAGATCGGGGAACAGGCCCTTCACGCCATTGGCGATGATCTCGATGGCGATGGCCGCCAGGATCAGGCCCATGATGCGGGCGAACACGTTCACCGCCGTCTGGCTGAGGATCTGGGAGATGTACTTGACCGAGCGGAACGCCAGGTAGAGCAGCGCGCACACCAGCACGATCACCAGGGCCACGAGGGAATAGTGCAGCAGGCTGGCCTCGCGGTGGGCATAGAGGATGACGGTGGAGATCGCCCCCGGCCCCGCCAGCAGGGGAATGGCCAGCGGCACCACGGCGATGGAGCTCATGTGCTCGCTCTCCAGCGCCTCTTCGTTGGTGCGTTTCACGTCGGTGGTGCGGGCATGCATCATCGAGATCGCCATCAGCAGGATCAGGATGCCCCCCGCCACACGAAAGGAGCTGATGGTGATGCCGAAGAATTCCAGGATGGCCTCGCCCAGCAGCAGCGCCGCCATGAGGATCAGGAACACCGCCCAGGTGGTGGTGCGGTAGATCAGGCGGCGGTCCTTGTCGTTCAGGCCGGTGGTGAGGGAGATGAAGATGGGCACGGCGCCGATCGGGTTCACGATGGCGATCAGGCCGATCAGCATCTTGGTGTATTCGGTGTACTCGATCATGCCAGCCACCCCTGCAGCACACGCCAGAGAATCACGCCCGCGAAGCCCGCCAGCACCACGCTGGAAAGCCGGTTCAGGCGCCGTTCGTGGCCTGCCCCGGCCGCGGCGCCAATCAGCACGCCCAGCAGCAGCCAGCCCAGCGCCACCAGCGCGATGATGCCCGCGAGCGCCAGCAGATACCAGTGCAGCGCGGCATCGTCCCGCGGCAGGATGCTGAAGGCCAGCACGAAGGCCTTGGGATTGAACAGCGTCACCATGAACACTCGACTCGGGGTGATGCGCGCGCCTGCAGTCCGTGCGCCCGCCGCCGTCTGCCACAGGCGCCAGGCCAGCACGAGCAGGTAGGCCGCCACCACCATCGCCACGGCATTGCCCAGCCAGGGCAGGGCAGCCAGCACGGTCTGCAGCACGGTCAGCAGCAGCCCGATGGCCAGGCTGTAGGCCGTGAGCGCCGCCAGCGCGAGCAGCAGGGCGCGCCGGGCACCGAGCGTGGCGGCGCCCAGACAGATCAGGGCATTGGTCGGGCCAGGCGCTGCCAACAGGATGAGGGCGGCCAGGGCGAAGCCAAGAGGGTCTGTCATTCGTTCACGCCTTACTCACGCTCGCCATGCTCCCGTCACCTGCGTGACCTGTTGTGTTGCCGCTTGCCAAAGTGCGCGCGATTCTCGCACACATCGCTGCAAACCAGTGATTGCATGGCCTGCGGGCACTGCCTACCATGGAGAAAAGCCTGTGCGTCGCCGTTCACGGCGGCCTGCGGCACGACAACGAGAAGAGGACCTTCACCATGGCCCGCACCCCCGCCCCTGCCGACTGGCAGGACGACCTGCGCCCGCTGCCCGCCAGCAGCTGGAACTTCGACACCGCCGCCCACCTGCTCGAGCGCGCCGGCTTCGGCGGCACGCCGCAGCAGATCCAGGCCCTGGCGGACATGGGCAGCGTCGGCGCCGTGCGGCATCTGGTGCACTTCCAGAATGTCGACAACCACCACCTGCCGCCCTTCGAACACTCCGGCCTGCACGACCCGGGCCTCGAACCCTTCCCGCCCAGCCGCCCCGCCGTCACCGAGATGGCCAAGGCCACCGGCCAGGCGCTGGGCATCCAGGTGAAGGCCGGGGGCAATCGTCCGCTGCAGCCCATCGTCAACAAGTTCTTCTACTGGCTGCGCGCCAGCGTGCTGGAGACTGACCGCGTGGCGTGGTGGTGGGCCAATCGCATGGTGGCCAGCAATGCCCCGCTGCAGGAGAAGATGGCGCTGTTCTGGCACGGTCATTTCGCCGTGAACGAGAGCAAGGTGCGCGACTACCGCAAGCTGCTCAACGAGCTGCTGCTGTTCCAGGCCGAGGGCACCGGCAACTTCGGCACCCTGATGCAGGCCGTGGCGAAAGACCCGGCGATGCTCTCCTTCCTCGATGCCGGCGTGAACGTGAAGGGCGCGCCCAACGAGAACTTCGCCCGCGAGATCATGGAGCTGTTCACCATGGGCGTGGGCCACTACAGCGAGACGGACATCCGCGAGGCCGCCCGCGCCTTCACCGGCTGGAACTACGTCGATCTGGACTTCGTGGTGAATGCCGACCAGCACGATGACGGCGAGAAGCACTTCCTCGGCCGCAGCGGCGCGTTCACCGGCGAGGACATCATCGACATCATCCTGGAACAACCGGTCACCGCCGAGCACATCGCCGGCAAGCTCTACCGCTTCTTCGTGCGCGAGGAACTGAGCCCGGCCGTGCGCACCCAGCTGGGCAATGTGCTGCGCGAGGCCGACTACGAGATCGCGCCGCTGCTGGAAACGCTGTTCCTCTCCCGCGACTTCTACAGCAACCCGTCCGTGGGTACGCAGATCAAGAGCCCGGTGCAGCTGGCCGTGTCCACCTACCGCCGCATGGGCCTGCACGAAGCGCCCGGCGTGCCCGACTTCAACCGCGCCACCGGCGTCCTGGGCCAGGCCCTGTTCCGTCCGCCCACCGTGGCCGGCTGGGCAGGAGGCCGCAGCTGGATGACGCCGGGCCTGTTGCTGGAGCGTGGCAACTTCGCCCGCGACATCCTGTTCCCCGACATCAACTTCCTGCCCTCCGACCGCTACAACAATGGCGAGGACATTCGCGGCGTGGCCGAGCGCATCCGTCAAGGCATGGACATCACCAATGCCACCCAGCCCGCGCTGGGCGAGGGCGCGATCATGGCCGAATCAAACCTGCTGGCCGACCGCGACGAGGACTTCAACACCCGCTACGGCAGCTTCCGTGGCTGGCAGATGGCCATCGAGCGGGTGAAGCCGGTGCCACGCCACTTCGCGCGCATGAACTTCAGCGCGATGGTCACCGAGGCCGGCCTGAGCACCACCGAGCAGGTGGTGGACCATTTCATCGCCCGCTTCCTGCGGGTGGAGCCAGGCGCAGCAGCGCGGCAGCAGATGATCGCGTTTCTGGACACGGAGCTGGGCACCCGCGACATCGCCCGCGCCGAGAGCTACATGGAGGACGGCCTGCGCATGCTGCTGCACGTCGTCATGAGTCAGCCGGAGTATCAACTGGCGTGATCGCGCACAGAGGACATCAAGCATGAAGAACACCACGGCGCACCGCGCCACCCTCACCCGCCGCGCCCTGATGAAAGGCGGACTCGCCGGCCTCGGCCTCACCAGCCTTGGCCTGCTGCCCGCCACCCTGGCCCGCGCCGCGCAGAGCGTGGCGGCGCAGGCGGCGGCCAATGGCAAGATCCTGGTGATCCTGGAACTCTCGGGCGGCAATGACGGGCTCAACACCGTGGTGCCCTACGCCGACGACGCCTATTACCGCGCCCGCCCCGGCATCGGCCTGCCGAAGGAGCGTCTGCGCCTTCTTGATGACCACTTCGGGCTGAACCCCGGCATGGCGGGCTTCGAGCGGCTGTACAAGGAAGGCCAGCTGGCCATCGTGCACGGCTGCGGCTACGAGAACCCGTCCTACTCGCACTTCACCTCCATGGCCTGGTGGCACACGGCCGCGCCGAACAGCGGCGAGGAATACGGCTGGGTGGGCCGCCTGGCCGATGCCGTGGCGCCCGAGGCGCCGGCGAACTATCTGGTGAACATCGCCGCGCAGCAGTCGCTGGCGGTGCGCAGCCTGCGCCATGTGCCGGTGGTGTTCGACGACCCGAACCGTTTCCTGCGCGAGGCCTTCTTCGAGGAGAAGGACGTGCTGGCCGCCGTGCACGACGACGCCCCGGTGAGCAACGACGCGCAGCGTTTCATGCAGGACATCGCGCGCAGCGCCAGCGACGCCTCGGCCCTGGTGCGCGAGGCCTGGGCGAAGTACGACTCGCCGGTGGACTACGGCATTGCCAGTCTCGACCTGCCCAAGGTGGTGGCGCTGCTGGATTCGGGCATGCCGACGAAGATGTTCTACGTGGCCTACAACAACAACGCGTTTGACACACATGTGTTCCAGAACGATCTGCACCAGCGCCTGCTGACCTACACCTCGGACGCAGTGTCAGCTTTCATGCTGGACCTGGAGCGCATCGGCCGCGCCGACGACGTGGTGATGCTGGTGTTCTCGGAGTTCGGCCGCCGCGTGGCGGAAAATGTGAGCCTGGGCACCGATCATGGCGCGGCGAACGTGATGTTCGTGGTAGGCAAGAGCGTGAAGGGCGGGCATTACGGCGAGGTGCCGAGTCTCACGTCGTTGACCGAGGGCGGCAACCTGCAGTACACCACGGACTTCCGCAAGGTCTATCAGAGCATGATCACGGGCTGGCTGGGTCACCCTGACGCGGCGGGCATCCTGAAGGGCGACTTCGGCAGCTTTGATCTGTTTGTGTAGCGAGTTGGAGATTCCAGGCCTCCAATCGCGTCTCGTGGTTGTTTCGTTCCGCGCTGCCGCATCTCGGTCACACGCCGTTCGCTGGCACCAGACAAGGCGCTGACGGCGGCGCGGGGCCGGGTCGAAGCAAACACCACAGCAGGTTCGCTTGTAAGCGCCTGCACCGCCCCCGCACAATACCCCCATGTCCGCGACCGCCCCGCCGTCGCCCACTTCGTCAATGCTCACGAGAGCTCCCGCATGCGCCCACGCAAACCGCTCTACATTTCCTACGCCGGCCCCACCCTGCTCGAGACGCCCCTGCTGAACAAGGGCTCCGCCTTCGACGAACGCGAACGTATCGCCTTCAACCTGCTCGGCCTGCTGCCGCCGCGCTACGAAAGCATCGAGGAACAGACCGAGCGCGCCTACGGCCAGTACTGCAGTTTCGAGGAGCCCATCAACAAGCACATCTATCTGCGCGCGGTGCAGGACACCAACGAGACCCTGTTCTTTCGCCTGCTGCGCGAACACCTCGTCGAGATGCTGCCCATCATCTACACGCCCACCGTGGGCGACGCCTGCGAGCACTTCTCCGACATCTACCGCCGCGCCCGCGGCCTGTTCGTGTCCTGGAGCGAGCGCGAGCACATGGCCGACATCCTGCAGAGCGTGACCAAGGACAAGGTGCGCGTGATCGTGGTGACCGACGGCGAACGCGTGCTGGGCCTGGGCGACCAGGGCATCGGCGGCATGGGCATCTCCATCGGCAAGCTCTCGCTCTACACCGCCTGCGGCGGCATCAGCCCGGCCTACACCCTGCCCGTCACGCTCGACGTGGGCACCGACAACCCGCAGCTGCTGGCCGACCCGCTCTACATGGGCCTGCGTCAGCCCCGCGTGCGCGAAGAGGACTACACCGCCTTCGTCGACCAGTTCATCGCCGCCGCCACCGAACGCTGGCCGGGCGTGCTGATCCAGTTCGAGGACTTCGCCCAGCCCAATGCCATGCCGCTGCTGCAGCGCTACCGCGACAAGCTGTGCTGCTTCAACGACGACATCCAGGGCACAGCGGCCGTGTGCGTGGGCACCCTGCTGGCGGCCTGTCGCAAGAAGGGCGAGCGGCTGCGCGACCAGCGCGTCGTGATCCTGGGCGCCGGTTCGGCCGGCTGCGGCATCGCCGAATCCATCATTGCGGCCATGATCGCCGAGGGGCTGGACGCTGCCCAGGCACGCGCGCAACTGTTCATGGTGGATCGCTTCGGGCTCGTCACCGACGGCATGCCGGGCTTGATGGACTTCCAGCAGCGGCTGGCGCAGCCGCCCGGCGTGCTGCCTGGCTGGCAGGCTACCGAGGCCGCGCCCTGGCCCACGCTGCTGGACGTGGTGCGGCATGCCGGAGCGGGCGTGCTGCTGGGCGTATCGGGCAAGCCGGGGCTGTTCACCGAGGAGGTCATCCGCACCCTGCATGCCGGGTGTCCGCGCCCCATCGTCATGCCGCTGAGCAATCCATCCCGACAGGTGGAAGCGCACCCGGCGCAGGTGCTGGCGTGGACGCAGGGCGAGGCGCTGGTGGCCACGGGCAGCCCCTTCGGCAAGGTGGAGTTTGCCGGGCGCGAATACGCCATCGCCCAGTGCAACAACAGTTACATCTTCCCGGGCATCGGCCTGGGAGTGCTGGCCACGCGGGCCACGCGGGTGACGGACGAGATGCTGATGGCGGCGAGTCTGTGCTTGGCGCAGGCGGCGCCACTGACGCCGGACAACACGGCCTCGCTGCTGCCGCCGCTCACGGACTTGCCGCTGCTCAGCCGCCGCATCGCCTTCGAGGTGGGCCGGGTGGCGCAGTGGCAGGGCCATGCGCTGGAGATGCCGGACGAGGTGTTGCAGGACACCATCGAGGGGATGTTCTGGGAGCCCGAGTACCGGGAGTATCGGCGCATCGCCTCGCGGGCGAGGTAGTGTGGAAGCCCCAAGCCTGTGGAAGCGGGCCGGCCCGCGAACAAGCCTGCAGGCACTCCTTTCTTGCAGATTCTGCCCGGCAGCGGGAGGCCGCCCTCGCGTTCTGCGGCTGACCCGCACTCATCCTGAGTACCCTCATTTCGCCGGGAGCCTCGGTCTCCCGGCTCACTCGGTGCGGGTCTTTCATGCCGCTGAACGCGAGGGCGGCCTCCCACTGCCTGGATTTTTGCCAGCGAAGGGCGGGGTGGAGTCTGGCAGTTCGCGTGCCAGCCCGCTCCCTCAGGCAGAGCTGGCTCCCACACTCAGAGTGGTTCGCGGCTACCAGCGAATCATGGTCGCCTGTTTGCCGAGGATGGGGACCGAGAAGACATCGGCGGCGCGGGTGTCGGCCAGCGCCTGACACACGTGCAGGGGCAGCAGATGCTCTTCGCGCGGGTGACAGTAGCGGGCATGGGGCGCCTGCTCCCAGTGCTGCAGGCGTTCGCGGCGCTGGGCAGGGTTCAGCGCAGGGTTGCCGCAGGTGTCCTGCAGCCAGGCCTCGAAGGCCAGGTTCATGGCGCGGGTCTCGGGCGTGTCGGGGCAGGGGTAGCGAATGGCGTAGGACGCGGGGGCGTGAGCGCTGTGCATGAGGGGTACCTCCTGAAGTCGGGCAGGGCGCCAGCCTAGCACGCCACGCGCCGAGTGGCGCAGCGCTGGCGGCCGGCCGGTCTGCAAGGCCAACAGTCCAGCGCCGGTCCCCGCACGTACTCAGGCAATCAGGTTCAACACAGGAGCAACACCATGGGTGGCAGGATACTGCTGTGGCTTTCAGGCTTCGTCTTCATCGGCTACGGGCTGCTGGGCATCGCGGCACCGGGCGTGCCGGCGGGCTTTGCCGGGCTGGTGATGAGCAATGGCGATGCCTATGCCGAGATCAGCTCGATGTACGGCGGCCTGCAGACGGGCCTTGGGGTGTTCTGCCTGCTGGCCACCCTGCGCCCGGCGTTCTACCGGGGCGGGCTGGCCGTGCTGGTGCTGGGCATCGGCGGCGTGGGGCTGACGCGCCTGCTGGGCGGGGCGATGGCGCCCGATCCGACGACGTTCTACACCTGGGGCGCCACGGCCTATGAACTGGCTACGGCGACCCTCGCCGCCCTGGCCTGGCGCGTGGACCTGGTGGAGGAGCGGCTCAGAAACTCGAGCCCGGCTGCGTGAGGAACTCGGCCTCCTGCACCGTGGACTCGCGCCCCAGAATGGCGTTGCGGTGCGGGTAGCGGCCGAAACGGTCGATGATCGCCTTGTGGCGCAGCTCGAAGTCCAGATTGCCGGGGGCATGCTGGCGGAACAGGAATTCCGCCTGCACATGGATCACGGCCGATTCGCTGTGCATATAGGGCATCAGCAGGAACGCCCGGCCGGCCGGACGCACCTCGGGCAGCACGCCCGCCGCGACGGCTTCCTGGGCGAGGGCGAGGGCCATCGGGTCCTGGGCGAAGGCGCGGGGCGTGCCGCGGTGAATATTGCGCGAGAACTGGTCCAGCACCAGGATCTCGGCCAGCCGACCCTCGGGCTCGGCGCGCCAGCCGTAGAGCTCGCCCTGCGCCGCACGGCGCAACAGGGTGCCAAAGCGCTGGGTGAGCAGCGCATCGAAGGCCGAGTCCACCTGCCACCATTGTTTGGGACTGATCTCCTCGAACCAGAATGTCAGCACGTCGTTCTGCATTGTCTCAGCGCTCCTGCAGGCGGCCGCCGGCCGCGCGATTCATCATGCCCACCAGCGTCTCCACGATGCGGGGCTCCAGCCCCTCGGTGTGGCCCTTGTCCATGCGCACCACATCGGCGATGACGCGGCCGTCGGCACAATTCGGATACTCGTACACCTGCGCCACCCCGGGCCGGGGCAGCAATCCCCACTCCTTCGTGCCGGGGTTCTGACTGCCGCTGTCGTGGGTGCGGCCGGGCTCGGTGTCCACCACATCCTCCAGACGCACGCGGGCGGCGCATTGGTATTTCGTGGCGAGGGTCGAGGTGTCGGGCAGCGAGGCGATCTCGTGTTCGCCGATGGCGAAGAGATGCGAGAACGCGCAGTCCGGTTCCGCCGGCGCAGTCGCCGCCACGGCCGGGGCCGCACCAGCGCCAGCGGCGGGCGTTGGCGCTGGTGTTGCGCCGGCCTGCGCCGGGCGGCCGGCATTGGGGGAGCGCGGGGCGGCCCCGCCGAGACGCCCGCCGGAGAGACTCAGGAAGCCGTCCACCTTGTCGGCGAAGAAGGGCGTGCACACCAGCCGGCGCGAGGTCAGCCCGCCCTGGGAGTGGCCGGCCAGCCAGAAGGCTTTCACGTTCTGCGCGCCCACGGCGTCGATCACCGCGGTGACCACATTGTGCAGATAGGCGTCGTCCTCCTCGCGCCAGCGGCGGGCGGGGGAATGCGGCGTGGCCACCACGAGGCGGTACTTCTCCTTGAGTTCCCAGGCAGGGAAGTAAGCACGCTGGTAGCGTTCGTTGGAGCCCGCGCCATGCAGGTTGAGGATGACCAGCACCGGCTCGCCCGCCTGCAGGTCGCAGGGGTAGTCCAGCACGAAACTGCGGCCAGTGCCGGGCTCGGCGATGGGCTGCTCCGCATTGCCGGTGCAGCTGCCGTCGAGCAGAGTGATGCCCGACTGGGCCTGAGTGGCGGGGCTGCCGCCCAGTGCGAGCAGACTCAACAGCAGAGCGGGCAAGGCGCGAACGCGAGAGAGGGCATGCGGGCGGGTCATGTCTGGAGCTCCCTTGAAGGATGTGGGCCGGCCGGCCCGGGCAGTGCTCATCTTCGCCGGCGCCGGCACGCGGGACAAGCAGCTCTGCCGAAACGACTGTTCTGCCTGCCGTGTCGGCGCCCCGGTGCGTCAGCGCCAGACCAGGGTACACCGGTGGCGCTCGTTCGTAGACCTGCAGCGGCAAGCCGGCTACTCTAGGCCTCAGTTCAACCACCTTCACAACCACCTTCACAACAACAAGGACATCACCATGAAATACCGTCTCAGCGCCCTGCTTGCGGCGCCCGCCTTCGTGCTTTCCACCGCTGCGCTGGCAGCCCCCGAATACGTCACCGTCAAGATGGAGATCGACGTGGCCCGCTCCGCCGAGGAGGCCTGGGCCAAGGTGGGCGATTACTGCGACATCACCGAATGGCTGGGGCTGGAGTGCGCGATCAGCTCGGGCGACGGCGGCATCGGCACCGTGCGCGTGCTGGGCGGCGGCCGCATCACCGAGGTGATGGTGGCACAGACGCCGCTCTCCTACGGCTACACTCAGCCCGCTGTGGAAGGCCAGTTCTACAACCTTTACCACGGCTTCATGGAAGCGCGCCCCACCGGGCCGAACAGTTCGACGCTGTATTACACCCTGGTGCTGGATGTCTCCAACCTGGCCGACCAGGCCGCCAAGGACGCGGACATTACCCGTCGCCGCGCCACCTTCGAACGCGCCCTGGGCGCCATGAAGGGGATCGTTGAACAGCAGTGATCGGCATGACCTACCATCCGCCATTCACGCTCACTCCCGCCATAGCCAACCGATGCGCCCGGATTGCCGAGCGCATCGGGCGTCTCTCTGTCTTGGAGGAACAGGCACGATCCGTGCGCCTGCGCAGACTCAACCGGATCCGTTCGATTCATGGCTCGCTCGCCATCGAGGGCAACACGCTCAGCGAAGAGCAGATCACCGCGCTGTTGGATGGCAAGCGCGTGCTGGCACCGCCGCGCGAGGTTCAGGAAGCCCACAACGCCATCGCCACCTATGAGCGTTTGCCACACTGGCTGCCGCACCGGGAGGCGGACCTGCTGGACGCGCACCGCTGCCTGATGACCGGACTGCTGCACGACGCGGGCCGCTACCGGCGTGGCGGTGTCGGGGTGATGGCCGGCAAGCAGGTGCTGCACATGGCCCCTCCAGCCAGTCGCGTGCCGATCCTGATGCGCCAGCTCTTGCAGTGGACGGCGCAGACGGATGCTCATCCGCTGGTGGCCAGCAGCGTGTTTCACTACGAATTCGAATTCATCCATCCATTCGCCGACGGCAACGGGCGCATGGGGCGGCTCTGGCAAACCCTGCTGCTGAGCAAGTGGCAGTCCTTGTTCGCTTATCTGCCAGTGGAGAGCATGGTTCACCGCCACCAGAGCGACTACTACGACGCCATTCATCAGAGCACCGCGGACGCCGATGCGGCGGCCTTTGTGGACTTCATGCTGGGCATGATTCTGGAAGCCGTCGATGCTGTCGCCGAAGTCCCAGGCGTGTCTGAGCCCACCCCTCATGTGACCCCGCAAGTCACCCCCCATGTGAGCGCGAACGCCACTTCTCCCGTGGAGCGGCTGCTTGACGTGCTGCAAGGCGACATGAGCCGGGACACCTTGATGTCCCGACTCGGCCTGAGCGACCGCAAGTCCTTCACGGAGCGCTTTCTGCGACCTGCCCTGCAGCAGGGCCTCATTGAAATGACGCGCCCCGACGCTCCACGCAGCAGGCTGCAATGCTACCGACGCAGCAGCAGCGAGCCGGCGCAGACCTGACTGGCACAGAGAATGGACAAGACACCGGCAGCCCCCTATGCTCCGGGCGAAGAGACTCCCTGAAGACAACAACAAGACAGGAGATCCACCATGGCTTACTCCCTGATTGGCAAGGACTACACCCCGCCCGACATCCGCGCCAAGGTCACCGGCGCGGCGAAGTATGCCGAGGACTTCAAGGTGGACGGCATGGTGCATTGCCGCCTGCTCACCAGTCCCATCCCGCATGCGCGGGTGCTGAGCATCGACACCTCCGAGGCGCTCCAGATTCCCGGCGTGGTGGGCATCCTCACCGCCGACGAGGTGCCGCGCCTGCCCGGGGTGGAACGCCAGATCCTGACCAATGAACCTGTCTATGTGGGCGAGCCCATCCTGGCGGTGGCCGCCGTCGACGAGAAGACGGCCGAGGACGCCATCGCCGCCATCACGCTTCAGTTCGAACGCCTGCCCTTCAGCGTCGACCCGCTGGAGAGCCTGCGACCCGCCGGCGCCCATGCCCGCGTGGGCGGCAATGTGCCCAGCGCCTCGCTGGTGGAAGGCAGCACCGAGAACGACTCGCTGCGCCCCGATGTGCAGGCCGTGCACTGGAGCGAGGACGAATTCGCGGAACTGCAGCAGGGGCGCCTGCCCCAGGGCACGCCGTCGGAAGAGTGGCAGGTGGGCGACATCGACGCCGGCTTCGCGCAGGCGGCCTATGTGCTGGACGAGAGCTTCGTCACCGCCAGCAATGCCCACCACTCCATGGAGCCGCGCTCAGCCATGGCCTACTGGGAAAACGGCAAGTGTTTCCTCTACGGCTCCAGTCAGAGCCAGAGCTTCCCGGTGCCGAGCATCGCGGGCTACATCGGCATCCCGCCGTCCGATCTGGTGTTCATCGCCGAGTTCTGCGGTGGCGGCTTCGGCTCCAAAGGGGCCGGGTATCCTTCCATGGTGATTCCCGCGCACTTCAGCCGCAAATTGAACCGGCCGGTCATGATGCGCATCACCCGCGAAGAGGAATACGCCATCGGCTCGGCGCGGCATGGCTTCCAAGGGCGCGCCAAACTCGGCTTTCGTGCCGACGGCCGCCTGCTGGCTGCGGACCTCTACATCATCCAGGACAACGGCGGCAATGCTGGCTTCTCCGACTGGCTGTCGGCCGGCGAGGCGCTATCGCTGGTGTACATGCCCGAAGCCATGCGCTTTCGCGGCATCCCGGTGTTCACCAACACGCCCACCAAGGGGCCGCAGCGCGGCCCGGGTCAGAACCAGCTCGCCACCGCCATCGAGCCCCTGCTGGACAAGGCCGCGCGGGAGCTGGGCATCGACCCGCTCGCGATTCGTCTGATCAACGCGCCCGGCAATGACGCGCGCTTCGGCGACGTGCAGGGCGGCGTCACCAGCGCCTATCAGGCCGAGGCCCTGCGCCTGGGGGCGGAACGCTTCGGCTGGCAGCAGAAATTCGCACGCAATGGCGAGCGGCGCGGCAGCAAGGTGATCGGCGTCGGCATCGGCCAGGCCTATCACTCCGCCGGCAGCAGCGGCTTCGACGGCCTGGTGCGCATCACGCCAGACGGCGTGCTGCACATCCACACCGGCGTGGGCAATCTGGGCACCTATTCCTATGCCACCACCTCGCGCGTGGCCGCCGAAGTGCTGAAGTGTCGCTGGGAGAACTGCGTGGTGGAGCGCGGTGACAGCCGCCATCACCTGCCGTGGAATCTCGGCCAGTTCGGCAGCAACACCTCTTTCACCATGACGCGCACCAACTACGTGGCGGCCATGGATGCGCTGGACAAGCTGCGCCGCATCGCCGCCCTCGATCTGGGCGGCGCGCCCGAGGACTACGACATCGGCGAGGAACGCGTGTTCCAGCGCAGCAACCCAGAGCGCGGCATGAGCTATGCCGAGGCGGCACAGCGCGCCATCGTGATCGGCGGCGAATTCAGCGGCCAGAGCGCGCCAGAGAATCTCAATGCCATGACGGCGGCCTCGGTGGCGGGCATCGCCGGCACTGGCCTGATCGGCGTGGCGCGCGACACGGTGCCGCGCCAGGGCACGGTGGCGGGCCTCGCGGCAGGCTTCGTGATGATCGAGCTGGACACCGACACCGGGAAGTACGACATCCTCGACTACATGGGCGTGACCGACTGCGGCACGGTGCTGCACCCGCAGGGTCTGGCGGCGCAGATGAAGAGCGCCGCGATCATGGGTTTCGGACTGGCCGGTTTCGAACGCCACACCTACGACCCGCAGAACGGCCTGCCCGCGAATGTCTGGCTGCACCAGGCGAAGCCGCCCAGCATCAAGGACGTGGCCGCGAATCTGCAGTGGGCGGCGGTGGAGATTCCCGACCCGCAGAATCCGGTGGGCGCGAAAGGGGTCGGAGAGCCCATTCAGGGCTGTGCGGCGTCGGCTCTGGTGTGCGCCATTGCCAATGCGCTGGACGGCCACCTGTTCAACCGTGTGCCGGTGACACCCGACATGATCGTGAATGTCGTCAAGGGCGAGGCCGCGCGGACGCTGAGGACCAATACGGTGTGAGGCTTTTGGGGCTCACCCCACCCCGACCGACCGCAGCAATGACCACACCACCGGCTGCAGCCATTGCGCCAGCAGTGCAACACCGATCACCGCCGCAACGGGCAGGGCGGCCGCGCGTGCGGACTCCTGGAATGTGAGCGCCGGGCGCACCCAGCGCCCAGTGCGCACCCACCCAGACCAGCGGCGCCACCACGAGCAACAGCACGTAGAACGCGGCCAGCGCCGCCATGCCCGGTACCGCGCGTGCCGGCAGCCATGCGGCGCCCTTGCCGATAGCCTGAAAGCGACGCTGCTCCCAGCGCAGCAGCACCGGCACGAGCACCAGACACAGAAGCAGCAAGAGCAGCACCATCGGGCTCATGTGCCCCACCCCGGCGAGTGCTTGCGGCGCGCCGGAGACTTGGCGGCATCCGCGCGCAGCGCCGCCGCGAAGGCCGCCCGCGCCCACTGCGCGGCTTCATCGCGGTCTTCCAGAATGTGCTCGGGTGCCTGCCAGTAGGCGATGGTCATGCGCTTGTCGCCCTTGTGGTAATGGAACGGTTCCAAGCCAAGCGCCTCGAACTGCGGCTGATTGTGCGCATCGGCCTTCAAGTACAGGGTGTCGTCGGCCACCAGACCGAACATCAGCCCCTCACGGAACAGCCCGTGTCCGCCGAACATCCGCCGCGCCTGCAGCGGGCCGACCTGTTCGAACACTTCCAGCAGATACGCCACGAATTCGTTCAAGCTTTGCTTCCTCCCTCAGCATTTGGTGTCGAACCCTGAAGCTGATGGTTTCACAGTCCGCCAGAACCAGCCACGCAAATTGCTCAGACTTTGCTCATGCCTTGCGGCCGGCACCTGCGCCACAGTGCAGGCACGGCAGATTCCTCTGCTTTCTCAAGGAGACCCTTCATGGCCTTTGCACTCGACACTCAGGGCGGCCTGCGCCGCTGGACCCTCACCGTGCCCGTCTGGGCGCTGCTCGCCGCCACCCCGCTGCTGCCGCTGGCCTTCGTGGCACTGGTGGTCATTCACAGCGCCGACGAGAACATTCCGCTCACCCGCAACGA
>JAURIJ010000030.1 GCA_030832825.1 Gammaproteobacteria bacterium
CAGCTTCGAGGCCGCGACGCAGAATGCCCTGCAAATCGACTGGCAACACTATTGCCCCGTGGCTCCCGCCTTCCTGGGCACGCGCGTGTTTGACGATTATCCGCTCGCCGAACTGGTGCCCTACATCGACTGGACGCCCTTTTTCATCACCTGGAGCCTGGCGGGCAAGTACCCCGCCATTCTCCAGGATGACGTTGTCGGTGAGGCGGCACGGGATCTGTTCCGGGACGCTCAGGCGATGCTCAAGCAGATCATCGACGGACGCCTGCTCAAGGCCCAGGCCGTGGTGGGCTTCTGGCCGGCAGCGCAGCGAAATCAGAATGATGTCGTGCTGTTCACCGATGAGACGCGCCAGAGAGAACTGGCCGGGTTCCAGTTCCTGCGGCAGCAGGCGGGCAAGGCCCCGGGGATTCCGAACCTCTCCCTTGCCGATTTCGTGGCACCCGACCGGCTTGACGTGCCGGACTACATCGGCGGGTTCGCGGTGACCACCGGCATTGGGGCAGACGAGCTGGCCAGAGCCTATGAGCAGGACAACAACGACTACAACGCCCTCATGGTGAAAGCCCTGGCCGATCGACTGGCCGAAGCCTTCGCCGAGCGCATGCACGAGCGTGTGCGTCAGGAATTCTGGCCCTACGCTGCCAATGAATCGCTGAGTGCGGAAGAGCTGATCGATGAGAAATACCAGGGCATACGACCTGCTCCTGGCTATCCGGCCTGCCCGGAGCACTCGGACAAGGTCACGCTGTTCGATCTGCTTCAGGTAGAGGGCCGCATCGGCATGCATCTGACAGAAAGCTTTGCGATGACTCCGGCAGCCAGTGTCAGCGGCTTCTATTTTGCCAACCCCCAGGCACGCTATTTCTCCGTAGGAAAGATCGATGAGGATCAGTTGCAGTCTTTCGCCAGCCGCAAGGGCTTGAGCGTGGACGTTGCAAGCCGGCTCTTGAGCCCCAATCTGGTATGACACAGGGTGCGATGTGCGCCCTCAGGAGTCGTGGAAATGAGTGAACAGGAATCAAAGGATCAAGACAACGGTGCACCAGCGCAGAAAATGAGTTTCTGGAAAATGATGCTGAGCGTGATGCAGGCGAGTTTCGGAGTGCAGAATCGCAAGAACAAGGAGCGCGATTTTGCCAGTGGCAGCATCAAGGGCTTCGTGGTCGCGGCCCTGATCTTCACCTTCTTGTTTGTGCTGACCGTGGCGACGGTCGTGAATCTGGTGCTGAACTGACGAGAGGTCGGCCAATGGCAATGCGCGCAGGAAGCGCCTGCGGGCATTGCCACTGACGCAAGGCAATCAACGGCTGGAGAAGAACACAGCCATGGTCACGATGATCAGCACGAAAGAAAGCATGGCCATGGTATCGGCGCGGCTGTTGCCATCCAGTTCTTTTTCATCAATGACGTGGTGTTCGCTGGCGTCGTGGTGACTCATGACATGACCTTCCTGAAGTGGGTTCCTGGGAAAAAACACGACGGCATTCTAATGGCAAACGCTTCACAAGCAAGCAAAAATTTATT
The DNA here is from genome assembly GCA_030832825.1 of Gammaproteobacteria bacterium. Classification (GTDB taxonomy): domain Bacteria; phylum Pseudomonadota; class Gammaproteobacteria; order Pseudomonadales; family Pseudohongiellaceae; genus UBA5078. Next base: position 1,528 of record JAURIJ010000030.1, read on the forward strand.
CCCGAAAGGAATTTCAATTGGCAAGTGTCCTGAGTTTGCCAAGCTCGTAACTGGCACTTGAGCAGGGCATTCTTTACAATTGCCGGCCGTCGGCACCAGAGCCAGGTTTTCCCATACGATCACCCATGAACCTATAAAAGCTGCCGCATCATGTACAGATACGACAATTACGATCACCAAATGCTGGCCGACCGCATTGCACAGTTTCGCGATCAGACAGCGCGCTTTCTGCGTGGCGAGCTGGCTCCGGCAGAGTTCTTGCCGCTGCGGCTGCAGAACGGACTCTATGTGCAGCGACTGGCGCCGATGCTGCGAATCGCCATTCCCTATGGCATGCTCTCAAGCACCCAGTTGCGCAAGCTCGCCTATATCGCTGATCACTACGACAAGGGCTACGGACACTTCACCACTCGCCAGAACATCCAGTTCAACTGGCCGGCGATCGCCGACGTCCCTGACATTCTGGCGCATCTGGCAGAAGTGGAAATGCATGCCATCCAGACCAGTGGCAACTGCATCCGCAACACCACCACCGACCAGTTCGCCGGCGCTGCCGCCAATGAAATCGAGGACAGCCGCCCCTGGTGCGAGATCATCCGTCAGTGGTCCACCTTCCATCCGGAATTCGCCTTCCTGCCGCGCAAGTTCAAGATTGCCGTCTGCGGCACCCAGGACGACCAGGCCGCCACCCAGGTTCACGACATCGGACTGTTCATTGTCCGCAACGCGCAGGGCGAACTGGGATTCCGCGTGCTGGCAGGTGGCGGGCTCGGACGCACGCCAGTGATTGGCAAGGAGATTCGAGCCTTCCTGCCATGGCAGCACCTGCTGAGTTATCTAGACGCCATTCTGCGTGTCTACAACCGCGAAGGACGCCGCGACAACAAGTACAAGGCGCGCATCAAGATTCTCGTCAAGGAAACAGGCATCGAGAAATTCCAGCAGAAAGTCGAGAAGGAATGGCTGGCCCTGAAGGATGGCCCGCTCACGCTGACGGAAGCGGAATTCCAGCGTTGCAAGGCCTTCTTCAAGGACCCGGCCTACCTGACTCTGGCTGACTTCAGCCCCGAACTCGAACACGCCCTCAATACCGATGTGTTGTTCGCGGCGTGGCACAACCAGAATGTGAATGCGCACAAGAAATCTGGCTACAGCATCGTCACGCTCTGCCTGAAGGCCACCGGCATCGCACCGGGTGACATCACCAGCGAGCAGATGCGTTTCGTCGCCGATCTGGCCGATCGCTACAGTTTCGGTGAACTGCGTGTCACCCACGAACAGAACCTCGTGCTAGCCGACGTCGCCCGCAAGGATCTGCACGCCTTGTGGAAAGCCCTGAAAAGCCAGGATCTGCATGCGCCCAATCTGGGCCTGCTGACCGACATCGTCTGCTGCCCCGGGGGCGATTTCTGCTCATTGGCCAATGCCAAGTCGATTCCCATCGCCGAATCGATCCAGCGTCGCTTTGGTGACACTGAACGACTGCGCAGGATAGGCAAGCTGAGTGTCAACATTTCGGGCTGCATGAACGCCTGCGGGCATCACCACGTGGGCAATATCGGCATTCTGGGCGTGGACAAGAAAGGAGAGGAGTACTACCAGGTATCCCTGGGGGGTTCGGCCGAAAACGTCACGGCACTGGGCGACATCGTCGGCCCCTCCTTCGCGCAGGACGACATTCCCGATGTCATGGAAAAGCTGATCGGCGTGTTCGAGCAGCACCGCGAGAACGAGGAACGTTTTGTGGACACATATCGACGCATCGGCATGGAGCCATTCAAGGAGGCGCTGTATGGCAAGGCTGATTAAGGATCGCACAATCGTCGACGATCAATGGGAGCTGCTTCGTGAGCCGGTGGACTCGGATGCACTGCGGGCGTTGAACGGCCGCAACGTGATACTGCCGATGTCGAGCTGGCTGGAATTGCGCGAGGCCCTGCCTGCTCATCAAGGGTTTGTCGGCGTGTGGTTGAAGAACATCGAGTTGCCGGAAGCCATCGCACCATGGCTGGAGCAGATTCCACTTATCGCTCTCGATTTCCCGGTGTTCACGGACGGCCGTGCCTATTCTTCGGCGCGTGAGTTGCGTCAGAACCTCGGCTATGGAAGGGAGCTTCGAGCCATCGGTGATGTGCTGTGCGACCAGCTCTTCTACATGTCCCGCTGCGGCTTCAATGCTTTCGCCATGCGCGCTGACCAGAATCTGGAAGCGGCCATCCGCCGGTTGGACGACTTCAAGGACGCCTACCAGGCCAGTGTGCACAGCCCCGAGCCTTTGTTCCGACGCAGATCCTGCGTCAATGGCTGAAAGTGATCTCAGGCGCAGACATCCAGGATGCGCCTGCCCTTCCCACGCCCTTCCAGAATCGCCTCAAGTTCCGATTCCAATTCCTTGAAAGAAATCACCTTTCCCATTATTTCAAGATGGGGAACCTGCCATTGGGCAGCCAGCTTGCGCCAGATTTCGCGGCGTTTTCCATGATCGATGCGTACTGAGTCCACGCCGAGCAGGTTCACGCCGCGCAGGATGAAGGGATAGGTGGTGATGGGGAATTCGGCCGCACTGACGAGGCCGCAGCAGGCCACGCTGCCGCCCTCACTCAGGCTGCGGAGGATCGCACCAAGCAACTCGCCACCGGCGACATCAATGGCCCCGGCCCAGCGAGGTGTCAACAAGGGCTTGGCACTGCCCTGCATGACTTCCTCACGGGAGATCACATGTCGCGCGCCAATGGCGTGCAAATAGTCTGTCTCCCGTGGTTTGCCCGTGCAGGCCGTCACGGCAAAGCCCAGCTTGCCAAGCAGGGCCACTGCGATACTGCCTACCCCGCCTGTCGCGCCCGTCACCAGCACGTCGCCCTGGGCAGGCGTCAGCCCGTTGTGCAGCAGTTTGTCCACGCACAAGGCAGCAGTGAGACCTGCTGTGCCCAGCGCCATGCTCTGTTGCAGTGTCATTCCGTCAGGAAGAGGCACCACCCAGTCTGCTGGAACCCGGATGTACTCAGCGAATCCTCCAGCGGTATTCATGCCCAGATCGTGGCCGGTGACAATCACTGCGTCGCCGACCTTGAAGCGGGCATCGGCGCAGTGCACCAGTGTGCCCGCCGCGTCGATGCCGGGGACGTGCGGGTAGGACCGCGTGACGCCCCGGTTACCGCTGGCCGAAAGGGCGTCCTTGTAATTCAGCGAGGAAAACGCCAGCCGGATCAGGACATCCCCAGCGGGAAGATCGGCGATGCGCTTCTGCACCACGCGACCCGCGAACACCGGTTTGGCGTCCTGCACCCTCTCGGAAACCTCGAAAGCGCGAAACAGATGCTGGGCCATGACCATCGGAGGCACGCCTTGACGTCAGGAATAATAGGTGGTGTCTCGCGTGCGCTTGAGCCATGCCTGTACAGCAACATCGAGGCCCTTGTGGATGGCTGCGCCAAGCTTGTCACTCAGGGAGCGGCGAATCTCGAATTGCACGGCATACACATCCGCATCCTCGCAAGCATTCACGATGCATTCGTCGCTTGTCATCAACTCGTCGATCATGGATTTCTCAAGCGCTTGCACACCCACCCAGGTCTCGCCGGTGGCGATGGAGTCGATGTCCACAGCGGGACGATGGTCCTTCACCCAGGCCTTGAACAAGCCGTGCATCTCCTCGACGTCCTCCTTGACCTTGTCGCGACCTTTCTGGGTGATCTCGCCAAAGGTGGTCAAGGTTGTCTTGAATTCCCCAGCACTGATGGTCTCGTAGTCCACATCGTGCTTGCGCAGCAGGCGATTGAAGTTCGGTAGCTGCACCAGAACGCCGATGGATCCCAGAATCGCGAACGGCGCGGCCACAAGTCGATCAGCCAGGCAGGCCATCATGTAGCCACCGCTGGCGGCCACCTTGTCCACACAGATGGTGAGCGGCACTTTCTGCGTCTTGATGCGATCTAGCTGTGAAGAGGCCAGGCCGTACGCATGGACCATGCCTCCTGGACTTTCCAGCCGCAGCAGCACTTCGTCGCGAGGGGTGGCCAGCTCCAGAATGGCGGTGATCTCTTCACGCAGGGATTCGACATCGCTGGCTTCCATGTCGCCATTGAAATCGATCACATAAATCCGCTTGCGCTGATTTTCCTCCTGCTCGGCCCCCGCTTGCGCTCCGCGCCTGGCCTGTTGGCGGCGTTCGCGCTCTTCCTGCTTGTGCCGCTTCTTCTCTTCCTTGAGTTCAAGCTTGTAGCTTGCCTTGTCATAGATGGCTTTCTTCATGGCATCGCGCATCTCATCCAGCTCTTCGTTGAGATGGGTGATGCTGATCTGGCCGCGTCCTGCTCCCTTACGCCCCCTGCTGCCAGCGGACACGACGATGCCGAGAATGAAGACGAAGGCGACCACAAGAGTCACCAGCTTGGCCAGAAACAGACCGTATTCGATGAAGTACTCCAAGAACCTGCTCCTTGCGTTGCTGCTATGTCATCAGACTTTCATGGCCTGCAAGAATAGCGCAATGAGTTGCCCCGCGACACTGAACGGCGGAGGCAATGCAGACGGCAGCGAATCCGCGGCAAACCATCTCGCTTCCAGGATTTCCTCGCCATCAACGCGGATCTCGCCTCCAGCGTAGTCCGCATGGAAGCCGAGCATCAACTGGGAGGGGAACGGCCAGGACTGGCTGCGGACGTAGCGTATGTTGCTGATCTCGATGGCGGTTTCTTCTCGCACTTCGCGGCAGAGGGTCTGCTCTGGGGTCTCTCCCACTTCCATGAAACCAGCCAGACAACTGAAGGTCGCACTGCCTCGCCCGGCATGCCGCGCCAGCAGAATGTGTCGATCACGCCGAACCAACACGATCACGCAGGGGCTGATTCGAGGGAACACACGGTGCTGGCAGTCCGGGCATTGCAGGGCGCGCTCCACCGGATGAGGCATGAGCAGCTGACCACAGGCCCCACAGTAGCGATGGCTTGCGATCCAGTGCGCCAGTTGCAGCGCCTTGCCCACATGGTCAAGCACAGTAGGCTGACAGCCTGACAGCAACTGCCGCGCAGCGCTGCGGCTGACATTCACACCGCATCCCGCTAGCGAGGCGCCTGAAAATGACATCGCATGAACAGCGGCGCCACACGAGACATCGACCGCCACGGTCATGGCGGTGGGATCAAGATGCTGCTTCAGCAGCCCCGCCGACCAATAGACCTGCTCGCCATGCAGAAGCACCTCGGTGCCATCGACCAGCACAAGTTGCGCGGCGTCCGGCAAATCCCCGAGGGCCAGCATCGCTGAGCGCGGCAGGACAGTCATCACACGCCTGAGCCGACGGGAACTTGCAACCAGAGACACTTGTTCTTGCTGGCCTTGTTGATTCGCTCCAGGAAGCGAGCATGAGCCTGCGCCTCCTCGTCATCGGGAATGCTCACGGGAAGAACCCCGCGAGCGATTTTGAGCTTGCCGGATTCGACTTCACTCGCCTGCACCGCCACCTCTTCACTGACAAGCAGAAGATTGGCCTGACCGCCGGTCATCGCGAGATAGACGTCGGCAAGAATCTCGGCGTCCAGCAAGGCGCCATGCAGTTCGCGCTGCGAGTTGTCGACCTCGTAACGCTTGCACAAAGCGTCCAGGCTGTTGCGTTGACCGGGGTGCTTCTTGCGGGCCATCAGCAGGGTGTCCGCCACGGGACACAAGGCCTGCAGAGAGCGACTCGGGCTGCCCGCGAGGGCGAGTTCGCTGTCCAGGAAACTCAAGTCAAAGGGCGCGTTGTGGATGATGAGCTCTGCGCCACTGACAAACTGCAGGAAATCATCCATGACCTGCGTGAAACGTGGCTTGTCCGCCAGGAACGCCGAAGTGATTCCGTGTACCTGCACCGCGCCCTCGTCGATATCACGATCGGGGTTCAGATAGCAGTGAAAATGCCGCCCGGTAAGGCGTCGATTCTCGATCTCGACACAGCCGATCTCTATCACCCTGTGGCCCTGGGCGGGATCCAGCCCTGTGGTTTCGGTATCCAGTACTACTTGTCGCATCCTGTTTTGCTGCCTTTTCGTCGGTTCAGGGCGTCGGCGACGCCAGTGATTCGATACCCAGATTTGCCAATTCATCGGCAATCTCGTTCTCCACATGGCCGTTATGGCCTTTCACCCATTGCCAGTCAATCGTGTGGCGTGCAGCAAGCTCATCCAGCTGCATCCAGAGATCGGCGTTCAACACGGGTTTTTTCGCGGCAGTCTTCCAGCCGCGTTTCTTCCAGTTTGGCAGCCACTCCGAAATGCCTTTCAGCACATAGGTGGAATCACTTACCACTCGCACATCGCAGGCCTCCCGCTTGAGAGCGTCAAGGCCCTTGATCACGGCCATGAGTTCCATGCGATTGTTGGTGGTGTGTGGCTCACCACCGTAAAGGCGCTTTTCGTGGCCCTTGTAGCGCAGAAGCACGCCCCAGCCACCCTTGCCGGGATTCCCCTTGCAGGCGCCGTCTGTGTAGATCTCGATTGGTTGTGACACGCTGTACCTGTGTTGTGTGTGACTCAATGCTGGATGTCGGATTCGGCAGCCTGCGGCCGTGCCCTTGCTGGCTCGCCCAGCGTGCGGGCAATCAGCGGGCGGGAAATCCGTGGCCAGCGAGGCATGACGGGCGTCACAGGCATCAACTGCTTGCAGGCCACGATCATGTAGGCTGCGCCAACAGGGGCCGCAAAACGCTTGCCGAAGCGCTCAAGCGCAGGCGCCAATTGCACCACTCTGGGATAGGTGAAGGGAAGCAGATAGGCACAATGACTGACCCGCTCGACGCTGAACTCCAGCAACTTCAACCAATCGCACACTCTGTTGGCTGAAAAGAAGCGTGCGCTCCAAGGCAGACGCGTGCCCACACGCGCGAGTCGACGCACTCCCCAGGTGCTGAGGGGGTTGAAGCCCACAATCAGCAGCTTGCCACCGGGCATGAGCACTCGCGATGCCTCACGCAGGAGTCGATGGGAATCCGAAGAGTAATCGAGTGCGTGGTGAATAAGCACCGCATCGATGCTGTCAGTCTGTAGCGGCAGAGCCTCATTGTTGGCAACAGCATGCCTGGAGGCGGCCCCACCCTGAGGCACGAAAAGGAATCTGTGTCCCACCGGGGATTCATCCAGGAGGAATGCCTCGCTGACGCCTACCTGCAGAAAATGGTAACCGAATATCCGCGCCAGCACCGGCTCCAACAGCTTGCGCTCGCTGTCCAGCAAGGCTTGCCCCAGCGGGGTCTCGAGCCACTGGGTCATGTCGTGGAACAGAGTGGCAGGCTCCGGAAGATTCCGACGGTGTTTCAGGCGATCGGCGATGATGCTCTTGAGTTTCATGGACGCAGGACTTGTCAATTTGGCACTGGGGGCTATGATCGCGTCCTTCTTCCTTGAAAATCAAATGCCATGAGCCTGCAGATCACTGCAATTGCAGCCTTCGAGGACAACTACATCTGGATGCTGCAACAGCACGGCACGCCAGAGACCGTGGTCGTCGACCCTGGGGATGCCACCGTGGTGCTGGAGTCGCTGCGGGCGCGTGATGCCCGACTGACCGACATTCTGATCACACACCATCACCCCGACCACACGGGTGGGATTCCGGGATTGCGAGAGCACTTCCCTGCAGTGCGAGTGTATGGTCCGCGCAATGAGAGGATCAGTGGCTTGACTCATCACGTCGCGAACCGTGAGCGCATCAGCGTGCTGGGAACAGAGTTTCGAGTATTCGAGGTGCCGGGACATACACTGGATCACGTCGCCTACTTCTTAAACGACTGTAAAATTGGATCGCAACCTATTGTTTTATGTGGGGACACGCTCTTCTCAGCTGGTTGCGGCAGGCTGCGCGAAGGCACACCGTCTCAACTATTGAACTCATTGCATACCCTGGCAGCACTTCCACCCGAGACTCTCGTCTACTGCACCCATGAGTACACCTTGAGCAACCTGCGCTTTGCCTTGCACGTCGAACCGGATAACATCGCGTGTCAGCAACGAATGGCGGAATGTCTTCACATGCGCCAGAACGGACTGCCGACACTGCCTTCGACAATCGCGACGGAACTTCGAACTAATCCGTTTCTGCGCTGTCGTAGTGATGGCCTGTCTGCAATAGTCCGGACACAATTCGGTCCAGATCATGTCAGCGAGCTCGATGTGTTCACGCAATTGAGACGCTGGAAAGACGGGTTCACAGGTTGAAATTTGCAGCCGTCACCATGCCACCACGCTGCGGAACCGAATATAACCTTTTGTTTACCGGGCTTTATCTTGATTTCACTGCGTCACTTGCCTCTCAACAAACTCTCGCTGGCCATCGCGACCACCGTTTTCCTGAGTGCCTGTTCCACCTTCGATGAGGGTAGCGGCTCCTTGTCTGCCGATCCTGCATCGGGTGGCAGCGATTCTGTTATCGGGCGCGTGATCGCCAATCGTGGTGCAGCCACCCGTGTGCAGATCCCCTCAGACGGGTCCCTTCCCTCCGAAGAAATAGCCTTTCAGGACATCTGGGCGCGGTTGTCACATGGTTTCCAATTCTCCGTCGGCCAGGACAACCGGCAGATACAGGAACAACTCGCTTTCTATCAGAAGAACTCCAATCTTCTTCGTGTAGGTACCGAGCGCGCTGAACCTTTCATGTTCGAAATTGCCGAAACGCTGGAGCGGCGTGGCATGCCCGCGGAGCTTGCTCTATTGCCCATCTTGGAGAGCGCGTTCAACCCCAATGCTGCCGCACCAGGCAATGTGGTGGGCATGTGGCAGATACAGGGCGCCACAGCACGCAGCCTGGGCCTCAAGCAGGACTGGTGGTATGACGGGCGACGCGACCCGCTTGCTTCCACCGAGGCGGCTCTGGACTACCTCGCAGCTCTCTATGAGACTTTCAATCAAGACTGGCTGCTTGCCCTTGCGGCATACAATGCCGGTCCTGGCAATATTCAGAAAGCAATCGATCGTAACGTCGCACGAGATCGGCCAACCGATTTCTGGTCGCTGAACCTGCCTTCAGTGACGAAAGAATACATTCCCAAGCTGATCGCCTTGAGCCAACTCGTTGCCACTCGCGATCACTACGGCGTCGAACTGGCGGGCATCAAGAACGAGCGCGTCGTCGAAAAGGTCGAGATCGGCTATCAGATGGATCTGCAGTTCGCGGCAAGTCTGGCAGGACTCGATCCCGTCGAGCTCTACCAGCTCAATCCCGGATTCAGGCAATGGGCCACGCATCCCGACGGGCCACACAGCCTGCTGCTGCCAGTCGATCGCAAGGAAACCTTCCTCAGTGCTCTCGCTAACGCTCCCGAGCGGCCGCAGGTCACCTGGGATCGCTATGTCGTCCAGCGCGGTGACAGCCTCAGCAAGATCGCGCGTCAGTTCGGTACCGATGTGAGCGCACTGCAACAGGCCAATGGGCTGGATGGCAGTCGCATCATCGCAGGGGAGTCACTGCTGATCCCGCGCGCGTACACCGCGGGCACTCCACTGCCAATTCCGGACGCTCCGCAGTACGCAGGATCCAGTTCCCGCCCAGTCGCGCCTCCGGATTCCAGCCCGCAATACATTGTCCGCTCGGGTGACACGCTCTGGCGAATTGCTGATCGCTACAATCTCAGTGTCAATACGCTGGCAAAATTGAACGATATCAGTCTGGATTCCATTCTGAAGCCTGGGCAAGTACTGCTGGTGAAAACGGAAACCGCCGTCGTGCAGGCTGGCGGCAATCCAGAGGCGTCAGCCCCTCAGATCTATACCGTCAAGTCAGGAGATTCGCTGTCACGCATTGCGCAGGAGTTAGGCGTGGGTGTTGCAGAACTGGCTGCCTGGAATGGCATAGGGACAGGAGATTTGATCCACCCCGGGCAGGCACTCGTGCTTCACCCGGGTCTGGACAAGCTGAACTGAGTCAGCAGGCCACTCAGAAAGTGGCTGCTGGCGTCAGGTTTTCCGTGATGTCGGCATTGTTGCGAGTATTGGCCAGGAACGCGTCGAACGCAGTTCGCCCGTCGCGCTCTACAAATGATCGCACCAGCTCGTCGCGCTCGCTCGCTTCCATCTGTTCCAGTGAACCGCGATTCACGCGTTGCAACTCGGCCACGATAAAGGTCCCGTTGGTCAGAGCGAATCCGCTGTAAGCCGACGCCCCTTCCGCTGGCGCGGACAAGGCGAAGACATTCTGGAGCACTTCGGAATTCAGACCAGCCTGATCGCGCGCCGCATTGGTCTGCACGATCCACTGCAGCTCATTGTCGACGAGCAACTGGTCGATGGACTGGCCGCTGCGCAAGACAGTCAGCAGTTGTTCGCCAAGAGCTGCCGCGCGCTCCTTCTCCATTTCCGTGCGAAGGATGGCGGCCACCTCTCCACGCACCTCCTCAAGGCTGCGCAAAGTCTCTTCGTTGTGAGTGTTGAGGTTGAGCACCAGTGCCCGATCACTGCCCATTTCCACCACTTCACTGTTATTGCCATCGACGAGAACCTCGTCGGAGAAGGCCGCTGCAATCACATTCGCATTGGTGGTGATTTCGGAGAATCCACCGGTACGTGAGAACAATTCACTCTGCTGTATCGGCAGGGACAATTCCTGGGAAATCTCCGTGAGATCGGTAGTCTCGAACGCGAGATTGGCGAGAGTTTCCAGGCGCGAGAAGTAAATCTCGTCCACTTCAGTGCTGCTCAGCTCACGACGAATTCGATCGGCGGATTCCTCGAGTGTCGGGAACTCGTTGACATCGTACTCCGTCAGCTTGACGAGGTGGACACCGAATTCCGTCACCACAGGGTCTGACACCTGTCCTACCTGCATCGCCGCAATTGCCTGCTCGACCGCGCTCGGGAATGCAGTACCGTCCGAGTAGCCGATATCCCCGCCCTGCTCTGCCGATACCGTGTCTACAGAGACCTCAAGAGCGACTGCGCCGAAATCCTCGCCGGCATCGAGACGTGCCTTGAGCGCGACAGCCTGGGCCACCACGGACTCTTCGGTGGCTCCTGCGCCAATCTCAAGCAGGATGTGCGACGCGCGACGTTGCGTGGAAGCACTGGACGCAGACCGCTCTTCCTCATAGCGGGCTTGAACATCCTCATCGCTCACTTGCACTTCGGCAAAGATGTCTGCCTTGTCCAGCAATACGTAGTCGACAGCCACTTCCTCTTCAATCACGAAGCGCGACTGGTTGTTCTGATAGTAAGTCTCGATCTGGTCCTCGGGAATGGGCTCACCCTCGGTTCGGTTGCCGAGCGTGACAGACACAAACCTGAAATCCCTGGTCTGGGAAGAGAGGGCGGCGATTCTTTCCAGTTCATTCCGGGTGACAAACCCCGAGGATGCGAAGGCGTTGGCGATCTGTCCGACGACCATCTGGTCGGCAAGAGCCTGACGATACGCAGGCACAGTGAACCCCTGAGTCGCCATGGTTCTCACAGCAAGCTCAGAGTTGAATGCACCACCCACCTGGAACTGTGGATTGTTGATTATCTGGAGATCGATGGCATCGCTGGAAATGGCGAGCGCCGCGTCCTCGGCGGCCTGACGCAGCAATCTGTCTTCGATGATCTGATTCAATGCAACCTGGCGAATGAGGTTTTCATCGAGGGTTTCCAGATTGCCGCCAACGGATGCCAGCAGGTTCTGCACACTCGTTGTGAGTTCCGGCTCGGTGATCTCCTCACCGTTCACTTCCGCAACCGAAGGATTGGTCACGAAGCCACTCATGATGGATTCGACCCCGAAAAGAGCCATGATGCCGATGATGAATCCAATGATGAGCTTGGCGATAAGTCCCTGCGAATTGTCGCGTATGGTCTGCAGCATATCTAACCCTGTCGTTATATCGAACCCAGTTGCGGGACTCTGATGAATCAGAGGTTTTCCAGCGGCCCTCTTAAACTAAAAAGGCGCATCGAGGATGCGCCTTGGAAATCCGCAAGCCAGAGGCTTGATTGTCTTTGCGAAGCGGACGCCGATTACTTTTCAGGCTTGCATCTGCTTCTACAAGCGCCAACTGCGCCAGCGAATCTGGAATAGCCGGTCAGAGATTCACTGAATCCTTCAGTGCTTTACCTGCCTTGAATGTGGGCACTTTGGCTGCCTTGATCTGGATTGACGCACCAGTCTGGGGATTACGGCCTTGGCGAGCAGCGCGCTCCTTGGTTGTGAATGTGCCGAAACCCACCAGCACAACCGGGTCACTCTTCTTGAGCGAATCAGTGATGGCATCGATCATTGCATCGATCACTCGCCCTGCTGTCGCCTTCGGAATATCAGCACCTGCTGCCACAGCATCGATTAATTCTGACTTGTTCACGTTATCCCCTTATTTTTCTATGATGAATAATTACTGAAATTCTCACGCGGCGAAATGACTATTCAAGTGCCACACTGTGCTTGATTACGCTGCCTGATTTTCCTTACTAGATAAGGATTTCCATCGATTACGGCCGGCACTTTATACCAAGGCACAGAAAGCCGTGTCAACTGAATACCCCCCCTGCAGGTGTGATTCAGTGCGTATTTACAGGCATTTCATCCTTGTTTGCATCGTTGTCGTCGACCCCTGAAGAATGACCAGGTTTTGCAATCAAATCATCAGAAACGGGAATCGGCTGATACTCCAGTGCAATTTCCAGAACCTGATCAATCCATCGAACGGGTCTGATTTCCAGTTCTGCCTTAACATTGTCGGGAATCTCGCGCAAATCTCTCTCGTTGTCTGCAGGAATGATGACTGTCTTGATCTTTCCGCGGTGCGCCGCCAGCAATTTCTCTTTCAAGCCACCAATTCGCAGAACCTGACCGCGCAGCGTGATTTCCCCCGTCATGGCGACATCTGCGCGTACGGGAATTGCCGTCAACGCAGAAACCAGGGCTGTGCACATGCCGATACCTGCGCTTGGACCGTCCTTGGGGGTTGCCCCTTCAGGGACATGAATATGCAGATCCACTGTCTCATGAAAGCCCGGTTTCAGACCTAGTGCGGACGCCCTGCTGCGAACGACTGTTATGGCCGCCTGAATCGACTCCTGCATGACGTCACCCAGGGAACCTGTCTTGATGGTCTTGCCCTTGCCTTCCAAGGCAACAGCCTCGATGGTCAGAAGCTCCCCCCCGACCTGAGTCCAGGCGAGACCGTTGACCTGACCGACAAGATTCTTCTCCTCGGCGACACCGAAATCGAACTTGCGCACTCCCGAGTACTTCGCCAGCAATTCACTGCTCAGTACCACGGGTTCGGGCTTCTTCAACGAAGAATGCTCTTTCACCACCTTGCGGCAGATCTTGGCGATCTCGCGTTCCAGACTGCGAACACCTGCCTCTCTCGTGTAATAACGAACCAGATCCTTGACCGTCTCTTCCCCGATGATCAATTCACCCGGCTGAATACCATTGTTCTGCTGCTGCTTGGGCACGAGGTACCGTGTGGCAATATTGGTCTTCTCATCTTCTGTGTATCCCGGAAGACGGATGATCTCCATGCGATCCAGCAGCGGACCGGGAATGTTCATGGTATTGGACGTGCAGACGAACATCACTTCGGACAGGTCGTAATCCACTTCAAGATAGTGATCATTGAAACTGTGATTCTGCTCCGGATCGAGCACCTCCAGCAGCGCTGATGCCGGGTCGCCCCGATTGTCCATCCCCATCTTGTCGATTTCATCGAGCAGGAACAGCGGATTGCGCACGCCGACCTTGGCGAGTTTCTGCAACAGCTTGCCTGGCAATGATCCGATGTAGGTACGGCGATGCCCCCGAATCTCTGCTTCGTCACGCACGCCACCCAGAGCCATGCGCACGAACTTCCTGTTGGTCGCCCTCGCGATGGACTCTCCGAGGGATGTCTTGCCTACACCGGGAGGCCCGACCAGGCATAGAATTGGGCCCTTGAGCTTCTTCACGCGCTTCTGCACGGCCAGATACTCGAGGATTCGTGTCTTGACCTCTTCCAGTCCGTAATGATCGTTTTCCAGTACCTGTTCCGCTTTCTCGAGATCGAACCTGACTTTGCTGCGGGCTTTCCAGGGGATGTTAACCATCCAGTCAATATACGTGCGCACGACGGAAGCTTCAGACGACATCGGCGACATCATGCGCAACTTGTTCAACTCGGAAAGTGCCTTGTCCTTCGCCTCGGCAGACATGCCTGCCGCCTCGATTTTCTGTTTCAACTCTTCCGCTTCATTGGGCGAGTCGTCCAGCTCGCCCATTTCCTTCTGAATGGCCTTCATCTGCTCATTCAAGTAATACTCGCGCTGGCTTTTCTCCATCTGCTTCTTCACACGACCGCGAATGCGTTTTTCCACCTGGAACAAGTCGATCTCTGACTCAATGAGACTCATCAGGTGTTCGATGCGCGCCTGCAGACCGACAAGTTCCAGTAGATTCTGCTTCTCCTGTACCTGCAACGCCATGTGTGAAGCGATAGTATCAACGAGTCGGCCGGGTTCATCGATGCTGGAAATCGATGTCATCACTTCCGGCGGGATCTTCTTGCTCAACTGAACGTATTGTTCAAATTGCGTGAGCAGAGAACGCACTAGGAGATCAGACTGCTTGGTTGGCAGAGCTTCGGGAATCAGGACGGCAATGTTTGCCTGGAAGTAGTCGGCGTCGTAATCGACTGACTTGATCCTTGCGCGATTAACCCCTTCAACCAGCACTTTCACAGTGCCGTCCGGCAGGCGAATCAACTGGAGAATGCTGGCGATGGTGCCGATCTCGAAAACGTCGCGTGCACCAGGATCATCGTCGGTGGGGTTCTTCTGTGCCACCAGCAAAACCTGCTTGCCTGTGGACATCGCCATTTCAAGCGCCTTGATGGACTTGGGTCTTCCCACGAACAGAGGTTGGACGATCTGCGGATAGACCACTACATCGCGTAATGGCAGCAGTGGCAATACACTCTTCGCGACTTCTGAGGATTCTGCATGAAGACCCATAATTACATCCTGAAAATACGGAGTGGCAAACTGAACTCAATGGTATTCAGGCACTATCCTTGGGGCGTTCAACGGTAATTGCAATGTTCGCCGGCCTTTCAATGACCAACTGAGCAAATCAATGCTCGTCGGCCGCGGTCCTGGACTGCTGCTCTCGATTTTCGTAAACCAGAAGAGGTTCCGACTCTCCATTGATGACGGCAGCGTCAATGATGACCTTGCTGACCTTGTCCATGGACGGAATGTTGTACATGGTGTCAAGCAGCACACTTTCCATGATGGAACGCAATCCGCGCGCCCCGGTCTTGCGCTCCTTCGCCTTCTGCGCAACCGCCTTCAGCGCCTCGTCGCGGAACTGGATTTCCACCCCTTCCATTTCAAACAGTTTCTGATACTGCTTGATAAGTGCGTTCCTTGGTTCCTTGAGGATTCGCATCAAGGCATCGAGATCGAGTTCATCAAGTGTGGCGATCATTGGCAGACGGCCAACAAATTCAGGTATGAGACCGTACTTCACCAGATCTTCAGGCTCGACATCACGCAATGTCTCGCCTGTCTTCTGCTCCGGGTCCTTGCTGCGGACTTCGGCACCAAACCCAATGCCACCTTTTTCCGACCGATCTCGAATGATCTTGTCGAGACCTGCAAAGGCGCCGCCGCAGATGAACAGGATGTTGGATGTATCGACCTGAAGAAACTCCTGCTGGGGATGCTTGCGACCGCCTTGCGGCGGAACAGAGGCGACGGTGCCTTCGATCAACTTTAGCAGCGCTTGCTGCACACCTTCACCCGAGACATCGCGCGTGATGGAGGGGTTGTCGGATTTGCGGGAAATCTTGTCGATCTCGTCAATATAGACGATACCGATCTGCGCCTTCTCGACATCATAGTCGCACTTCTGCAAAAGCTTCTGAATGATGTTCTCAACGTCTTCACCGACATAGCCGGCTTCCGTCAATGTGGTGGCATCCGCGATGGTGAAAGGTACATCGAGCAAGCGTGCCAGTGTTTCTGCGAGCAATGTCTTGCCGGTGCCTGTGGGGCCCACCATCAGGATATTGCTCTTGCCCAGTTCAACGCCGCCTGCCGAATGCTCGTAGTTCAAGCGCTTGTAGTGATTGTAGACGGCTACTGCGAGAACCTTCTTGGCACGCTCCTGACCGATGACGTATTCATCCAGGGTACTCTTGATCTCTTCAGGAATGGGCAACTTGCGGCTGCCGCCTTCGCCGTCCTTTTCCTGGATTTCCTCTCGAATTATGTCGTTGCACAGATCGACGCATTCATCACAGACGAACACAGAGGGCCCGGCAATCAGCTTGCGGACTTCGTGCTGACTCTTGCCGCAGAAGGAGCAGTAGAGCAATTTGCCACTGTCATCGCCTTTGTTGAAACGATCATCAGACATTAAACTAACCCTCAAATTCGACGCCGGCCCAGATTACAGGACTTTCCGGCGCTCTCCAATAGCGGTACCTGCCGCAGTCAGCGGCCGGACATCGCCCTTCCCATGGTCATCGGCAAGATTTAACGGCTCTCGAGCGAGCCTACGGAAAAATTTTCCTGAGAAGCGGCGAATTACATCACACGGCGACTGAGGACTCGGTCTATCAGGCCGTATTCAACACCTTCGCTGGCACTCATGAAGTTGTCGCGCTCGGTATCCCTCGCGATCGTCTCGAGGTCCTTACCAGTATGCATGGCCATGATGTGATTGAGTTGGTGGCGCAACTTGATGATCTCATTGGCCTGAATCTCGATATCAGACGCCTGGCCTTGTGCACCGCCGCTCGGCTGGTGGATCATCATTCGCGAATGAGGCAGCGCGTAGCGTTTGCCCTTGGCGCCACCAGCAAGCAACAAGGCCCCCATGCTGGCCGCTTGGCCAATGCACATCGTGCTCACGTCCGGTTTGATGAACTGCATGGTGTCGTATATCGACAATCCCGCTGTGACCGAACCACCGGGGGAATTGATATAGAGGTGGATATCCTTGTCAGGATTCTCGGACTCCAGAAACAGCAATTGCGCCACGACGAGGTTGGCCATGTAGTCTTCCACCTGACCAACCACGAAGATCACCCGCTCCTTCAAAAGCCGGGAGTAGATGTCATAGGAGCGCTCGCCGCGCGCAGTCTGTTCGACAACCATCGGCACCAATGTTGACACGGTCAGTTCCTGCCTGTGATCCATATGATCTCGTTACTTCTTGTCTGCTTTCGCCGTGTCCGGCTTGATGGCGTCGTCGTAGCTGACGCGTTTTTCCTTCACTTTGGCTTCCGCAAGAATCGCTTCGAACGCCTGATCTTCCAGCACTGCAGACTCGACAGAGGCCAGCTGCTCCTTGTTGCTGTAGTACCAGCGCACGACTTGCTCGGGCGTTTCGTAAGTGGAAGCGATGTCTTCAATGGTTGATTTCACCAGAGCAGGATCCGCCTTCAGACCACGACTCTTGATCACCTCCCCAAGAATCAGGCCCAGTGCAATGCGCTTCTGCGCCTGCTCCACGAAGAGCTCATCCGGAAGCAGCGAAGGGTCAATGCTCTGCTTGCCTCCACCAAACTGTTGCAGTGCCTGCTGACGCAGCGCATTGATCTCGCCCTGCACAAGGCTCTTTGGCAGCGCGATCTTGTTTTGTTCCAGCAGCTGTTCCATGAGGCGGCTTTTCACCTTGGCCTTGCTGGCATTCTTGAGCTCACGCTCCATGTTGGCTGCGACTTCCTTGCGGAAGGCGTCCAGACCACCTTCCTCAATGCCGAACACCGCGAAGAACTCGTCGTTGAGCTCGGGCAGCACGGGAGCGCTGACGGAATTGATCTTGATCTCGAACTTGACGGGCTTGCTGGCGAGATCCTTGTTCTGGTAATCCTCGGGGAACACCAGATCCAGTACCACGTCATCGCCGGCCTTTTTCTTGGTCAAGCCCTTCTCGAAACCCTCGATCATGCGCTGCGAACCAAGAACCAGATTGGCGCCCTTCGCTGAACCGCCAGCGAATTCCTCACCATTCATGGTGCCCAGGTAATCGATATTCAAGCGATCCTTGTTCTTGCTCTGACGGGTGACTGTCTCCCAGGTCTGACGCTGCTGACGCAGGGTCTCGATCATCTTGTCGATGTTCTCGTCCTCAACCTGCGATACCAGCTTTTCGACTTTCAGCTCCTTGAAATCTCCAAGAGCGACTTCCGGAAACACCTCGAAAAGCGCCACGTACTCCAGATCCTTGCCTTCGGCAATGGATCTGGGCTCGATGCGCGGTTGACCGGCCGGCTTCAGGTTCTGCTCTGCAATGGCCTGATAATAGGTGCGACTCATGACATCGCCAACCACTTCCTGGCGCACACCCTTGCCGTAGCGGCTCTTGATCACGTTCAAAGGTATCTTGCCCTTGCGGAACCCGTTAAGGCGCACATTGCCCGCAGCTTCCTGGAGCCGCGCCATGACAGCACTTTCGACAACTGCAGCAGGAACACCAACTGTCATTCGTCGCTCGAGTTCGGAGATTGTCTCGATGGAAACTTGCATGAATTACCCTCTACTGTCGGCGTACCGTTGTCGTCCGCCTGTCATTGTCATTCTGAAAACCATCGACGCACCGCACTCTCATACGGTGACCAATTGACGTCTTCGCTGTGATTGCCTGAAGCCCTTGTGCTTGCCAGCTGGCGCGCTTTCTGCTTAAGTACTTATAATTCAAGAGCTTAAGGTGAATTCCAAGGCCTTTGAAGTGCGCGATTCTCCCACACTGCCTGTATATATTCAATTGTGAATATCGTGACCAATCATCTGATGGACCTGCACTCTCCACGCATTCCCGCCATTCGAGTCGACCATGAAGCGCGCTGACATAGGCGTGTGCGGAGTCATCCTTGCGGGGGGGCGAGGCTCACGCATGCACTATCGGCAAAAAGCGCTCATGGCTGCAGGAGACAAGACCATCATCGAATGGATCATCGAAGCCGCCAATGTTCAAACCGACAGACTCCTCATCAATGTCAACAGAGACTTCGAACTGTATGAGTCGCTCGAACTTCCCTTGATCAAGGATATCGTCAGCACGGATTCCGGCCCCCTTGCGGGCATTCACGCAGCCATGCGCTGGTGCCGTGAGAATGAACCGGGCTGCACTCATGTCGCGTGTTTCCCAGGCGACGTCCCGTGGTTCGACGGCGATCTCGTGGAGCGTCTCGTGACCGTCATGCTCCGAGACAACGCCAGAATTGGCTGGCTGCAGACGGGAGAGCAATGGCAGCCCCTGTTCTCGGTCTGGGAAGCAGGACTCGAAGAGCGCCTGGCGGAGGCATTGGAACTGGGACTATACAGCCCCATGCAATTCATCAGATCCCAGCCGAACACCTTGTTGACTCTGGCCACCCCGGCGTCGGGGGATTACCTGAATATCAACACAGATGAGGAACTTGTCCTTGCTAACGAGATTGCCCGCGAGCGCTGCGAACGCTGAATGTCTCCAACTCTTGATTCCATAAATATTTTTTCTTGAAGCCCGCGCACAAGCCTTTGTTTTGAATGAATAAATATTGATCATTCGCGACGCAACTTGCACTGAAAATGAACCGGGTCAGGGAAAATTCGACGCTTTAATTTTCCGGGCTAACGTCTTGATGGAAAAGCAAATTTCCGGAATTCGCGAAACCTCCACTAGCGATCGATAACCTATTGAATTTGTTTCATTTGTCATGAAATAAAGAGTGCCATGGCACTGCCATGAACTTGCCGGAATGGCATAGTAATTGCCATCTTCTCACCTCTTGATCCTCATACTACTTTCGAACCACTCGTCAGCTCGGGCCGGGCTGCCTGGTGTTCTCACGAGCGCCTCGCAAGGCGCCGGCCTGAGCTGACGAAGACAAATAGAGGAGCAAAATCATGACAAGCCTTCGCAGGCAAGACAGGTCAGATCGCGTAATCCCACAACGTTCCGATCGTGTTTTCGACAAGGGTGGGCTCTGGTACTTCCGCACGAGGGAGGGCAGCAACATCGGCCCGTTCCGTTATCAGTCAGAAGCGCGGCAGATGCTCGACAAGTTCGTCAGGGACATCCTTGCTGCAGAAGCAGCGGCCGCTCGAGCCCGAAAACCGCACTTACGCCTGCTTGCCAGCGCCCGTCAGGCGACGGCAGGCCTCGGCTCGGCCCGCTACAGCAGCTGAGCCGGGACAAGCTGCAGTAAACTCCATAAAGGCACCGAAGCCTGCTTCGGTGCCTTTATGCTTTCCACCGACGCCGTCGCCAAGGCACGGGTCGTGCGTTACACTCCCTTCGACAAATCCATACACTCTCGCCAGCAGCGGACACCAGAGTCCGGGGAGCCAAGAGCCTTGTCATTCACCCCTGAAAGGCCGACAAGTTCCGAAGCCGTGCTGACCATATGCCTTGGCACCGACAGTCTTTCCCTTCCCTTCTGGCGTCAGTTGACACTTGGCGCGCTGGATCTGCGGACCGTCAGCACGCTGGCGGAGGCGTGTGCCGTTGATCCCGCCATGGTGCTGCTCGACAAGTCACTCCTGCTTTGCGCTGCAATGGAAGAATGGCGCTGCGCCCTGCCGAATGCCTTGTTGATGGGCGCGAATGCCGCGCTCGATGACGTCGATATCCTGTTCGCACCGGATTTTCCACCGCTACAATCACGCAAGATCCTGCAGAATGCCTGTGAAACCGTCATTCAACGCCGACGCGCACGCGACAGCCAATCCGCACTGGCAAGCATCGAGGGCAATCTCGACAAGCTCGCAAGCGTGGGGATCGCACTTGCCTCAGAGAACGATCTTGCCGTGCTGTTGCGCAAGATTCTCTCCGAAGGCCAAAACATGTCGGACTGTGACGCAGCCTCCCTGTTCCTGGTCAATGCAGAGGAAGGCCACATAACCTTCAAGCTGACACAGAACGACTCGATGGACTTCCCGTTCGAGGAACGCCGCTTCGATTTGAACAGTCAGTCCATCGCAGGTTATGTGGCGTTGACGAAGGAACCCCTGAATATCGTCGATGCGTATGAGACCCCCCCGTCCGCGCCTTACGGATTCAACAAGAGCTTTGATGAGAACACAGGCTACAGAACGGTCAGCATGCTGACACTGCCGGCGCTCAACAAGAGCAAGAATGTCATCGCCGTGTTGCAGTTCATCAATCGGAAGAAACAGCGCGACACGCAATTGACCCCAGGCACAGATACCAGGCAGGACATCCTCCCGTTTGATGAGTCGACCTGTCGCCCGCTGCAGGCGCTGGCCGGTCAAGCCGGGGTGGCGATCGAAAACGCCATTCTGCACAACGATGTCCGCCGACTGTTCGAAGGCTTCGTCAAGGCATCCGTGATGGCCATCGAACAGCGGCACCCCATAACCAGTGGTCACTCGTTCCGCGTTGCGGAACTGTGCGTGGCCCTGACTCGGGCAGTCAGCGTCGACACTCACCCGCAACAACGCTGCGAAGTTCACTCCGAAGGGAAGATTCGCTAACTGCGCTATGCGGCCCTGCTGCATGATTTCGGCAAGGTGGGTGTGCGCGAGTCAGTCCCGGTGAAATCGAAGAAGCTCGGCCACGAGAACATCAACAGCATTCATTACAGAATCCTGCTGGCGAAGGAAAAACTGAAGAACCGCGCTCTGCAGGAGCAACTGCAGCAGCATAGAAATGGCGTCAGCACACCGGTAAGGACTGCAAGGATCGAACATGCCCTGCAACTTGAACTCAGCCGACTGGATCACTTCTTCGAAACGATTGTGAAGGCGAATGAACCCAGCATTCTGGAAAGCGCCAGCGCAACGGATCTGCAACGCCTTGCCTCCTCCGGCCCGGCGTTTGAACGCGAGCATGGTTTCGCGATCGTCAGCGACTACGAGTTCGCCATGCTGTCCATACCCAAGGGCAGTCTGTCGCGCGACGAGCGTCTGGAGATAGAGTCACACGTCACCCACACGCGCAACTTCCTGCAATTGGTTCCGTGGACGGAAGAGTTTCGCAGAGCCCCCGAGATTGCTGACGCGAATCACGAGAAGCTCAACGGCACAGGCTACCCGAAAGGCAGAAGCGCCGGAGAGATTCCCTTCGCCTCCAAGATCATGAACATCTGCGACATCTATGATGCACTGACCGCTTCAGATCGTCCGTACAAGGCCGCCGTGCCGGCCGAATTCGCACTGGACATTCTGCAGAAGGAGCCTAAGGCAGGGGCGGTGGATCAGAGTCTCATGAATGTGTTCATTGAAAGCGGCGCGTACAAGGTCATCGAGAACCGACAACATCCGGAAAGCAGCCTGGGTGACCCGCTTTTCAGTCACCATGTCTGTGACTTCGATTTGCACGAGTCCCATTAACCAGCCAGAGCGGCCGCACGGCACAGCATCTCAGGCTCCTGACGCACCGATTTCGTCGGCGGGCAGTTATCCGATGGCCCCTGCTCCTTCAGAATTCGGGTGGCAGTCGTGAAAACCCCTTCACTGTAGCGCCAGAAGAAATAGCGCCCATGGTTGCCAAGTCGATGCAGCACACCTCGCGGCAGGCTTGCCAAAAAAGACGGGACGCTGCTGAACTGCGCAGGATGCTCCACGCCTCCCAGCCATACATGAACGGGCATTGGCAGAGACGCGGCGGAGACGTTTAAGGGAGCGAGAGACAGTGCCGTGTCGCGCGCAACGCCGCTCACACCGTGGCGAACCGCTTCGGACGCACTCTGCACGAGCTTCATGCGAATGTCGGGATTGTCCAGCAGGCGCCGGTCAGCATAAGTAAGCGAGTCGCACAGACGGCGAAGATACTGTTCAGGGGTGGAATTGCCGAATGCTAGACGCAAGCCCAGCATGCAACGCAGAAACGTTGAGAGGATCCCACGCAGAAATCGGCAGACCACGCGTTCACGGGCGTTGCAGAGAGCCAACTGACTCGACACCCCCAGCACACACTTCACACGCTCAGGCGAGTGTGCCGCCGAGACCAGCGCAATCGCCGAGCCAGCGCCCGAAGAGAGAATGCCGAATTCACTCAAGCCAAGCTGGTCGGCCAGCTGCAGCAGATCATCAGCGCAGCTGGCGCGCGTCATGAGGGCGTGCGGGTCAGACTCTCCGAGGCCCGGTCGATCCACCGCAATGAGCCTGAATCCACTGCGCCGCGCTTCGGCATCGAAAAACGCTGCCTCCAGTCGCGAGCTTCCCGCCTCGTGCAGGTAGAACAAAGGGAATCCTTGAGTGGCGCCATATTGAGACCATGCCAGCAAGCGCCCGTCCTTCAGCAGTATGCGCGAGGCAGCAAGCTGGGTTGCCGGCAAACTGCCTGCAAGAGACGATTCTGACTGGTCAAAGGTGTGCGGGCCCATGACGTCCTGTTGATGCTCCCGAAGTGAACGTAGAGCGGACACCGTTTTACGTCAGCTCTCAATGGATCCGAGCATAGGTGGGAATAATTCCCACGTCAAGCGCAGCGCTTGTTTGAACCACACAAACCTGTGGGAACTATTCCCACCCTTCCGCTATACTTCTCACCATGACTGAACAGCACGATATGTCACAAGCACCAGGTCAGCCGCCGGCAGCCCTCGTCACAGCACTGCGCAAGCTATTGCGGCCGCTGGTTCGTCTTCTGCTGGCCAGGCAGATCACCTACCCGTACCTGATGAATCTGCTCAAGAGTGTCTATGTGGAAGTTGCCGATCAGGAGTTCCAGGCCGGCAGCAAGCGTCAGACTGACAGCCGCATCACCCTGCTGACCGGCGTGCATCGCAAGGACGTCAAACGGTTGCGCACGGAACAGGAAGATGCCGCAAGGACGCCACGCACCATCTCGGCCGGAGCCCAGATCATCGGTGTCTGGCTTGGGTCACCTGAGTTTGGCGACGACACGGGAGCGCCACTTCCCCTGCCCTTGCGCTCCAGCGTGCGTCCGTCCAGCGGCAAGACCTTCGATGATCTTGTGGAAATCGTGTGCCGCCAGGACATCCGTCCTCGCGTGATTCTCGACGAATGGCTGCATCTCGGCATTGCCTCGCTCGACGATGCCAACTGCGTGACACTCAATACTGGCGCGTTCACCCCGGACAAGGGCTTCGACGAGAAGGCCTTCTTCTTCGGCAAGAACATTCATGATCATCTGAGTGCTGGCGCGCACAACCTGCTCGGCCTCTCGCCTTCCTATTTCGACAGAAGCGTCTATTATGACAAGCTCAGTCTGGAGTCGATCCACGCGCTTTCAGATCTCGCCAGACAGACGGGAATGCATGCCCTGACCACCATGAATCGCGCTGCACTGCAGTTGCAGAAACGTGACGAAAGCGGCGCGGACAGAAACCACCGAATCAATTTCGGGGTTTTCCATTACGACGCGGAACTGCCCGCGCGCCCTGCGGACGAGGACAACCACCATGCCTAGAGCAATACTTGCGCTGCGCCGTTACCCGGCCACCATGCTCCTGGCGGCGTTTCTCTTCGCAGCCAGTCTCATCCTTGCGGCCGCCAGCATGGGCACAGTCTCAGGCGGGGGCGAAGGTGACGATGGCGGCAGCGGCATCGGCGGCACAGGCAAATCGGGCGAGTTTGGCGGCAGCGGATTCGGCGGCACTGGAGGCCCCTCTCCCTTCTTCACAAGCGCAGCACCGACCGACGCTCAACCGGCAGCAGATTCGCAGGACGCCACCCCGCAGCTCGCCGAAACGCCTTCGCTCGAGGAAAGCGTGCTGATCGAGCTTTCTGGCAGCTTAGAAACAAACGCGCTGGCCGAGCCCGAGCAAGCCGATGACGTCGCCATCACGCCTGCAAGCGTTCAACCCAACGTGCTGATCAACGTTGCCCAGGCGCCTGCACTGGAGCGTCCCGCAACGCCGGAACTCGTTGTCGCAGACGCCCCCAAGCCCTTGACGGTTGCCGCAGAGGCGCACCCAACTCCCGAGCAAGTCGCCACAACAACGACTGCCAGCGAATCAGAACTTGAGCCGGGGAACGACACGCAATTCACGCCAGTAGTGCAGGCTGTCCAAAGCCTGACGACTGACGCGGGAGGACGTGTGGAAACAGCAAGCGTAAAGGCCGAGTCGGTCGCCGTGGCGCAGGAATCAAAAGAGGAAGTCCCGGCGGAACCCCTGGATCGCGCGAGTGTGCCGGAACGCATCCAGCGACCGGATCTGCCGCCATTTCAGCGCATCAGACCCGTCGAGCGCCCGTCACTGCTGCCCAGCCGGATGCAGCCCATGCGCATCTGAACACGGCTGCCCCAACGATCTACCAGCGCCGTCCCAATTGCATGCCGACAGCGACGTCGGGACTGTCTTGCGTGAATCCCTTCGCAGCATAAACCATGAGTGACCAGGATTGCGCTGGCGCCCACGAAACATAAGGCAGCAGCTCATGAGTCTCGCCGGACGTGGTGGAAGCGGCCTCGCGGAAATCATAGATCACGCCGTAACTCCAGCGCTCGCTCACGGGCTGCGAGAATCCCAGGGAGACATATGCGGAGTCCGTCATCTGGTCGAACAGCGTGGACTGTCCGCGAAACCGATAGCCCAAGGTGCCAAAGACCGTGGTGGAACCCAGCAGCTTGTAAACATCGACTTGCCCGCCATAGTCCAGCTCACCAGTGCCGTGGCCCTTGTCTTCGTCCGCTGTGGGTAGCTTGACTTCCATACCCATGTCCACGAACACCCCACTCTTCCCATCGCCCGGCCATTGATAGGTGGCGGACAGCACCGTATCGCCCACCCCGCTGGAAGTCGATTGCACTGGCACCTCTTCCAGTTCCAAGAACTCGTTGCGCCCAACGCCACCGACATTCACCAGGACATTGCCATAGCCGGTGATCTGCAAATGGGCCGAGGAAATCTGCAGGTTCCAGCTGCCGACACTGCGCTCGTAGGAAACCGGGATGAAATAGATGGACGTGTCATCGTCAAGACCATAGTCACCCGTACTGTAATAGGCGCCGACGCCAACATTATTGCGAGCCGGCGGGGCTTCCTGGGCGAGGCTGGCGCTGCTGTGCAAGGCAAGGCAGACAAGCGGCAACGCAGTGTGAAATCGGACCATGACGCATACTCCTGATGGCCAAGCAAAGTACCTACGCCCCCGGGGCTTGTCAAAGTTTTGCTCTCGCGGGCCGATAGACGACAAGAGCGGTCGGCGCAATCTGCCGTGGCGGATTCGAGGTTCCGGATTTTTTACGCGAAGCGGCAACGTTCTTTGCCAGGGGATCGACCTGAAGTATCAGGCGATTCAACGTTGTCGAGAAGAATTTCCTGTCCGTCTGATGTGTCGATGCCTCAATGTGTCTCCCAGTGGTTACTATGCTTGG
>JAURIJ010000042.1 GCA_030832825.1 Gammaproteobacteria bacterium
ATCATCGTGGATGGCATGGGCGAGCGTCTGAGCGTGGGCCGCATCGGCCCGCTGCTGCGCCGCCACGGCCTTGATTTCACCTGTTTCAATCCGCTCACGCTGATTCCTCCCGCGCTCAATGTGAACCTGCGCAGCCACCGCAAGCTGCTGATCGTCGACAACGACTACGCGTTCACGGGCGGTGCCAACATCGGCGATCGTCATCTGGCGCAGCGCGAGGACAATCCCCATCGTGTGCTGGACATCCACTTCCGTCTGCGCGGCCGCATAGTCGACGAACTGGAATGGGCCTTCCGGCGCGACTGGCACTACTGCCAGGAAACCCGTGACCTGCGCCCCTTCACCCACACCAACCCTGCCCGCTCGGATGCCCCGGTGTGGAGCCGTCTGGTGCTGGACGGCCCCAACAAGTCCCTGGACCGACTCAATGATCTGATGGTCGGCGTCATCTGCGCCGCGCAGCAGCGCGTCTGGATCATGACCCCCTACTTCCTGCCCACGCTCGATCTGATCGGCGCACTCACCGCAGCCCGCCTGCGCGGCGTCGACGTGCAGATCCTGCTGCCCGGCACCAACAACATCAAGCCGGCACACTGGGCCTCGCGCAATCTGCTGCGCCAGGTGCTGGAGAACCACATTGCCGTGCACTATCAGCCCCCGCCCTTCGTGCACAGCAAGCTGATGCTGATCGATGAGCACTACGCCCTCATCGGCTCCGCCAACATGGACCCGCGCAGCCTGCGGCTGAACTACGAGCTGGCCGTGGAACTGTTCAGTCCGGCCGTCAACGCCGAACTGGCCGCCTATTTCGAGGGCAGGCTTGCCGTCTCGCACCCCGTCACGCTGGCGCAGATGAACGCCCGTTCTCTGCCGGAGCGCCTGCGTGACTCCTTCGCCTGGCTGTTCTCGCCGTATCTTTGAGGCAGGTCAAGCCCCGGCGGCTTTGCGCTTCTAATGCGCCGGTCAGGTCGATTACACTCCGGCCAAGGGTCGCGTCGGCACCAGCCGGCCACCGCACACAAGGAGTTCCGCCATGAGCACTTACAAGAAAGTCCTGGTCGCCATCGACCTGTCCAACGAATCCACGAAAGTCATCGCCCGCGCGCGGGAACTGGTGGGCGGCGACAGCAGCCGACTGAGCCTGGTGCACGTCGTGGAGCCCGTCGCCGCGGCCTACCCCATCGACGCCTACGCCATGAACATCAGCCGCATGCAGGAAGAGGCACTGGCCATCGCCACCGAGCGCATGGAAGAGATCGGCAAGCAGTACGAGATCCCGGCGCAGCGCCAGCACACGGTGGTGGGCTCGGCCGCCACCGAGATCCGGGCGCTGGCCCAAGAGTGTGTGGCGGACCTGATCGTCATTGGCAGCCATGGCCGCTCCGGCTGGAAACTGTTGCTGGGCTCCACCGCCAACAAGGTGCTGCACGGCGCCCACTGCGACATCCTCACCGTCCGCGTGGGCGAATGAGCGGCGCGGCCCCGTTCCCGCATCTGCTGCAGCCGCTGGACCTGGGCTTCACGCAACTGCGCAACCGCGTGCTGATGGGCTCGATGCACACGGGGCTGGAGGACATGCCGCACAACCACGAGCGCCTGGCGGCGTTCTATGCCGAGCGCGCGGCCGGCGGGGTCGGCTTGATCGTCACCGGCGGCTACATGCCCAACGTCCACTGCCTGCCGCCGGGCGAACTGCCGGTGCATGCCCAATCGGGCGCGCTCGAGCATCATCGTTTCATCACCGACGCGGTGCACCGAGAAGGTGGCAAGATCTGCCTGCAGATCCTGCACACCGGGCGCTATGCCCACAGCCCCGCCATGATCGCGCCCTCGGCGCTGCAGGCCCCCATCAGCCGCTTCGTGCCCGCCGCGGCCACCGAGGCGCAGATCCTGCAGCAGATCGAGGATTTCGCGCAGTTCGCCCTGTTCTGTCAGCAGGCCGGCTACGACGGCGTCGAGATCATGGGGTCCGAGGGCTACTTCATCAACGAGTTCCTGGCCACGCGCACGAACCAGCGCACGGATCGCTGGGGCGGCAGCTTCGAGAATCGCGCGCGTCTGGCCCTGGAGATCGTGCGCCGCACCCGCGCCTGTGTCGGGCCGCAGTTCATCCTCATCTTCCGCCTGTCCATGCTCGACCTGGTGGAGGGCGGCAGCAGCTTCGAGGAAACCGTGCAGCTGGGTCAGGCCCTGGCCGCGGCCGGCGTTACCCTGATCAACACCGGCATCGGCTGGCATGAGGCGCAGATCCCCACCATTGCCACCAAGGTGCCACGTGCCGCATTCAGCTGGGTGACGGCGAAGTTTCGCGCCCACCTGAGCGTGCCCGTGATCGCATCGAACCGCATCAACACGCCGGAAGTGGCCGAAGCCGTGCTGGCCCGCGGCGATGCCGACATGGTGTCGATGGCGCGTCCGTTCCTGGCCGACCCTCTGTTCGTGGCCAAGGCCGCCGCCGGACGCAGCGCGAGCATCAACACCTGCATCGGCTGCAACCAGGCCTGTCTGGATCACATCTTCAACGGCAGGCTCACCAGCTGTCTGGTGAACCCGCGCGCCTGCCACGAGCAGGAGCTGTCGCTCACGCGCACCGACACGCCGCGGCATTTCGCGGTGGTCGGGGCAGGCCCGGCCGGACTGGCCTTCGCCGTCACCGCCGCCGAACGGGGACATCAGGTGACACTCTTCGAGGCGGCGGGCGAGATCGGCGGACAGTTCAACCTCGCGCGACGCATTCCCGGCAAGGAGGAATTCGACGAGACCCTGCGCTACTACCGCACGCGGCTGGCCGAACTTGCGGTCACCGTGCACCTGCACCATGCCGTGAGCGTGGCGCAACTCAATGCCAGCCCCGCAGACGCGGTCATCCTGGCCACCGGCATCACGCCACGCACGCCGGACATTCCCGGCATCGAGCACCCCAGCGTGCTGCGCTATGTCGACGTGGTGGCCGGGCGCGTCCAGGCGGGCCGGCGCGTGGCGATCATCGGCGCGGGCGGCATCGGCTTCGACGTGGCGGAACTGCTGAGCCATGGCGTGGAACGCCCGAGCCAGAACATTGCCACCTTCATGCGTGAATGGGGCGTGGACATGAGCCTGGCCGCACGCGGCGGCATCGAAGGGGTGAAGCCCGCCGTCGAACCCTCACCCCGGCAGATCCACCTGCTGCAGCGCAAGCAGACCAAGGTCGGCGCCGGCCTGGGCAAGACCACGGGCTGGATACATCGACTGGGTCTGCTGAAGAAGCGAGTGGAGATGCTCAGTGGCTGCGAGTACGAGCGCATCGACGACGCCGGCCTGCACCTGCGCATCAACGGCGAGCCGCGCACGCTGGCGGTGGATCACATCGTGGTGTGTGCCGGTCAGGAGCCCCGGCGCGAGCTGGTGCAAGGATTGAACAAGCCCTTCCATCTGGTGGGAGGCGCCGACCTGGCGGTGGAGCTGGATGCCCGGCGCGCCATCGATCAGGCCACGCGGCTGGCCTTGCAACTTTAGGGAATTCCTGTCTCGAACCGGTACGATTAGCTAAATTTTGAACTGCCGCAACATTCCAACGCTCAAATGGCGTAGGCTTGCGTGGCAACAACACTTACAAGGAGAGCGATCATGACCCACCCTTTCCGAATGAACGTCAACGCCATCAGCCCGCTGGTGCTTGCCATCACAGCCAGCTTGCCACTGAGCGCTACCGCACAGGACTCCGGTTTCTACGTCGGCCTTGGCGCCGGCCGCGTCACCGCCGACATCAACACGCCCAGCATCGGCCTCGGGCTCACGACAGGTGGCTATCGCTACGATCAGCTGTCCACCAGCGAGCGTGACAATCATTTCAAGGTCCTGGGTGGCTACAGCTTCAACCAGAACCTCGCGCTGGAAGGCAGCTACATCAACCTCGGCAGCTTCGACTTCGACAGCACGACACTGCCGGCCGCCACCCTGAAGGGCCAGGCGGGGCGCATCAGTGGTTACGCCTTCGACCTGGTCGGCACGCTGCCGCTCACCGAGCAGTGGTCCGCCTTCGCCCGTCTCGGCCTGAACAATGCCAAGGTCAACGAACGCTTCAGTGGCTCAGCCGTGCGCACCGGTCTGGTGAATGACTCCCAGCGTGGCTGGAACGAGCATTACGGCGTCGGCGTGCGCTATGCCGTGAACGAGGTGCTGTCGCTGCAGGCGGAAGTCGAGCGCTACGGGCTCGAGGACACCCGCATGCTGCAGAATGAAGTGGAGACTTTCACGGTGGGCCTCGTCTACCGTTTCGGCGCGCCACGCGCTGCTGCACCGGCTCCTGCGCCTGTGGCCGCTGCGCCAGCCCCGGCACCCGCTCCGGCGCCGGCACCGCGTCTGCCCATCGAGCTGACGCTGAACGCCGCCACACTGTTCGACTTCGATCGCACGGAGATCAAGCAGGAAGGCCGCGAGGCGCTGGACAAACTGGTGGCCGACATGCGCACGCTGGACTATGAACTGGTGCTGGTGACCGGTCACACCGACCGCATCGGCACGCGCGAGTACAACCTCGACCTGTCCCAGCGCCGCGCCGATGCTGTGAAGAACTACCTGGTGTCTGCCGGCATTCCGGCGGCACGCATCACCAGCCGTGGCGTGAACGGCGACGAGCCGGTGACGCGTCCCGAGGACTGCCGCAACACTGGCTCCGCTGCTGCCCAGATCGCCTGTCTGCAGCCCGATCGCCGTGTGGTGATCCTGGTGACAGGAAGCCGGGAGCAGTAACAGGCGTTCAGCACAGCTGAATGTCACGCAGCTTGAAGGTCGTCGTGGTGGAAGGCAGCACGCTGCGGATGCGGGTCGCGATGGAGAAGTTGCCGACGTCGCTCAGGTCCAGTTCCACACTGGCACTGGCCGACGACGAGATCGTCAGCGTGTATTGCTGCACGGCAATGCCGCTGATGCTTGTGTTGCGCGTTCCCTGCGTCACGGCGGCGTTGTTCGCGAGCTGATTGTTGAGCCCCGCCTTCACCGTCGGCGTGTCGGCGGCGGCCAGCGCCAGCAGCATGCCACTCACCAGTCCGGCCCCGATGGTATTGGACATCGGGTACGGATACTCGAAGCTGCCCTGCAGCAGCTTGCGCACCACGCCTTCCCCATCCACCCACATGTCATAGGCCAGCGGCGCACTCAGCGTGCCGCCTGAGACGGTCACGCGCAGCTTGTCCGTGGCCGTGCCGTTCACGGTTTCTGCACCGAGCACTTCCAGCGCCACGGAGGACTGCGAATTGCCCAGAGTGCTGGTGGTGCCGTAATCCACCGTGATCCTGCGGAAATAGCGGATCAGGTCGGCCGTGTTCTTCACCGCCACCACATCCTTGAAGGGCTGCGCGGGCGCGCCCGAACTGCCCTGCAGCACGATGATGGCATCGGCGATCTTGCCCTGATGGTTGGGCGAGCTGCCGAACTGTCCCCCCATCAGATACAGATCGGCGCCGTTGATGCCCACGTAGACGCCGCTGCCGGCGAAATACTTGTAGAAGAAGCCCTCGTAGCTGCGCCAGCTGGTGGCCTGACCGAACAGCGACGGATAGACCTGTTCGGCAAGACTGATCAGGGTGATGGCGCTCTGGCTGACGGCAGAGTCGCTGACGGCGGTGCCGGGCAGGCTCTGGGCCGACACCTGCAGGCTGCAAACAAGGGCCAGGCCGGCCAGCAAACTGCGGAAGATGGACGGGCGTGTGTGCATGGGGAGCCTCGCGGACGTGATGGAACAACAGTGTCACGGCGAGGATCTTAGGCAAGGGGGCGGGGCAGGCACTACCCCGCGAACTGGGGGGGGGAAGGCGAGCGCCCTCCCCCTGCGAGGTTCACCGGCCGAGCAGGTTGGCGGGCGAGAACTGGTCGGTCAGCACGCGACGGCTCTGGTCCCAGTCGGGGCGAGTGCTCATGCGGGCGGGGAACTCGAGGATATTCACGGCATAGGGCTCCAGTACAGGATGCAGGGGCTGGGCGTTGGCGCGCAGCACCCCGGCATCGGGCAGCGGCTGTTGCTGCGCGATGATGACGCGATTGCCCGACCCACTCATCTTCATGTTGAAGAAGTCACCGAACACCGCGCGGTAGGTCTCGGACTCATGGTCGTAAAGCGCGCTGGTGGAGAAGGTGTTGGCCACCACCACGCCATCGGGCGTGAGGATCTGCTTCACTTCCTCGAGGAACTCCTGGGTCAGCATGTGCTCGGGAATGTACTCGCCAGTGAAGGCATCCAGCACGATGAAGTCGAACTTGCGGCCGGCAAGCCCGGCGCGCTTGATGAAGACACGGGCATCCACCACGTGAGTCACCACCTTCTCGTTCTCGACGTAGTGGAAGAAATCACGCGCCACGTTCACCACAGCCTGATCAATCTCCAGCACTTCGATGTTGGCGTCGGGGTACATCTCGTGCAGCGCCGTGGGCAGCGTGCCACCGCCGAGGCCGGCGATGAGGATGTTCTGCGGCTGCGGATTCACCAGCAGGCCGGCCATGGTCATCTTGGCGTAGTGGAACACGAACTCGCGGGGGTTGGCGGTGTTCATGCAGGTCTGGTTGCGCTCGCCGCGCACGGCGTTGAACAGCAGACAGCGCCGCCCGCCTTCCTCGGTGACGAAGATGTTGCGATACACCGAGCGCTCCTCATGCAGCACCTCGGCAGCCTGCGCCTGCACGCCCAGCAGCGCCAGCAACATGAGGCTGAACTGTCGCCAGTGGCAAATCACGTCTTCAATTCTCATCACGATGAACTCCAGAGGCTTCATTCACGGGAATGCGATGCACCAGGGCCACGCCGGCACCGCACAGCAACAGGGCAGCGATCGAGCCCCACATGATTGTGTCGATCTCGAACCAGAGCACGAAATAGAACGAGGTCATCAGCGTGCCCAGGGCACTGCCCAGGGTGGACACGAAATAAAGCAGGCCAGCCATGCGACCACTGTTCTCTTCCGAGCTGACGAGCAGCCGGATCGAGTAGGGCGACACCATGCCCATGAAGAAGATGGGCAGGAAGTAAAGCAGCGTGCAGGCGATGAGCGAGCCGTAACGCGGGTCCTCGACGTTGAGGAAGACCTGCGTCATCGTCCACTCGGCCACGAAAATGATGGGCAGCGAGAGGATGGCGGCGGCCAGGAAGAACAGCGCGAAGGTGTCGGGGTTGGGATTGCGCGAGGACAGTCGGCCGCCCCACAGATACCCCAGCGAAAGCGACAGCATGAAGATGGTGATGATGCTGCCCCAGACATACACGCTGGTGCCGAAATACGGGGACAGCACCCGCCCTCCGAGCAGTTCGATGGTCATGATCACGAAGCCGTTGAGGAAGGCGGCGGCCACGATGATGTTCTGAAGCAGGGCTTTGCGGGAGATCGACGTCACGCTGGTTTCTTCTTCTGGCTTGGCACGATGGGAGCCTGAAAATACGTGAAGTCCCCGGGAGGGTCAAGGAAGCCGGCGGCGTGGCCATTCAACGCCTCAGTGCAGTGGCGCGCTCTCGAGCAGACGGAAGATCGGGTCCTCGTAGAAGTCCTCGATGCCCTCGTAGCGAATGGCCGTGAGGGCGGTGGTGATGGCCTCGGCCGCGCTGTCGAAGGGGTCCGTCCACTCCGACACCTGCCCGCGCCTGCCGATGACGCGCAGAATCCAGCCATGTGCAGGATGCGCCTGCGCGATGATGCGCACGGTCATGCCGTTCTGGGTGATGTCGCGGGTGACGGGCTCGCGGGCTTCCTCGCCCGACGCGCTGGACTTGGTGTGCATGCGCATGTTCAGTTCCCTCTGAAGCGGCTGGTCTGATTCAAGAAATAGACAGCCTTGGAGGATTTGTCCAACGCAGAGCAGGAACTCAGGTGAAGCGAATGTGACGGATGCCGCTGAAAGCGGCATTCCAGAGCACGAGGATGCAGCCCAGCATGGCCGGCACCACGAAGAGCAGCAGCGAGACGACATTCTGCCCGGCAAGGCCGGTGAGCGCTGCGGCGACATAGGCCAGCGCCCCCAGCAGATGCAGCAGCAGGTAGGCCTTGATGAAGGCAAGCTTGCCGGCGCCAACCGGGCAGGCCCGGCCGAATACCAGCCAGCGCAGGGCATAGGCCAGCCCCAGCAGGTCCGTGGGCCAGAACAGCAGCAGATTGAGATTGTGGTGCAGGTCGAGGTGGGCCGACTCACGCCAGGCAACACTCATGATCAGGCCAAGTATGCCCCCCAGCAGCGCGAACAGCACGGCGACGGCACCGAGCAGACGATAGCTGAGGGCGGGCGCGCGCAGCGTGAAACCGGGCTGGCTAGAGAACGAGGACAGCGGGATGCGACGCAGGCCGAGGAACAGGAACACCACGGCGCCCCCCAGCACGGCACCCAGCAGCGGGTAGGCCTGGGGCCCTGGCGCCGGGGGCGTGAACTCCAGCAGCACCTCGGCGTCGTCCAGCAGCGGGCGACGCTGCGCCCCGTCGAACACGTCCGACGGGAACTCCAGCAGCCGATCGCGCAAGGTGGCGGGCAGGAACATCGACTCCCAGCGCGTCATGGGGCGGTCGATGCGCGAGTTCATCAGGATGTCCAGTGACAGGGCGATGGGCGGGACAGTGGCATAGTGCGACAGCACTTCGTCACGGAAACTGCGCTGGGTCTGTGCCCGGCTCTGCTCGCGCAGACGCCCGCCCACGGCTTCGTCGAGATAGTCACGAACCCGCGTGGTGCAGTTGTCGAAGAAGTACT
The DNA here is from genome assembly GCA_030832825.1 of Gammaproteobacteria bacterium. GTDB lineage: Bacteria > Pseudomonadota > Gammaproteobacteria > Pseudomonadales > Pseudohongiellaceae > UBA5078. The sequence goes on from JAURIJ010000042.1 coordinate 8,701, forward strand.
GATAGGAATAGACGATGTTCTCTTCACGCAGATTCCAGGCCAGACGCCGGTACAGCGTGGCCTTCTGCGCGGTGGTGAGGTTCAGCCGGTCCTGCCAGACCGTGCGCTGTTCGCGCTCGTAGCGGCCGAACTCCCAGGCGGGCGGTGATACACCCAGCTGGTAATCCAGAATGCCGCGGAAGAAGTTGCTGGCGAAGGTGACATTGCCTACGCTGGCGTCGAACAGCCCCCAGTTGAAGACGAGATCGGAATTGCTGTTGCGATCCACCACCCGCAACGCGGTGTGGCCGAAGTTGTCCCAGACCTTGTTCCCGACGTCGACCGTGATCAGGTAGTAGTCCACCTGATTGAAATCGGCTGGCAGGCGAATCGCCTGGGCATTGGGGATCTCGGGCAGCACGAACTCCTGCGCCGGCTCCGCGGCCTGCGCACCCGCACTCGCGATCAGCCAGACGAGCAGCACTGACAGCAGTCTGGCGAGACCCGCGACCAGTCCTGCAAAGTACCGCAGGCCGGGAACGCGGCTGAAATTAGCGTCGGTTGGAGTCAATGATCGATGAACTGCCGTGAAAGATCGGTTGTCGGGCCGTACCACCTGCGGGACGAGTGGCGGCCATCATATCAAACGAACTTGCACGATCAAGCAGGATTTTTAAATTTCCACATGAAGAAGCTCATGTAAGCCGAGGATTCATAGGCAGTAATTGATCAATGAATGGCGTCCCAAGGCATCGGCAGCCCACGCACTGCGCGCAATTTGCACACCTTGAGCCAGTAATTCATGACGAACCGCTGATCCCGCGCCAGCGTCAGGAGGCGCTGCCGCACCTCGTGCACCGTGGTGTGAGGCAGATGGGCAACGATCTGCCAGATTTCCTGTTCCTGCACGGCAGCATCCAGCACGCCGTTGTAAGTTTCTGAAAAATCATGATTTCGTGCGATCTGTTTCATGCTCATTTGCGCTCTCGCTTGCCGGAAACCGGACGGTCACAGGGCTGACTGCCCATTTACTGTATATGTATACACTAGGTATTTATACAGTACAAGCCTGTGTCCGACGTGAAGACTGCCCTGCCGAGAGCGCGTCGCAGTGAGCAATTGCGCCAAGTCGTGGTGAAACTCGCAGACGCTCACCGGCAAGAAGCGGGCAAGCAATTGAAAGAAAAAGAATTAATATGTGGCGTGAATTTTGCTGGAGCGAATCAGGAACTCGCTATTCGATCCTCACTCACTCTGGAGGCAACACCGTCCCGTCATGAAACTGCTCTCTGCCCTGCTCAGCTTCGCCATTGTCTGCGCCATCATCCTGATGTTGATTCCCGTGTTCACGGCCGGCATCGCCCTGCTGGTGGTGGCGGGCTGTTTCTTCGTCTGGTTCCTGCCGATCCTGCTGATTCTCGGCTCCGACCTCACCAGCGGCGGTGAGAAGTTCGCCTGGATCCTGGCCATCGTCTTCCTGTCCTGGTTCGCGTGGATCTTCTACTTTCTGCTGGCCCCGCTGAAGCCGCGCAACACATTGCGCTACTGAGCCCCTCAGTCCTCGTCCTCGTCATCCTCATCGTCATCCTCGGGCGTCGCGACATCCACCACGGCGCCCGCCACCTTGAACGGCACCTTGGCCACTTCCAGCGTGACATCCACGGCCGTGCCGACCACGGTGCCCAGACAGCCCGTCAGAAGCAGACAGGTGCCCAGCAGCAGCGCCCTGCGCAGGCAATGAAAAGGCGTGATGAAGCGTCGGTGCATGGGGACATCCTTCAGCGCGGGGCAGCGGCGAGCGGCTGTATTCTCTCCAGGCCCTGACCAGTGCGCACCATGTGTGAAAACTCGTCGGCCAGTATGGCACTTTCCGCCAGCACTGTCTGCCAGTAGTCAAAGCGCGTGGCCTCATCCAGCGTCTCGAAGTCACGCCTGTCCGGAATCTTGCCGAAGGGCAGCGCGGCGACGAATTCCGGCGAGGGGCTGAGCACCAGCACATTGTCGAAATGGCGGGGATCGGCACGACGCCAGGGCAGCGCCTTGTCGAACCAGCCCGGCGTGAAATGCGAGTAGAAATGCGGGTAGAGTACCAGCCCTTCGCCCACTCGCAGCGGCACATCGAAGTGGTAGTCGGTGATGCCGCCATCGCGATACACCCCCGGGGGCGCGCCGGGAATGTCCCGCACCCCTTCGATCACCAGCGGGATCGCTCCCGTCGCCAGCAGGGCGGCGGCGACATTGTCCGGGCGCAGCGGCACGTGCATGGTGGAAAACTCGCGCCAGTGCAGCACAGCCGCAGACACCGGCCCGCCGTGAAACACCACGCGCTGGAAGAAGCCACCCAGCAGGCGGCGGTGCAAGGCATTGCTCACCGCACTCAGGCCCAGCCCCGCTCCCAACAGCAGCCGCTGCTCCGCGCTGACCAGGCGGCGCGCCCGGTCGGCCACGATATGCACCCGCACCAGGGGGTTCTCGGCGATTTCGCGTGCCCCTTCCGGCCCGAGCACCAACCCCACCAGGCGTTGCGCCGAGGCGGTGATCTCCGCCACCGTGGGCGCCGCGGAGTAGCGCTCGCGCGAGTAATGCCAGGCCAGCCGGTCGATGCCGGCCAGTGGGTCCTTGAGCCCCAGACAGCTAAGGCGCCAGGCCCCGGCCGACGAGCCTATGGTCTCCAGCGGCTGCCGGCGCGCGGCGAAGAACTCCCCCGCGAGGTAGCGATCCAGGCCGTACAGCACGAACCATTTCGGCCCGCCCGACGCCCCCACAATGGTGCTGAACTGATCGGGATGCAGCCCATCGCGCTGGATGGCGCGCAGGGCCGCGGGGCCGGCATGCAGACACAGGGCAGTCATGGCGCGCTCTTCCTCCGCGTCTCGTCCCCGAAGGCGAAGGAACGGCAGATGTCGATGAACTGGAGGGCGCCCGTGGACAGGCTGCGCCGCTTGCGGAAATACAAGCCGAAGGTCAGCTCGACCTCGGAAAAGGGCAGGCCCTGCAGCGGCACGAAGTCGGCACACACGGGATTGTCCTGCAGCACTCGCGCGTCCACATAGCACATGCCCAGATGCCGGGCCGCCATGTTCAGACGCAGCGAGAGATTGCTGATCTCCCAGATGGTGCCGAACTCGTTGCGCAGCTTCTCGATGGCCGGACGCACGTCCGGGTCTTCCAGGTGAGACACCATCAAGGGAATCTCGCGGATGATCCCCTCCGGGTCCTCACGCAGCCGCTCCAGCAGGGGATGCAGGCGGTTGATGACCAGCTTGCGCGACTCCGTGTAAAGCGGCACAGTCTCCAGCAGCGCCGGCATCTGCTGCTGGAAGGGCCCGAAGCCCAGCTCCAGGCTATCGGCAATCACCCCCTGGATGATCTTGCGGCTGGGCATCACATCCACCTTCAAGCGGGTCAGCGGATTGCTGTCACAGTAATCCTCCAGCAGCTCGTTGCCGTATATCTGGCTGACGGAACCGCTCATGGCGATCTGCAGCGTCGAGGACACCCCCTGACGAATGTTGGCGATGTCGGCCAGCACGGCCAGTTCCTCTTGCAGCACCCGGGCGGCGTGGGTCTGCAGACGCCGACCGGACTCGGTCAGCATGATGGGTTTGCCGCGTTCGATCAGCCGCGTGCCCAGCTTGCGCTCCAGGGTGGCGATGGTCTGACTCACGGCCGACTGGGTGATGTAGAGACGATCGGCTGCGGACTTGAAGCCGCCGGTGTCGCAGACGGTCTTGAAGACACGGATCTCGTGGGTTTCCAGGTGTGAGGACTGCATCGGACAAAAGGCTCTGAAAGGCTGTGGACAGCCACTTTAGCAATCAGGATTTCTTAAGCAACCATTAGCGCGGCTAATTTTACCGTCAAAATGGCCATTCTTATAATACTCGCCAACTGTGCCCTTCGGGCACCTCCATTGTTCAGGAAGGAAGCAGAAAATGACTGTCGAATACTCCAAGGGCCTGGAAGGGGTCATCGCAGATGAAACCAGCATCAGCAATGTGGAAGGCGATATCGGCCGCCTGAGCTATCGTGGCTATCCCATCGAGCAGCTGGTACAGCAACCCTTCACCCGAGTGGTGTGGCTGGTGCTGTTCGGCGAGCTGGCAACCCCGGAAGAGGAAGTGCGCCTGCAGCAGTATCTGCAGCGCAATGGCGCCCTCAGCGCGAGCGAGATCGCCACGCTGAAGAGCCTGCCGCGCGAGCTCCACAGCATGCGCATGCTGCAGTCCATGATCCCCATGCTGGACACCCGCCCGGTGGGCCCGCAGGAGCTGCCCTTCACCAATGCCGAGGGCTACCGCGGCCTGTCCATCGTCGCCAAGATCCCCACGCTGCTGGCCACATTCCGCCGCCTGCAGGTGGCCGACGAAGTGCCCGTGTACGACGCCGACAAGCAATACCTGGCCAACTTCCTCACCATGTTCCACAACAAGCCCGCCAGCCCGGAGCATGTGCACTGTCTGGCGCGCCTGCAGATCCTCCAGCTCGAGCACAGCTTCAATGCCGGCACCTTCACCTGCCGCGTCACGGCCAGCACGCTGGCGCCCGTGGAATCCGCCCTGTCCTCCGCCGTGGGTTCGCTCTACGGCACGCTGCACGGCGGCGCCGACGAGGCCGCACTGAACGAGGCCATCAAGGTCGGTTCGCCGGACAAGGCGCGCGCCTATGTGCTCGACCTGCTGGCGAACAAGGGCCGTCTGATGGGCATGGGCCATCGCGAATACAAGAAGCTGGACCCGCGCGCCGCCATCCTCAAGCCCATGGCCGAGACCCTGTGCAAGGGCACCGATTTCGAGAACGTGTTCATGACTCTCAAGGAGATCGAGAAGGAATTCAACGCCGAGATGCAGAAGAAGGGCAAGGAAGTCTGGGCCAACCTGGAGTTCTACAAGGGCCCGGTCAACCTGGCCATCGGCATTCCGGCCACCTACTTCACGGCTGGTTTCGCCATGGCACGCAGTGTAGGCTGGCTGGCACACGTCCTGGAGTCCCGCATCGACAACAGGATCATGCGCCCCAGCGCGCTGTACACCGGGCCGGCCATCCGCTCTCTGTGACGACGCCGGGCGCCGGTTGAACAGCGCCCGACGGTGAGCCTCGCATGAAACAGACACACGCCACCCCCGCCAGAAAGCGCCTGGTTCTGCTGGGGGGCGGACACAGTCATCTCGCCGTGTTGATGAGCCTGGCGAACGACCCGTTGCCGGGCCTGGACGTCACGCTCATCTCCCGCGATGTCGACACCCCCTACTCCGGCGCCCTGCCCGCCCGTCTGTGCGGCCGTGCGCAGGACGACGACTTTCTGATCGACCTGCGACCGCTGGCCCAGATGGCCGGTGCACGCCTGCTGCAGGCAAGCGTCGAACAGATAGACCTGGAGCGCCGCGTGCTGCACTGCGCCGGCCGTCCTCCCGTGCCCTTCGACATCCTCTCGCTGAATCTGGGCTCGCGCCCGGACCTGAACGCCCTGCCGGGAGCGGCGCAGCACGCCGCAGCCGTCAAGCCCATCAGCGGCTTTCTGGAACGCTGGGAGCAGATCCAGCGCGACTATGACGCCGCCCTGTCCGCCGACCGACTCTACACCATCGCCATCGTGGGCGGCGGCCCGGCCAGCGTCGAACTGGCCTGTGCCATGCAGGAGCATCTGCGCCGCAGTCGAGGCGTGCGGCTGTCGCTGCGCATCGTTCTGGTATGCGCCCGCGCGCGACTGCTGGCAGGCATGGCGAGCAAGGCGGGCGACCTGGCGCTGCAGTTGCTGCGGGAACGTGACATCGACGTGCGCCTGCATTGCCGCGTGCTGGCTGTCGAGGCAGACCAGTTGAAGGTGGACGACAAGCGGCCCGGGCAGGAACCGCAGACCACCCACATTCACTGTGACGCCAGCATCATCGCCACCGGTGCAGCGGCGCCCGCTTGGCTGACCACCACCGGGCTGGCTCTGGACAGCAAGGGCTTCGTCCGCGTCAACAATCGCCTGCAGTCCATGAGCCATCCCTTCGTGTTCGCAGCCGGCGACATCGCCGCGATTGCCGGCCAGCCGCGCCCCAAGGCTGGCGTGTATGCCGTGCGTCAGGGCATGCCGCTTGCCCGCAATCTGCGCCGGTTCTTCCTGGGCGAGCCGCTGTTGCCCTATTTTCCGCAGAGCAAGGCCCTGGCGCTGCTGTACATGGGCGACGAACAGGCCATCGCCACCCGTGGCCAGTGGGCGGCCAGCGGCCACTGGGCCTGGCGCTGGAAGCAATGGATCGACAAACGCTTCGTGGTCCGTTTCACCCGACCGGCACCCCCACCGGCGGCAGAGCAGATCCGCTGTGCCGGCTGCGCCGCCAAGATCGGCAGTCATCTTCTCAGCGACGTGCTGGCCGAACTCAAGCCCTGCACTCACCCGGACATCCTGACTCGGCATGGCCTGACCGAGGATGCCGCCATCGTGCAGCTCGATCCTCAGCGCGTGATGCTGCAGAGCGTTGATCATTTCCGCGCCTTCGTGAACGACCCTTACCTGTTCGCGCGCATTGCCACGGTGCATTGCCTCAGCGACATCCACGCCATGGGGGCCACGGCGCACAGCGCGCTGGCCATCATCGGCGTACCCCACGCCGCGCCGCAGATCATGCAGGACCAGATGCTGCAGGTGATGACTGGCTGCACCGAAGTGCTCAATGCCCATGACACCGCGCTCATCGGCGGGCACTCGGCCGAGACGGCGGAACTGAGTTTCGGACTGAGCGTCACCGCTTTCGCGGCCCCGGAGAGGCTGCTGCACAAGACAGGCCTTGCGACAGGCGATCGCCTGATCCTGTGCAAGGCCCTGGGCACCGGCACCCTGTTCGCTGCCGACATGCGCTATCAGGCACGGCAACGCTGGATCGCTCCGGCACTGGAGCAGATGCAGCAGTCGAACCAGCGCGCGGCCGCGCTGTTCCAGCAGCACGGCGCCCGTACCTGCACCGACGTTACCGGTTTCGGCCTGCTCGGCCATCTGCGCGAAATGTGCGGGCCACGGGGCGCGCAGGTCTCGCTGTGGCCGGAGCGCCTGCCCGTGCTCGACGGGGCGCTGACGTGCCTGGAGCGGGGCTGGTACAGTTCGCTGCACGCCGAGAACGCGCGCCATGCCGAGGTGCTGGAGAATGCGCAGGACCTGGGCCGCACAGCCCGCCAGCAGATGCTCTTCGACCCGCAGACCGCTGGCGGCCTGCTAGCGGCCATCCGCCCGGAACAGGAGCAGGCCTGTCTCGCCGCTCTGCACGAAGCCGGGTATCATGCCGCCAGCTGCATCGGCGAAGTCACGCGTGCCGACAGCGGCACGACCGCCATCAGTCTGGCAGCAGTCCCTGCCTGAGGAGCCCGCCATGTCCCGCCTTCGCTTTGTCGTCCTGCTCTTGTGTGTCCTCGCCCCGCTCGGTCTCGGTCATGGCCCGCTGGCGCAGACGCGCGAGGTGGTCGATGTGGAACTGGGGCAAAGGCATTTTCGCCGCGGCAACACATTCAACAATCTGGAACGCTACGAGGAAGCGATCGCCGAATACGAACTGGCCGTGACCGCCGATCCGAATCTGGCCGAGGCCTATCACAACATGGCCAGCATCCTGTACTTCCAGAAACGCTACGCCGAGGCCATTCCCGCGTATCAGCGCTTCGTGGCCCTGCAGAAGGAACCGTCGGCCGCGCTGATCGCGGCGCTGAACACGCTCGGGCAACTGTTGCGTGATGAGCAGCGCTATGCCGAGGCGCTGCCCATCGATCTGCAGGCCATCGAACGGGACCCGAAGAACGCTTCCCAGATCTATGTGATGGGGAACACCTACTTCAATGCCGGGTTTGCCGACGAAGCGGCCCAGATCTTCGCGAAGGCGCTGGAAGTGATGCCGGAGGATGCCTATCTGCACCGCTCGCTGGGTCGCATGTATGAAGACATGGGGCGCTTGGAGGATGCACTGGCACAGTATCAGGCAGCCTCGGCGGCAGACCCTGCCTCGGATTTCTACCGAGACCTGGTCAGTGCACTCGAAGCCCGTGTGGCCCAGAGCACGGCGAGTGCCACCCCTTGAGCCGAACGGGCCGCGTGTCCCTCTTCAGCGGCCCAGACGTTCGGCACGCTCCTGTGCGGGCAATTCGGCAAGTGCCGCCACCTCGGCGTAGAAGGCAGGCAGGTCGCCCTGCTTCTGCGCAAGCAGGTTTTCGAAGAAAGGCACCAGGGCATTGTAGGACGCCACTGTGGCCAACTGGGCATTGTTGAGCGGCCCCTCGAACCAGCGGTCATAGCCCGTGTAGGACGTGGTCTCGCGCCAGCGTTGATAGTCCTGGCGCAGCTGTGCCTGCAGCACTTGCTTGCTCTCCCGCATCTGCGTCTGCGGCACGTCACTGTCGTAGAGCTTGCGCAAAGCCTCCCGATGCGCGCTCACCAGTCGCACGAATTCCTGCTGCCACTGATTCTCCCGTGCGATCTGCGCAAGCAGCGGCGCGTCGCCCTGACCCTGCTGCGCCAGCCAGCGCCGCAGCCCTTCCTGCTCCACGAAACTGGCGAAGCTTTCGTTGAATTCGGTATCCCCGGGGACATAGAGCCGCTGGTGGGCCAACTCGTGAAACAGCAGCGCCACGAGACGGTGGTCCGGGCGCCGCAGCACCGCGCTGGTCAGCGGGTCATTGAACCAGCCCAGGGTGGAATAGGCATCCACTCCTCCGCTGTACACCTCCAGCCCCTGCGCCTGCAGGCGCTCGGCGTAGTGGCGCGCGGCCTGCTCGCTGAAGTATCCGCGATAGCTGACACAGCCGGCAATCGGGTAGCACCACTGCGTCGGTTCGACGGAAAATTCCGACGCCGCGAAGACATTCCACACCACGTAGGGACGATCGAGCGCGGTGAAGCTGCGATAGCTGCCACCCGAGGGAAGCTGCAGAGAATGCTCGGCAAAGGCGAGGGCCTGCTGCACCCGCCGCAGCTTGGCGCGGGTCTGCGCATCAAGGGAAGAATCCGCCAGCAGCTGCTCGATGTCCTCGCGTCCATGCAGAAGAGACAACTGGCCCCTCGCCGCCTGACCGTAGTAGCTCACGGTCTCGCAGGAAACGAGCAGGACTGGCACGAGAAGCAGAAACAGGGAACGGGCGAGGGCCTTGCGCATGGCGGCTCCTGGCGGTGTCACTCACGCGCTTGCAGCGTGATCTCGAACAGATTGCCCCAGAGCTTGCCGGTGACGAAAAGTCTGCCGTCGTCGCCCTCCGGCGCCGGAAGCCAGGCGATGCCGTTGAGCACGGCGTCGCGACCGCCCGTCTGCGTCTGCTCGGACAGCCCGGTCAGATCAACCACAGCATTGACGACTCCGGTGGCAGGATCGATTCGCACGATGGTGTCCGTCTGCCACACATTGGCCCAGACTTCTCCATTGATGTATTCCAGCTCGTTCAGGTAGTGCACGGGCGTGCCGTCCAGCGTGACCGGCACCTTGCGCACCAGCGAGAAATTCTCCGGTTCGATGAACTGCAGCGCATCGCTGCCGTCGCTGAGAATCAGGTGCTTGCCGTCCCAG
>JAURIJ010000048.1 GCA_030832825.1 Gammaproteobacteria bacterium
CGTGGCCATGCCGCCGCCTGGCCAGAAAAGAGGTTCGCCGCCATGCGTCCAGTGGTGGCTCATGGTGCGGCCGTTCGGATAGTGGATGCTTGTATCGCGACCGGCGCCTGCCATGAACATCTGGCCATTGGGGAAGTACCAGGGCGCTTCATACAGATCGCTCGACACCAGACGGCCATTGGCATAGCGGCTGCCATGCCGTGTATTGCCCGTGAGGATCACCGACTGGCACACCACACGATTGAGTTCGAGCAGCATGGTCTGCATGGACTCCAGCTCGCTCATGCTGTCCCGTGCGCTCGGCAGCAATAGATTGACGGACACCATCTTGGCCATGAATTCAACGGTGGCGCAGCCGGTGCTGAAATTGTCGGAACCACTGCCGATCCCGGCCTGCACTGAGACAGGAATGCCAAGGAGCAGGCTGAACAGCAGTTTTCTGATGCAGGTCATGGTGCGGTCTCCCTTTTTGCGCTGTTATGGACGCGTACGGGAGAACTGTGGCGCGGCGCAGGTGAACCCGGGCTGAATCACGTGGCTATTGGTTCGCGAGCGGATATCGCATAAACTGCCGAAACTTTGGTCCCGACAACAATATTGAGTGAATCGGTGCAAGGAGAAAAAGATGGACTGCCCGAAATGCAATGCGCACATGAACGAAATCAAGGTGGAAGTCCTGCACGGCACAATCGTCATTGATCAGTGCAGCAGCTGCAAGGGCCTGTGGTTCGACAACGGCGAAGCCGAGCAATTGAAGAAGTCTTGGATGTCGGATTTCCTCGACAGTGGCGATCCCAGCATCGGCAAGACCTACAACCGTGTGCGTGACATCAGCTGCCCCCGTTGCAGCAAGCTCATGACCAAGCTCACTGACAAGCGTCAGCCTCACCTTGAGTATGAAGCCTGCGAAGAACACGGCATGTTCATGGATGCCGGCGAATTCACTGACTTTAAGCACGAAACCCTGATGGACCTATTCAAGGGTCTGGTGGCGTCCCTCAAGCGTCGCTGAGACTCACCTGCTTCACGTCCCCCGCGCATCTCGGCCAGCCGGAATGCAGCCAGATGGCCCTGTCGGCACAACGTGCCGGCAGCAGCCGGAACTTCCCCAGATCCATCCAGTGATTGCCCGGCGAGTGAAAATCCGAGCCGGTCGACGCCCACAGCCCATTGCCCAGACACAGTGACGCCAGATGATCCAGTCGGTCGGCGTCGAGATTCGAATAGCTCACCTCCAGACCCTCTCCGCCCACTGCGGCGAATTCGCTGACCAGACGCCGCAGGGCAGGATTGCTGATGCGATAGCGATTGGGATGCGCCAGGATGGCGATGCCTCCCGCCGCCCGAATGGCATTCACCGCGTCCTCGATGCTGCACCAGCGCGCCGACGCTGCGTACTTGCCCTTGTCGCCGAGGAAATTCTTGAAAGCGTGTTCCTTGCTGCGGGCGATGCCTCGATCCAGGAGAAACTGCGCCACATGATTGCGGCCGACCGCCGTGCAGGGCAGGGTGGCCAGGTAATCCATCAGGCCGCAGATGCCTGCTTTCTGCAGGCTCATGTCCATGGCCGCCGCACGCTCCCGGCGCAGGTGCTGTTGAGCCTGCAACAGGGTCTGAAGTGTCAGGTCATCGCAGTCGATGCCCAGCCCCACAATGTGGACCTCCTGTCGCTCCCACAGCGTCGAGATCTCGACGCCCGGCAGCAGCTGCAGGCCCGGCGCGATCCAGGCCGGGTCGATGCTCTCGAAAGCGGCCGTCGTGTCGTGATCGGTGATGGCCAGATGGGTCAGTCCGCGCGCCGCCGCCCGTTCCAGCAGCGCCTGCGGTGGCAGCGTGCCGTCGGAGAACCAGGTGTGGGCGTGCAGGTCGGCGAGCATGTCGAGTGTTCCGGAGGCCTGGATTGACAAGGCGGCAAGGGTAACCCTGTGCCCGGCCTGAGTAAATCGCCTGCCGGCGTAAAAGTTGACTGAAACAGTGGGGTATCAGATACTCACTGCGCATTCTCCACCCCGGCAGGACTGCGTCACCCCTTCAGCTCACTGGCACCGAGACAGTCTCATGCGCTTGACGACCAAAGGCCGCTATGCGGTCACCGCCTTGCTCGATCTGGCGATACATGCCGATCAAGGCCCCGTGAATCTGGCGGACATTTCGCGACGACAGGGCATTTCGCTGTCCTATCTGGAACAGTTGTTTGCCAAGCTGCGACGCAGCGAGCTGGTGTGCAGCATTCGCGGTCCGGGCGGCGGTTACCGGCTGGGTCGCAAGCCGCAAAGCATCCGCATTGCCCAGATCATCGATGCCGTGAACGAATCCGTCGATGCCACGAAATGTCAGGGCAAGGGCAATTGTCAGCAGGGGGAGACGTGTCTTACCCATCACCTCTGGCAGGACCTGAGCGAGCAGATCCATGATTTTCTGGCCAGCATCAGTCTGTCCGACCTCATCGCCCGCAGCGAAATCAAGCGCATAGCACAGCAGCAGGATCAGCGCCACGAGATGCTGACGCCGTCCGAACTGGATGGCGCCCGCATCGCGGCCACGTTTCTTCAGTAGGACCTCCAAATGCAGATGCCTGTCTACCTTGACTATGCCGCCACCACGCCGGTGGACCCGCGCGTGGCGCAGGCCATGGGCGAATGCCTGACGCTGGACGGCAATTTCGGCAATCCTGCCTCGCGCTCACATCTGATCGGATGGAAGGCGGAAGAGGCAGTGGAGATGGCGCGCCGCCACGTGGCTGACCTGGTGCGCTGCGACCCGCGCGAGATCGTCTGGACTTCTGGTGCCACCGAATCTGACAACCTGGCGCTCAAGGGCATAGCCCATGCACGGCGTGAGCAAGGTTGTCACGTCGTGACTTCTTGCATCGAGCACAAGGCCGTGCTGGACAGCATGCAGCAACTCGAGCGTGAGGGCTTCGAGATCACCCGGTTGCGGCCCGATGCCCACGGACGCGTCAGCCCCGATCAGGTGCGTGCCGCGCTGCGCCCGGACACCACCTTGGTGTCGCTGATGCAGGTGAACAATGAACTGGGCGTGGTCAACGACATTGCCGCGATTGGCGCGGTGGTGCATGCCGCCGGAGCGCTGCTGCACGTCGATGCGTCCCAGAGTGCCGGCAAGCTGCCCATCGATCTGGCGGAGTTGCCGGTGGACTTGATGTCCTTCTCTGCCCACAAGGTGTATGGCCCGAAGGGGATAGGCGCCCTGTTCGTGCGCCGCTCGCCCGACATCCGTCTCGAATGCCAGATGCACGGCGGCGGGCACGAGCGCGGCATGCGCTCAGGCACGCTGCCAACCCATCAGGCAGTCGGCATGGGGGAAGCGTTCCGCCTCGCTGGATTGGCGCTGCGTGAAGAAAGCGTGCGGCTGCACCAGTTGCGGCAGCGTCTGCTGCGCGGGCTGGCCGAGCTGCCGGGTGTCCACGTGAATGGTCACTTGGAACACACCGTGCCGGGGATCGTGAATCTGGCGTTCGACGACGTGGATGGTGAGACCTTGCTGCTGTCCCTGCGCACTCTGGCCGTATCCTCGGGTTCCGCCTGCATGTCGGCGACCATGGAGCCTTCCTACGTGCTGCGTGGCATCGGACTGCCCGATGCGCTGGCCCAGAGTGCCCTGCGAGTGTCCTTCGGGCGCTTCAGCACGGCCGATGACATCGACACGGCGATTGCCGCGTTGCGTGAAGCTGTGCCGCGTCTGCGCGCTGCGGGAAAAGCCTAGTGAATCAGGCGGGTATACCCGTATAATGCGCGCCTTTCTGAACTTGTAACCGCTTATGGAGTTAAACGGAATGGCTATTGAACGTACCTTGTCGATCATCAAGCCCGACGCAGTTGCCAAGAATGTGATCGGCGAGATCTATTCACGCTTCGAGAAGGCGGGTCTGCGGATCGTCGCTGCACGAATGCTGCAACTGACCAACGAGACTGCCGGTGGCTTCTACGCCGAGCACAGAGAGCGTGGTTTCTTCCCGGACCTGATCGCCTTCATGACTTCCGGCCCGGTGATCGTGCAGGTGCTGGAAGGCGAGAACGCCGTGGCACTGCACCGTGAACTGATGGGCGCCACCAACCCGGCGCAGGCCGCTCCCGGCACCATCCGTGCGGATTTCGCCAAGTCCATCGACGCCAACGCCGTGCATGGTTCCGACTCTGCAGCGTCCGCGGCCCGCGAGATCGCCTATTTCTTCAGCGCCACCGACCTCTGCGCCCGCGCCTGATCGCGCGCCTTTCGTCCTTCAGAGCCTGCAATGACGACACGCGACTCCAAGATCAACCTGATGGGACTGAGCCTGCCGAAGATGCAGGCTTTTTTCCATGATCTGGGAGAAAAACCCTTTCGCGCGAGTCAAACCCTCAAGTGGATTCACCAGCGCGGCGTGCTCGACATCGATCAGATGACCGACATCAGCAAGCCGCTGCGGGAAAGGATGAAGGCCGTGGCGGAGATTCGTCCGCCCGTGATCACGCAGGAACTGCGCTCGGCCGATGGCAGCTGCAAGTGGATCGTGCAGGTGGAAAGCGGCAGCAGCGTGGAGATGGTGTTCATTCCCGAGACGGGTCGCGGCACGCTCTGCGTGTCCTCCCAGGCAGGTTGCAGTCTCGATTGCAGCTTCTGCGCCACCGGCAAGCAGGGGTTCAACAGCAACCTGACCACGGCCGAGATCATCGGCCAGCTGTGGTGGGCCAACGTCAAGCTCGCAGGCTTTGGGGTGCAGCCGGACACGCAGGCGGACGAGGACGGTCGTGCGCTGCGCAATCCGCGTCCGGTCAGCAACATCGTGATGATGGGCATGGGAGAACCGCTGCTCAATTTCGACAATGTGATGGACGCCCTGAGTCTGATGATGGAAGACCAGGCCTACGGCCTGTCCAAGCGGCGGGTCACCATCAGCACCTCGGGAGTGGTCCCGGCCATTGATCGCTTAAAGGACTGCACCGATGCCTCGCTGGCGGTGTCCCTGCATGCGCCGAACGATGAGCTGCGCAATCAGCTGGTGCCGCTGAACAAGAAGTACCCGATCGCGCAATTGCTGGCCAGCGTGCAGGGCTACATGAGCACGCTTGGCGAGCGTCGGGTGCCCGTGATCGAGTACACCCTGATTGCCGGCGTCAACGATCATCGTCAGCACGCTCGGGAGCTGGCCGCGTTGTTGAAAGACTTCCCGTGCAAGATCAACCTGATACCGTTCAACCCGTTTGCGCAGTCGGATTATCGTCGTCCCAGTGCCTCGTCGATCACCAATTTCCGCCAGATCCTGCACGAGGCGGGCTACACGGTGACCGTGCGCACCACGCGGGCTGATGACATCGGCGCTGCCTGCGGCCAGCTGGTCGGGGCCGTGAACGATGCCACTCGGCGCAGTGAACGCTATCGTGCGGCCGGCAATCTGGCCGTGATGATTGACGGGCCCGGGCAGTAAGGCCCGCGCGCTTGAACCACGCTTTTCGTGCGAGGTCGGCATGCAAGTCTCAAGCAAGTTCATGGCGGCAATACTGAGTCTGCTGATGCTGGCGTCCTGTGTGACCACCACCACCGGCGGCTTCAACACCGAGCCTTCGCGCGAGCGCGCGGTGCGCGATTTCGTGCAGCTGGCGGTGGGGTATTACGAGGCCGGCGACATGGCGGCGGCGCGGCGCAACGTCAACAATGCGCTGGCGCTCGACAGTCGCAGTGCCGACGCCTTCAACGTGCTGGCTCTGGTGCTGCAGCGTGAAGGGGATACCGAACTCGCACGCGAGACTTTCGAGCGGGCGCTGTCCATGGACGACAGCAATGCACGGGCGCGCAACAATCTGGCGGCCCTGCTGTTCCAGATGGGCGAGTACGAGCAGTCCTATCGCCAGCTGGAACTGGTGGCCAACGACACGACGTACGAAAATCGTGGGCTGGCCTTCGAGAATCTCGGCCTGAGCGCGCTGCGCACGGCGCGCCCGGAGCGGGCGGAATACGCGTTCGAGCGTGCATTGCAGCTGAATAGCAACCTCTACCGTTCCTTGCTGGAAATGGCACAGATCAAGTTTGACAAGGGCGAATTTGCCGAAGCGATGACGCACTACACCCAGTTCGTCACCACGAGCACGTTCTACAACGTCGTGCAGACTGCGCGCAGTCTGTGGCTGGGAATCCAGCTGGAGCGCCGGTTCGACAACGACGAAGGGGCAGTTCTGTACGCCGCGTTGCTGCAGAATCTGTACGCAGACTCACCGCAATACCAAGACTATCTGAATTCACAAAATGACCAGTGACAAGAACGCAAGCTACACCGACATCCACCCACCCGAACCTGGCGGCGAAGACACGGCGAGTGACCTCGACACCAGCCCGGGCCAGTTGCTCGCCAGACGGCGAGAGGCGCTGGGGCTCAGTGTCCAGCAGGCGGCCGACGACCTGCATCTGACCATGCACTATGTGCGCGCCCTCGAGGCCGATGCTCATGAAAAGCTGCCCGGTGTCGTCTTCATCCGGGGTTACATCCGTGCGTATGCCAGCTATCTGAAGCTTGATCCCACCCTGCTGGTCAACGTCTTCAACGAATTCATCAATCAACGTGACAGCAGGGGCGAAGAGGCGAGCTTCACCATCAGCCGCCGTCGTCGAGACCGCAATCGCCCCTGGATCGTGATTTCCGGCATCGCCTTCGTGGCCATCGCCGTGGCGCTGTGGTATTTCGGCACCGGCGCTGGCGCGCCGGTTGCCACGCCCGCTGCCGCCACTGCCCCTGCGCCCGCCATTCTGAACAATGCGGCCAGTCGCCCCGCTGCGGCGGTCAGCACCAGCTCGGTGACGCCGCCTGCGACGAGCACGGCCACGCCCGCGCCGGCCGCCAATGTTGGTCTGCCGGTACCGATGCCGACGGTGTCCGCCGCCGTCACCACCACCCCTGTGCCCGCAATAGACGTGGCCACTGCCCCGGTCGCGGCGGCCACTGATGCCCCGGCGGCCGCGGCAGACGTGAGCGCAGAGCCCGTGTCACAAGCGACGGCGCCCGCGTCCAGTGCCGTACCTGCCGCGACGGCCTCGCCAGCCGCTGCAGTGGCCCCCGCTGCCGTCACGGCCCCCGCCGCCGCAACGATTCCTGCAACGACAACGACTCCTGCAGCGACAACGACGCCCCCGGCGACCACCACTCCGGCCCAGCCCGCCGCGCAGGCCGTGCAGCGCGTCACACGCACCCAGGTCATCACCGTGGATGCGGGTGGCAGCGACCTGGTCGAGATCCTGTTTTCGGGGGAAAGTCTCGTACAGATCGATGATGGCAGTGCCCGGCAGATTTACCGCGAGATCCGGGCGGCCGGCGATCACCTGCGGCTCAACGGCACCGGGCCATTCAACGTGCTGCTCGGTGACGCCGCCGCGGCGGAATTGCACCTGAATGGCAAGAAGATCGACTTCACCGAAAGCATCCGCATCGACAATTCCGCAAGACTCACCATTGGATTATGAGCAGATCATGAGTTCACACACCGTCATCGCGCGTCGCAAATCCCGTCAGATCATGGTTGGCAAGGTGCCTGTCGGGGGCGATGCGCCCATCAGCGTGCAAAGCATGACCAACACGGAAACCTGTGACGTTGCGGCGACCGTGGCGCAGATACAGCGTCTGGAGCGTGCCGGCGCCGACATCGTGCGTGTGTCGGTGCCCAGCATGGAGGCCGCAGATGCGTTTCGCGCCATCCGCGCCCAGGTGAACGTGCCCCTGGTGGCCGACATCCACTTCGACTACAAGATCGCCCTCAAGGTGGCGGAGTACGGCGTGGACTGCCTGCGCATCAATCCGGGCAACATCGGCAGCGAGAGGAAGGTGCGTGCCGTGATCGATGCCGCCAAGGACAAGGGCATTCCCCTGCGCATCGGCGTGAACGCCGGTTCGCTGGGCAAGGTGCTGCTGCGCAAGTACGAAGAGCCTAATGCCGATGCCATGGTGGAATCTGCCCTGACCCAGATCGACATCCTCGACAAGCTCGACTTCCAGAACTTCAAGATCAGCCTCAAGGCCTCCGAGATCTTCATGACCCTGCAGGCCTATCGCAAGCTGGCCGGGCAGATCGATCAGCCGCTGCATCTGGGCATTACCGAGGCCGGCGGGCCGCGTTCCGGCACCGTGAAGTCGGCCATCGGTCTGGGTGCGCTGCTGATGGAAGGCATCGGCGACACCATCCGCATCTCGCTGGCGGCAGACCCGGTGGAGGAGATCAAGGTGGGCTTCGACATCCTCAAGAGCCTGGGCATTCGCAGCAAGGGCGTGAACCTGGTGGCCTGCCCCAGCTGTTCCCGGCAGAATTTCGATGTGATCGGGGTGGTGAACCAGCTCGAGTCCCGCCTGGACGACATCATCACACCGGTGGATGTGGCCGTGATTGGCTGCATCGTCAATGGCCCCGGCGAAGCGAAGGTGGCCGAGATCGGTCTCACCGGTGCCAGCCCGAACAACCTGGTCTACGTGGAAGGCAAGCCCCATCACAAGGTGGACAACGAGCGTCTGGTGGATGAACTCGAGGCCATGGTGCGTGCGCGTGTCGCCCAGAAGCTGGCCGGCGAGAGCGCCCGCAAGGCGGCACGTCATCCCGACATCATCGCCACGGACTGAGGGCGCCCGAGCGCCCCGCGATTCCAGCCACTGACAAGCAGCAGATCATGAGCAAGATTCAGGCAATCAGGGGGATGAACGACATCCTCCCCGGCGAAACGCCGGTCTGGCAATACCTTGAAGACACCGTGCAGCGTGTGCTGCAGCGTTACAGCTATCGCGAGCTGCGCTTTCCCGTGCTCGAACAGACGCAGCTGTTCAAACGCTCTATCGGCGAAGTTACCGACATCGTCGAGAAGGAGATGTACAGCTTCGCCGATCGCAATGGCGACAATCTCAGCCTGCGGCCGGAAGGCACTGCCGGCTGTGTGCGTGCGGCGGAAGAACACGGTCTGCTCTACAACCAGCAGCAGCGGCTCTGGTACAAGGGCCCGATGTTCCGCTACGAGCGGCCGCAGAAGGGGCGTTATCGCCAGTTTCACCAGATCGGGGTGGAAGCCTATGGCATGGCCGGCCCGGACATCGACGCCGAGGTCATCCTGATCTGCGCACGCCTGTGGCAGGCGCTTGGCCTGAGCGCACATGTGCGACTGGAGCTCAACAACATCGGCACCTCGGCCGATCGCAAGGCTTACGGCGAGGCGCTCGTCAGCTACCTGCACCGGCATGAGGCCGCGCTGGACGAGGACAGCCGCCGTCGTCTGGGCAGCAATCCGCTGCGCATCCTGGACAGCAAGGTGCCCTCGACTCAGGCGATCCTGGAAGACGCGCCTGTGCTGGCTGATTTCACCAGTGCCGAGACCCGCGAGCATTTCGCTGCCCTGCAGGCCCTGCTGAGCGCCGCTTGTGTGGCCTTCACCGTCAATCCGCGCCTGGTGCGCGGGCTCGATTACTACAACAACATGGTGTTCGAGTGGATCACCAGCGCGCTGGGAGCCCAGGGCACTGTGTGCGCCGGCGGTCGCTACGACGGCCTCGTGGCGCAGCTGGGCGGGCGCGGCACGCCTGCCGTCGGCTTCGCCATGGGCGTGGAGCGCCTGGTGCTCCTGCTGCAGGAAAGCGGCGCCCTGCCGGCGGCGCTTACCCAGCAGCTCGACCTGTACATCGCCGTCGGCGACGGTCTTGGCGCCCAGGCCATGGTGCTGGCAGAGACGCTGCGTGATCGTTTGCCCGCTCTGCGCGTCCAGCTCAACTGTGGCGGCGGCAAGATAAGCAATCAGTTGAAGCGTGCCTTCAACATTGGCGCCACCCGGGCGCTGGTACTGGAGACGGGCCAGGACGGCCAGGTGCAGGCGCGTCTGCGTCATCTGCACGACGACTCAGCCCCGCAGCTGCTGCGCTGCGACGAGGTGGCGGATGTGCTGCAGGGGCTGATTTCCGGCGCTTGACAGGGCAGGGCGCCTAATTCAGGATGCCCTACCCGGCGGCGCGGCAAGGCTCGCGGCTCGCGGCCGACTGCAGATCAGGTGGCGCAATTCACGGTTTTTACGCATATCAGGAGCAATACGTGGCTTTCAGTACCGAAGAAGAAGAGACCCTTGACACCCTCAAGCGCTGGTGGAACGAAAGCGGCAAGTCGCTGGCGCTGGGCGTTGTCATCTTTGCGGTGGGGTATCTGGGCTGGTCGCAGTGGCAGAACATGCAGACGGCGAGCAGCGCCGAGGCGTCCGACCTGTTCGAGGAACTGGGCACCACCATCGTGCTCGGACCAGGCGTGCCCATCACGGACGACGCTCTTGCCAGAGCGCAAACGCTGATCCAGCAGCTCAAGAGTGACTACGCTGATACCACCTATGCCCTGTATGGTGTCTTGTTCGGTGCGCGTCTGGCGGTGGAGCAGAACGACCTGGCGACAGCGGAAGCGGAACTGCAATGGCTGCTCGACAACACCCAGTCGGGCCTTTTCGGCGCCACCGACCCGTCCCTGATCATCACCGCCCAGCTGCGTCTGGCGCGAGTGATCCTGGCCCGTGGCGATGCGGATCGCGCGCTGGCCCTGATTGACAGTGTCACGCCCGGTGCGTTCGAGGCTGACCATGCCGAAATCCGCGGCGATGTGCTCGTGGCCCTCGGTCGTCCGACGGAAGCGCAAGCCTCCTTCCAGGCCGCCCTGCAGGCCGGCTCCACCAGCACCTCGCTGCAGATGAAGCTCGACGATCTCGCGCTGGGCAGCTAAGGAACACCCTTCATGGAAGCCTTGCAATCTCCTGCGGCGACGCGCTCGACCCAAGCCAGTCTGACGGCGGCCGCAGTTCTGCGACCGCTCGCGCTCGGGGCTGTGCTGCTCAGCCTGAGTGCCTGCAGCCTGTTTGATTCGGTGGGCGGACTGTTCGGCGATGACGATGTCGAGCCGCCGGCGGAGCTGGTCGAGTTCACACAGGAGCTGCGTCTGAACCGGCGCTGGAGCGTGAACGTCGGCGACGGCCAGGGCGATTTCTACAATATGCTGTCTCCTGCCATCGACCGCGAATTCATCTTTGCCGCCGCTGCCGACGGCACAGTCATCTGCATTGAACGCGCCACGGGCGACGTTGTCTGGCGCGAGCGTCTGGATGACGTGGAGATCTCCGGCGGCGTCGGCGCCGCGGCCGGCCTGGTGCTGGTGGGCACCCGCGAGGCCGAGGTGATCGCCCTGGATCAGATTTCCGGGCGTGAACTCTGGCGCAGCACCGTGTCCAGTGAAGTCGTGTCCGCGCCGCAGACCAATGGCAGCATCGTGGTGCTGCAGACAGTCGACGGCAAGCTGGTGGGCCTGGATGCTGTCACCGGCACGCAGACCTGGATCTACGAAACCACCATCCCCGCCCTGACCCTGCGTGGCAGCAGCAAGCCGGTGATTGCCGGCAACAATGTCATCGCCGGTTTCGCCAATGGCATGGTCGCTTCCGTGAACGCGGCCAACGGCTTCCTGCAGTGGGAAGAGCGAGTGGCGATTCCGCAAGGCCGCTACGACATCGAGCGGGTCATCGACGTCGACGGGGACCTGTTGCTGGCAGGCAATATCGTCTATGCCAGCAGTTACCAGGGCAATCTGATGGGCTTCGACGTGCAGACGGGCCGCATTGTCTGGGGCATCGAGGCGTCCAGCTATCACGGCCTGTCCCAGGGTTTCGGCAATCTCTACTACACCAATGACGACAGCCACGTGATCGCGCTGCGCAACAACACCGACGATGTGGCCTGGGAGAACAACAGCCTGCGTCTGCGCTCGGTGACGGCGCCCCGCACGCTGGGCAACTACGTCGCAGTGGCCGATTTCGAAGGCTGGCTGCATCTGCTGTCCCAGGTTGACGGTCACTTCGTCAGCCGTGTCAATGTCGATGGCGATGGCGTGCGCGCGCCGCTGGTCACCGACAACGACACAATCTATGTGTTCGGCAACAGCGGTCGCCTGGCTGCCTATTCGATCCGCTGAGTGCGGCCCGCCCGTCCAGGGCTGGCGCACCGCACCACCTGCAAGCAATGGGAATTTTATGAGACCTGTCCTGGCCCTCGTTGGCAGACCCAACGTCGGCAAATCCACACTCTTCAACCGACTGACCCGCAGCCGCGACGCGCTGGTGGCTGACCTGCCCGGCCTGACCCGGGACCGTCAGTACGGCGAGGGCCGCATCGCCGATCGCCCCTTCATCGTGATCGATACCGGCGGCCTGTCGGGTCAGGAAGAGGGCATCGACTTCGAGATGGCCTCCCAGTCCCTGCTCGCCATCGAGGAAGCCGACTGTGTGTTGTTGCTGGTGGACGGGCGCGCGGGTCTGACTCCGGGCGACACCCATATCGTGGAATACCTGCGCAAGCAGCAGAAGAATGTCTGTCTGGTGGTCAACAAGGTCGATGGCATCGACGAAGACGTGGCCATGGGCGATTTCTTCGGTCTGGGCATCCAGCGCGTTTTCCCCATCACGGCCAGCCAGGGCCGCGGCGTGCGCAAGATGATCGATGCCGTGCTGGCGACGTTCCCGCAGGACGAACCGCTGACCCCGGCGGCGCAGAGCGGCATCAAGATCGCCATTTCCGGCCGCCCGAATGTGGGCAAGTCCACCCTGGTGAACCGCATGCTGGGCGAGGATCGTGTCGTGGTGTATGACATGCCGGGCACCACGCGCGACAGTGTCTACATTCCTTTCGAGCGCCATGGCGAGCATTACACGCTCATCGACACGGCGGGCATCCGCCGCCGCGGCAAGACCACCGAAACCATCGAGAAGTTCTCCGTGGTGAAGGCCCTGCAGGCCATTGAGGACGCCAACGTGGTGATCCTGATCATCGACGCCCGCACCGGCATCGTCGAGCAGGACCTGCACCTGCTGGGCTATGTGCTGGATGCCGGTCGGGCGCTGGTCATTGCGCTGAACAAATGGGATGGCATGGACCTGGAGCAGAAGGAGAAGGTGAAATCGGACATCCGCCGCCGCTTCGCCTTCGTCGACTTCGCCAAGATCCACTTCATCTCGGCACTGCACGGCACCGGCGTGGGCGACCTCTACGAGTCGATCCATGGCGCCTACGAAGCGGCCCAGCGCACGCTGACCACGAGCATCCTCACACAGGTGCTGGAAGCGGCCGTGGAAGAGCATGCGCCGCCCATTGTGGACGGCCGCCGCATCAAGTTGCGCTACGCGCACGCCGGAGGACATAATCCGCCCATCATCGTGATTCACGGCAAGCAGACGGACAAGATTCCCGACAGCTACAGCCGTTATCTGGAGAAGACCTTCCGCAAGATCCTGCGCCTGGAGGGCACGCCTATCCGGATTCAGTACCGAAGCGACGAGAACCCCTTCGTGCGGCACGAGAAGGATCTGACCCAGCAGCAGGTCGCACAGAAGCGGCGCATCAAGAAGAATCGCAAGACACCCCGCAGCTGACGGGGACGATGTTCCGGAGCAGTATCGTCTACCACAGCGGGGGAGCAGGCATGCGCGGCGCAGGACAACAGGCAGTGATGCTGGCCCTTCTGGCGCTGCTGATGGCATGTTCCTCCGGCAGCGAATCCCCGCTCTACCGCCCATCCGGCGCCCCGGCCTGGATTCCCCCCGCGCAGACCCCTTTCGCCGACTACGTCCGCGAGAACGAAGCGCGTATCCGCCAGGCGCTGGCCTCCCATCACTACGCCGACAGCCCGGAGCCGTTCGGCCCCGGTTATCCGCTGGAGCGGGCCGTGGCCATGCGCGCGCCCTATGAACTGCGCAATGCGCAGGCGCAGTGTCCACCGGGAGCGGAACGTCCTGGTTTCCTGCTGATCCATGGCCTCACCGACTCGCCCTATCTGCTGCGCGGCGTCGCCGAGTCCCTGCTGCAGGCCTTCCCCTGCGCGCTGCTGCGCGCAGTGCTGTTGCCGGGACATGGCACCGTGCCGGGCGACACGCTGGACATGCGTCACGAGGACTGGCTGCGCGTGACCGAGTACGGCGTGGAGAGTTTCCGTGGCGAGGTCGATGGCCTCTACCTGGTGGGTTTCTCCACCGGCACCTCGCTCTCGGTGCGTTACGCCGACGCGCATCGGGACGACACGCTGCTGCGCGGGCTGCTCATGCTCTCGCCCGCGCTGGCCGCCCGCAGCGAGTCTGCCTGGCTCTCGCCGTATGCCCGCTGGTTCACGCCGTGGCTGGGGCGGGATGCCGAACGCGACGCCGCCCGCTACGAATCCTTCTCGATGAACGCGGGCGCCGAGTTCTACCTGCTCACCCGCGGTCTGAGCGATTCCGACTTTGCGCCCCTGCCATTGCCGGTGTTCATGGCGGGCAGTGGCGATGACACCACCGTCAACATGGAAGTCGCGCGGGAGTTCTTCTGCAGCAAGACGCCCACGGCGTCGCGCCGCATGCTCTGGTACAGCGCCGAGGTGGCGGGCAGCGCGCCGGCCGCAACCTGCGAGGGGCTGCAGGTGGTGGCAGCCGAGGCCCTGGAGCAGCGTGTCCTCAGTCTTTCCCACACGGCCATTTCCGTCCCGCCGACCGACCCGCATTACGGCCTGGATGGCGCGTTCGCCCTGTGCGGCCATTTCCGCGGCGCGGATTACGACACCTGTCGCCACGATGCGACGGCCACCGTCTACGGCGAGCGCAATCTGGGGGAAGGTGGGCGTTTCGAAGGCCGACTGGTGCGACGCGGCTCCTTCAATCCACATTACGATGCCATGCTGGCCGAGATGGTGTGCTTCATTGAGGGCGACTGCTGATGGAAACATTCCATGATTGTGTCGTCAAAATCGTGGCCGACTTCCTGCTGAAGCTCACCTGGGTAAGGTTCACCCCCTACGAGCTCACAGCCTTTCGATTTTTATATTGTCTGACGACCCGCGACCTCACGATTTGCGCGCCCGTAAGGTGCGTGGTAGGCATGTTGA